>NZ_JBEXHV010000001.1:411559-960822 GCF_040608275.1 Micromonospora sp. NPDC005205
GTAGCCGGCCTGGTCGTAGCCCCGGTCGTCGTAGCCGCCGCGCTGCTGCTGCGGAGGCTCCTGACCGTAGTTGCCGCCCTGGTCGTAGCCGCCGGCGGGCTGGCCGTAGCCGGCCTGGTCGTAGCCCCGGTCGTCGTAGCCGCCGCGCTGCTGCTGCGGAGGCTCCTGACCGTAGTTGCCGCCCTGGTCGTAGCCGCCGGCCGGTTGGCCGTAGCCGCCCTGGTCGTACCTGCCAGCCTCCGGAGCGCCGTATCCTGCGGTCGGCTCGGCGGCGCGACCGCCGTACGGGGCGGCCTCGGGCTGGCCGTACCCCTGCCCCTGCTCGGGCTGGTAGACGCCGGTGGCGTACGGGTCGGCCGGGGCCGGGTACTGGGTGCTGTCGCCGGTGTAACGGCCGGTCGGCTCGTCGAACCGCTCGCCGTAACCGGCTGCGCCGGCGGGAGCCGGCGGGTAGGCGGCGGTGCCGCCCGGGGCGTCGTAATCACGACCGCCGTAGCCGGCACCGGAGGCTGGGGCGGTCCCGTAGCCGGCACCGGAGGCTGGAGCATTGCCGTAACCGGCACCGGGCGCGGCACCGTAGCCGTCACCGGCCGCACCAGCGCCGTAACCGCCCTCGGGGCCGGCCGGGGAGCCGTAGCCGCCACCGGAGGCGGGGGCGTTGCCGTAGCCGCCGGCACCGTACCCAGCGGACGCTGGCTCCTCGCCGTAGCCCGCGCCACCCCAACCCTGCTGACCCGCGCCGCCGTAAGGCTGGGCAGGCGCGGCGTACGGGTCCGGCGGCACGTCGTCGACCACCGGGCGGTGCATCATCGTCGGCGCCTCGCTCAGCGCCGCGCCGCCGACCATCGTCGGATCCGCTCCACCGCCGGGCCGACCGCCGACCACGCGGGTCTGGTCGTCCGGACCGCGGAAACCGCCCCGTGAGGGAGGCACCACACCGCCGCCGACAGCCGCCGGAGCGTCGTCGTCGTCGCCGTTCTCCCTGCGCTTCATCCAGAGCAGCACGATCGTGCCGACACCGGCGGCGACCAGGAGACCACCGAGCAGAATGATCAGGTACGAGCTGAAGCCGCCGCCGTCGTCCTCGCTGTTCGCGGCGTTCGCCGGAGCACCCTGGCTGGCCTCCTCGGTGGGCTCCTCCTCGGTGCCCTCCTCGGTCGCCTCCTCGGTGGGAGTGGCCTCGGGAGTGGCGGACGGCGTGGCGCTGGGCGTCGTCTCGACCTTGATCGCGAGGCTGAGCCGCTGACCGGTGACGGCCTGCCCGGCGGTGGCGTTCAGGGACTTGAACGCCTTGATGTTGTCGAACGACGCGCCGAGGTCGATCCGTCCGGGCGCGATCGGGTTCTGGGTGGTGCCGGTGAACCGGAAGTCACCGCTGCCATTGCTGGTGGCGTCGTAACGGTGACCGGCGGTGTCCTGGAGGACCACGAACGCGTTCGCCACGGCCTTGCCGTCGCCCTGCGCGACCACCTTGCCGGAGACCGACCGCACGGTCTGGTTCTGCGGCGGCGGCGGAGCGGCCTTGCCCTTCACAGTCAGCGAGACGGTGGCGGTGTCCGGGCCCGACTCGGCCTCGACGGCCACCGTGATGGTCGCGGTCGCGTCGCCGGCGTTGTCGTTCGCCGCGATCCTGACCAGCGCCGACCCTGTCGGGTTGCCCAGGCCGCCGCCGGAGAGTTTGACGTCGCCGCAACCACTGGCGCAGGTGACGCCGGACGGCAGGCCGGCGAGGCTGACCTTCGCTGACTCGTCGCCATTACCCCCGGTGACGCGCACGGTGATTGTGGCGTCGCTGCCGGCGTTTACGGTGATCGAGCCGGGGGAAACGCTGACATCTGCGGCCATGGCTGGTGTGGCGGGGACGGCGAGCAGAGCGCCGGCAACCAGCGCTGCGACCACACCGGCCCGCTGCTTCCAGGCACGTCGGTGTGTTGACACGTCCACCGCCTTCCGGGCTGACTTCCCTCTGACCGGCGGGGCGCCGGGCCGGGGATCATCACGGTACGAATACGCCGTCGGCAACTATGCCTTGTCCGACTGCCTGAGCGCGACCCAGGGCCAGCGTCGCGTGTTTGGCCTGGGGGTCGTATCGTCCCGTCGTGTCCTCTCCGCACAGTAAGTCCGCTGCCGTTGCGGCCGCGTTGTCGGCGCTCGACGAGGGTCGTACACCCGAACGGCCGGTGTTCCGAGAGGCGGTCCGGTCGTTGTTGGCCGTCCTCGCGGAGCGCGCCCCCGGCCGATCGGTGGAGGTGCGCGTTCCACCATACGGGGCGATCCAGTGCGTACCGGGGCCTCGACACACCAGGGGAAATCCACCAAACGTGGTCGAGATGGCCCCGAACACCTGGTTGGAGCTGGCAACCGGCAGGGTCGCCTGGGCGGAGGCGGTCACCGACGGTCGCGTCCAGATGAGTGGCAACCGCGCGGACCTCTCGGCGTATCTGCCCCTCTAGTTGTCCCGATGTCCACTCCCCGTGACGCTGAGCAGGGAAATCGTGACTTTCTGTATTGACGCCGATTCGCGTACACTGTCAGGCGATGACAGTGGTCCCGGCAGAGGAGAGTGGATCCGCCCGTGATCCCCGCCCGGCCGGTCCAGACCAGCATGAGGGAGCGGTAGGTGCCCCGAGGCGACGGCCGGCTGAGCCACGACCTTGATCCCCAACGACCTGGCCCCCAGGATGCCTGTGGCGTCTTCGGCGTCTGGGCCCCCGGCGAAGAGGTTGCCAATCTGACCTACTTCGGCCTCTACGCCCTACAGCACCGCGGCCAGGAGGCGGCGGGCATCGCGGTGAGCGATGGCTCGGGCGTGGTGGTCTACAAGGACCTCGGCCTCGTGGCGCAGGTCTTCGACGAGCCCACCCTGGCCAGCCTGCGTGGTCACCTGGCGATCGGTCACGCCCGATACTCCACCACCGGCGCGTCCAACTGGGAGAACGCCCAGCCGACGATCCGGTCGACGACCTCCGGCACGACCATCGCGCTGGCCCACAACGGCAACCTGGTCAACACGGCCGAGTTGGAGAAGGAGGTCGCCGAGCGCGGCCTCATCGCGGACGGCTCGACAAACGACACCTCCCTGGTGACGATGCTGCTCGCCAGCCGACCGGATCTGTCGGTCGAGGCGGCCGCGCTGGAGGTGCTGCCGCAGCTGCGCGGCGCGTTCAGTTTCGTCTTCATGGACGAGTCGACCCTCTACGCGGCCCGCGATCCGCACGGCGTCCGCCCGCTGGTGCTCGGCCGCCTTGAGCGCGGCTGGGTCGTCGCCAGCGAGACGGCCGCCCTGGACATCGTCGGTGCCAGCGTGGTGCGCGAGGTCGAGCCGGGCGAGTTGATCGCGATCGACGAGAACGGGCTGCGCTCCACCCGGTTCGCCGCGCCGGAGCCGAAGGGCTGCCTCTTCGAGTACGTCTACATCGCCCGCCCGGATGCCACCATCGCCGGGCGCAACGTCCACTCGGCGCGGGTGCAGATCGGCCGGCAGTTGGCCAAGGAGCACCCGGTCGAGGCCGACCTGGTGATCCCGGTGCCCGAGTCGGGCACCCCGGCCGCCATCGGGTACGCGGAGGCGTCCGGCATCACGTACGGCGCCGGCCTGATGAAGAACCCGTACGTGGGTCGCACCTTCATCCAGCCGTCGCAGACCCTGCGTCAGCTCGGCATCCGGCTCAAGCTCAACCCGCTGCGGGAGAACGTCCGCGGCAAGCGGTTGGTGGTGGTGGACGACTCGATCGTGCGCGGCAACACCCAGCGCGCCATCGTGCGGATGCTGCGTGAGGCGGGGGCGCTGGAGGTGCACGTCCGGATCTCCTCCCCGCCGGTCAGCTGGCCGTGCTTCTACGGCATCGACTTCGCCACCCGGGCGGAGCTGCTGGCCAACGGGTTGGACAACGACGGCATCCGGCGCTCCATCGGCGCCGACACGCTGGGCTTCGTTTCCCTTCCCGGTCTGATCGCCGCGACCGAGCAGCCGAAGACCAGGTTGTGTCGGGCGTGTTTCGATGGGGAGTACCCGATCGAGTTGCCAGCCGGCAACCTGATCGGTAAGCACCTGCTCGAAGGGGTGGGTCGACGCGTCGCCAACTCGGCGCCGGAGGCCCCGCTCACCAACGGCTCGTCCGTCGCCACTCCGGGTGGCGTTACCGCAAACCGCCCGTAGCACCAACCGGCGCGGCCCGGCTACCGCCGGCGGCACCGAGAACCAAAGGGGAGAACCGTGACGCACGTGTCCGAGCGCAACGGCGCAGGAAGCAGCCCGACCGGCGCCGGTGGCGACCGCCAGCCGTGGACGGGCGGTGCTGGCCGCCAGGCGCGCAAACGCTCGGTCTCGTACGCCGACGCCGGTGTCTCCATCGATGCGGGTGACCGCGCGGTGGAGTTGCTCAAGTCGAAGGTGCGGCAGACCCGCCGTCCCGAGGTGCTCGGTGACCTCGGTGGCTTCGCCGGCCTGTTCCGGCTGGACACGAAGAAGTACAAGAGCCCGATCCTGGCGTCCTCCACCGACGGGGTGGGCACCAAGCTGGTGATCGCCCAGCAGATGGACATTCACGACACGGTCGGCATCGACCTCGTCGCGATGGTCGTCGACGACCTGGTGGCCTGCGGCGCCGAGCCGCTGTTCCTGCTCGACTACATCGCCACCGGCGAGGTGGTGCCGGACAAGGTCGCCGAGATCGGCGCGGGCATCGCCGACGGCTGCCGCTACGCCGGCTGCGCGCTGCTGGGCGGGGAGACCGCCGAGCACCCCGGCGTCCTGCGTCCGGACGAGTACGACATCTCCGCGACCGGCGTGGGCGTGGTCGAGGAAGCCGACATCCTGAGCCCCGAGCGGGTCGAGGTGGGCGACGTCGTGATCGCCATGCGCTCCTCCGGCCTGCACTCCAACGGGTACTCGCTGGTCCGGCACGTGCTGCTGGGCGCGGCCCGGATGCGTCTGGACATCGTGATCGACGACTTCGGTCGGCAGCGGACCCTCGGCGAGGAGCTGCTCACGCCGACCAAGATCTACGCCAAGGACTGCCTCAAGCTGATCGCCGAGGCCGAGGTGCGGGCGCTGTCCCACATCACCGGTGGCGGCATCCCCGGAAACCTGGTCCGGGTGCTGCCCGAGCACGTGGACGCGGTGGTCAACCGGTCCACCTGGAAGCCGCAGCCGATCTTCGACCTGATCCAGACGAAGGGTCGGATCGACGACCACGACATGGAGTCGACCTTCAACATGGGCGTCGGCATGTTCGCGATCGTCTCGGCCGAGGATGCCGACCGGGCGCTGGCCACCCTGACCGGCCGTGGTGTCGAGGCGTGGCAGGCCGGCGAGATCATCGAAGGCACCGGCAACGTGCAGATGGTCGGTCAGCACACCCGAGGATGATCACCCTCCGGTGATCGTACGGGCACCTGATCAGGGCTTCACCCGAGTGGCCAATGCCGCCTAGCCTGAAGGGCTCAGGCTAGGCGGAGGAGGGCAATGGCTGCTCGGGGACAGTCGTTCAGCGGGATGCGCGGCCTTGCCGCCGTCCCGTCGTACGTCGTCATGCAGCCCACCACCCTCTGCAACCTCGACTGCGCGTACTGCTATCTGCCGTTTCGCGCCGCCGACCGCCGGATGCCGGTGGCGGTGGCCGAGGCGGTCGCGGCCGCTGTCAATCCGTGGGCGGCGACTGGTCGGTTCTCCGTCGTGTGGCATGGCGGCGAGCCCCTGGCCGCCGGTCGAGAGCACCTGGCCGATCTGATCGCCCCGTTCGGGCCGGCGGTCGAGCACCACGTGCAGACCAACGCCACCCTCATCGACGACGACTGGTGCGATTTCTTCGCCCGGCACGAGATGCGGGTGAGCGTGAGCGTCGACGGGCCCCGGGCGCGTAACGGCGACCGGGTCAACCGGGGCGGTCAGCCGGCGTACGACCGGATCCTGCACGGCATCTCGGTGCTGCGCCGGCGCGGTCTGCCCTTCTCCGCGCTGGCAGTGGTGTCCCGGCCCGAGCCGGGGCTCGCCACCGAGCTGTACGACTACTTCCTCGAGCTGGGCTGCGACGTGCTGGGCATCAACATCGAGGAGACCGAAGGGGTCAACACCCGCGACAACCGCCACGACCCGTCGGCGGTGTCCGCGTTCTGGGCGGAGTTGGTCGGTGCGTGGCGTCGGGAGCCCCGGATCCACCTCCGCGAGATCGAGTGGTCGTTGCGTTACGCCGCGGCGGTGCTTGACAACTCGGCGGACGGGGTGCTGCCCCGCCATCTGGACCCGATCCCGACGATCGGTCACGACGGCTCGGTGATCGTGCTGTCGCCGGAGTTGGCCGGGTTCACCGACCCCCGCTACGGCGACTTCAGCAGCGGCAACGTGCTGACGACCCCGTTGGCGCAGATCCTCGGCAACGCGGCGTCGACGCCGTGGGTGGGGGAGTTCCTGTCCGGTGTGGAGGCGTGTCGGGCGTCCTGCCCGTACTTCGGCTTCTGCGGTGGTGGTCATGCCGCCAACCGTTACTTCGAACTGGGGCGTTTTGACGGTACGGAGACCGAGCACTGCCGCAACAGCAAGATCCGCCTATTGGAGGGAGTGTTGGAGCATGCCCGAGACCACCAGTCACCGGCGGCCTGAGCGCGAAGCGGACGACGGAGTCACCGAACGGGTGCGGGACGCGGCTCCCGCGCTCGTCGCGCTGCTTCAGGAGGCCGAGGACGCACGGCTGCTGCGTTCGGAGGTGTCGGGCGGAGGGGGCTCCAGCGCGGTCTGCGCCTGGAACCACTTCGAGAACATCCCGACGTTCTACAACTGGAACAATCGCCCGCGCTGAGGGAGCCGTTGTCAGGGGCCTGTCGAGCGGCCGGAGTGGATCCGGTCGGGCCAGGCCCCTGATCGTCGGCGACTGCACCTGCTCGGGACGTGGGTGAGCACGCGGGGGTTACCGCGTGCTCAGCTGCGTCGAGAGGTCAGCGGGTCGGACGGACCCAGGGATCTGGGTCGTCGTCAGCGTGATCCTCATCATCATCGCCGACGGACTCTTTAGAGTCGTCGTCGAAGTGGTGCTCAGACTTACCAGCACCCGCCAGTTCGCGCTGCAAAGCGGTGAGGTCGGTGTTCGGGGAGTGGTACTTCAACTCCCGCGCCACCTTAGTCTGCTTGGCCTTAGCACGGCCGCGCCCCATGGCTCGACCCCCTCGCACAGAATGCGGGGCAGCCCGAAGGCGGGCCCCGATGACGTCAGGCATCTCTCGTGGCTCTTACGGTACATGGGGATGCCATCGTTCGGCACCTCGGGTTACCGTCAGCCGGCTCTGCGCGTCGCGTCGATCCGGCCGTCACCCAGTGTACTGGGTAAGGGGCGGAACGGTTAGCACCCGTGACACCGGACAAACCGCATCAAATTTGACCCCGGCTCAGCTTACCCAGCGAGGCCCGGCACCGGGGCCCGGAGGCGGATCTCGTTCGACCCGCCCCCGGGGACGCGCTCAGCGCAGGTGGATCGCGCGCAGCCGGCCGACGTCCGCCATCCGGCGCTCCGCCAGCCGGTCGGCGGCCACCGCCGGGGGCACGCCCTCCGCGTCAGCCAGGTGCAGGATCTCGCGGGTGGTGTCGTAGATCCGGGTCGCCCGCAGCTTCGCCCGGTCGAAGTTGAAGCCCTCGATCTCGTCGGCCACCTGGATCACGCCGCCCGCGTTGACCACGTAGTCCGGGGTGTAGAGGATGCCCCGGTCGGCCAGCAGCTTCTCGATGCCCGGGTGGGCGAGCTGGTTGTTCGCCGCCCCGGTGACCACCTTGGCGCGCAACGCCGGCACGGTGTCGTCGTTCAGGGCGCCACCCAGCGCGCACGGCGCGTACACGTCGATGTCCGCGGCGACCAGCGCGCTGGCGTCGTCGACGAGGGTGACCTCAGGGTGGTTGCTGCGCACCCACGCCAGCGCCTTCGGGTTGACGTCGGTGGCGACCACCTCGGCGCCGTCCTCCAGCAGGTGCCCGGTGAGGTACTTGCCGACCTTGCCCAGCCCGGCCACGCCGACCCGCCGGCCCCGCAGGCTCGGAGTGCCCCACACGTGCTCGGCAGCGGCCCGCATCCCCTGGAAGACACCCCAGGCGGTGAGGATCGACGAGTCGCCGGCGCCGCCGTGCTCGACGCTGCGCCCGGTCACGTAGCGGGTCTCCCGGGCCACCACGTCCATGTCCGCCACGTACGTGCCGACGTCACAGGCGGTGTAGTAGCGACCGCCCAGCGACTCCACGAAGCGGCCGTACGCGCGCAGGAGCGTCTCGCTCTTGATCTGCTCCGGGTCGCCCCAGATGACGGCCTTGCCGCCGCCCAGGTCCAGCCCGGCGAGCGCGTTCTTGTACGCCATCCCGCGGGACAGGTCCAGCACGTCGGCGAGGGCGTCGTCCTCGCTCGCGTACGGGTAGAAGCGGGTGCCGCCGAGTGCCGGGCCCAGCGCGGTGGAGTAGATCCCGATGATCGCCTTCAGGCCGCTCTGCTTGTCCTGGCAGAACACGACCTGTTCGTGGCCGGTCGATACCGGGTCGTCGGTGCTCGCGAATACGCCCATTGCTGGCTCCTACTGTGGTGTGCGTCCTTGTGGGACGTGGACCTGGTGGACCCCGGCGGGGATGCTGCCGGTGTGACCGAGCCTAGTATCGGCCGCCGGGCAGGCGCTCGACGTGCCTCCGCCGTCCCACGGTGCGGCGCGCGTGCTCCGGCCGCTGACCGCGTACGGGCGTGGTTCGTGGGAGGATCGCGCGGTGCCGTCGCTCTTCGCTTCTTACCTGCGCGTGTACGAACCGCTGGCCGCGTTCGATCGGGACCGGCAGAGCTACTGGCGCCGCTACGTCTCGGAGGGGCGCGCGATCGCCCCGGTCGAGGGGCCCGGTCGGCAGCGGACGGCGGTGATCGAGGCGCTGGGCGCTGGCTGGACCCGGCTGCCGGACCTGCCGGAGGAGGCGTACGTCCTGGAGACGGACGACGGCCTGCTGGTCTGCCCGTGGAACCTGCGCATCCGGGTCGCTGAGGCGGCGCTCAGCGCCCGGGACGGGGTGCCCTCGGTGCTCGCCGACGCCTTCGTGCCGCCGGTGCTCGCCGGGCAGGCCAGGGCAGTGGTGGACGACTGGCGCAGTGGCGCCCGGGTGCTGGAGCACGGGGTGCCCCGGGTGCACGAGCAGATCGCCACCTGGGGCGTACCGCTGCGGTGGTTCGTGCTCTTCGACCCGGCGGAGCGGGACCTGGTCACCCAGCCGGGCCGGCGGGCGTTGCGCTACCGCACCGAGATCTCCAAGGCTCGACGCCGCTCGTCGCGGGCGCTGTCGGTGCTGCGCAAGTCGGTGGGCGAGGCGCCGATCACCGAGGCGGTGGAGGAGGCGGCCCGCTGGCTGGAGGAATTCCATCCGCGGTCCGTGGTCGAGCTGGACTACGGCGGCCTGGTCGACCTGCTCTCCGACGAGACGCTCGCCGCGGACGACTCGCCCGAGCTGGTCGCCGGTGGCCTCGCGGGGCTGTCGCGCGGCGAGGCCGAGGAGGCGTCGGCCGCGTACGACAAATTGGTGGCCCGGTGGCGCGCGGTGCAGCTGTTGGAGCGGTGCAACTAGGGCATATCACCTTAGGAGCGCTCCCAAGGCGAGTTGTGCTCGTAGTTGACGCATCACGAACCGTGATCATGAGTCCTAATAAGGTACTTTCTGCCGTGTAAAAGTCGTAAAAATCGGGCATGGTTCATCCGTCCGTCTAGGGACCTTCATCCGTTCGGCCCATGTCGGACATCGGGGACTAGCCGGACCATGGGAGACGCGTCGGCCGGCGGGACCCCGGCCGATGTCTATACATGTGGAGGAGTGACCGATGGCATCGCGAACGCACGAACCAGAGCCGCTACTCACGCCGGCCGAGGTGGCGTCGATGTTCCGGGTCGACCCGAAGACGGTGACCCGGTGGGCCAAGGCTGGCAAGCTCAGTGCCATCCGCACCCTGGGTGGCCACCGTCGGTACCGTGAGTCGGAGGTCAGGGCGCTTTTGCAGGGCCAGATCCCGCAGCAGCGGCAGGGCGACTGAGCAGCGATAGTTCTTCGAAAGGGGCGGTGGATCTCGATCCGCCGCCCCTTTCGTGTGCGCCGCCGAGCACGACCCCGACCGCGCGTCAGCGCCGCAGGGTCAGCGCCGCAGGGTCAGCGGCGTGGCTCGGCCAACGTCACCCTGATGCCCACCGTGCCGCCCTCGCCGCGACGCAACCGGCTGCTCAGCAGACTCAGTCGACCGATCACGCGGTACTTGTGCTTGAGCAGGTCGCGGATCCGGCCGGTGTCACCACCTCCGTAGAGCGTCGCGTGAGCTGGCACCTCCGCCCCGTGTGGTCGACCCCGGACGTCGCACGGGGCGATGGTCACCTCGCCGTTGCGGCGGATCCGCTTGACCTTGCCGGAGTCGGCCCGGGTCCAGACCGCCAACGCCTCGCCGTCGCGCACCGCCCAGACCGGGGTCGGCACCGCCCGACCGTCCTTGCGGAAGGTCGTGAGCAGGATGTACTTCTCGGCCGACAGTCGGTCCAGCATGGTCACGCCGCCAGGATACGGCCGGTGCGGGGCACTGAGTGGCCAGATAGCGTGAACGTCGTGACGGTGGAGCCCCAGATCGGTGACGTGGTCGGTGAACTGCTGCGGGACACGCTCGCCGTGGCCACCGGGGTGGGCCCCCGGCCCCTGGTCGGTGGTCGACTGCCGCGACCGGTCATCGAGATCATCGAACGGGACGACGGTCTGATCAACGGCGCCCCGTCCGCGCACTACCTGGACGGGCCGGCGGAGTGGCAGCCGTACGACCACCGCGCGGTGGACCGGGCGCACGGCGAGACGCTGGACATCGGCACCGGAGCCGGCCGCATCGCGCTGCTGCTCCAGGAGCGCGGCGTACCGGTCACCGGGCTGGACACCTCCGCCGGCGCGCTGGAGGTGAGCCGGCGTCGCGGTGTCCGGCGGCTGGTGCACGGCACCGTCGACACGCACGTCGCCGACGGGGCGCGGTACGACACGTTCCTGCTGCTCGGCAACAACCTCGGGCTGTTCGAGGGGCGGGAGCGTGCTCCCGAGTTCCTGGCCGCGCTGGCCGCGCTGGCCCGACCGGGGGCGCAGATCATCGCGCAGGGCACCAACCCGTACGGCACCCGCGACCCGCTGCACACCGGCTACCACGAGCGCAACCGTCGACGCGGCCGGTTCGGTGGCCAGCTGCGGCTGCGGCTGCGCTACCGCGAGTTGAGCACCGAGTGGTTCGACTACCTGGTCTGCTCGGCAGACGAGTTCGCCGGCCTGGTGCACGGCACCGGTTGGCGGCTCACCGATGTGGACGACCGTGACGCCCCCTACTACCTGGCCACCCTGCGCCTCGTCGACTGAGCAGGATGGCCCCCGCTCACCGCCGGGCGGAGAGCGGGGGCCGTCCGTACGTCTCAGACCTGGACGGTCGGGGGGAGCTGCTCGGGCGGAAGGCCGCCGTCGCCGTCGACCACCTCGTCCGGTTGGCCGTCCTCGTCGATGTCGACCATGGTGATGTCCACCTTGCCGTCACCGTCGGTGTCGAACTGGAACAGGTCCGCCTTGCCGTCGCCGTCGGTGTCGACCACCCACACGTCGGTCTTGCCGTCGTTGTTGGTGTCGGCGCGCAGCAGTTCGACCCGCTCATCGCCTCGGGTCTCCACGGTCTCCCCGGCGGTGACGCTCTCCGGTGCCTGGCTCATGTCGATGCGGTCCTTCCCTCGGTTGACGGGGCGTCATTACCCGATCCGGCGCTCCCCCACGCATGGTCCGGGTCGTCGCGCTGTCTAGGGTCGCACCATGAGCGAGCGGAGCGGGCGGGACACCCGGTCAGGCGTAGCGGGGACCCCGCGCATCGGCGGGCAGGACAGGGAGGCGTGATGAGCGATCGTTTCGTGGTCGTCGGTGCCGGCACGATGGGGCTTGGCATCGCGTACGTGGCGGCCGGTACCGGGCACGCCGTCGAGTTGGTCGAGGTGGATCCCGAGCGGGGTACGGCCGCGCTGAACCGGCTCGCCGAGCTGTGGGAGCGGGCGGTGCAGCGCGGGAAGTTGAGCGCCGACGAGGCCGCCACGAACCGGCAGCGGGTGACGCTGCGCCCAACCCTCGCCGATGTCGCTCCCGCCCCCCAGGTGATCGTGGAGGCGGTGCCGGAGCGCCTCGAGCTGAAGCGTGCGGTGCTCAGGGACGCCGCCGCGCTGCGTCCGGCTCTGCTGGGCAGCAACACCTCCAGCATCGCCATCGGGGCGCTGGCCGCCGAGTTGGACGCGCCCGAGCGCTTCCTCGGCCTGCACTTCTTCAACCCGGTCTGGGCGATGGCGCTGCTGGAGATCGTGGTCGGCCCGGCCACCGCCGAGGAGACCACCGCCGCGGCCGTCGCGCTCGCCGGCCGGCTCGGCAAGGACCCCGTCGTCGTACGCGACATGCCCGGATTCGCCACCTCCCGGCTCGGGGTCACCCTCGGGCTGGAGGCGATCCGGATGGTCGCCGACGAGGTGGCCAGCCCGGCGGACATCGACAAGGCCATGGTGCTCGGCTACCGGCACCCGATCGGGCCGTTGGAGCTCACCGACCTGGTTGGGCTCGACGTGCGGCTGGACATCGCCCGCACCCTTCAGGCCGCGTACGGGGACCGTTTCGCGCCGCCGCAGATGCTGGTGGAGATGGTGGCCGCCGGGCGGCTGGGCAAGAAGTCCGGGCAGGGCTTCTACCGCTGGGAAGGCGGGGTCAGGCAGTGAGCGGCCTGCGGATCGAGGAACGTCCGGACCGGCTGGTGGTCACGCTGGACCGGCCGGAGAAGCGCAACGCCATCGACGCCGACCTGATCGCCGAGCTGCACCAGGTCTGCGCCGAGTTGGAGGCCCGCCCGCGCCTGCTGCTGCTCACCGGCGGCGCGTCGGGCATCTTCGCCGGTGGCGCCGACATCGGCCAACTGCGCGAACGGGGTCGCACGGACGCCCTCGCCGCGATCAACTCGGCTGCCTTCGCCCGTATCCGGGCGCTGCCGATGCCGACCGTGGCGGCCGTCGACGGCCCGGCGTTGGGCGGTGGCGCCGAGCTGGCGTACGCCTGCGATCTGCGGGTGTGCACGGCGCGGGCGGTCTTCGGGCAACCGGAGGTGCGGTTGGGCATCCTGGCCGGCGCCGGCGCGACCCACCGGCTGCCGGCGTTGATCGGCGAGGGCCGGGCCAAGGAGCTGCTCTTCACGGGCCGGCGGGTGGACGCCGCTGAGGCGCTGCGGATCGGCCTGGTGAACCGGGTGGTGGACGAGCCCGGCGAGCTGCTGACGGTGGCGCACGCGTTGCTGGACGAGATCGCCCTGGGCTCACCGCTGGCGGTGCGGCTGACCAAACTGGCGGTGGACGCGCCGGCCGCCGCGCACCCGCACCTCGACCTGGTCAGCCAGGCGGTGCTCTTCGAGGACGATGAGAAGCACCGCCGGATGACCGAGTTCCTGGAGCGCCGCCGGCCGCGCTGATCCCGCGTACGCAGAAACGGCCGCACCGGCGCGAAGCCGGTGCGGCCGTCGTGGTTTCTGGGCCTGCCTACTGCCGGATCTGCACCCCGGCGTCGGCCAGGCCGCGGATCACCTGGGCGGACTCACCGAAACCGATGATCAGCACGGCGTCCGCGCCGAATTCCTTGATCTCCTTCGCGCCGCCGCTGAAGTCGACCGGAGCGGCCTTCGCGTCGGCCGGCGGCTCGTACGTCAACAGCTTGAGCCGGTCGTTGGCGATACCGGCCTTCTCCAGCTCGTCACGGACGGTGCCCTGGAGACCCTCACCGTAGGAGTCCTTGCGGGCGACGATGACGATCTTCTGTGACCCGTCGCGGAGGATCACGTCGGCCAGCGCCCGGCCCTGGAGGCTGTCCGGCGGGGCGGTACGGAAGTAGAGGCCCTGGTCGTCGACGTCGGTCAGGCTGCTGTCGGTGTTGGACGGGGAGAAGAGAATCTTCCCGGCCTGCACCACGTCCGGCAGCACCGCCCGGGAGATGCCCGAACCGCCGGCACCGATGATCACGCTGACGCCGTCCGTCACGTGCTTGGCCACCGTCGCCTTGGCCACCGCCGGGTTGGTGCCGTCGTCGCCGTCGAGCCACGTCACCGGCTTGCCCAGTGCGCCGCCAGCGGCGTTGACCTCCTTGATCGCCAGCGCCGCGCCGGCGGCCATCGGCGGGTAGGCGATCGAGAGGTCACCGGTCTTCGGCAGCAGGCCGCCCAGGATCAGCGGCTCCTGGTCGGCGGCGGCGCCACCCGGGCGCTGCTTCTTCGGCTTCGGCGGGGCCTTGGTGCTCGCCGCCGACTCGATGCCGGCGCCGACGAACTCGGTCTTGCCGTCGTTGATCTGCTGCCCGTCGAAGGTCAGCGTCGCGTAGCTGGCGGTGGCCGGCTCACCCTTGTCGGTGAAGCCCGCCCGGGTCAGCGACACGCCGCGGTACTCGATGTCCTGCCCGTTGCGGGCCAGCGCGAGACAACTCGTCGGGTCTTCGCAGCGCTGCCCGTCGTTGGTCACCGCGACGATCTGCTTGGTGATGGCGGCCGGGTCGGTGCTCCCTGCCAACTGGGCGGCGAGCACGGCGATCACCACCGCGTCGTACGTCTCCGCGGAGTACACGAAGTCCGTCAGCGCCGGATTGACGGCCCGTAGCCGGCCCTTGAAGTCGTCTGGCAGCGGCACGAGGGGCGTGGTGCCCTTCATCCCGTCGACGAGACTCGCCCGTTCCTTCAACTCCGCTGGATAGGAGTTGAGCATGTTGCCGTCCGTGCCGTAGAGGCGCACCTGTTGGGCGCTGGCCTCTTCGGGCTTGTCATCCCCGCAAGCGCTTGTGGCGAGCAGGATCGTCGCGCAGGCAGCCAGTGTGGCTACCCGCGAGCGGCGTGATACGAACATGGTCGTCCTTCCTCCGGCGAAGGTCCGCTGCGCACATTAGCGTGCCGAGGCCGGCGGCGGGACCGTGGAGGTGGCGTAATGCGCAGGTAGCTCGCGTTGAACACGGACAGTGACGGTTGAGGGGGCGCTTGACCACCCGTCCTACTGTGCGCTGCGTGACGGATCTACCACAGCAGACGTTCGATGACGCGGCCGCCGTGCTCCGTTCGGCGCTGACCGGCGATGGAGACGCGGTGGTGGGAGCCTTCGACGCGGTCGTCAACCGGGCCGGCCTGGACGGCGCGTACGACGTCGCCTGGTGCCTGGCCGCGACGATGCTCGGTGACGCGCCGGCAGCCAGCGGGGCGGCGCTCGACTTTCCGGGGATCGATCAGGCCGGGTACGACACCCGCTGGGTGGCCCGCTTCGTCAGCGCGTACGCGAATCGGGACGAGCCGACCGGGGAGGCGCTGTTCGGCGCGGCGGCCGCCGACGGGCTGCTCCCCGACTGCCTGCTCACACTCGCCGGTTCGACGATCGCCACACTGCGCAGCCGCGCGGAGTGAACCGCCGCCGGGTCGCGGCGTCCGTCGGGGGGCGGACGCCGCGACAGTGCGGGTCGGTCAGAACGCGTGGTACGCGATGAGCGGTTCGTACTCGTAGCGCAGGTTCTCGAAGCGGACCCGGAAGTTGACGCCGTCCCGGACGTTGGTCGCCACCGTGATCCAGCCCGAGTTGGCCGGCAGGTAGGTCCAGTAGTTGCAGGCGCTGGTCTTGTCGACGAAGATCACGCACGCGTCGGTGGCGTACACGCTCGCGTTGCGCACGTTGATGTCGCGGCAGCGCGTCGTGGTGCGGTACTGGCCGGCTGAGCCGCCGTACCGGCCGGTCTCGAAGTACGACCGGACCGCCCCGCCGTAACAGGTGGCGAGCGGGGCGAACACGTTCGGCCCGGAGCTGACCGGCGTGGTCGGTGTGGTCGGCTCCGCCTGGGCGGGCGTGCCGACGGAGAGCAGTGCGGTGGCCGTGGCGACGGCGAGCAGACGAGCGGTCGGGGATGGCATCCGTTCGTTCCTCCAAACAGTTGGTCAACGGTCCGTGTTGGACTGATCATCTGGCCGTGACGATGATACGTATCGATCGACTACCGCGCGGCCCCGGTGATGTCCGGCCCGTGTGGTAGCTCTGTAGGCATGTCCGAGGCCATGCTCAGCAAGGTGCGCAAGCTGTTGGCCCAGGCCGAGGACCCGGCCTGCACGCCGGCCGAGTCCGCCGCGTTCACCGCCAAGGCGACCGAGCTGATCGCCCGCTACGGCGTCGACCGGGCGCTGCTCGCCGCCCGGGACCCGACCACCGATCCGGTCGGCGATCGGGTGCTGGACGTCGTCGCCCCGTACGCCCGCGACAAGGTCGGCCTGCTCGCCGCCGTGGCCGAGCCGCTGCGCTGCCGTTGCGTACGCCGCCGGCAGGGCAACGGCTTCGCCCTGCACCTCTTCGGCTTCGCCAGTGACCTGGAGCGAGTCGACCTGCTCTTCACCTCACTGCTCGTGCAGGCGGCGCACGGCCTGGCCGCCACGGAGGTGCCCGCCGACGACCACCCCGCCGCCTTCCGCCGCTCCTGGCTGGCCGGCTTCGCGGAGGTGGTCGGAGGGCGACTCTGGGCGGCGGAGTCGGCGGCGGCCAGCGAGTCGGGCACCTCGTCGGTGGCGCTGGTGCTGGCCGACCGGTCCGACCGGGTGCAGCGCCGGCTCACCGAGGAGTACCCACGGCTGCGTACGGCACCGCCACGTCGGTTGGGCGGCACCGGCTTCGGTTCGGGGGCGGAGGCCGGCGAACGCGCGAACCTCGGTGGTCGGGACCTCGGCGGCGCCGCTGCCGGTCGGCGGCTCGGCCGCTGACCCGGTAGGCCGTCAGGCCGCCGTGCTGGGGCGATGGCGCGACACCGTGGCGACGTAGCGGGTGAGCAGCTCGTGCCAGCCGGCTGTGAGCGCCTTGCGGTAACCCTCGGCAGCCTCGCCATGCCGGTCGAAGTGCCGGTGCTCCAGTTCGAGCCGGGTCTGTTCCGGCCCCTCGGCATGGAACAGCACCTCGACCTCGCTCGCGCGGGCCGGGTCCGGGACCGGTGCCCGGTCGGGGCCGATCTGCCACACGAAGACCAGCCGGCGAGGCGGATCCCAGGTGAGCACCCGGCCCCAGTCGGCCCGGAAACCGTACGGGCCGATCTCGTAGAGCATGCCGCCGGCCCGAGGCTCCATGCCCAGCTCGGCCAGTGCGTCCGGGCCGGACCAGGTGTATTCGGTGACCCACCAGTCGGTCAGCTCGTCGCTGAAGACCGCGAATGCGTGCTCGGCGGCACCCGGGACGAGAACGCTGCACCGAAGAGAGAACTGGCCGACGTCCTGCCGGATGTCGGCCGGATCAGTCAATTCCTGTCCCATAGGCCCGGACCATACCGGCTGATGCCTCGGTGTGCAGCTTCGCGCGGTGCCCGGTTCCAGACAGAGGGTCGTCGAGTCGTCACGGACGGGATGCCCGGCCGGAAAGCGGGTAACCGCGCGGACGACCGGGACTTTCGTGCGGGCGGGCGGGAGATCATGAGCGAGAACGCGCAGCAACGAGGGCCGGACCGGACCGTCGACGACGCCGCAGACCCGGACGTCCTGCTCGACATTCCGAAGGTCACCGTCGACTCCATCCGACTGGCGGTCGACGGTCTGGAGGCCGACCTGTCGCTGCGGGCCCGGGTGGCCAACCTGCTCCAGGTCGACGCCGGCGTACGGGTGCACCTCAACGGCGGCGAGTTGAACATCGACGGGGTGAACGCCGAGGCGCAGCTGCGGGTGCGGTTGGAGCAGTTGACAAGGATCCTGGGCCGCGCGCTCGACACGCTCGACCACAACCCACACATCATCGAGACGCTCGCGCGCACGGCCGGCACCGCCGTCGACGACATGAACCGCGGTGCCCAGCAGTTGGCCGCAGGCTCAGCGGAGATCAAGGCATCGGGTCGACGCTCGGACGACGTCCGCGACGAGCCGAGCCGGCAGGTCGGCGCAGCCAGCCCAGTGGCCGACCGCGACCAGCTGGGCTCCGACCGGACCGGTCCGGGTCGGCCTTCGGGCTCCGGCCAGCGGGGCCCCGATCGCCATGGTCCCGATCGCCGTGGTCTCGATCGCCGTGGTCTCGATCGCCATGGTCCCGATCGCCGTGGTCTCGATCAGCCGGAGCTGGATCAGCCGGGCCCTGGGCGACCGGCTCCTGACCGGCCGAATGCGGGTCGGGCGGATGCGGGTCGGTCCGGGGCTGGTCCGGTCGGCTCAGGACCGGGTGCCGGCGGTCCTGGACCGCGAGCCGGTGGCCCAGGACCGGCCGACCAGGCGCAGCCGCAGGAGCAGCGTCCGGAGGGCCGTGGGCCGCAGGGCCCGCAGTCGGAGGGGCAGCAGCAGGAGGGCCAGCGTTCGCAGGGCCAGCGTCCGGAGACCGGCCCGCCGGCTGCCGCCCATGGCTCGGAGGGTCAGCGGCACGAGGGTCCGCGTCGCACCGAAGAAGCCCGCAAACAGTCGGATGGGTCGGGGCCGCGCCCGTCCGGTGGCGGTGACGGTGGTCTGCCGGGCGCGGCGCAGGCTGCGGCCCAGAGCGCGGCCCAGTTCGCCGAGCAGGCGGGGGAGACGCTGCGAGAGGCCGGACGCAGCGTGTGGGAGGCGATCCAGGGCAGCGTGGCCCAGCATCGCCCGCAGGGTCGCCGCGACCACTGACGCCGCGCAGTCGCGCGTCACGTCCGGCGCCGCTGTCATGGGTCAATCCGCCGCAGGGTGCGTCACGTCCGCCGCGCTGCCCCCACGCGGAGGCCGCCCCGGGCATGATCGACTCGGTTTCCTTGAATACGCGGTGTCGCGCCAGCCGGGACCCCGCGACTTCCAGAAAGTCGTGTTGACCACACCCGCCAAAGCAAGATCCCCACCTGCGTATTCGCTGGTGGGGATCTCTGTAGCCCGGCGAAAGGCTATGTGGCCAGGGGCGGGGTCGAACCGCCGACCTTCCGATTTTCAGTCGGACGCTCGTACCAACTGAGCTACCTGGCCGTGTCGCTCGGCTCATGTTACCCGGCAACCGGACGAACCGGCGGCAAGGCGACCTGCTCCGATACGCAGAACGCCGCGCGGGGCGCGGCGTCAGCGCTGCGGTCCTGACGGGACTTGAACCCGCGACCTCCGCCTTGACAGGGCGGCGAGCACTCCAACTGCTCCACAGGACCTAGCTTGTGTTGCTCCGGCTTTCGCCGGCCTTGCCCCGGCTTTCGCCGGTCGTGCCCCCAACGGGATTCGAACCCGTGCTACCGCCTTGAAAGGGCGGCGTCCTGGGCCGCTAGACGATGAGGGCGGCCCCGCCATCATTGCACACTCGCAACTTCAAGCGGACTTGCTCCCATCCGGCCCCGCCGGAGGCTTCGAAAGCATACGTGATGCTCCGTCGGTCGACAAAATCGGTATCGGCAAGGGCTTGGGACGGGCAATAACAGCAGGTCAGAGCGGTTCTAGCGGAGTCGGGTTATGCCGAAGCGCTGCTTCAGGTCGGCGATCACCTTTGGGCATGCGGCGAGTGTCGCGGCCCGATCACCGCCTCCGTCATGCAGAAGAACGATCGCACCGGGCCGGGTGGCGGAGTGGACACGCTTGCCGATCGTGGCTGCGGTCGGCTTGTCCCAGTCCTGCGGGTCGACCGACCAGTGCAGTGGACGCATGCCGAGGTCCTTGGCCACCCTGACCACCTCCGACGTCCACCGGCCGCCGGGCTGCCGGTAGAACGACACCTTCGCGCCGGGAACGGCCTTCTGGATGGCCTTGTTGGTGCGGTCCAGGTCGGCCCGGATCTCGCCGACGGGTCGACGGGCGAGCTCGAGGTCGTGTCGCCAGCTGTGGTTGCAGAGCTGGTGTCCCTCCCGGACGATCCGCCGGACCAACTCCGGGTGACGCTGTGCCTCGCGACCGACGACGCAGAAGGTCGCTGTCACCTTGGCGGCCTTCAGCTGGTCGAGCACCTTGGGTGTCCAGGCCGGGCTGGGCCCGTCGTCGAATGTCAGGGCCACCGGGCGTACGCCGGTGTTGCGCCCCAGGCCGGAGGGGAGCTTGGCCGGCAGCGGCCGCAGCGGCGGCTTGGCCGGCTTGGTGACGCTGGGGTGCGGTTTCGGGGTGGGCGGCGGTATCGACTCCACCGGCTTCGGAGCGGCGGCCGGTGTGATGGTGCGGGTTGGCTGGGCGCAGCCGGACAGGAGCAGCGCCACGGCGAGGACGGACGCCAGGATGGCGCGGGCTTGCATGTGCTCGCTCCCGGAGGGTCGGGGTAGGCGGACCCGCCCGACGGTAGTTCACGCCGCGATCCGGCGACAGTGCGATCAGTCACGCCTCGACTGGTCCAGGGAGTCGCGGACGGCGGCGGAGAGCGAGACCGCCTCGGCCAGGTCGACCGGCCGCACCACCCCGGCGGGCAGTGTGTCGGCTCGCCAGCCGGGGCCGGCGGCGAGCACCAGCAACGGGCGCCGGGGGGCAGCGAGCAGCGCGCTGAGTTGGGTCGGGTCGGCGGTGGCCCGGGTGTGCGACCAGAGCACCACGGCGGCCGGTCCGGTCCGGTTGACCGCCTCGACGAGAGCGGCCACCGGCACCCGGGCGCCGAGCATCCGGTAGCTGACACCGGCTTCCGCGAGAGCTGCCGCCAACGCTTCCAGCGGCAGCGTGTGCTGTTCCTCGTCGGCGCAGGAGAGCAGGATCCGGGCCGGCCCGGTGGGGACGTTGGCCCGACTGGCCGCCGCGAGCGCTTCCGAGACGCAGCGGGACATCAGGTGTTCCACCTCGATCAGGCCGGCGGTGGCGGCGTGCCGTTCGCCGATGCCGGCGAGCACCGGGCGCAGCAGGCCCTCCCAGGTGGCCACGACTCCGTTGGTGGCCAGGGCGTGCGCGATCGTCTCGCTGATCGCCGCCGTGTCCAGTCGCATGGCGGCCCGGGCCAGGCCGCGCGCCGCCGGACCGGCACGGCCGACCGGGATGGAGCCGCCGCCGTCCCGGCCGGTCGGGTGGATCCGGGCGGGGGCGACGGTGCCGTTGGGCATCGGGTCCGGTGCCTGGCGGGCCCAGCGGGCCGCCTCGGCGGGGCTCACTCCCTCGGCGGTGAGCCGTCGCATGATTTCGAGACGGGCCAGATCGGTGGGTGTGTACCGGCGGTGGTGACCGGGGATGTGTTCGCTGGGCCCGAGCCCGTAGCGCTGGTGCCAGGTGCGGAGGGTCGTCACCGCGACCCCCAACCGACGTGCGACGGCGCCCGCGCTCAGCGCCTCATCGACCACCCGACCGCTCCGCCGTGTCATCCGCCGACGATCCGGGCAGCGTCATGGCCGGGCCGGTTGCGCCCGACCGGGACTCCGCGGGGCGGAGCAGCCGGTGCACCACCCCGCCCAGCCAGGGCGCGTACGACCGGGGGTCGAGCTTCAACTCGGCCTCCAACGCGGCGGGGTCGGCCCACCGCAGCTCGGCCACCTCGTCCGGGTCGGGCAGCAGCGGAGCGCCGGGCAGGAACTCGCCGCGCAGCACGTGGTCGTACTCGAACTCGACCCGACCGGTCGCCGGGTCCTCGGCGTAGTAGACGTAGATGCCGACCTCGGTCAGCTCGACCGGGCCCGCGCCCAACTCCTCGCGCAGCCGTCGGTTGGCCGCCTCGGCGAGCGACTCGCCAGGCTGTGGGTGGCCGCAGCAGGAGTTGGCCCAGCGCAGCGGGAACCGGGTCTTGACGGCGGCTCGGCGCTGGAGCAGCACCTGGCCGTC
The DNA here is from genome assembly GCF_040608275.1 of Micromonospora sp. NPDC005205. NCBI lineage: Bacteria > Bacillati > Actinomycetota > Actinomycetes > Micromonosporales > Micromonosporaceae > Micromonospora > Micromonospora sp. NPDC005205. The sequence goes on from NZ_JBEXHV010000001.1 coordinate 433,246, forward strand.
CGGGTCCACCAGCAACACCGAGAAGGCCCGGTGCAGCTGCCCCGGTGGTTGGTGCGCGGCCGCGACGGTCGTCTCGCCGTGGGCCGTGCCGGTCTCGTCGACCAGCTCGACGAGGTGCTTCTCGCGGCTGCTCATCGGCCTTCCCCGGTGATCCGGCCGGCGGCGAGCTTGCCGGAGATGAGCACCATCGGTACGCCGACGCCGGGTTGGGTCCCGGAGCCGACGAAGACCACGTTCGACAGGCCGCGGTGCAGGTTGGACGGGCGGAACGGGCCGGTCTGGAAGAGGGTGTGCGCGGCGGCGAACGGAGTGCCGGCGGCCATCCCCTGCTCCTCCCACTCGGCGGGGGTGATCGCCCGGAGCACCTCGACCCCGGCGCCGAAGCCGACGTAGCCGCGCTCCTCCAGGGTGCCGATGAGCTGGTCGGTGTAGCGCTGGGTCAGGTCGCCGCGCCACTCGAACGGCGCCCGGTGCAGGTTGGGCACCGGGGCGAGCACGTAGTAGGTGTGTCGGTCCGGCGGGGCCACCGCGGGGTCGGTCCGGCTGGGGTTGGTCACCAGCAGCGACGGATCGGTCATCAGCTCACCCCGTCGGATGACCTCATCGAAGGTGCCCTTCCACGCGCGCCCGAAGTGGATGTTGTGATGGGCGATCTTCGCATAGGCCTGTCGGGAGCCGACGTGCAGAACGACGCAGGACGGCGAGTAGGTGAGCCGGCGCTGCGGCGCGGCGGGGAGCAGGTCCCGGTAGGCGACCGGCAGGTCGGGGTTGAGCACCACCACGTCCGCCGGCACCAGGTCGCCGTCGGCGGTGAGCACTCCGGTGGCGCGGCCGTTGACGGTCTCCACCCGGGTCACTGTGGTGTCGTACCGGATCTGCACGCCGTGCTTCTCGGCCGCGCCGGCCATCGCCCTGGAGACCGCGTGGATGCCGCCGCGGGGGAAGTAGACCCCGGCCACCGAGTCGAGGTACGCGATCACCGCGTAGATGGCCAGCGCGTCGTGTGGCGCGAGGCCGGCGTACATCGCCTGGAACGAGAAGATCCGCTGGGTACGCGGGTCCCGGAAGAACTGGTTGATCTTCGTCTGGAGGCGCCGGAAAGCCCCGCCGCTGAGCAACTTGAGCAGGTTGCCGGTGATCAGGTCGGTCGGCGCGTCCAGGTTGCGCTCGATGAAGTCGGTGCGCTCCAGCCGCCACAGCTCTCGCGCGTACTCGACGAACCGCAGGTAGCCGTCGGCCTCCCGGGGCCCGCACACCCGGGAGATCTCGGCCGCCATCCGGGTGGTGTCGGTGAGCACGTCGAGGGTCGAGCCATCCGGGTAGTACGCCCGGTAGGCGGGGTCGAGCGGGGTCAGGTCCAGCCAGTCGTGCAGCTCCTCGCCGACCGCGCCGAGCGCCTCGGCGATCAGGTCGGGCATGGTGAGCACGGTCGGGCCCGTGTCGAACTCGTAGCCGTCAACGCCGAGGCGTCCGGCCCGCCCGCCGGGCACCGGCTCGCGTTCCAGCACCGTCACCTGTCGACCGCTGCCGGCCAGGTGCAGCGCGCAGGCGAGCCCGCCCAGCCCGGCCCCGACGACCACCACCCGGTCCGTCCGTCCTGTCACCGTCCGCACGTGACCACCTCCTCGCTCAAGTCGCTCATCAGGCCCGCCGGTTGGCAGCGGCGGTGGCCAGCCCGGTCAACGCTGTCCGCGCCGTCTGGTCCACGGGTGCGGCGTCGAGCGCGGCCAGCGCGTCGCTGACCCGCTCGGCGATCATCTGCTCCACCCGGGTCACCGCGCCGGTCTCGGCGACCAGCTCGGCGAGTGCGTCGACCGATCCGTCGGCGGCCCGCTCCAACGCCGCGAGCTGGGCCGGGGTGGCCAGCTCACGGGCCAGCGTGAGCAGCGTGGTCGGCTTGCCGGTGCGCAGGTCGTCCCCGGCCGGTTTGCCGGTGGCCGCCGGGTCGCCGTAGACGCCCAGCAGGTCGTCGCGGAGCTGGAACGCTTCGCCGACAGCCAGGCCGTAGCGGGAGTACGCGGAGACCAGCGGGTCGTCGGCGGGCACCCCGGCCAGGCAGGCGCCGAAGAGCAGTGGTCGCTGGACTGTGTAGCTGGCGGTCTTGTAGCGGGCCACCCGTAGCGCCCGGTCGACCGACCAGCTGGCCGGGTCGTTCTCACCGAGCACGTCGAGATACTGCCCGGCGACCGTCTCGACCCGCATCTGGTCGTAGCAGCGGCGCACCTCGAAGAGCCGGCTCGACGGAACCGAGGCGTGGGCCAGCAACTGGTCGGCCCAGACCATGCAGAGGTCGCCGATGAGCACGGCGACGGCCTCACCGAACCGGCCGGGATCTCCCCGGTGGCCGGCGGCGACGTGCTGTTCGGCGAGCGCGACGTGGGCGGTGGGCCGGCCACGGCGGGTGGTGGACGCGTCCATCACGTCGTCGTGCACCAGCGCGAAGGTGTGCAGCAGCTCGAGCGCGGCCAGCGCGGGCAGCACCGGTGGCAGCGCCGCGGTGCCGCCGACGGCCCCACGCCAGCCCCAGTAGGCGAACGTGGACCGGATCCGCTTGCCGCCGGTCAGGACGGCTTCCCGCGCGGTGGCGGCGAAACTGCCCATCGACGCGTCGATCTCGGTGAGGGCGTCGACCTCGGCGGTGAGGAAAGTGTCAAGGATTTCATCGACCGCCGTGACCAGATCGTGGGTATAAGCAGCCAGAACGGCGCGGACCGGATCGTCTCCGTCGGCCGGCCCTGCCGGCGCCACGCGGGTCACGTTGCCCGCAACTGCGTCGTTGGCCATGCGGCTGAGCGTACCCTAGGCTACGAGTTGCGTCGATTGGTGCGTCGATAATGGAGGAGGGCCGGTGGAAACTGATCTCACCGCTGCCTATGACCGGTGCCGTGAGCTGCACAAACGCCACGGCCGCACCTACTATCTCGCCACCCGCCTGCTTCCCGCGTGGAAACGACGACATGTGCACGCCCTCTACGGGTTCACGCGCTACGCGGACGAGATCGTCGACAGCACCGAGGACCTGCCGCCGGCCGAGCGGGCCGCTCTGCTGGACCGCTGGGCCAGCCAGTTCGTGGCCGGTCTGCACGGTGCGCCGGTCGACGACCCACTGTTGCCGGCGGTGCTGCACACGATCGCCGTCTTCGATCTCGACCGGGACGACTTTGCGTCGTTTCTGAAGAGCATGGCGATGGACCTGACCGTCACCGCATACCCGACCTACGACCACCTGCTCGACTACATGGAGGGCTCGGCGGCGGTCATCGGCACCATGATGCTGCCGATCCTGGGCAGCTCCGACCCGGTGGCAGCCCGGGAGCCGGCCCGGCAACTCGGCTTCGCCTTCCAGCTCACCAACTTCATCCGGGACGTCGCCGAGGACCTCGACCGGGGCCGCACCTACCTGCCGGACGAGGACATGGCGAAGTTCGGGGTCACCCGCGAGGAGTTGGCCGAGGCCCGCGCCCGAGGTCACGTCACCCCCCGGATCCGCGAGCTGATCGAGTACGAGGTGACCCGCGCCCAGGCGCACTACGCCGCCGCCGCACCGGGCATCACCATGCTGGCGCCCGCCTCGCAGGCCTGCATGCGCACCGCGTACGCCCTCTATGGCGGCATCCTCGACGAGGTGGCCGCGCAGGACTACGACGTCTTCGTCCAGCGGGCCCTGGTGCCGCAGCGGCGACGGATGGCGGTGGCCGCGCGGGCCCTGCTCACCTCGACGGGTACGCCGGTCGTCATCCCCGGGCCGACGATCGAGCCGGAGAGCCGGTGACCGCGAGTACGGCGATCGTGCTCTTCACCCGCGACCTGCGGGTGAACGACCACCCGGCGCTGGCCACCACCTGTGCGGCGTTCGACCAGGTGGTGCCGCTGTACGTGCTCGACCCGGCGCTGGCCGACCTCTCCGCCAACCGCACCCGCTTCCTGCACCAGGCCCTCGCCGACCTGCGCGACCAACTCCGTGAGCGTGGCGGCGACCTGGTGGTCCGGCACGGCGACCCGGTGGCCGAGACGATCCGGCTGGCCGACGAGGTCGGGGCCACCGCCGTCGCGCTCTCGGCCGACGTCAGCCACTACGCGGGCCGCCGGGAGCGGCGACTACGCGCCGAGTGCGAGCGGCATGGGCTGCACCTGCGCCTGTTTCCCGGGTTGACGGTTGTCGAGCCGGGCGCGTTGCGCCCCGGTGGCGGCGGCGACCACTACCGGGTGTTCAGCCCGTACCACCGGGCCTGGGCGGCCAACCGGTGGCGCGAGGAGCTGGCCGCGCCTCGGCGGATCGCGCTGCCCGACCGGGTACGCGTGGGTCGGTTGCCGGCGCTGCCGAACGGCGACTCGCCCGACGCGGCCATCGGAGGCGAGCGGGTCGCCCGCCAGCGGCTCACCGACTGGCTGCCCGACCTGAACCGGTACGGCGATCAGCACGACGACATGGCCGGCGACGACACCTCCCGGCTCAGCCCGTACCTGCGCTTCGGCTGCGTGTCACCGCTGGCGGTGGCGAACCGCGCCGGCGACCGGTCCGGCCCGTTCGTCAGGCAGCTCTGCTGGCGGGACTTCTACTACCAGGTCACCGCCGCCTTCCCGGAGATCTCGACCGCGGCGTACCGGCGGGGTGCCACCGAGCAGTGGCGCTACGACGACGACGCGTTGGCGGCCTGGACCGAGGGACGCACCGGGATGCCGATCGTCGACGCCGGGATGCGGCAGATGCTGGCCCAGGGCTGGATGCACAACCGGGCCCGGCTGATCACCGCCGGCTACCTGACCAAGCACCTCGGGCAGGACTGGCGGTCCGGGGTGGCGGTCTTCTTCCGCTGGCTGCTCGACGGGGACGTGGCGAACAACTCCGGCAACTGGCAGTGGGTCGCCGGCACCGGCAACGACACGAAGCCGTACCGGGGGTTCAACCCCGTCCGGCAGGCCGAACGGTACGACCCGGACGGCGACTACGTGCGCCGGTGGGTGCCGGAGCTGGCCGCGGTGCAGGGCAAGGCCATCCACCAGCCGTGGCGGCTGCCCGAGGCCCTGCGCCAGACGCTCGACTACCCGCCGCCCCTCTCGGTGCCCGGCACCGACCCCGTCTGGCTGCGCTGATCAGAGCACCGAGTGCAACACCTCGACCAGTTCGTCGACCCGGTCGTGCTCGGCGAGGTGCGCCGTGGCGTACGCGAAGGTGTAGCCCCGCTCGGGGTCGGCCCACGCGCTGCTGCCGCCGATGCCGCCCATGCCCCAACTGCCGTCCGGCTCCCGTTGCATACCCAACGTCCAGCGGGCGTCGCGGTCCAACACCAGGTCCGGTCCGTCGTACTGGACCCGGGTCGCCTCCGCGATCAGATCCGGGCTGAACAGCCGAACCCCGTCCAGGACACCACCGGCCAGCAGGCCGGCGTAGAGCCGGGCCAGGCCAGCCGAGGTGGCGTGCAGGTTGACCGCTGGCACCTCGGCACCCCGCCAGAGCGGGCTGTTCAGCACGGCGAGGTCCAGCCCGCCAGCCGGGTTGCCCATCGCTCGCGCTCGCAGCGAGCCCGGCTCGCCGAGCGCTCGAACCGGCCACTGCGGGTCGCCGTAGCGCAGCTCGGCGCAGCGCCGCTGGTCCGGCTCGGACAGCCCGAAGCCGAGGTCGAGCTGCCACCGGTCGGCGATCTCCTCGGCCAGGAAACGGCCCACCGACCGCCCGTCGACGCGGCGGACCACCTCGCCCACCAGGTGCCCGTACGTCCAGGCGTGTTCCCCGGCGACAGTGCCCGGCGACCACTCGGGGTCGGCGGCGGCCAGGTCGCCGGTGAGCAGCGCCCAGTCGGCGATCGCGGTGGTCGGTCGGGGCACCGGGAAGGCCGGCAGCCCGGCGGTGTGCGACAGCACCTGGCGCACTGTGGCGGGGGTGCGGAACTCCGGCCAGTACGTGTTGACGGGCGAGTCGAGGTCGACCTTCTCCCGGTCGACGAGCATCAGCAGGCAGAGCGCAGCCACCGGCTTGCCGACCGAGTAGACGTTGACCAGCGAGTCCGGCAGCCACGGCTCGCCGCCCGGCCCGTGGCCGCTGCGGGAGCCGCCGGTCAGGTCCACGACCGGTTGCCCGTCGTACCAGACGGTCAGGGCGGCGCCGGTTTCCCGGCCGGAGGCGAGCAGGTCGTGGAAGCAGTCCCGGACCGGAGCGAAGCGTGCGTGCATCCGGCCACGGTAGGCGTCCGGGCCGGTGCGCGTGCCGATTTTTCCGGCGACCCCGGTGGTTGGTGTGGTGTCGCCGGGGGATGCTGTTCGGTGTGGCGGAACCGGAGCTGGTGGATGTCGTCGTGGTCGGGCTCGGGGTCGGCGGCGAGGAGGTGGCCGAGCGACTTGCCGAGGCCGGCTTGAGCGTGGTCGGCGTCGAACGGGATCTCGTCGGCGGGGAATGCCCGTACTGGGGCTGCATCCCGAGCAAGATGATGATCAGAGCCGCCAACGCGCTCGCCGAGGCTCGCCGGGTCGACGGGCTCGCCGGGACGGCGCAGGTCCAGCCGGACTGGGCGCCGGTGGCGAAGCGGATCCGCGAGGAAGCCACCGACACCTGGGACGACACAGTCGCGGCGGAGCGGTTCATCGGCAAGGGTGGCCGACTCGTGCGGGGCAGCGGTCGGCTCGACGGTCCACGCCGGGTCCGCGTCGGTGACCAGGTGTTCGAGGCCCGACACGGGGTGGTGCTGGGCACCGGCACCCGCCCGTCGGTGCCGCCGATCGACGGCTTGGCCGACACGCCGTACTGGACCAACCACCAGGCGATCGAGGTCGAGGAGCTGCCACAGACGCTGCTCGTGCTGGGTGGCGGCGCGATCGGCCTGGAGTTGGCGCAGGTCTTCGCCCGCTTCGGGGTCCGGGTCACAGTGGTCGAGGCGCTCGACCGTGTGCTGGCCGTCGAGGAACCCGAGGCGTCCGAGGTCGCCGCCGCGGCGCTGCGCGCGGACGGCGTGGAGATCCACACCGGGGTACGCGCCGAACGGGTCGAGCACGACGGGACCAGATTCACCCTGCACGGTGGCGGCGGCGCGGAGTTCACCGCCGACCGGCTGCTGGTGGTGACCGGCCGCAAGGCCCACCTCGCCGAGCTGGGCCTGGACACGATCGGCCTGGACGCCAGCCAGCGTTACCTCCCGGTGGACGACCGTCTGCACGTCACCGACCACGTCTGGGCGGTCGGCGACATCACCGGCGAGGGTGCCTTCACGCACATCGCCATGTACCAGGCGGGAATCGTCATCGCCGACATCCTGGCCCGCGCCCGGCAGGCGAAGGCGGGCGCGGACGCCAGCGGCACCTCCAGCGTGGTCGGCGGAGCGATGGGCGCGTCCAGCTCGCTGGCCGCCAGCGGATCGAGCGGGTCAGCAGGCACCATCCCGCGAGCCGACTACCGCGCGCTGCCCCGGGTGACCTTCACCGATCCCGAGATCGGCGCGGTCGGGCTCACCGAGCAGCAGGCCCGCGAACGCGGCATCAACGTGCAGGTCGGTTTCACCAAATTGAGCAGTTCGACGCGGGGCTGGATCCACCGGGTCGGCGACGACGGTTTCATCAAGGTCGTGGCGGACGCCGACCAGGGCGTGCTGATCGGCGCGACCTCGGCCGGCCCGGCCGGCGGCGAGGTGTTGTCCGCGCTGGTGGTGGCGGTACACGCGGCGGTGCCACTGAGTCAGCTCCGGCACATGATCTACGCGTACCCGACCTTCCACAGGGCCATCGAAACCGCTCTACAAGACCTGTCCTGACCTCAGATCAGCCGGTGGGCAGCAAGCGCAGCGCATTTTGCTGTTCATTTCTTTCATGCAAGTGACGTACCATTGCGGTCGTGACCAAGCGGTTGACTGAAGTTGCCAAGAAGGCGGGCGTCAGCGAGGCCACCGTCAGCCGGGTGCTCAACGGCCGCGACGGCGTCTCCGAGGCGACCCGCACCGCAGTGCTCACGGCGCTGGACGTGCTCGGTTACGAGCGGCCGACCAAGCTTCGCGGCGAACGCGCCCGGCTGGTCGGGCTGGTGCTGCCCGAGTTGCAGAACCCGATCTTCCCGGCGCTGGCCGAGGTGGTCACCGGCACTCTCGCCCAGCGCGGCTACACCCCGGCGCTCTGTGCCCGCACCATCGGCGGCGTCTCCGAGATGGACTATGTGGAGATGCTCCTCGACCACCAGGTCTCCGGGGTGATCTTCGCTGGCGGGTCGTACGCGCTCGCCGACGCCAAACACGACCACTACCGTCGGCTGACCGACCGAGGGCTTCCGGTCGTGCTGGTCAACGCCGGCGTGGACGAGTTGGGGTTCCCCCGGGTCTCCACCGACGACGCGGTGGCGGTGGAGCAGGCGTACGGGCACCTGCGCTCGCTCGGGCACGAACGCATCGGCATGGTGCTCGGCCCGGAGGGACATGTGCCGTCCCGACGCAAGCTCGACGCGATGATGAAGGCCGCGGGCTGGGACGAGGGTGACGCCGAGTGCGTCGAGCGTTCGAGCTTCTCGATGGAGGGTGCGCGGGTCGCCGCGACCAAGTTGGTCGAGAGGGGCGTGACCGGCATCATCTGCGCCAGTGACGTGCTGGCGCTGGGCACGATCCGCGCGGCCCGGCGGTTAGGGCGTTCGGTTCCGGCCGACGTGTCGGTGGTGGGTTTCGACGACTCCGCCTTCATGACGTGCACCGATCCGCCGTTGACCACCGTGCGGCAGCCGATCGAGACGATGGGGCAGGCCGCCGTGGATCTGCTGGTCACCCAGATAGAGGGCGCCGGCGTCCTCCAGGACGAGCTGCTGTTCGAGCCGGAGTTGGTGGTGCGGGGTTCCACCGCGCCAGCCCCCGGCCGCTAGGCACCACACCGAACGACGCTTCGGCCGTCGACCGCCTCTCGCGGTCGGCGGCCGTTTTCGTCGTTGCTCGCCGCCGTCGGCATCGACCGGGCCGAATGACCGGTCATAGACCATCAATAGCTAACAAGTCGGGCCTCTTTCAGCGTCTTGCCAACATCTGTCGTAACCACGTCGTGTCCTTTCGGAACAGCGTCGATACCTTGCCGAAATGAGTCGGCCTCGTTACAGTGACTCCACTCACACCTGGCTCCGACGCAGCTACTGGGCGTCAGGTCGTATCACCGCAGATCAGCGAAGGTCATTGGAGTCACCCGTTCCCGAAGGGATGGACAGATGTCCGTACCGCACTACCGAAAGGCTGCGGCGGTTGCGCTCGTGGCCGGCCTGGGGCTCAGCCTCACGGCATGCTCCACGAAGAGCGACGACAAGGGCTCGAACGCCAGCGGCAAGGTCACCATCACTGTCGACTGCCAGCCGGTCGGCGCCCAGAAGGAGCTGCTGAAGAACTGGAACGACGACGTCGCCGAGTTCCAGAAGCAGAACCCGGACATCACCATCAAGAGCGTCAGCGTCGGCGAGCAGTGCAACAACCCGCCGGACTTCACCGCCCGCCTCGCCGGCGGCACCGTGACCGACGTGTTCTACGGGTACATGACCGATCTCCAGCAGGTGCTCGACTCCGGTCAGGCGATGGACATCAGCCAGTACGCCAACAAGGACACCGTCCCGACCTGGGACAGCGTCGACCCCGCGCTCAAGGAGGTCTTCACCGACGGCGGCAAGCTCTACGCCGTTCCGGTGAAGAACTACTCGATGGGTCTGGTCTACAACAAGGCCCTGTTCCAGCAGGCCGGGCTGGACGTGAACAGCCCGCCCAAGACCTGGGCCGAGGTCCGTGCCGCCGCCAAGAAGATCTCCGCACTCGGCAAGGGCATCGCCGGTTACTCCGAGTACAGCGCCGGCAACACCGGCGGCTGGCACTTCACCTCCCTGCTCTACTCGCAGGGCGGCAAGGTGCTGAGCGAGGACGGCAAGAAGGCCGACTTCAACAACCCCATGGGCAAGCAGGTCCTGCAGAACCTCAAGGACATGCGGTACGGCGACAACAGCATGGGCGCCCGTCAGCTGCTCCAGTGGGGCGACCTGCTGACGAACGCCGGCGCGGGCAAGGTCGGCATGTTCATCGGCGCGCCGGACGCCACCCAGGCGATCGTCAGCCAGTTCCAGGGCAAGTTCCAGGACTGGGCGATGGCTCCGCTGCCCGGACAGGACGGCGCGGCGAAGGGGACGCTCGGTGGTGGCGAGGGCTACTTCTTCAAGAAGGACCTCACTCCCGAGCAGGTCAAGGCCGGTCTGAAGTGGGTCGCGTACCAGAAGCTCACCCCGGGCAAGGGCCAGTTCGACTACGTCCGGGCCAAGCCGCAGAACTACCCGGTTGGTCTGCCCCAGCCGCTGCTCTTCGCCAACGGCAGTGACGCGCAGAAGCAGGAGTTGGAGCTGCGTAAGGCGAACGCGAACGTCGACACGACGAACTTCGCGCTCTTCGAGGCGACCCCGGTTCCGATCAAGGGTGAGCCGCGCAACGCCCAGGCCGTCTACGCGGTGCTCGATGCCGCGATGTCGGGTGTGCTGACCAACCCGAACTCGAACATCGACGCACTGCTCAAGACCGCCGAGGAGAAGGTCAACCAGCTCCTCGCCGCCGAGAGCTGACCGATCGTGTGGGGGCCGGTACGCCGACCCGGCCCCCACACTCCCCACCCCGCGCCATCGACGTCACCGACTCACCCAGGAGTTGCCTTGGCGATCACCACCGTCCCGGAGACCCGCAGGAAACCGGGCCGCCCGCCGTCGCCGTACTCGGCGAGGCCGCAGCGCACCAGCCTCGGCCGCAAGGTACGGGACAACCTGACCGGTCACGCGTTCCTGATCGGGGCGGTGCTCTGCTTCGTCGTCTTCTCCTGGTACCCGATGATCCGCGGCATCGTCATGAGCTTCCAGCGGACCCGGCGCGGCGAGACCACCTGGGTGGGCTGGGACAACTACTCCCGCATCATCGCCGACCCGAGCTTCTGGACGGCCTGGCAGAACACCTTCTACTTCACGGTGCTCGCGCTCGCCCTCGGCTACGTGGTGCCGTTCTTCGTGGCGATCCTGCTCAACGAGTTCCGCCACGCCAAGGGGTACCTGCGGATCCTGGTCTACCTGCCGGTGATGCTGCCGCCGGCCTCGGCGCTGTTCCTCTTCAAGTTCTACGCGTACGACCCCAGCGAGGCCGGGCTCTTCAACGCGATCCTCAAGGCGCTGCACCTGCCCACCTCGCAGTGGATGCAGTCGCCCGAGATGACGATGCCGGCCATGGTGGTCGCGTCGACCTGGATGAACATGGGCGGCGCGGTGCTCATCTACCTGGCGTCGTTGCAGAACATCCCCGGCGAGCTCTACGAGGCCGCCGAGCTGGACGGCGCCGGGATCTGGCGGCGGATCGTGCACGTCACGATCCCGCAGACCCGGCTCATCCTCGCGCTCCTGGCGATGCTCCAGATCGTCGCCACGATGCAGCTCTTCATCGAGCCCCTGATCCTCGCCAACGGTGCGGGCGCGGAGGACTCCGCGACCTCGGTGGCGTACCTCATCTACCAGCACGGGTTCTTCCAGAACGACCTCAACGGCGCCGCCGCGCTGGGCGTGATCATGCTCGTGGTGCTGGCCGGCTTCTCCGCCGTGTACGTGCGGCTGACTGCGAAACAGGACTAGGACGGCGAGGAATGGCACAGGATTCCGGAACCCGGACCCTCATCTCCCACTCCCAGCTGAGTCGGGGGCGCGGCAAGGTCATCTACTGGACGCTGCTGGTCATCGTCGTGGCGGGGTTCACCCTCGTGTTCCTCGGCCCGCTCTACTGGATGGTCACCGGCGCGCTCAAGTCCGGCCAGGAGATCGCGCAGACCCCGCCCTCGCTGTTCCCGAAGGACCCGCAGCCGCAGAACTACATCGACGCCTGGAACAACCTGGCCCTCGCCAAGCTGCTGTTCAACACCTTCTACTACGCGATCGGCGCGGTGCTGTTCCAACTGGTCTTCGACAGCGCGGCGGCGTACTCGTTGTCCAAGCTCCGGCCGATCTTCGGCAACGCGATCCTCGGCCTGATGCTGGCGACGCTGATGATCCCGGCGATGGTCCTCATCGTGCCGCAGTACGTGACGGTGCTCGACCTGCCGATCCTGCACATCAACCTGCTGGACTCGCCGTTCGCCATCTGGCTGCCGATGGTCGCCAACGCGTTCAACATCTTCCTGCTGAAGCGGTTCTTCGACTCGATCCCCGAGGAGCTGATGGCCGCCGCCCTCATGGACGGGGCGTCGTCGCTGCGTACGCTCTGGTCGATCATCCTGCCGCTGTCGCGTCCCATCCTCGGCGTCGTCTCGATCTTCGCCGTGACGGCGGTGTGGAAGGACTTCCTCTGGCCGAAGCTGGTCATGCCCTCGCCCGAGACCCGGACGGTGAGCGTCGGCATCTACACCTTCGCCGGCGGCACACCGATGAACGTGGTGATCGCCGCGTCGGTCATCGCCGCGATCCCGACGGTCATCATCTTCCTGATCTTCCAACGGAACATCATGTCCGGTCTGACCACGGGCAGCATCAAGGGATAACCACCACCGCATCCTTCCGCGGCGAACAACGACCGTTCGCCCGACACATGACCAGGTCCGGCGAACCCGCCGACGTACTGACGCAGAAAGCAGGTGCTCGTGTCCACAGCTGACAGAAGTCCGTGGTGGCGTGGAGCCGTGATCTACCAGGTGTATCCCCGGAGCTTCGCCGACGGTAACGGCGACGGCATCGGAGACATCGCCGGCATCCGGTCCCGGCTGAACCACCTGTCCGCGCTCGGCGTCGACGCGATCTGGTTCAGCCCCTGGTACCCGTCGCCGATGGCGGACGCCGGCTACGACGTCTCCGACTACCGCGACATCGACCCGGTCTTCGGCACCCTGGCCGAGGTGGAGGCGCTGATCGCGGAGGCGCACGCGCTGGGCATCCGGACCATCGTCGACGTGGTGCCCAACCACTGCTCCGACGCGCACCCCTGGTTCCAGGCCGCGCTCGCCGGCGGACCCGGCGCGCCCGAACGGGACCTGTTCTGGTTCCGGCCCGGCCGGGGCCCCAACGGCGACGAGCGACCCACCGACTGGATCGGCGAGTTCGGCGGCGAGACCTGGACCCGCACCACCAACCCGGACGGCACCCCCGGCGACTGGTACCTGCACCTGTTCGCCCCCCAGCAGCCGGACTTCAACTGGGACCACCCCCGGGTGCGGGAGGAGTTCGAGGACATCCTGCGGTTCTGGTTCGACCGGGGCGTGGACGGCATCCGGATCGACTCGGCCGGGCTCCTGGTCAAGGACGGGACGCTGCCCGAGGTCCGCGAGGACGAGCCGCACCCGTTCCACGACCTCGACGGCGTGCACGACATCTACCGGGGCTGGCGTCGGGTCGCCGACGAGTACGCCGACCGGGCGCTGATCGGTGAGGTGTGGTTGCCGGACCGGCAGCGGTTCGCCAACTACCTGCGCCCGGACGAGCTGCACGCCGCGTTCAACTTCGACTTTCTCGGCTGCGCCTGGGACGCCGCGGCGCTGCGGGAGAGCATCGACGGGACGTTGAGCGCGCACGCGCCGGTCAACGCGCCGGCCACCTGGGTGCTCTCGAACCACGACGTCACCCGGCACGTCACTCGCTACGGTCGCGCGGACACGCGGTTCAGCTTCGCCGCCAAGCGCGAGGGCACCCCCACCGACCTGGAGCTGGGCACCCACCGGGCCCGCGCCGCCGCGCTGCTCTCGCTGTCGCTGCCCGGTGCCGCCTACGTCTACCAGGGCGAGGAACTGGGCCTCTACGAGGTCGAGGACATCCCGTACGCGATGCGGCAGGACCCCATGTGGGAGCGGTCCGGCCGGATCGACCCCGGTCGGGACGGCTGCCGCGTGCCGCTGCCGTGGGCCGGGGACGAGCCGCCGTTCGAGTTCAGCCCCGAGGGTTCCGCGGCGCCCTGGCTGCCGCAGCCGGCCGACTGGAAGGAGCGGACGGCCAGCGCGCAGACCGGCGACTCGGCCTCGATGCTGGAGCTGTACCGGGCGGCGATCCAGGCCCGCAAGGCCGACCCGGCGCTCGGTGACGGTGAGCTGACCTGGCTGCCCGCCCCGGACGGGGTGTTGGCGTTCAGCCGTGGCGGGGGCTTCACCTGCCTGGTCAACCTGTCCGCCGCGCCGGTGCCGATGCCAGCTCAGGGGGAGTTGCTGCTGGCCAGCGGGCCGCTCGACGACGGGTTGCTGCCGGCCGACACAGCGGTCTGGCTGCGTACCGCCGAATCCACCGACGGGCCGCGCGGGGCGGACGGCCCGGCCTGACCTGACTCTGCTCGCCGTGGTGCCGGCGGCCCGTCCCGGCCGCCGGCACCACGCCACCCAGGAAGGGAGAACCGAGGGGGGACGCGCGACACCGCACCGACACGGGGGGATCTGGCCTGCCTGACGAAAGGGAGAGCGCAGCTCATGGCCAACCACACCACCGGCACCCCGCACCACCTTCGACACCCGACCAGGGCACTGTTGGCCGCCATCTCCGCCACAGTGCTCGCCGCCACCTCGGTGACCGTCCTCGCGGTCACCGGCACCGCGACCCCGGCCTCGGCGGCGGGGTTGTCCCCCTTCGACATCCCCAACCGGGGCGCCACTGTGCCGTTCATCGAGCACGAGGCGGAGAAGGTCGCCCACAACGGCACGAAGATCGGCCCGGACCGGCGCTACGGCACGCTGCCGTCCGAGGCGTCCGGCCGGGAGGCGGTCACCCTGGACGCCGTCGGTGAGTACGTCGAGTTCACCCTCACCGCCCCGGCCAACGCTGTCACCTTCCGCTACAGCCTGCCGGACAACTCGGCCGGCACCGGCCGGGATGCCGCCATCGACCTGCGGGCCAACGGCAACCTGCTGAAGTCGGTCCCGGTGACGTCGAAGTACGGCTGGTACTACGGCGGATACCCGTTCAACAACAACCCGGGTGACACCAACCCGCACCACTTCTACGACGAGACCCGGGCGCTGTTCGGCAGCACCCAGCCGGCCGGCACGAAGATCCGGCTCCAGGTCTCCTCGACGGCGCAGTCGCCCACCTTCACCATCGACCTGGCCGACTTCGAGCTTGTCGCGCCGATCGCCAAGCCCTCCGGTGTCATCGACGTGGTCACCGACTTCGGGGCCGATCCGAGCGGCGCGACCGACTCGACGGCGAAGTTCCAGGCGGCTGTCGACGCCGGCAAGGCGCAGGGCCGGGCGGTCTGGATCCCGACCGGCACCTTCACCCTCTGGGATCACGTGGTGGTCGACGGGGTGACTCTGCGCGGCGCGGGCCCCTGGTATTCGGTGCTCGGCGGCCGGCACCCCACCGAGCGGAACAGGTCCGTCGGCATCTACGGCAAGTACGTTCCCGGTGGCGGCTACACCGGCCCGGTCCGCTCGCACGAGGCGAACGGGCCCAGCCGCAACGTCACGCTGCGCGACTTCGCCATCATCGGCGACATCCGGGAACGGGTCGACGACGACCAGGTCAACGCCCTGGGCGGGGCGATGACCAACTCGGTGGTGGACAACCTCTGGCTGGAGAACACGAAGGTCGGGGCGTGGATGGACGGCCCGATGGACAACTTCACCATCCGCAACAGCCGGATCCTGGACCAGACCGCGGACGGGGTGAACTTCCACACCGGGGTGACGAACTCGACGGTGACGAACACGTTCGTCCGCAACACCGGTGACGACGCGTTGGCGATGTGGGCGCAGAGCGTGCCGAACGTCAACAACTCCTTCACCCGCAACACCATCGGCGTGACCCTGCTGGCGAACCACCTGGTCAGCTACGGTGGTCGCGACATCAAGATCACCGACAACGTGACCGCCGACTCGCTGACCAACGGCGGCGGCATCCACGTCGCGAACCGCTATCCGGGTGTGCAGGGCGACACAGCGGTCCGAGGCACCTGGACGATCGCCCGGAACACGTTGATCCGCAACGGCAACTCGGACTACAACTGGAACTTCGGCGTCGGGGCGATCTGGTTCTCCGCCCTCAACGAGTCGTTCCAGCAGGCCACCATCAACATCACCGACACCGACATCCTGGACAGCTCCTACGCGGCGCTGCACTGGATCGAGGGTCAGACCAGCGGCATCAACCTCTCCAACGTGCGGATC
Organism: Micromonospora sp. NPDC005205; assembly: GCF_040608275.1. NCBI lineage: Bacteria > Bacillati > Actinomycetota > Actinomycetes > Micromonosporales > Micromonosporaceae > Micromonospora > Micromonospora sp. NPDC005205. Next base: position 449,323 of record NZ_JBEXHV010000001.1, read on the forward strand.
GACGGCGCCGGCACGTACGCGCTCCAGGTGCAGGCACCCAGCCAGGTGTCCTTCACCAACGTGCGGGCCACCAACATCGCGCAGAGCAACCCGATGCACAACTGCGTGGGCGGTGGCTTCCAGATCACCCAGGGCTCCGGCAACTCCGGCTGGTACACCCCGACCCCGTACTGCGGCCCGTGGCCCGACCCCCAGTGGGGTGGCGGACCCACCTCGCCGCCGCCCACCACGACCCCGCCCCCGACGACGCCGCCGCCGACCACCCCACCGCCCACCACGCCGCCCCCGACCAGCGGGAACCTGGCGCTGGGCCGGTCGACGACCGCCACCAGCACCAACCAGAGCTACACGGCCGCCAACGTGGTGGACGGCAACGCGTCGACGTACTGGGAGAGCGCCAACAACGCCTTCCCCCAGTCGGTGACCATCGACCTGGGTGCGTCCCGGTCGGTCGACCGGGTGGCGCTCAAGCTGCCCAGCGGTTGGGAGCAACGCACCCAGACCCTGTCGGTGCTCGGCTCCACCGACGGCTCGTCGTACACCACACTGGCGTCGTCCGCCGGTCGGGTCTTCGCCCCCGGCTCGGGCAACACGGTGTCGATCGGGCTGCCGTCCGGTGACCGCCGCTACATCCGGGTCACCGTCACCGGCAACAGCGGCTGGCCGGCCGCGCAACTCTCCGAGGTCGAGGTGTACGGCGGCACCCAGACCACCCCGCCGCCGACCACCCCGCCCCCGACCACGCCGCCCCCGACCACACCGCCCCCGACCACGCCGCCGCCCAGCGGCAACCTCGCGGCCGGACGGTCGATCACCGAGACCAGCCACTCCGACGTGTACGCCGCCCCCAACGCGGTGGACGGCAACGCGAACACCTACTGGGAGAGCGCCAACAACGCGTTCCCGCAGTCGCTGACGGTGGACCTGGGCGCCGACCGGTCGGTGTCCCGGGTCGTGCTGAAGCTCCCACCCTCATCGGCCTGGCAGACGCGTACGCAGACGCTGGCGGTGCTCGGCTCCACGAACGGGTCGACGTTCAGCACGCTGAAGGCGTCCGCCGGCTACAGCTTCAACCCGGCCAGCGGCAACACGGTCACCGTGACCTTCACGGCGACCACCCAGCGGTACCTGCGGCTGACCGTCACCGGCAACAGCGGCTGGCCGGCCGGCCAGCTCAGCGAGTTCGAGATCTACTCCAGCTAGGTCCGGTGCCTCCGCCCGGACCGGGCGGGGGCATCCGGTCCGGGCGTCCCGGCGCAACGCCGCGCCGGCCGTCCAACCCCGTCCCCACCCAGCACCGTCCCCCACCTGTCGCGGAACGACGGGAGTACCCCTGCACCCGTCGCCGGGCAACGCACCCACACCCACCCCCGAAAGAGGTGTAGCGACCCCATGTCCAGTAACGGCACCAGACGAGGCACGCCGCCAACCGGCGCGCTCAATCCCGTCTCCCGCACGGGCCACCGACGGCTGCTCGCCGGCGTACTCGCCGGCGTGCTCCTCGCCACCGCCCCGGTCGTCACCCCCATGGCGAGCGCGGCACCAACGGCCGACCCGTCCGCAGCCGCCGCCCGCGTGGCCATGCTCGCCGGGCTCTCCGCCACCATGACCGCCAGCAGCTACAACCAGAACTACGTGGCGGGCAACGCCAACGACGGCAACGCGTCGACCTACTGGGAGAGCGCCAACAACGCGTTCCCGCAGTGGATCCAGGCTGATCTGGGCGCCACTGTCAGCGTGGACCGGGTGGTGCTCAAGCTGCCACCCGCGTCGGACTGGCAGACCCGTACGCAGACGCTGTCGGTCCTGGGCTCGACGAACGGCTCGTCCTTCACCACCCTGAAGGCGTCCGCCGGCTACACCTTCAACCCGAGCAGCGGCAACACCGCGACCGTCAGCTTCACCGCCGCCAGCACCCGCTACGTACGCGTGCAGGTCACCGGCAACACCGGTTGGCCGGCCGCCCAGCTGTCCGAGGTCGAGGTGTACGGCGCGACCGGCAGCACCGACACCCAGGCTCCCAGCGTGCCGGGCAACCTGGCCTACACCCAGCCGGCCAGCGGACAGATCCGGCTCGCCTGGTCGGCGTCGACCGACAACGTCGGGGTGACCGGCTACGACGTCTACGCCAACGGTGCGCTGCGCGGCAGCGTCAGCGGTTCGACGCTCACGTACACCGACAGCCAGGCGGACAGCGCCACGGTGTCGTACTACGTGCGGGCCAAGGACGCCGCCGGCAACCAGTCGGCGAACAGCAACACCGTGACCCGGACCGGCACCGGCAACCCGCCGACCGGCTCCAACCTGGCGATCGGCAAGCCGATCAGCGCCTCCGGGTTCGTGCACACGTTCGTGGCCACCAACGCCAACGACAACAACGTGGCCACCTACTGGGAGGGCAACGGCAACCCGAGCACGCTGACCGTGCAGCTCGGCGCGAACGCCACCCTCAGCCAGGTCGTCGTGAAGCTCAACCCGGACTCGGCGTGGGGCGCGCGTACCCAGAACATCACTGTGCTCGGCCGGGACCAGGGCTCGTCGAGCTTCACCACCCTGGTCGGCGCGGCGAACTACAACTTCAACCCGGGCAGCGGCAACACGGTGACCATCCCGGTCTCCGGCGCGGCGGCCGACGTACGGCTCTCGATCGCCTCGAACACCGGTGCCCCAGCCGGTCAGGTGGCCGAGTTCCAGGTCTTCGGCACCCCGGCCCCGAACCCGGACCTGACCGTTACCGGCATGTCGTTCAGCCCGTCCGCACCGGTGGAGACCAGCACCATCACGCTCTCCGCGACGGTACGTAACGCGGGCTCGGCGGCCTCCGGCGCGACCAACGTCAACTTCTACCTGGGCTCCACCCGGGTGGGCACGGCCTCGGTCGGCGGTCTCGCGGCCGGTGCCTCGACCACTGTCAGCGCCAGCATCGGCACCCGGGACTCGGGCAGCTACCCGCTCAGCGCCAAGGTCGACGAGTCGAACACCGTCGTCGAGCAGGACGACACCAACAACAGCTACACCAACCCCAGCCCGCTGGTCGTCGCCGCGGTCGCCAGCTCCGACCTGGTCGCCTCGGCGGTCGCCTGGTCGCCGGGCAACCCGTCGGCGGGCAACACTGTGACCTTCTCCGTGTCCGTCCGCAACGCCGGCAACCAGGCTTCCGCCTCCGGTGCGCACGGCATCACCCTGACCGTGCTCAACGAGTCCGGCACCGTGGTCCGTACCCTGACCGGCTCCTACTCCGGCGTGATCAACGCCGGTGCCACGGTCGGCCCGATCAGCCTGGGCACCTGGACCGCCGCGAACGGCAAGTACACCGTCCGGGTGGTGCTCGCCGTGGACGGCAACGAGCTGCCGGTGAAGCAGGCCAACAACACCAGTGACCGGCCGCTCTTCGTCGGTCGCGGTGCCAACATGCCGTACGACATGTACGAGGCCGAGGACGGCGTCGTCGGCGGCGGCGCGGCGGTCGTCGGACCGAACCGGGAGATCGGCGACCTGGCCGGCGAGGCGTCCGGCCGGCGGGCGGTGACCCTCAACTCGACCGGCAGCTACGTCGAGTTCACCACCCGGGCCAGCACCAACACGCTGGTCACCCGCTTCTCCATCCCGGATGCGCCGGGCGGCGGTGGAATCACCTCGACACTGAACGTCTACGTCAACGGCACCTTCCACAAGGCCATCGACCTGACCTCCCGGTACGCCTGGCTGTACGGCAGCGAGGCCAGCCCGGGCAACTCGCCGAGCGCGGGCGGACCGCGGCACATCTACGACGAAGCCAACGTCATGCTCAACTCCACCGTCCCGGCCGGCAGCAAGATCCGTCTTCAGAAGGACCCGGCCAACACCACCACGTACGCCATCGACTTCATCAACACGGAGCAGGTGGCGCCGATCGCCAACCCGGACCCGGCGCGCTACACCACCCCGACCGGCTTCACCCACCAGGACGTGCAGAACGCCCTGGACCGGGTGCGGATGGACACCACCGGCAACCTGGTCGGGGTGTACCTGCCGGCTGGTAACTACTCCACCTCGTCGAAGTTCCAGGTGTACGGCAAGGCCGTCCAGGTGACCGGCGCCGGCCCCTGGTACACCCGGTTCAACGCTCCGTCGGGCCAGGACAACACCGACATCGGCTTCCGGGCCGAGAACTCGGCGGCGAACTCCTCCTTCAAGAACTTCGCCTACTTCGGCAACTACACCTCCCGGATCGACGGTCCGGGCAAGGTGTTCGACTTCGCCAACGTGTCGAACATCGTGATCGACAACATCTGGAACGAGCACATGGTGTGCCTCTACTGGGGCGCGAACACCGACTACATGACGATCAAGAACTCCCGGATCCGGAACATGTTCGCCGACGGCATCAACATGACCAACGGGAGCACCAACAACCTGGTCAGCAACAACGACGCCCGGGCCACCGGCGACGACAGCTTCGCGCTGTTCTCGGCCATCGACGCGGGCGGCGCCGACATGAAGGACAACATCTACGAGAACCTGACCTCGACCCTGACCTGGCGGGCCGCCGGTGTCGCCGTGTACGGCGGCTACGGCAACACGTTCCGCAACATCTACATCGCGGACACCCTGGTCTACTCGGGCATCACCATCAGCTCGCTCGACTTCGGCTACCCGATGAACGGCTTCGGTGCCAACCCGCCGACCCGGTTCGAGAACATCTCGATCGTGCGGGCCGGTGGGCACTTCTGGGGTGGGCAGACCTTCCCGGCGATCTGGGTCTTCTCTGCCTCGAAGGTGTTCCAGGGCATCCGGGTCAGCGATGTCGACATCATCGATCCGACCTACAGCGGCATCATGTTCCAGACCAACTACGTCGGTGGGCAGCCGCAGAACCCGATCACCGACACGGTCTTCACGAACGTCTCGATCAGCGGTGCCCGGAAGAGCGGGGACGCCTACGACGCGAAGTCCGGCTTCGCCATCTGGGCGAACCCCATGCCGGAGGCGGGGCAGGGGCCGGCTGTCGGCTCGGTCACCTTCAACAACCTGCGGCTGAGCAACAACGCCGTGGACATCCAGAACCCCACGACGACCTTCACCATCAACCGCAACTGATTCACCCGGTAGCCGACGCCGTCGGGGGGACCCACCCTCCCGGCGGCGTCGCGCCGTGTCGGCCCTCGCCCGCGGCGAACCGGGCCGCGCCGGCCGCCGCGTCAGTGGCCAGCGAATCCATCCCGTACGCCAACTCGGTCGCCAGCGCTTCCGACTCGGGTCGTCCCGCACCGGCCAGCAGTGCGGCGCGGTCGTTGCGCAGGCAGGTCTGCGGATGCCGGGCAATCACCGCCGCCAACTCCTCGGCCGCGGCCCGCGCCTGGCCGGGTGGCACCAACCGATTGACCAACCCCATCGAGTACGCCTCGTCGGCCGGCACCGGCCGGCCGGTGAGGATCAGGTCCATGGCCCGACTCTCGCCGATCAACCGGGGCAGCCGGACGGTGCCACCGTCGATCAGCGGCACTCCCCAGCGGCGGCAGAAGACCCCGAGAGTCGCGTCGGACTCGGCGACCCGCAGGTCACACCAGAGCGCCAGTTCGAGCCCGCCCGCCACCGCGTACCCGGAGATCGCCGCGATCACCGGTTTGCTGAGCGTCATCCGGGTCGGACCCATCGGGCCGTCCCCCTCGGGCTCGACCCGGTTGCCGCTCGGTGTGCCGATCGCCTTGAGGTCGGCACCGGCGCAGAACGTCCCACCGGCGCCCCAGAGCACTGCCACCAACGCGTCCGGATCAGCCTCGAAGGCCCGAAACGCGTCCGCCAGCGCCCGAGCCGTAGGACCGTCCACGGCGTTCCGAGCGTCCGCCCGGTCCAGCACCACTGTGGTGACCGCCCCGACCCGCTCCACCCGTACACCCATCCCGCCAGCATGCCGGCCCGGCCCCACCCCCACAATCCCCGTCGATCTTGCACTTTGGGTTGTCGATTCGCCCCTTGTGACCCGGGTTTTGTGAGCACAAACTGCAAGATCGGCGGCCTGGGTGATGCGGCAGGTTTGTCGCCGCTGGCCGGTTTGCGACGGCGAACGCCGGGAAGTCGGTACGCGTGCGAGCACTTTTGACGAAAGTTGAACAGGACTCCCGGCTGGACCGCGCGGGTGACCGGTTGCAGAAGGTCGTTCTGGGGACGCTACGTCCACGTCGGCTGCGCGACCTGTTGCACGGGGTGACCCTCGGGCATCCGCTGCACCCGGCGATGGTGCAGGTGCCGGTCGGCGCGTGGATCAGCGCCGCGGTGCTGGACCTCATGCCCGGGCAGCGCCGGCCCGCCACGGTGCTGGTCGGTCTGGGCACCGTCAGCGCGCTGCCAGCGGCGGTCGCCGGTCTGAACGACTGGGCGGCACTCGCCCGGGACCAGCGCCGGGTCGGCCTGGTGCACGCCGCCGCCAACACCGTCGGCATGACGCTCTACGCCGGCTCGCTGGCCGCCCGGCTGTCCGGCCGCCACGGAATGGGTCGTGCCCTCGGCTTTCTCGGGCTCTCCACGGTGAGCCTCGGCGCGTACATCGGGGGTCACCTGGCGTACAAGCAGGGAGCGCAGGTCAACCAGAGCGTCTCAGAGCTGCACCGGATGACCGATGGCTGGCACTCGCTGGCCGACATGGCGACGCTGCCGCAACGCACCCTGATCACCCGAGAGGTGGACGACGACATCTCGGTGATCCTCTACCGGCACGGTGACGAGGTGACAGTGATGTTGGAGCGCTGCCCGCACCAGAGCGGGCCGCTCGGCGAGGGTGAGGTGCAGGAGATCGACGGCCACGCCTGCGTGGTCTGCCCGTGGCACGGCAGCGCATTCCGGCTCAACGGCGGCGAGGTCGTACAGGGGCCCTCCGGCAACGACCAGCAGACCCTGCCCACCCGGATCCAGAACGGCGTGCTTCAGACCCGCCTGCCCTGACCCGTTCCGCGCTGGCCCGCCCGCGCTGGCCCGCCCGCGCTGGCCCGCCCGCGCTGGCCCGTTCGCGCTGGCCCGCCCGCGCCGTAGCCTGGCCCGGGCGCCTGGGGCGTGGGGATGCCTCACCTCACGCAGATGCTCCGCATCCAAGGCAGTAACTCCTTCGACGCTGATGTCTGTGAGTCATCATGATGACTCACAGACATCTCGCTCTCCGGGACGTTGCCCCGGCCGCCCCGCCAGGGCGGCGTGACCAGACCGCTTCGGCGCGATCGGCGCGACGTGAAGGAACCAGGTCCAGCGTGGGGTGGCCAGCCGCGTGCAGGCGCGGCGTGGGGCCGGCGGACGCCGCCGACCGGGGCGGCCAGCCGCGTCGCAGGCGTGGCGTGCGGGCCGCTCAGGTGCGTCGGTGTCGGCCGACCGGCGGACCGTCCGGTACCGAGTCCAGGCCGTGCCCGCCGTCGAACAGCCCGCCCTCGCCGCCAACGCCAGCCCAGCCCTCGTCACCACCCCGGCCCGCAGGGCCGGCGGCCGTCATTCCGCCACGGGGTGCCGTGCCACCGGAAAGTGCCATCCCGCTGCCCGGGAACGCCGTGCTGCCGGGGTAAGCCATTCCGCTGCCGGCGGGTGCCACCTCGCTGCCGGCGGGCATCGCCCCAATGCCAGTAGGTGCGACCCCGCTACTGGCGGGTGTCATCCCACTGCCGGGCGTCATCCCACTGCCGGGCGTCACCCCACTGGCGGGCGTCACCCCACTGCCCAGAGGTGCGACCCCACTGCCGACAGGCGTCGTCCCGCCGCCGCGAGGTGCGAAGTCGCTCCCGCCCGGTGCCCCGCCGCCGTGCGGTGTCGCCGGGCCTTCGATGGCCGCGGCCGCCCGGCTGGCAGCCCAGGCGGCACCGCTCCCGGCCGCCCCACCACCGCCACGCCGGCCCGCGCCACTGCCTTGGCCTACGCCCCTGTCACCCTGGCCCGCGCCCCTGTCACCCTGGCCCGTGCCACTGCCACCCTGGCCCGCGCCACTGCTTCGGCCCGTGCTTCGGCCCGAGCCACTGCTTCGGCCCGAGCCACCGTTTCGGTCCGAGCCACCGTTTCGGTCCGAGCCACCGTTTCGGTCCGAGCCACTGCTTCGGCCCGTGCCTGCGCCGCTTCGGCCCGCACCGCGGCGTGATGTGCGGGAGGACGCGGCCAGTCGGGGAGCCGCCCCTGCGGTGGCTGGACGGCGGCGCAGCCCCAGGACTGCGCCGATCTGAGCGCCGACGATGCTCGCCACGGCCAGCACGGCAGAGACCGCCAGCGGGCGGTTCACCCGATCGGCGGGACCGACCCGGGCTGCACCGACCGTCATCGCTGGTGGTTGGCCCGCTGACTCCGTACCGCTGGGTGGTGCCGGGGCCACCCGCGGCGGTGCGGCCCGCTCGGGCGCGGGCCGGGGCGCGGGCGGCTTCGGCGCCGCGGCCCTGTCGACGAGCCGACCGGTGGCGTGCTGTCGGGACCCCTGGTCGGCGGCCTCCGTGGGCAGTCGGAGCAGTTGGCCGGGGCGGATCCGGTCCGGGTCGTCGAGCTTGTTCAGCTTGGCGAGCTGTCGGTAGTCGTCGAACTCGTCCAGGTACCGTTCGGCCACCTCCCCGAGGTAGTCGCCCCGGGCCACCCGGTACACCGGTGCGGGCTCGTCGTTCGCCGCCGAGGCGCCGGGTGCGGCCAGCCCCGTCCCAGCCAGGCCGAGCGGGCCGCCCCGGGCCACCGGCGCTGCCGTGTCTGGTGTCGTCGCGGCTCGGCTCGGCGCGGCCAGGGTGGTGACGGACGTTGCGCTCGGACTCGCGTACACGGGAGTGCTGTAGATCGCTGCGGCGCTGGCGGCGGCCGGGCTGGCGACCAGGATCAGCGCGACCGAGCCGACCAGCGCGGCGGCGGCCTTCTGCTGGCGGCCCATCCGGGGCAGCTTCGGCGCCGGCCGGCGCAGGGTCTGTGCGCCCAGTTCGACGAGGACGGAGAAGGCGAACGTGGCCCAGCCGAACCACCCGGCCAGGGCCAACGCCCGCAGGAAGAGCTGACCGTCGTCCCGGCTGGTCAGCGCGGTGCCCACCTCGCTGATCGTGGGGAGGTGATCGGGCAGCGGGTTACCGGCGAAGGCCAGCAACGCGATCGGCGCGCCGACCAGCAGCACCAGGAGCACGGCCAGCGCGCCGATGCCGGTGAGGATCCGTCCGGTCCGCCGTACGACGGACCCACCCGATACGGGCATGGCTGCCTTCCTTCCTACGGTGTTGCGGTGATGGCACGCGCGGTCGCCTCGCCGGTGACGGTGACCGTCTTCTCCTGGATGAACGGCCCGATCATGGAGCGCTGGTAGGTGATGGAGACAGTCACCCGGATCAGGGTCTCCCCGTCGACATCGGGGAAGTTCACGGTGTGGCCTGCGGTTTTCACGGCGTTCAGGTAGTTGGCCACCGCCTTGCGCGCCTCCGGCTCGTCGATCCGCTTCGGCCCGCCCTCGATGGCGGTGGCCCGGTCGATGGCCTGACCGCCGGCCCGGGCCGCCTCGGCGGCCAGGTTCTGGGCGTGTTGCAGGGTGCGGAGCTGCCCGGCGGCGTCGAAGGAGAGGCCGATGATGGCCAGTACGCCGACCATCGTCACAGCGAGAAAGATGCTCACCCGGCCGTGCTCACCTGCCCGCGAGGGCCGGGCAGCCGACGTGGTCGCCGTCATTGCCGACTCCGGTAACGGTCAAGTGGGGAGGTGAACTCCGCGGTGATCAGCCGATCACTCTTCATTCCGGGCAGGATGCCGAGGGTGATGTCCTTGAAGGACACCAGGCAGCTGATCTTCACCGTCACGGTGGCGTTCGAACCGACCGAGCTGCTGAAGGCCTCGTCGAAGCTGGAGTCGTTGCCGGGCGACTTGCCGGTGAACGTCGGGGCCAGGTCGTTGGCGCAGGCCAGGCCATGCCAGTCCAACTGGTCCTGGGCGGCTTCCAGCGCGTTCTCCCGGGCGGTGTCGGCATTCCGGGAGATCGAGGCGGCCCGGGCGGCGTCGTGCGCGGCGGTCTGGAGCGTCTCCGCTGCCACGGCGCTGCGCCCGACCACGCCGGCCAGCACCATCAGCGCGATGAACGCGGGCGCGAGGACCGCCACCTCGATGGAGACCGAGCCCCGCTCGGCGGTACGGGTCATGGCGGTGTCACCCTCTCCACCGTTCCATGGGCGGTCTGCTGAATTGCGAAGTCCACGCCCGGCACCACGGACAGGGACCGGCCGCTGACCGTGCAGGTCACGTCGGTCGTGGTGGTCTCGCAGGTCGGCCCGGCCTTCTCCCAGCCCACCAGCCAGCCGCCGGCGCCCTTCAGGAAGCGGGAGGCGCTCTCCACCCCGGCACCGTTGCCCGCCTGGTACGTCCGCTGGGCGTTGACGCCACTCTGCGCGGCGTTCAACGCGGTGGAGCGGGCGAGGAAGACGGCCGCGACCTGGATCGAGGCGAAGAGCAGCACCAGGATCAGCGGCATCATCACGGCGAGTTCCACCGGGTTCGCGCCCCGCTCGCGGTCGCCGGCCGCGAGGCGGCGCCGGGCGGCGGTGACCGCCCGGCTCCACCTCGGGTACCCGGCTCGACGCATCCCGGCTACTTCGGGTCCGTGTGGTTCGGGATGCCGGTCATCCAGTTGTTGGCCTTGGTCAGGGCCAGGGCGGTGACGGCCATGGCGACCGCGACCAGACCGGCGATGATCACCGCGGTGGGCACCGGGCTGTCGCCACGCTCACCGTCGCGGCGCAGTTCGGCCAGGCGCGTCGTCACCACGACGTGCAGGTAGCTGAGGATGGACATGGCGTTCTCTCCTTCAGGGGGCGGGGTCAGACACGGGCGATGAACGGATAGAGGACGAACCCGAGCAGCACGAAGACGAGCAGCGCGCCCGGGATGTCGAGCTTGCTGGTGATCCCCTCGGCGCGGGCGAGGTTGTCGGTGCGGATCTGGTCGCGGAGCGAGTCGGCCCGGCTGCGCAGCGTCTCGTGCACCTGCGCGCCCTCGCTGCCGGAGGAACGCATGATCGCGCCGACGTCGCCCAGCTCGGGAATGCCGATCTTGTCGGCGAGGTCGCGCAGTTCGTCCCAGGGCGCGTGCATCTGCATCTGGGCGATCCGCAGCGACTCCTGGAGCCGGTCGAACACCCAGCCGTCGCAGACCGCAGCCGCCCGCTCCAGCGACTGCACCGGCCCGTGCGCCGCGGAGAGCTGCAACGCCACCAGGTCGAGGTAGGTACAGACCGCCTGGCGGAACTCGTCGCGGGCGGCGGCAGCCTTGGTCAGTACGGCGCGGTGCGCCAGCAGGGCGGCCAGCAACGCCAGGCCGAGGCTGCCCAGCACCGGCACCACCAGCGGGAACGGAATGCCGAGCGCCCACAGCACCACCCCGAGCAGTGTCGGTGTGGCCAACCCGATCAGCGCGGAGAGCAGCACCGACAACGCGTACTGCTCGGGCGTCTGACCGATCAGGGCGAGCTGCATCTGCGGGGGTCGCAGCCAGCGGGACATCCCGGTCAGCCAGTCGAGTCGCCGGGACGCGGGCGTGGACACCCGGCCGGTGCCCGGCGGCTGATGCAGCCGGCGCAGCGCGGGCCCGAGCGCCGGTGTAGCCGGCACCAACTCCCGGACCACCAGGAACACACCCAGACCGATCCCGGCGCCACCGCAGACCGCGAGGGCGAACTGCCAGTTCACGATCACGCGAGCCGCCTCTCGCTCGCGACTGCGGGGCTCCGCTGCGCTGCACTCCTCGCCCTCACGCGATCACCTCGCTAGGGTTGGGCGCCGGCAGGAACCGGGCCGGCCGTTGCGGCTGGCTCATCGACCGCACCCAGGCCAGCAGGCCGATGAAGGCGGCGCCGAGGGCGGCCATCACCAGCTGACCCACCGGGGTGCCGTACGGCCTGATGTACTCGGTGTTGATCAGCCCGTACGCCAGGGTCGCCAGCGTCATCCCGGTGAGGAAGCGGACCGCGAACCGGGGCTGGGTGCGCTTGGCCTCGATCTCCCGCCGGGTGGCCACCTCCGCGGACGCCGCGCCGGCGATCGAGCCGAGCACGTCACCCAGCCGCTCACCCCGGTCGGACAGGTGCAGGATCAGCGCCGCGACCACCTGGTCGCAGACCGGGTCGGCGATCTCGTCGGCGAACGCCAGCAGCGCGGAGCGGGCCATCCAGCCGGCCTGGAGGCGGGCCGCGAGCAGCCGCACCTCGTCCTCGACGCCGGGTGGCACGCTGCCGATCGTGCCGATGATCGCCTGCTGGAGGCCCTGCCCGGTGCCGGAGACGTCCTTGAGCCGGCGGGTCCACTCGCCGACCGCCTCGATCCGGGCGATGGCCCGCTGTTCGGCCTTGCCGACCCCGAACAGCCACGGGGTGCCGGGCACCGCCACCGCCACCAGCAGGCCCACCACCGGCAACCCGGTCAGCAGGAACGCCAACGCGCCGGCGACCAGCGCGGCGACCAGCAGCGCCTGATACGCGCGCTGCTCAGCCGGCGTGCTGCCTGGCCCGCGCCACAGTCGGCTCAGCCCCGGCCCGCTGCCCGGCCCTGGCCCGGGGGGGCGACGGGTGCCGACCAGGGCGACCACGGCCAGCAGCAGCCCGGCCACACAGGCGGCGCCGGAGACCACCGCGATCACCTCGAGGCTGTCGAACATCAGGTCACCCGCCGGGCCAGTCGGGTCTGCCGAGGCCGCCGCCAGGCACCGGCACCGGCCTCGACCCACCGGGTCAGCAGCCGCGCGTCGTAACCCACCCGCAGCAACTGGTCGCGGACCCGTTCCGGCAGGTGCCGGGGGACCGCGCGACCGTCCGGGCCGGGCCCGAAGACGGTGGTGGTGGTGATGCGACCGGCTTCGCCGGCCCCGATCACCTCCTCCACGTGCGAGACGAACCGGTGCTTCCGCCCGCCGATCGCGGTCTCGTCCTCGATGGTGACGTAGACGATCAGGTCGAGCGCGTTGCCGGCCATCCGGCGGGCCTGGTCGACTGTCATCTCGCGGCCGTGCGCCAGGGCCAGCTCGACGATCCGTTCACCGACACCGGCGGCGGTACGGGCGTGGATGGTGCACATCGACCCCCGGCTGGTGGTCATCGCCTGGAGCATCGGCACGATCTCGCGGGACCGCACTTCGCCCACGATGATCCGTAGGACGCCCATCCGCAGGGACAACGGGATCAGGTCGGCGATGGTCACCTCACCGGCCGGGCGGCCGTCGAAGCCGCGCTCACCGTGCCCCTCGCGGGCCTCGAAGCTCATCACCGCCCGGTGCCGCTCCCGGCGGCGGGCCGGGAGCAGTTCCCGACTCTCCTCCAGCAGCACGTACGGCTCATCCTGCGGAATCTCGTTCATCAGCGCGCGGATGACAGTGGTCTTTCCGGCACCGGCCAACCCGGCGACCATGATGTTCAGACCGGCGCGCATCGCGGCGCGGAGGAAGTCGCGCAGCAGCGGATCGATCATCTCGTCCAGGTCACCTCGGGCGCCCGCGAGGTCGTCGAGGCTGACGTCCAGGGTGTTGTGCTTGCGGATCACCGCGTACGGGCGGTGACTGACCAGGAACACCGCGGCCAGCCGGCTGCCGTCGGGCAGTTGCAGGTCGAGGGTGGGCTTCACCGTGGAGAGGGACCGCTCGGTCGCGCCCGCCCGACGGGCCGCCGCCTGGAGGATCTCCACCAGCTCGGCGTCGCTGTCGGCGATCGGCTCGGCCCAGTCCACCCCACCGCCGTGCCGGGTGATGCGTACCTGGTCGCAGCCGAGGATGTGCACCTCTTCGATGGTGTCGTCGACGAGCAGCGTCTGTAGCCGGCCGAGCCCGACCAGCTCGGCGGTCACCTGGTCGAGCAGCATGCGTTCGTCGCCGGCGGCCATCGGCGTGCCGGACCGGCGCACCGAGTCCGCGTACGCGGCGACCACAGTGACGGCGAGCCGGGCCCGCTCGGTGTCCTCTTCGTCGACAGTGAACTCCCGGCCGCGCTGCCATACGGTGAGCCGTTCGGTGAGTTCCCGGCGCAGCTCGCGGACCACCTGGAAGTCCATCCGGGCCCGAGGTGGCGACTCGGGCGGCGGGGTGGTCGCGGGCGTCGACGGCGGCTGCGGCCCGGACTGGTGGTGCCGGCCGTTCGGCAGGGCCAGGGGCGGCGCGGTGGAGGTCACTGCCGGTGGCTGCTGGCGCGGATCGGTGGAGACCGGCTCAAACCGCATCCGGCACCCCCTGCTGCACGGGCCACGCCAACCGGGCCCGTCGCCGCTCCAGGAGCGACCCGATCGGGACCTCCAGCGCCGCCGCCGCGCGCATCAGCGGCCGACCGGCCCGCACGGTCCCGCCCAGGGCGAGCACCCCGGCGGTACGCGCATCGTGCGGCAGCCGTGCGATGACGGGCAGTTTCAGGGCGCGGCTGATCTCGGCCCGCCCGTGCCCGTCGCCGACCAGCAGCAGCCGCAGGGTGCCCGGGGGCACCCGGTGCTCGGCGAAGTCCCGTTCGATCGCGGTGACCACCGCGCGGGTGCCGGAGAGGTCCGGCAGGTTCGCCCGGGTCACCAACAGCACCACCGAGGCGGCCCGCAGCACCGGCCAGGGAGGCCCGGTCACGTGCAGCCGACCACAGTCGACAAGGACGTCGTAGCCGGGGGTGCCACGGTCGAGGGCGTCGAAGTAGTCGGCGAAGCGCTGCCACAGCGGGGTGACGCTGCCGCTCTGGGCCGGGTCGACGAGGCCGGGCAGCAGCAGTCGTTCCCGGCGTGGGGCGTCCAGGTCGACCAACTGGGACCAGAACGCGGTCTCCAGGTTGCCGTCGCGCAACTCGCCGACGGCCAGCTCTCCGATGCCTCGTGGGCCGTCCAGTTGGCCGCCGAGGTATCCGGCGAGTATCGAGCCGCCGGCCGGGTCGCATTCGGCTACCACCAGCCGCCGGTGCCAGGCCAGCGCGCAGGCCAGTGCCGAGGTGGTGACGCCGGGTGAACCCTTCGCGGACACCAGCGCGATGATCGCCATGCTCAGGCCGCCTCGGTCAGTACGACGGCGAGCCGTTCCTGTGCGGCGAGCGCCACCACCGCTGGCACATCACGGGTCAGTAGCGCCAGGTACAGGACCCTGTCGTCGTTGGCTGGGCTGACCATGTCGATGACGGTGGCCGAGAACCGGGTGCCGGCGGCGGCCGGGTCTCCGTCGGCATCGTTGTCCGGGGTGCTGACCAGCAGGACCTTGTCGCCGGGGTGCAGTTCGCGGGCCGGCACCTGGGCGGTCTTCAGGCCGAGCGCGATCTGCTGCTGGCCGGGGCCGAGCAGCGGGTCGTCGGTGACCTGTCCCAGGGTGAGCAGCGTGCCCGGAAGCAGCGCGACAGCGGCCCGTTTGCCGACCACCTCGTCGAGCCGTGCGGCGGGCACCGGGCGCAACCCCTGGCCGCCGGCGACCTGCACGGTGACCAGGTCGGCCGCGCTGATCTCCCGGCCCACCTCGACCGGTCGTGCCACCGCCAGATAGCTGCCGGTGGCCCGTACCGAGGTGACCGCGAAGGCCGCGCCCAGCCCGCCCAGCGCGATCAGGAGGACGGCGAGACCGAGCAGCCCGGGACGCACCCGGCGCTGGCGGACCACTGTGGGCGGGTTGACGGGTGCGTCCACTGACGGGGTCCCGTTGCGCGTTGCGAGGCTCATCTGGTGACCACCTGGAGTTCGTTGATCTGGATCTGCACGATGCCGCTTCTCCGGGTCTGCGGGATCACCCGCCTTGTGGCGTCGCTGTTGGTCCACCAGCTCACCGTCCAGTGCGTGGTGGCGGTGACGTCGTAGGTGTCTGCCTTCGGGTAGCCCTTGTCGTAGCCGCAGTCCGGGGAGGTGGAACCCGCCCGCGTGCCCGTGGCCTTGTACTCGGTGCCGGCGCTGTAACAGGGGACCGTCTTGCCGTTGCCCATGTCCCAGTCGATCCGGTCGACCTTCGCTTCGATGTAGACGGTCAGACCCCGGTCGGACTCGTCGGCGTAGAGCGGGCCGAAGTAGTTCTTCCCCGGGGTTGCCCACATCCAGACGGGCAGGCCGACCAGGCCGGGGCCGATGCTCTTTCGGGGTGCCACCTTCAGCCGGGCCGGCAGCAGACTGATCGACGCCAGGGCGCGACGGGCCAGCTCCTCCGGGTCCGGCGGTGCGCCGAAGCCGGCCGGCGGGTCGGCCAGCGACACCACCTCCTGGGCACCCAGGTCGCCGCCGTTGCAGGTTTGCAGGTACCACTGCTCACCCTCGGGGGGTTCGACAGGCCCCTCGGTCAGCTTGTAGTAGCACCCGTCGCCGCTGTTGAACCAGCCCAGGTCCTCGTCGTAGCAGGGGATGGTCCGCCCGTTCCACTGGCAGACGCCGCTCCCGCCGCCGCCCCCGTCGTCTCCGCCCCCACCGTTGTCCCCGCCGCCGCCGGGATCACCGGGGTTGCCGGGCTCGTCGTCCCAGACGCTGCAGTCGGGTTGGTCGGGCGGGCAGCCGGCTCCCGGGTCGGCCCGTAGGGCGGCGGTGGCCGGCGGGGCCGCACCCACCACCAGCAGGAGCGTGAGGCCGATCCCGGCGAGCGCGCGTCGGGTTGTCACGGCCCGGCTCAGCACGGCTGGTCCCGGTGCGTCGCGCCGTAGTTGATCAGCCAGCGACCGTTCGGATATCGGGTCGCGGTGGCGGTGGAGAGGTGTCTGCCGCCACCGCTGCCCGGCACAGCGCGCTTGTCCTTGGCGTAGACCAGCCGGTAGCCGGTCGTGTCCAGGCAGTCCTGGATCTCCACCGTGGCCGGCTTCGCGTCCAGGCTGACGGCGGTCACGGTCGGGTCGGACTTGAACGTCCCGGTACGCATAGCGCCGTGCTCCTTGGCCTCGCGAATTGACACCCGGACCCGAGTCAAAAGTGGATCACCGAGGAACCGGGACAGTTCCGGTGAACGCGGATCACTGCGCAGGCCGGCCGTGCGCGAGGCCGCGAGATAACCGGAGTACGCGTCAAGTGCCGCCTTTTCGGCAGCGCGTCGTTCGACGTCGGAATCGGTCCGGGGTCCGTTGTCGCGGACTTCCGTCGGCCGTTCGACCGCCTCCCGTCCACTGGCGCAGGCGGTGACCGGCATCGCCGCCACGCCCACCAGCAGGCAGATTGCCGCTCTTCTGAGCTGCCTTCCGCGCACCGTCGAGCCTCCTCGTGGTCGCCCGGGGCGGTGAGGGTTCACCGCCGTCGGGCATACGGAAGCGCGCCCGGATCAGCACATCCGGAGCCTTCATTGCGCTTCTGTATTCACCGATACGGATCTTCTACAAATTGGGGGTCCTGTGTCGTCCGATGGTGAAGGTGAGGCTTGCGTCACACCCAAGGGGCGAGCATAGGCTGACGCTCGCCGATGCAACAGAGGCAATTCAAGCGAACACTCAGCGTGATGACAGGTGGTGGTGGCAGGTGTCGACACTGCTCCCCGGGCAATGGGCGAGCGATCTGTCGTTATTGATGGGGCGTCGCCGGGCCGGACGAGTTCACCACAGTCGCGTCACCGGTCGCGGGAGTGGGACATCGCGGTCTCATCCCGGCATTCGACCGACGTCGGCACCCCGTCGGCGGGCTGCCTCGTCCGACGGCATGCCTGACTCGGAACTGGTCGAAAGCGCCCGCGCGGGCTCCGGTCGGCAGGTCGCTTTCTGCGCCATCCGCTACACCGCAGCGAGCGTGCGATCACGATCCGTGTTCACCGTCGCAGGGGAGCAGTCAGCCGCAATGGAGGAGACATGGCGCTGACCGGACCACCGGCGGCCACCCCCGGTCGGGAAGACCGACCCGATCGGAGTCCGGCACCCCGGCCGTCCGGTGCCACGACGGAACCCGCAGGCCAGGCGACGCCCGCTCCGCCGCGCGAACGACCGGGCGACCTCGCCTCGGCGGGGGCACGCACCCGGGTCTCGACAGTGTTCGCGATCCTCGCGATCAGTCCGCTGATGCGCTTGGCGGCGCTGCGCCACGCCGTACCCCCGGGTCTGCCCAGCCGGAGTGGTTGCGACGCCTGCGGCGCGCCGGTCGGCCTGACCCACCCCTGGCCGGCGCTGGGCCCGGCGGCCCGGTGCGGTCAGTGCCGCGCCCGGGTCGGCCCACCGCCGGCCACCGTCGAGCTGGCACTGCTCGCGGCGGCGGTGCTGCTGGCCATCGCCGGTCCACCGGGCGGGGCGCTGCCGGCGCTGATCTGGTGGCTGGGCTGGACCATCCCGGCGATCCTCGTCGACCTGGCCGTGCACCGGTTGCCGGATCGGCTCACACTGCCCGCGGCGGCCGGGACCTGGCTGCTGCTCGGCGTGGCAGCGCTCGACGCCGACCCGGGGCACTGGCTGCGAGTTGTCATCGGTGGCACCGGGCTGGCGCTCTTCTTCGCCAGCACGGCGGTGCTGCTCGGCCGCCGCGGCTTCGGGCTGGGCGACGCCAAGCTGGCGCTCAGCGTCGGCGCGCTGCTCGGCTGGTACGGCTGGCCGGTGCTGCTGTTCGGGCTGGTGCTCACCTTCGGGCTCTCCGCCCTGGTGAGTCTGGTCCTGCTGGCCACCCGCCGTGCCAACTGGAGCACCCACCTGCCGTTCGGCCCGTTCCTGCTGCTCGGCACAACGGCCGCCCTCCTGCTGGCGACCTGACCCGCCTCGTCGCTGGTCAGGGGCGGGATCGGCTGGCGAGCTTGGGGGCCGGGCTGCCGGAACGGTTGGCCCTGCGGCGGAGCACCTCGCTGGTCGGGCGGGCCAGCAACGGGGTGAGCACCACGGCGACCAGGGCGCCGAGCAGCACACCCGCGATCACGTCGTGCGGGTAGTGCACGCCCACGAAGACCCGTGAGAAGGCGCCGAGCGCGGCCAGGGGCAGCGCGATCAGGCCGAGTCGGCGGGAGAGCAGCAACGTGGTGACCGCCAACGCGCCGGCGATGGTGGCGTGGTTGCTGGGGAACGACCAGTCGCCCGGCGGTGGGCAGACGCCCGCGATGATCTCCCGACCGATCGACCGGCAGGGGCGATCCTCGTCCACCACAGTCTTGAGGAACTCACTGCCCACGTACGCCAGTACGGCCGGCACAGGCGCGATCAGGGCCAGTGCCCGGTCGTGCGGGCCGCCGGAACGGCGGCTCAGCGCGGCCATCACCAGCAGCGCGCCGAGTAGCAGGATCACCCCCTCGGTGGCGTGCCCGACGAACCACTGCACCGGCTCTGGGCTACCGGCGGCGGCGTCGACGACGTCGCTGTACCACTCGGCGCTGATCTCCGGAACGTCAATGCTGCCGTTGTCGACCATGCATCACCTCACTTCACGTTCATACCCCGTTCACCCTGGGAACACCCTAGGAACGCGGCAGAGGACACTGCTCCTGTCGAAGGTCGGGTGGGCTGCACGACCTTCGTCCAGGATTCGCACAGCCGGCTCTGGTTGCCTGTTGCAGGAGGACGTCGACATTCACAGGAGGCTTCGTGCAGACCGGTTCGGCCACCGAACAACCGCAGTCCACCGCCGCTACCGCGGACGACGAGACCTGGCGGATCCGGCGCACGGAGGCCGACATGGACCGGCTCGGCGAGACCGAGTCGATCTTCGCGTTGGGCAACGGGTGGATCGGCTGGCGTGGGGTGCTCGACGAGGGTGCCCCTTGCGGGATGCCGGGCAGTTACGTCAGTGGCTTCCACGAGCGGCGTGAGCTGAGCTATCCCGAGGAGGGGTACGCGTTCCCGCCGGCCAGCGACACCGTCATCAGCGCACCGAACGCCGCACTGATCCGGCTCTGGGTCGACGACGAGCCGTTGGATCTCCGGACCGGGTCGCTGCACAGCCATGAACGGGTGCTCGATCTGCGTACCGGCGTGCTGCGCCGGGAGACCGAGTGGATCTCACCGGCCGGGCGGGGCGTACGCATCCGCAGCACCCGGTTGGTGTCCCTGCCGCGTCGCCCGGTGGCTGCCGTCCGGTACGAGGTCGAGCCGTTGGACACCGCCGTCGAGCTGAGGGTCAGCTCGGACCTGCTGGCCAACGAGAAGGTGCCGGAGCGTTCGGACGACCCTCGGGCCGCCTCGGTGCCCACCGACCCGTTGACCGCCGAGACGTACAGCGCGACCGGCCTCGACGGCGTGCTGGTGCACCGCACCGAGCGCAGCGGCCAGCGTGTGGCGGTCGCGGTCAGTCACCTGCTGGAAGGCCCGGGCACTGTGACGACCAGCGGCGACTGCACCCCGGACCGGGTACGGCTGACCGTGACGGGTCGCCTGCACCCGGGGGAGCGGTTGCGGCTGACGAAGTTCGCCGCCTACGAGTGGGCGGCGGTCGACGCGACGCCCGCTGACGAGTTGGCCGCCCTGGTCGCCGCCGAGGCGGACGCGGCGCGCGCGGACGGCTTCGACGCCCTGCTCACCGACCAGCGCGCCGCCCTGGACGCGGCCTGGCAGGTCGCCGACGTGCGGCTCGACGGCGATCCGGAGCTTCAGCAGGCCGTCCGGTTCGCGATGTTCCACCTGATCCAGGCCGGTCGCCCGGACTCCGACCGGACCATCTCGGCCAAGGGGTTGACCGGCAACGGCTACGACGGGCACGTCCTCTGGGACACCGAGAGTTACGTCCTGCCGGTGCTCACCTACCTGGCCCCGGCAGTGGCCCGCTCGGCGTTGAGGTGGCGGCACGCCCACCTGCCCGAGGCGCGGGAGCGGGCCGCCGAGCTGCGGTTGACCGGCGCGACCTTCCCGTGGCGCACCATCGGCGGCCGGGAAAGCTCCGGCTACTGGCCGGCGGGCACCGCAGCGCTGCACGTCAACGCCGACATCGCCGACGCGGTGCTGCGCTACCTGGCGGCCACCGACGACCAGCGGTTCCTGGCCGAGGCGGGGCTGGAACTGCTGGTCGAGACCGCCCGGCTCTGGCACGGCTTCGGCCACTGGTCGGGCGATGGCGGCTTCCACCTGCACGGGGTGACCGGCCCGGACGAGTACGCCGCGCTGGTCGACGACAACGTGTTCACCAACCTGATGGCGAAGCGCAACCTGCGCGGCGCGGCGGACGCCGCCGAGGGGCATCCCGAGCTGGCCGACCGGCTCGGCGTGGACCGCGACGAGGTGGCCGGCTGGCGAGCCGCCGCCGACGCGATGGCCATCCCGTACGACAGCGAGCGCGGGGTGCACCAGCAGGCCGCCGGCTTCACTGAACAGCCCGAGTGGGATTTCGCGAACACCGGTGACGACGACTACCCGCTGCTGCTGCACTTTCCGTACCTGGAGCTGTACCGCAAGCAGGTGGTGAAGCAGGCCGATCTGGTGCTGGCCATGCAGCTCTGCCCCGGTGAGTTCACCGCCGACGAGAAGGCCCGCAACCTGGCCTACTACGAGGCCCGCACGGTCCGCGACTCCTCGCTGTCGGCGGCCCCGCAGGCCGTACTGGCCGCCGAGGTCGGGCACCTGGATCTGGCGTACGACCTGTTCGCCGAGTCGGTCCTGCAGGACCTGGCCGACCTGGGCGACAAGACCGCCGACGGGCTGCACCTGGCTTCGCTGGCCGGCGCGTGGCTGGCCCTGGTGCAGGGCTTCGGTGGGCTGCGCGACGACCGGAGGGTGCTCTCCTTCGACCCCCGGCTGCCGCGCCGGATCGACAGACTGGCGTTCAGCCTGCGCTGGCGTGGCCACCTGCTGCGGGTCACGTTGACTCCGGCCGAGGCCCGCTACGAGCTGCCCGACGCCGCCGCGGACGCCGAGGTCGAGCTGTTGCACCACGGCGAGTCGCTGCGGGTCACCGGCGCCGAGCCGGTCACCCGGCCGATGCCGCCGGTGCCCGACCCCGGTCCGGAACCGCCCTCCCCGCCCGGCCGCCGCCCCACCCGCCGCTCAGCCGACTGAGTCGCCCCGACCGGTTCGGGCCGGCAGGCGCGGCTTCGTCCCGAGTCGGCGCGGGCTCCAGCTCAGGTCGGGGCGGGACCGCCGGCCATCCGCTCGCGGACGGTCTCCAGCGCCTCGAAGGCGTACGCCCAGTTGTGGCACTTGAAGCTGCGCAGGCCGTCGATCGCTGTGTGACAGTCGGAGCAGCGCACCCCGGCGATGGCGTCCGGGATCTCGGTGTTGACGTACTTGCGCTCGCCCAGGATGACCGTGGCGATCATGGCCTTGTCGTGCAGGCCGGAGAGCGCCGACGAGACGATGTCGTACCAGGTGACCCGTCGGCGGCACTTCGGGCAGTCAGGTTCGTCGCCGCTGACCCAGAGCGGGGCGCCGATGCTGCGCGCTGGCATGCCGAGCAGTTTCTCCAGCCGCCGGACGTCCGACTCGGGGGTGGTCCAGCGGTGTCGGCCGGGCAGTGATGCGGGCGAGTCGTACACGGCGCGGAACAGGTCGTTGTCGACCTGCACGGTCTCGCGCTGAGCGGTCATCGGCGTCCCTCCTCGTTGAGTCGGCGCCCCCACCGTGGCCAGCGGTGACCATGGGCGCAGCCGGATCAACGACACGAGGGGGCGGTGGGTCGTCGCTCCGCCGCTGACCGCTTTCGCCTCCGGTGGCCGGCCTCGGGTGGTACGACGGACACAGGGCGTGCGTCGGCGGGAGGAGCGCCGATGGCGGGCAGACCCGAACGGTTGCTGCGGGGCGGCAACTCGCCGCTGAGCGCCTCGTTCCTGGAGCTGTTCTTCGACCTGGCGTTCGTGCTCGCCCTCAGTCAGTTGGCCGCCCACCTGCTGCACGACCTCAGCCTGGCCGGCGCGCTGCGTACCGCCCTGCTGTTGGCGGGTGTCTGGTGGATCTGGGTGCCCACCACCTGGTTCGCCGACTGGTACGACCCGGAGAGTCCGGCGGTGCGCTGGTTGCTGGTGGGTGCCGCGCTGGGCAGCCTGCTGGCCGGGGTGGCGATCCCGCAGGCGCTGGACGGGCGGGGCCTGCTCTTCGCCGGCGCGTACGTCTCGGTGCACATCGCCCGGGGCGTTGTCACCGCCGTCGGGCTGCGTGGTCATCCGCGACAGATTCGAACGCTGCGCATCCTCTGCTGGTTCAGCGTCTCCGCCGTACCGTGGTTGGTCGGTGGGCTTCTGCCGCAGTGGCGGGAGCCGCTCTGGCTGCTCGCCCTCGCCATCGACCTCACCGGCCCGCGACTCCGCTGGCCCACGCCGGGGATGGGCCGGACCGGGCGGCAGGAGCTGCACCTGGCTGGCGAGCACTTCGCCGAGCGGTACCAGCAGATCATGATCATCGCGCTCGGCGAGCTCGTCCTGGTCGCCGGCCTCTCGTACGCCGGCACCGATCTCCACTTCCCGCAGACTGTCGCGTTCCTGCTGGTCTTCGCCACCGCCGTGCTGATCGGTCTGCTCTATGTCACGCCCGCCGGCCAGCGCCTCGGCCCCGCCATCGAGCGTGCCGATCCGGCCCGTCTCGGCGTCATCACCGGATATCTGCACCTGGTGATGATCGCCGGGCTGGTGGTCACCTCAGTGGGCGCCGAGCTGAGCATCGCGCACCCTCTGCGAACTGGTGACCTCACAGCGGTCCTGTTCATCCTGAGCGGCCCGATGCTGTTCCTCCTCGGGCGGATCCTCTTCTCGGCGGCGATCCACCGGCGACTCTCCTGGCCCCGGGTCGCCGCCCTGTTCGTGCTGGCCGGCGCGGCGGTTGTTCTGCGGATGCCGCTGCTGGCGGTCAGCGCGGTCGCCACCGGGGTGGCGCTCGCCGTGGTCGCCCTGGACCACGCCGGCATCGGGTCCTACCGCCACCGAGCTGGCGCGTAGTCAAGAAGCCTGACTAAAGTCAGGCATATGGACTCGGCTCTCATCGCCGCCGTGCGGCGCTTCAACCGGACGGTCACCCAACGGGTGGGCGCGCTCGACGACGAGTACATGGCCCAGGGGCGCCCTCTCGGGCAGGCTCGGCTGCTCTGGGAGATCGGCCCCGCCGGTGCCGAGGTCGCCGCGCTACGGGCCCGGCTCGGCCTGGACTCCGGATATCTCAGTCGACTCCTGCGCACCCTCGAGAACGACGGCCTCGTCACCGTCGGACCGGTCGACCAGACCGGCGCCGACGGCCGGGTCCGCGTCGCCACGCTCACCGAGGCCGGCCGGACCCAGTGGGCCGACCTCGACCAGCGGTCGGACAATCTCGCCGCCTCGATCCTCGAACCACTCACCGAACACCGCCGCGAACGACTCGTCACCGCCATGGCCGAGGTCGAACGGCTGCTCATGGGCTCGATGGTCGTCATCGAGCCGTGCCCGCCGAGCGACCCGCGAGCCCGTGCGTGCCTGCGGGCCTACGCCCGCGACATCGCACGACGATTCGACGACGGGTTCGACCCCGCACTGAGCAAACCGCTCCCCGACGAAGCGCTCGTCCCGCCCAACGGGGTGCTCCTGCTCGCCACCCTCAACAGCGAACCGATCGGCTGCGGCGCGGTCAAACTCCACCCCGACGCGCCCGCCGAGGTCAAACGGGTGTGGGTGTCCGACACCGTACGCGGGCTCGGCGTCGGGCGACGACTGCTGGGCGAGCTGGAACGGTACGCCGCCGAGCGCGGCGCGACAGCGGTCCGGCTGGACACCAACCGCAACCTCACCGAGGCGATCGCCCTGTACCGGGCGACCGGTTACCGGGAGATCGAGGCGTACAACACCGAGCCGTACGCCCACCACTGGTTCGAGAAGCAGCTGGGGCACTGACGGCCGCAACCGTCCGGTGATCGGGCGTCGCGTTCGCGGCGGCTACAGCCGCTCGAAGCTCTCTATGCCGGCGAGTTTCAGCACCTCGGTCCGGGTCGCCGGGCATTCCCTGCGGGTCTGGTCGTCGATGTCACGGCCGTTGGGTACAGGGCCCTGCTTCTCGTACCAGGAATAGAGGTTCACTGTGAGGTTCGCCATCGCGCCCGTCTCGGACCCGATTCCCTTGAGCGTCGGCACCTGGCCGTCCAGGTAGGCGCACACGTCCTTCGCCGACACCGGAGAGCCGTCGGCCGGAGCGGATCCGGCCGCGCTGGTCGGTCCTGTCGTGTCTTGCACCGCAGTGGGCTCGGGCGCGTCGGCCTCGGTGCACGCCGTCAGGGCGAGCACGAGGCAGATTGCTGGTGCGAGCGGTCGGAACGTACTCATTGGATTTTGTCCTCACGGGGTTCGCGGTGGGTAGGGGTTCCGGCGGCGTTCGCGGCGACGAGCCAGAGGCCGGTGGGCAGCCGGTAGCCGACGCCGGGCTCACGGAACCGGCCGAGCAGCCGGGCGACCCCCGCCCGGGCCGAGGCCTGACCAGCCGGCGGAGCCGCCCGGTAGGCGGCACCGGCCGGGCCGACCTCGATGAGCCATTCGGCCACCGCGTCGGCGTCGTCAGGAGTTTCCAGGGCGACATCGCACGGTGTGATCGTGACGGCGGTGAAGCCGGCGGCGGTGAGGATCCGGGTGGGCCGCGCCGGGTCGGCGAACGCGAACGGACCGGGCTCGTCACCGACCGGGAGTGGTGGTAACGGCCCGAGATGCGGTGCGGCGCCGAGCATCGCCGCGGACAGCCACGGGTTGACGCCACTGTCGCGGAAGACGGTCGCGGCGAGGCGCCCTCCCGGGCGCAGTGATCGCCGGATCGTGCGGCAGCCGGCAACCGGGTCCGCCAACAACATCAGGGTCATTCGTGAGAACGCCGCGTCGAACGGGGCACCAGGCACGACATCGAGAGTGTCGATGTCGGCCACATGAAATTGGATGGCCGGGTACCCGTCAGTGGGAAATCGGCGTCGAGCGGCGGTCACCATCGCCTCGTCGATGTCGACACCGATCGCCGCGCCGGTCTCGCCGACTGCGACGGCGATCTCGGCCGTGGTGCCGCCGCAGCCGCAGCCCACATCGAGGATTCGCTCGGCGGGTCGTGCGGCCAGTCGATCCATGGCAGCCGCGCCCAACGGCCGACCGGTCTCGTCCTGCCGAACGGCGTGGCGAATCCAGCCAGCTGCCGCGCCCGCCCAGAAAGCGGCGCCGCGAGCCCGCAGGCTGGCGGTGTCGGCCATCAGAACGGCATCTCGGCGCCGTCGACGCTCATCGAGCGGAAGTGAGCCGCCTTCGTCGGGTCGAAGCCGTCCTCCTGCGCCGCCAAGCCAGCAGCCCGGACCAGCCGTTCGGACTGGAACCGGCGGAATGCCGCCTCGTCCTGCCAGATGTTGATGATCCGCCAGCCGTCCTCCGTCGGCCCGGCGACATGCGCGACAAGGCCCGGCGGTCGGTCCGGTCCGAGGTGTCGTTCCACCTGCCGGTACTCCGCCTCGCTGACGCCGGGCATCTCCTGCAACACACCGAACGGCATGGCCGCCACCTCTCGATAGAGTTAAACTCTATCCAATAGAGCACTACACTCGAGAGGTGGTTGTCAAGAGACGTTATGACTCTTCCCGCCGACAGGAGCAGGCCCGACAGACCCGGCGAGCGATCCTCGAAGCGGCTGGCCGGCTGTTCGTCGACCCGGGCTACGCGGCCACACCGCTGACCGCTGTCGCCGTGGAAGCCGGCGTCGCGGTCCAGACCCTGTACGCGGTGTTCGGCAGCAAGCGGCAACTGCTCTCCCAGCTGGTCGACGTCACCCTGGCCGGCGACGACGAACCGGTGGCCCTGCCGGACCGGCCCTTCGTCGCCGAGATCCGCGCCCTCGCCGACCCCCAGGCCAAGCTCGCCCGCTACGCACGTCACCTTGCCGAGGTCAACGCCCGGCAGGCCCAGGTGATGCTCGCGCTGGCCGGCGCTGCCACGGCCGATCCGGACGCCGCCGAGATCTGGCGCAAGAACGTCGACGACCGCCGCCGCGGCATGGCCATGTTCGCCGCCGAACTAGTCGGCACGGGAGGCGTATGCCCCGACCTGGGCGTCGACCAGGTGGCCGACATCCTCTGGTTGGCCCAGGACGTCCGCAACTTCGACTGGCTCGTCCGGCAATGCGGATGGACGATCGAGCAGTACCAGCGGTGGTATGTGGACACGGTCAGCGGCGCAATCATCGCCGGCGCCGAATGACGGAGAGCGCCGGTCATGGCGTGCTGCCGAAGCTGTGGCCACTTGGCCCGCCGACGCGGCGGGCTATTCGACGGGGTGAAGACCCCGCGCGTTGCTGGCGAAGGAGCGGATGAGTTCCGTCTCGCTGCCGGTACGCCAGATCAGCCCCCACCGGCCCGGAGGAGCGTCGTGGATGGGCACGTAGGCGATGTCCGGCCTCGCGTAGTAGCGCGCAGCCTGGGCGTGTACCGGCGAGACGGCTTCGCCCGTGACGAGGATCGGGATCATCTCCTGGAAGTTGGAGACCGACGGGCCGATCGGGATCAACCGCCCGCTGGGTGTGCGTACGGGCACCAGGGTCTCCCGCCAGTAGTCCGGCCGGGCCCCGCCCATGACCGTCTCGTCCGCCAGGTCCTCGTAGGAGACCGATGTGCGGCCCGCCAACCGGTGCGTTGCCCCTACGGCCAGCACGATGGGCTCGGTGTAGATCACCGGGCCGACGGTGAGGTCCGGTTCCCTCACGGGCAGCCACACGATCTGCACGTCGATGTCGCCGGCGCGCAGCCGACCGAAGGGATCGCCGAAGTCGACATGCCGGAGCTGCACCTCACACTCAGGGTGGTCCTTCGCGAACCCGTCGAACAACTCGCGGAAGTCATGGAGGTTGACGGCGATGGACCCGACCCGCAGCACCCCGGTCTTGCCGCGTGCGGCGAGCCTGGCCCGGTCCATGCCCTCGTGCAGACCTCGGTACATGGGCTCGATGTCGTCGAAGAGCCGTTTGCCGATCGGTGTGAGTGCCACCTGCCGGTTGTTCCGCTCGAACAGCGCGGCACCGATCCGACGTTCCTGCTTCTTGATCGCCTGGCTGACCCGGGCCTGGGTCACGTGCAGCCGCTCGGCGGTGCGGGTGAAGTGAAGTTCCTCCGCCAGGGTCAGAAAGATCTCGATGTCGCGGAGTTCCATGTGCCGTTCCCGATCCACGCATTAGCGAAGGGTTATGGCACGTTACCAGTTGTGATCTTGTAGCCCGGTGTCTTGCCGGGCAGGCTGATGGACGTCGTCGCCGAACAGCGACCGGCAGCCTGAACGAGGAGATCGTCGTGCGCAAGCTCGTGTATTACATCGCAGCCACCCTGGACGGCTTCATCGCCGGCCCCGACGGCGCCGACCCGACCGGCCCCGGCGGGTTCTGGCCCATTCCGGACGACTACCTGCGCCACCTCGTCGCGGAGTACCCGGAGACCCTCCCCGGTCCGGCCCGGCAGGCGTTCGGCATCACCGATCAGGGCAGCCGGTTCGACACCGTGGTGGAAGGGCGCAACTCCTACGAGGTGGGCCTGAAGGCCGGTGTGACCGACGCGTACCCGCACCTGCGCCACCTGGTGTTCTCCCGGACGCTGGGCAGCAGCCCGGACCCGGCCGTCGAGGTCATCGGCCAAGATCCGATCGCCACGGTACGAGAGTTGAAGCGCCACGACGGCAAGGACGTCTGGGTGATCGGCGGCGGCGCGCTGGCCGGTGCCCTCTACTCCGAGATCGACCAGCTGATCATCAAGCTTGCCCCGCTGACCATTGGCGCCGGCATCCCGCTCTTCGGCCGTGACGCCGTCTTCGCACCACGCACCTGGCGCCTGACCGACCACACAGTTCTGGACAGTGGCGCACTCTTCCTCACCTACGCCCGTGCACAGACCGGAACCGAGACCGCGTGAGGGCACCGCACCCATGACCAACGCCCTCGCCCGGGCCATCAACATGACCTGGACGTGAGCGGCGGCCACGCGTGCCGGCACCCGTTCCTGCTCCCCGCGGCGAGGTAAAGGTGCGCGACGACTCGGGGCTTGGCTCTACGCTCCTCACCATGTTCGCACCAGTGAAGATCATCTCAAGTGGTCTGGAGATCCGTGAGTTCGGCCCGCAGGACGCCGGCCAGCTGGCGGCGTTCGTGGCCGCCGATGATCGGACCGGACTGCCGCCAGGCTCACCGCAACGGTCCGTTGTCGGGCCGCTGGTGCCGATCGCGCACCAGCGGCCCGTCGGCTCACCCCTTCACCGCGCCGGCGGTGAGCCCTTCGGTCAGGAAGCGCTGCCCCAGGGCGTACATGATCACCACGGGGATGCTGACCAGCAGCGACGCCGCGGCGAGTTGTCCCTGCGGCACGACGTCTCCGGCGATCATGGATTGCATCCCCACCGGGAGCGTCTTGTACTCGTCCTTCGTGATGAACACGAAGGCGAAGAGGAACTCGTTCCAGGCGTTGGTCAGGGTGAAGAGCGCGACCGCCAGCAGCCCTGGCTTGGCCAGCGGCAGCACCACCCGGCCGAATGCCTGGATGCGGCTGCAACCGTCGACCAGGGCGGCCTCCTCCAACTCGATGGGGATCGACGAGAAGTACCCCACCAGCAGCCAGGTGGCGAACGGCAGTGTGAAGGTCGGGTACGTCACCACCAGGGACCACAACGAGTCGGTGAGCCGGGCGCCGATGAGCATCTGGTACAGCGGGATGAACAGCAGCGCGCCCGGCATCACGTAGGTGAGCAGCACCGTGACGGTGAAGCCCTGCGCCCCGCGGAACCGCAGCCGGGCCAGCGCGTAGCCCGCCAGGGCGGCGCAGACCAGTGCCACAGCGGTCGACGCCGCGGACACCAGCAGGGTGTTGAGATACCAGCGGCCGAACGGTTGGTTGTCGAACAGGGCGCCGAACTGCTCAAGCGTCCACGGCGTCGGCCACAGGTCGTCGGTACGCATGACGACCTGACCCTCGGACTTGAAGGCCGTGACGAAGATCCAGTACAGCGGGCCCAGCACGAAGAAGAGCAAGCCAGCCAGCGCAGCCCAGGAACCCACACCCGAGACCACTGTCGACGAACGGCGACCACCTCGGGACTGGAGGGTCGAGACCACCCGGCCGACCCCCGCCGCGATCAGCAGGATCACACCGAGGACCACCGCCGCCTTCCAGAAGATCTGCGGTGATGCCCAGAGCAGCAGACCGGTGACCAGTGCGGTGACGACCCACGGCAGCGCCCGCCGCGCCGTCCCGGCCCAGCGCTGTGCGCCGATCCTCAGCGCTGTGCGGCGTCGCCGGGGCAGTTTGATGTTGGTGTCCTGGCGCAACAACCGGACCAGGACGAACACCAGCCCGCCGATGATCGGCAGCATGACGAGCGTTACCGCCGCGCCCGCGCCGTACTGCAGCTGCAGGATGGCCTTCGAGTAGGCGATGAGCACGTACGGCGCCGTCACGTCGCCAGGGCCGCCCTGCGTCAGCAACCAGACGAGGTCGAAGTTGTTGAACGTCCAGATCGACGACAGGGTCACCGTCACGGTGATCACGTGGCGCAGTCCGGGCAGCGTCACGCTTCTGAACCGCTGCCACGCCGAGGCGCCGTCGATGGTCGCCGCCTCGTAGAGGTCCGCCGGGATGGCCTTCAACCCGGCGAGGAAACACACTGTGAAGAACGGCACCCCCTTCCAGACGTTGACGAGGATCACCGACGGCATGGCCAGCGACGGGTCGGACAGCCAGCCCGCGGGCCAGCTGTCGACAAGATGCGCGCTGGCCAGCAGCGGCCCGATCCCGGTGGCGGTGAGCAGCGTGTTGACGCTGCCGAAGATCGGGTCGAGCAGCGCGCGCCAGCTGAACGCCGTCACCACCGTCGGCACCACCCACGGCACCAGGAGCAGCCCGGCCAGCACGGCCCGCCCACGTCGGCGATGGTGCAGCAGCAGGGCGGCGGCCAACCCCAGCACGACCTTGAAAATCTCGGCGTACGCGGTGAATACGAACGAGTTCACCACGCCGGTGTGGAACTGGTCGTCGCCGACGAGCGCGAGGTAGTTGTCCAGGCCGACGAAGACGGTGTCCTGCCCGTGCCGTTCCGTGGTGCTGGTGATGATCGACCGGGCGATCGGCACGAGGACGAGCCCGCCGACCAGCACCGCCATCGGTGCCAGGAACAGGGCCGCGAGTCGCCAGTCGCGGCCCAGCCGCCGCTGGACTGCGGTGAGGGAGCCGGGCCCCGACGGCGAGGATTTCCTCGCCGCCGGGACCCGGGCAGGACGGACAGACCTCACTGCGGCAGCCCCTGCTGGTTGAAGATCTGCACCATCTTCGCGTGGGCGGCCGACACGGCCTGCGCCGGCGCGGTGCCCTGCACGACCTGCTGCATCATGTCGGTGAGGACGTAGGCCGACCCCACCGCCTGCTGGCCCGCGCTGGCCTTCTGCGGGAAGGTCAGGCCGTTCTTCGTGTTCAGCGGCAGCTTCAATTCAGTGATTCTGCGCAGCATGGGGAACGCCGGGTCGCCACTGGTGAAGAACGGGTCGGCGTCCCAGACCTTTTCCCAGGCGGGCATCACCAGGCCGGGCGCCTCCTTCGCCACACCGAGCAGCGCGGGCGCGCTGACCAGGTACTGCGCCAGGAGCTTGGCGAGTGCCGGGTTCTTGGCACCCTTGAAGACGACGAAGCCCTGCGACTGGCCGAGCAGCAGCGGATTGTCGGTCGCCGGCCCGATGCAGTCGGAGAACACGTGGGTGTTCGCGTGCACCGGGTTCTTCTTGGTCCTGGAGTCCGCGTACACGCTGAACTGGTTGCGGGTGTAGCCGAGGATCCCGGCGAGCCAGTTCTCGTTGTTGCTGGTGTCGGTCCAGCTCGCGATCCCCGGTGGCAACATCGGCTTGTACTTCGGGTTGGTGTAGATGTCGCCGAGGAAGGTCACCGCCTGCACGGTCTCCGGGGAGTTGAAGGTGACCTTCCGGCCGTCGTTGGCGGCGATCGACCCGCCGTAGGCGTTGATCAGCGCCTCGATCATGCCGTTGCCGTCACCGGACCGGTTCACCGTCATGCCCCAGCCGAACCGGCGCTTGGCCGGATCGGAGATCTCCAGGCACAGGTCCCGCAGCTCCTCCCAGCTGTAGATGTCCTTGGGGGTGATGCCCTTGTCCTGCATCCAGTCCTTGCGCAGGAACGACCCGATCCCGATGAAGTGGTACGGGATGGCGAACCACTTGCCGTCGAAGACGCAGAAGTTCTTGGCCTCGGCGCAGGGCTCGCCGTACTTGGCGGTCAGCGCCGTGACGACGTCCGTCACGTCCTCCAGGTCGCCCAGCGCCTGGAACTGGGCGACGAACCGCGAGTCGGTCATGAACGCCAGGTCACGGGCTACCCCGCCCTTGACCTCGGCGTCGATCTTGGCCACCACGTCACCGGCGTCGGCCTGGACCAGACTGTTTTCGATCTTCGTGCCGGTGGTGTCGGCGAACTTCTTGATCGAGCTGTCGAGGGCTTCGTTCGCCGCCGTCGAGTACAGCTTCTGCGACAGCATGCCCATCGAGGAGCCCTTCACCGCCGCCGCGGCGTCAATCAGCTCCTGCGGAACCTCCGGCTGCACCCTGCTGGGCGGATCGGAGTCGCCACCGCACGCGGCCAGACCGGCCGCGCCGAGCACCCCAACCCCCATCCCCAGAAAGCCGCGCCGTGACCACCCCGACTTGTTCTCCATGGACATTCGCCTCCTTCATCTCTCCGCGCACGGCTGCACGCCGAAGGCACAGCTGGCGGACACCGCGACGGTTGTGTTCCAGTTGGTTTCTGCCGGCGACCACCGAGGGTCGCCCGTCGAGATCAGTGCGTCGGTGGGTCGCCACGGTGGTGAGCGGGCCCGCCCGTCACCGTGGGACGGCCACTGCCGCGCGCTTCGTCGGTGCCACCCGAGACATGTCGGGTGCCGCTCGTCGGATGGCGCGACGGGGTCGAGGCGATCGGCGACCGGGCCGAGGCAGTAGCGCTGACGTTCCAGTTCGGTCGGGTCACGGGACCACCGCCGTTCGAGATTTCGAACTAGGTTCGATATACCGGATCGAGTGGTCGCGACGCTAGAACAGTGCGAAGAGCGATGTCAATGTTTCGATGTTGTTTCGAACCGAAAGCGGGAGGCGCCCTATCGAGGCTGCGCCCGGTAGCCCATGCGAGCCGACAACGCGGCCGCCCCCTCGCGGACCAACCCGGTCCACTCCACCTGCACCTGAGGCGTCCAACGGATGATCGGCGCGGACAGGCTCATCCCAGCGATGATGGCGCCGGTGTGGTCCCGGATCCCCGCGGCGACGCACCGCATCGCAGTGTCCGACTCACCGATGTCGACAGCGACGCCCTCCACCCGGACCCGGTCCAGATGTTCACGAAGAAGATCCGGATCGGTGATGCTGTCCGGCGTCATACCCGGCAGGGGGTCCTTCAGCAGGACGGCATCCAGGTCCGCCTCATCGAGGGCCGACAGCAGCACCTTGCCCACGGCCGTGCAGTGGGCGGGCAGCCGCAGCCCGACCCCGGAAACCATCCGAACCGGGTGGGTGCTGTCAAACTTGACGAGGTAGATCACATCGGCGCCGTCGAGCACCGCCACATGAACCGCCTCGTCGCACGCGGCGGCCACGTCCCGCGCGACGCCCTGCGCCTCGCGTACCAGATCAAGCCGACCCGCGAACGCCGCGCCCAACTGGAACAGCGGCATGCCGAGCCGATACTGCACGGGCTGACCCGGTATGGAGATCAGGTACGCACGAGCCTCAAGCGTCACGAGCAACTCGTGGACGGTCGTGCGGGGCAGATCGAGGCGCTCCATCACCTGGCGGGCCGACAGTTGGGGGCAGTCCAGAAACAGTTCCAGGACGTCGAGTGCGCGGATGACCGCCGGTACCACACGGGGCATGTTCGATAGTCCCTTCGCAGTGCCGGACCCGTGTCAACGATCTCCACACGAGCCAGCACCTGAAGAGGATATCTACGTCAGCCCGCGGCGCCAGGTGCCAACCTCGTCGTTGATCCGCTGCAACGCGCCCGGATTTGCGGGCGTTCAGGACCCGGTCGTCTGGAATCTGTGGAGCGCGGCCTCGGCCACCCGGGTGAGGTGTTCGGCGCCGCCGGGCTTGTTGCCCTCCGCCTGAACGACCACCAAGGTGGTGCCGGTCCGGACGAGGATGACGTCCCACTCCAGCGTGTCAGGACCCGACGTCGTGGCGTTGGTGACGTGAAGGCTGTCATCGCCCAACTGCGGCCCGGCCGCGACCGCGACCGCGAAGCGATGACTGCCGCCCTGGTCGGGCAGCACGAGGGTCGGGCAACTGCCGATGAACATCCGCAGGTCCGCCATCGCTCGCCGTGCGCCGTCGTCGGTGTAGGTCCTGAGGACTTCCGTTCCCACCCACAGGTCATCGGGACCCGCGTCGAAGCTGAGGGTGGCTGCGGCTATCGCTGACGGAGTCCCGGTCAGTCGCCTCGCCGACAGCAGCGGGATCACGCTGCGCGAACACGACGCGTCGACGTCTGGACGTCGATCGCCAGCATCGAGTGCCATGGTGGTCGCGATGTCCACGGTGAAGCCGGGCGGTAGCGACTCCGGGGTCACCAGGCGTGCGGACAGCGCGGCGGAGTACCCGGGCCCGCCGGTCGCCGGAACCGCCGGCGAGGGCGACTTCGTGGCTGTCGCCTGCTTCCTTGCCTGCGCGGATGGATCCGCTCCGGGAGCCGCCGGAGAACCGCAGGCGGCCGCCACGGAGACGGTCGCCACCGCGACGAACCCACGCAGCAGAATCCTGTGCACCGGGCAGCCTCCGCCTCTCGCCGAAAGGCGTCAGGCTACCAGCGCGCGACGTCTGCCATCAGTCAGCGAATGTGACCCACCGGGGGCGTCGCCGATCAAGCTGACGTTACACAGAGCCGGTGTCAGTTGTGCCTGTCCCCTACGCTGCGCCAGGCAGTTGGTGCGAGCAGTCCATTAGGGAGCGCGGAGCCGCATGGTCGACGAGATCAAGTACGAGTACAAGACCGTACGGCCAGTTCGCGGCACCGACGGCTGGGTCATCTCGAAGATGCAGAAGGATGGCTGGGAGCTCGTGCAACAGACCCCAGGCACGCTTCGCTCCACCGTCAACTTCCGTCGGTCGAAGAAGCCGCAGCCGTGGCTCCTGATCGGCGCGGCTGCCGCCGTCCTCGTGATCCTGGCCATCGTCATCGGCACTGCCTCGGCACTCAGTGGCGGAGACGAAAAGGAGGACGGGCCAGAAAAGTCGACGGCTGCGGTGGGCGAGAAACCGTCTGCTACGCCGGCTCCGACCGCTGTCGAGTCGGCTGCCACTGAGGTGATCACGCCGCAGAACAATCCGGAGTTCGCCGCGCTGCTGAAGGCAGACGATTGCGACGACGCGAATCTTGCCTTCGCGACCAGGTACGAGGGCAAGACGGTCGCGTTCAACGGCTCGATCGTGAACGTGGCGCCCCACGGCGACTACGACACCCGCTACGACTTCCTCCTGGGCCCCGGCGACATGGGACCGAACACGACGGTCGGCCCAGCCTTCAAGTACGAGGACGTCAACATCCTCGACCTGAAACTAACCGGCAAGAAGATCCCCGCCGCTGTCGGCGTTGGCGACAAGTTCCGCTTCGTCGCCGAGGTAGGTAAGTTCAACCCCGCCCAGTGCCTCTTCTTCCTCGACCCGGTCTCGACGGAAGCCCGGTAGCCAAGATGGGCAGCGCGCTGGAGCGGTGCAACCCGGGGCCCTAGCCGTTGGCCGGCACCAGACCGGTCCGTCGGTCCTCCTCGCTAGGGTGCTGCCGTGGATCACGATGGTCGTACCCTGCCGACTCCGCTGTCCGAAGCTCACGAAGTCGGCTTCGACTACAGGGACGGCGTCGGCGTCGATTTCGAGCCGTACCCGCACTTCCTCGACTCGGGCGAGATTGCCGAGTGGTGGAGAGCGTGGACCGGAAACGCCGAGCTGGACGGTTCCGAGTTCCGGGTCTTCGGGCAGGACGGCACCGGCGGCCTCGCCGCGTTCTGGCTGGTGCGTCACGGTGAGCCGATCGAGCAGCAGCCGGTGGTGTTTCTCGGTTCGGAGGGCGAAACGGGGGTCGTGGCGCAAACCCTGTGGGACTACCTGTGGCTCGTCGCCGACGGTTTCGGTCCGTGGGAAGCTACGGTCTATCCCGATCACGAACACGAGCCTCGTACGGATGCCCGCCTTGCGGAGATCGCCCAACGCTGGGCACCGTCGCGTCGCAGGTCGGCGGATGACGTCATTACCGCAGCGCGGGAAGAGTTCCCCGGCTTTGATGAGCTGATCGGCTCACTGTGCCGGTAGTTGCGAGGGGTGCTCGACAAGAGTGGGACCGACGAGAGCCCACCGCCCAACTCTTTGATGATCTGGGCCTTCCTCACGCGCGTGCGGGAGGACAGCGAGCGGCGGCAACCTCCACCGCTGCCGACCCTTCAGGCGTGGGCTGACGCACAGAGCGCGGGCAGGCGCTCCACCGCATCCGATGCTATGCCGACCACCAGTTTCCCGGAACGGCCGACCGAACGCCGGGGTAGGCGCGACGCTGGAACCGAACGGCAGTCGATTGGCTGACACGTGCGGAGGTGGCAACGCATGCCCGACGATCCCCGATACCAGCAGGCCCTCGACACCGCGGAACGCCTCCTCGGCCAACCGTTGACCCTGCCGCTGGCCGACGGGGAACCCGCGGTCGGTCAGGACTTCCGGCGGTTGGCGACCGAGCACACCTTCGGCGACTCGTGGCCGCGACCGGGCCTGGACCTGCGGAGCCGCTGCCTGATCTCGGTGGCCGTCGCGGCGGCGCTGGGTACCCACGAGCCGCTGCGGGGGCAGTTGCGCATCGCGCTGACGTCCGGCGTGACCAAGGAGGAGATCGTCGAGCTCTTCATCCACCTTGAGGCGTACGCCGGGGCGGCCCGGGCGTTCGACAGCTACCAGGTGGCCGCGGCGGTCTTCGGCGAGCACCGCTGACGACGCTGCCACCATCCCGTCTGCCGCAGCGGAACTGGCCGCCCATCTCATCACGCCTGAGTTGTGTCCTGGCCGTGCCCGATGATCTTCGGTCGGAGTTGTCGCAGCTCAGAGGCGCTGAATGGTGGGCCGCCAGGGACTCGAACCCTGAACCTATGGATTAAAAGTCCACAGCTCTGCCATTGAGCTAGCGGCCCGCGCGCTCAGGTTACCCGACCGTCTGCGGCCCGGCTGATGTCCGCCCCCGGTCCGGCGGAGCGATGCCGGTCTACGCCCGCGCCACAGGACCTCCGTCGACGGTGCAGGGCTCAGCGACCCGCTCGCGCACCGGCCTGACGTCTCCGGCAAACTCCCACACCACTTTGTCACCGGTATAGCTTCATCACCGATATATTGACGTCATGCCCACACCCACGCCGCTGCGGGAACCCACCTTCTTGATCCTCACCGCGCTCGCACGGGAACCCATGCACGGCTACGGCATCACCAGCGACGTCGCGGCCCTCTCCGGTGGGCGGTTGGCGCTGCGGCCCGGCACCCTCTACGGCGCACTCGACCGCCTCGCCGACGAGGGGCTGGTCGAGCGGGACCGCGAGGAGGTCGTCGAGGGTCGGCTGCGCCGCTACTACCGGCTCACCGAGGTTGGCCGGTCCGTGCTCACAGCCGAAACCGAACGACTGCGCCGCAACGTCGAGGCCGCCACGCAGCGGTTACGTGCTCGACCTGCGGACAACCGCGCCGCCGATGGCATCACACGCGGCCCTCTGACGGTTGCCCGCCCCATCCTTCGACCGACCGGAGGCCCGGCATGAACCAGCCCAACCCCGCGCAGGATCAGGCCGGGTCGCCGTTGGAGTCCCGCTACCGGCGGCTGCTGTGGGTCTACCCGGGTGACTACCAGGCTGAGCGGGGCGACGAGATCGTCGGCACGTACCTCGACACCGTCGATCCGGGGCGGCGCTGGCCATCCCCACACGACGCCGTCGACCTGCTCGGCGCCGGGCTCCGGGAGCGACTGCGCGGGTACGGCGCTCTCGGGCTGGTTGCGGCTCTCCCGCTGGCCGCGACCGCCGCGCTGAACACCCTGGTCGCGGTCTCCGTCTTCCTGCTCCTGCAGATCGAGTTCGAAGATCCCCGCTTCGCCGGGCTGGATCCGGTCGGCCCGTTCCAGACCCTCGGGGCCGTGATCTGGCTGGGCTGGCTGCTCGTCGCCCTCACCGCCACGGCGCTGCCCGGGGCCTGGGCCCGCTCTGTCGCGGCCGGCGGTCTCCTGCTGACCGTCGTCGTGCCGCCCGTGGCCGCCGTCACCGGGCAGCCCGGGCCGCCGCTGTTCGTGCTGGTTCCTGCCGTCGCGCTCGGCTTGGCCACGCTCGCGCTGCCCTCCCATCCCGGCTGGGTGGCGCGTGGCCTGCCGCCGCTCACTGCCGGTTGTGTAACGGTCGCATCGGTGGCATTCAGCGCCGCCGAGAACGGCGGGAACATGTTCACCTCGTACGGCTCGACCCCCGAGCTGTTGGCGATGGTCGGGGGGTTGATGTTCGCGCTGGTCCTGCTCGTCGGCCTCGGTCGCGCCCTGCGAGCGGACGACGCTGGCCTCTGGGCGACAGTGCTGCTCGCCACCCCGGCCGCCCTGTTCGGCGCCAACCAGCTCAGCCAAGGGATCTGGGGCAGCCAGGGAGGTGGACCGACCTCGGCGGCCTACGCCACCACGACCGGGTCGATCCTTCTTGTCGGCGCGGCGCTGCTGGCAGCGGCCCTCGCCGGCCAGGCCGCACGACACCAGACCGTACGTCGGCGAGTGCTCGACGACGCCTGCCCAACCTGCGGACACCGCTCGACCGCTACGGCACGGGCCTGACGTCGGGCAGGACCCAGGTGGCGGGACTCGGGATCCCGGAAGTTGGGCGCTTCTGGGCGCTCGGATGCCGCGACTTTCAGGAAGTCGAGTGGATCAAGGGGTGGGGCGGGCCACCGCGCTGGTGGGTGGTTGAGCTGCTGCTGGGCGGGTACGGGGTCGGGCATGCGGATCGTGGTGGTGGGGGCGAGCGGCAACGTCGGTACGGCGCTGCTCCGGCGGCTGCGCCGGGAGCGGGGCGTCGAGCTGGCCGGGGTCGTTCGACGGTTGCCCGGCCCGGATGCCGGCGAGCCGTACGACCAGGTTGAGTGGCACTCCTGCGACATCGGCGCGCCGGGCGCGGCCGGGCAGCTCGCCGAGGTGTTCGCGGGTGCGGACGCGGTGGTGCACCTGGCCTGGCAGATCCAGCCCAGCCACGACCAGCGGGTGCTGCGCCGGACCAACGTCGAGGGCAGCCGGGCGGTGATCAACGCGGTGGTCCAGGCCGGCGTGCCAGCCCTGGTGTACGCCTCGTCGGTCGGCACCTACGCGCCCGGCCCGAAGGACCACCCGATCAGTGAGCGCTGGCCGGCCACCGGTGTGCCCGGTTCGTCGTACAGCGAGCACAAGGCGGAGGTGGAGGCGCTGCTGGACGGGCTCGAACGGGATCACCCGACGCTGCGGGTGGTACGGATGCGCCCCGGGTTGATCTTCCAGCGGGCCGCCGGTGCGGAGATCACGCGTTACTTCCTCGGCCCGTTGGCGCCGGTGCGGCTGCTGCGCTTCGGCCGGATCCCGCTGGTGCCGGCGAACCGCCGGTTGCGGATGCAGGCGGTGCACGCCGACGACGTGGCTGACGCGTACGCCCGGGCGGTGTTGGGTGATGTTCGCGGCGCCTTCAACGTCGCCGCGGACCCGGTGCTTACTCCGGAGCTGGTGGCTCGGCACTTCCACGGTTGGACGGTGCCGGTCGCCGCGCCCGTGCTGCGGGCGGCGGCGGCGCTGAGCTGGCGGGCGCGGCTGCAACCGGTCGACGCGGGCTGGGTGGAGCTGGGTCTGAACGCCCCGCTGATGTCCAGCGAGCGTGCGGAGACCGAGCTGGGCTGGCAGCCGAAGATCAGCGCGCTGACGGCGCTCAAGGAACTCTTCGCCGGGATGGCCGACGGCGACCACACATCGAGCCCTCCGATGTCCGGCGCACCGAACCTGCCCGGCCGCCCCGCCGCCCTCCTCCACGCCCGCCCCCCAGGCGAAGGAAACCCCTACTGAGGTACGCGGCCTCAGCTCAGTTTGGAGCCCGTCACAGTGGGGTTGCGGGCGCCCAGGAAGAAGATGCCGGGGAAGCCACGGGTCTCGAACTTGGCGCTGGGGTTGCGCCGCAGGGTCGAGTTTTCGATCCTCATCGTGCCGGTGCGGTTGTTGCTCACGAAGAAGACCGCGCCGCCGCCCTCGTTGGCAGTGTTGTTCTCGATGATCGTGCCGGCGATCCGTACGGTGAACTCGTTGCCGTCGCAGTAGATCGCGCCGCCGCTGCCGCCGCCGGGCGTACCGGACTTGGCCGGGTTGGCGCCGCTGCCGATTGCCTCGTTGTTCCTGAGCAGGCTGTTCAGCACCACCCACGACACACCGATGCTGCTCAGCGCCCCACCGTTGGAGCAGGAGCCGCCGTCGAAGGTGCTGCCCACCACGTACACCGGCTTGTTCTCGTACTGGCTCAGCACCCGGACGCCCGCGCCACCCAGGTCGGGGCCGGTGCGGTCGCAGCGGTTGCGGACGAAGCGCGAGTTGACCACCTTCAGCCGGCCGCCGCGTACGAAGATCGCCCCACCGCCGCCGCCCTCGGCCTTCTCGCCTGTGGAGTTGCCGTCGGCGAAGGTGAGGTTCTGGACGGTGAGCTGCGGGTGATCCTGGTTCTGGCAGTGCGAGGTGGTGAAGCCCTGGGCCTCGTCGCAGGTGTTCATGTAGAGGATGCGGCGCTGCCCCTGGCCGCTCAGCGTGACGGTGCCGCCGCCGTCCAGCACGATCTTCGGCCCGTTGGCGTTGCGGACCTTGGCGGTGGCGGCCATCTTGATCGTCACCGGGGCCGGTCCACAGTTGAATGTGATGACTCCGCCGGCCGCGACGGCCTTCACCACCGCCGCGGAGGTGCAACTCGCCGGGGTGCCCGTGCCGATTCTCCGGGTCGGCTTCGAGGTGTCCACCGCGCGCGCCTCGGCCGGCACGGTGGCCCTGCCGTTCGGGTTGCCGGCGGCGAGCACCTTGTTGGCGGGCTTCGGGCTGGCGCTGGCCCCCGGGCCGCCGAGGCCGTCGCGAGCCCCCAACGCCTCACCCTGACCGCCGGTGGGCAGGGCCGTCGGCGAGGCGGTCGAGCCGGCCTCGAAGGTGGGGGCCGGGTCGTTGGGCGCGCAGGCGGGCAGGGTCGCGGTGGCGACACCGAGGACGAGGAGAGCGGCAAGCGACGTCATGCGCACCCCCGTGATGCTAGGAGCCACGACGGCATCGCGACGAATCCGCCGAGCCGTTTTAATGCACTGCTAAGCCACGTCCGCCGCCCGCCGCGCCGGATCCGGTGCGGTGAGCGGTGGTCAGGCGTGGGAGAGGGCGAAGGCGGTCAGGAAGCCGGCGACGGTGATCAAACCGACCAGCAGGTGAGCGTTCTCGAACGCCTCCGGGATCATGGTGTCGGTGATCATGGCGAGGATCGCGCCGGCGGCCAACGCGGTGATTGCGGCCATCACCTCCGGCGGCGCGCCCCCCAGCAGCGTGTTGCCGACCAGCGCGGCGACGCCACTGATCAGCGCGATCCCGGTCCAGAGCAGGAACA
The DNA here is from genome assembly GCF_040608275.1 of Micromonospora sp. NPDC005205. NCBI lineage: Bacteria > Bacillati > Actinomycetota > Actinomycetes > Micromonosporales > Micromonosporaceae > Micromonospora > Micromonospora sp. NPDC005205. The sequence continues at coordinate 490,666 of NZ_JBEXHV010000001.1, forward strand.
CGTACCGTCGGGTGCGGCCGGCCTGGCGCATGCCGGCGGCGCTGGACAGCCCCTCCGGGACGTTGCTGAGGAACACCGCCGCCACCGTGACCAGGCTGACCGCGCCGCCGCCGAGCAGGCTGGCGCCGATAACGACCGATTCCGGTACGCCGTCGAGCAGCGCGCCGACGGCGAGCGCCGAGCCAGAACCAGGCTGCTCGCTCTCGGAGGGTTGCTGGTCGCCGGACCGCTTCCGGTGCCGGGCGCCGTGTCGGGCGAGAGCCAGGTTGGCCACTGTGTAGACCACCGCGCCGGCGGCAGCGCCGAGAGCGGTGGGCAGGAGCCCGCCCTGCGCGTGCGCCTCGGCGATCAACTCGAACGACACGGCGGAGAGCAGCACTCCCGCGCCGAACGCCATGATCGACGCGATGAGGCGCTGCGGCACCCGGGCGAACCAGCCGACCGCCGCCCCGACCAGCAGAGCCGACCCGGCCAGCAACCCCCATCCACCCGCCTGTAACCACTCCGGCATTCGCGGGACCGTACCCACGTTCGCCGAGGCGACAAACCCGTTTGTGAGGAGGGCTCAGAAGTCGGCGAAGAGGTACGGCACCCGCCGGGGGAAGAGGCTGCGCAACTCCGTGGCGGCGTCCACCGGCACCTCGCCCAGACCGCGCAGTGGCAGCTCGGCCGGGTCCAGCACCCCGTACGCGAGGGCGGAGAGACCGGCTGCGGTGAGCGTGGCGGTCGGCGCGCGGCCGGTGCTGTCGTCGACCAATTCCAGCGCCCCGGTCGTGCCGTCGAGCAGGTGGGTGCCGGCCAACCAGCGGTCCCCGGTCAGCTCGATCCGCACCCGGCCCGGGCCTGCGGGCAGCCCGCTCAGCGCGTTCAGCGACAGCAGCCGGGCCATCGGCGCGGACGCACCCGGCACCTGGGTACGGGCCTCGACGTGCACGTCCAGGTCGGTCAGCCACAGCTCGGGCAACTCGTCCGGCGGAACCTGAACGGTGATCCGCTGGATCTGGTCGACGTGCCGGGCGAAGAACTGCAACAGCAGCGCCCGCGCGAGCGGGTCGGTGACCAGCAGTTCGTTGCCGTGCAGCGTGCCGCCGTAATCCTCGATCCGGTACGTCACCGCGCCGGTGACCTCCCCGCCGACCCGGGCGGTGAGCAGCCAGTACTCGTCACGGTCACGCATCCCGACCCCTCGGTAGTCCGGGAAGATCGCGAAGCCGTGTCGTTCCTGGAGGTTGCGTTCGGTGAACGCCCGCCACGCCGGATAGCCGGCGGCGACGCGTTCCCAGCCGACCTCGCCGGGCAGGTCCACCCGGAGCAGCGAGCCCAGGTTGGCCGGGGTGAAGGTGACCCGGCGCGGCTTGGGTAGCCCGATGTAGCCGAACCGGGCGTAGAAGCTGGGCCGGAACGGATAGAGCGCGCTGAGCGGATGGCCCTCGTCGCGCATCTCGTCGAGGAGTTGGTGCAGCAACGTCCGGACGTGTCCCTGCCGGCGGGCCAGCGGATGGGTCGCCACCCCGGCGACACCGGCCATCGGCAGCACCACCCCGCGCAGGTTCTGTCGCATCGGGATGGCCGAGACGGCGGCCAACGTGGTGCCGTCCTCCTCGGCGATCAACGTCCGGTTGCCCTGGTTGTAGGGCAGGTAGTCGCGGAACTCCGCCGTCCGGGCGGCGCTGAGCGGCGAGGACTCGAAGGCGTACGCGGCAAGCGGAAAGCTGGTGGTGAGACGGTCGTCGTCGGTCACCCGGCGAATGGTCATTCGCCCATCTCAACCCGCCGCGCGGGTCGCAGCAACCGGATTGGCCCGATCCACGGCCGGCCCGGCGTCAGCCGACCGGCAGGTGCCGCAGGTGGCGACGGCGGCGCAGGCGGACGCTGGCCACCGCGGCCACGCCCAGAGCCAGAAGGGCGGTGACGGCGACCCCGTGCAGCAGGCCACGGGAGAGGTAGCCCTGGTCGGTGTTGTCGACCGTCCAGGTGGCGATCTCCCGGCTCGACCAGAACGGCGTCAACCTCGCCCCCGACCCGGCCGGGTCGATCAGCATCTGCACCGTCACCACTGTGAGCAGCAGCAGCGTGCCCTCCAACTCGCGGGGCAGCAGCGCACCGATCAGCATTCCGAACGGCGCCGCCACCGCGACGGAACAGAGCAGCGCCGCCGCCAGGCCGCCGTACCGCAGGTCCGCGCCGTCGATCATCGGGAGCAGGAAGAAGGGTACGGAGATGACCAGTCCCACCGTCCACAGGCCGAGCATCCGACCGAGATAGAGATGGTGCGGGCGGTAGCCGGCCAGCCGCAGCCTCGGCTCCAACTCGCGGGCCGCGGTCGTGGCGAACAGCGCGGCGGTGCTCACCGCCCAACCCACGCCGAGCAGCAGCGAGCGAACCGACTGCCCGAGGTAGGCGTCCCGCCGAATCAGGTAGAAGGTCAACGGCATCATCAACAACAGCAGGAGTACGCCTCGACGCCGCAGCAGCTCCCGCACTGTCATCTCGGCGACGGTGACGAGCCGGTTCACGGGCGGCCTCCCTGGATGCCGGGCGCGTGCCACCCGGACTCGTGTGCCGGGGTCAGGTCGAGCACGATGTCCACCCGGTCGAGTTGGTTGAGCAGGTGGGTCACCACGACGATGGCCGTGCCGGCGTCGCGCAACCTGCTGAGCTGGTCCCAGAAGTTGACGTACGTGCCCTGGTCGAAGCCCTGGTACGGCTCGTCGAGCAGGAGCACGTCGGGGGCGCTGAGCGTGGACATGGTCAGGTTGAGCTTCTGTCGGGTGCCGCCGGAGAGGTGGCGGGCCTGCACGTCGCCGCCCGCTTCCCAGCCGAGCTGCCGGGCCGCCGCCCGACCGGCGCGGCGGGCCGGGCCCCGGGCCACACCCTGACCGGCGCCGACCAGCACGAAATGCTCGTCGGCGAGCAGGAAGTCGGCGGTGCCGCCGGATTGCGGGCAGTAGCCGAGCCGCCCGGAAACGGTCACCTCACCGGCGTCCGGCGACATGAGGCCGGCGCAGATCCGGAGGAAGGTGCTCTTGCCGCAGCCGTTCGCGCCGACGACGGCGGCGATCTGTCCGGCCCGGACGGTGAGCGTGGCGTCGCGCAGCACGGTTCGCCGTCCGTACCGCTTGGTGATGCCTGCCGCGTGCAGCCGGACCGGCCCGGGGCGCGGGCCGGGCGCGGTGCCGATGCTCTCCACGACAGCGCCCGCGTACTGCTGGGGTGGGCCGAAGACGACCCAGGGGTCGCCGCCGCCCTCGCGTAGGTGCGTGGCGGCCTCGGCGACCACGTGCCGTGCGGCGTCCGCCGCGACCCGGCGCTGGTGCAGCTCGGCTGTGAGGGTACGCAGCCAATCGTCGGCGTTCACCGGGTGACCCCCTTCGTGACGATGTCGTTCACCGGCCGGACGAAGGTGAGCCAGGCGCTGCCGCCGGCGTGGAGCGCCGCGTGCCCGTCGTCGGTGAGCCGGTAGTACTTGCGGGCCGGCCCGGCGTTGCCCTCCCGCCACTGCGCGGTCACCAGGCCGGTCTTCTGTAGGCGCAGCAGCACCGGGTAGAGCGTGCCGCCCTGGATCGGCCCGACGCCCGCCGCGTCGAGCGCCTGGGCGAGTTGGTAGCCGTAGGACTCGCCTTTGGACAGCAGGGCCAGGACGCAGATGTCGAGCACCCCCCGCAGCCACTGCCCGCGCCGGTCGGAATCCACCCGTCGGACAGTAGCGGTGCTAGCTAGATGGCACAACCACCTACTGTGGCAGCGGTACCCGAACCAGTCGGTTCGGGTGAGCCGCCGAGGGAGCCGTACGGGTCAGCGGGCGACGACGTCGGAGACCACGACTGTGACGTTGTCCGGTGCGCCGGCGTGGTGAGCCAGCTTCACCAGCTGCTCACCGCACTGCTGGCGGTCGGCGTACATGCCCAGGGCCGCGGCGATGGCCTCGTCCTCGACGTAGTCGGAGAGCCCGTCGCTGCACAGCAGCAGCCGGTCACCGGCGACCACGGTGAGCACCCCGACCGCCGGTGGGGTGTCGGCGCCCTGCACGGCCCGGGTCACCAGGGACCGCTGCGGGTGGTGGCGGGCCTGCTCGGGAGAGAGGGTCCCCTGATCGACAAGCGCCTGCACGAACGTGTCGTCCCGGGTGAGCTGGGTCAGCTCCCCCTCACGCAGCAGGTAGCAGCGGGAGTCGCCCACCTGGGCCAGCACCAGCGTCTCCCCGGCCAGCAGCGCCGCGGTGAGCGTCGTACCCATGCCGTCCCGGCTCGGGTCGACGGTGATGGCGGCGTGGATGCGCTGGTTGGCGGTGCTGACCACGGCACGCAGCGCGTCGGCGGCGCCGTCGGGGTCGGTGGGGGGAGCCAGCTCGTCCAGGATCCGGATCACGATCTCGCTCGCCACCTCGCCCGCAGGCAGCCCACCCATGCCGTCGGCGACCGCGATCAGGCGGTCACCGGCGAGGGCGGAGTCCTCGTTGTTGGTGCGCACCAAGCCGATGTCGTTGAGGATGACCGAGCGGAGGATCAGCGTCATGGGGTCAAGCTTGCCAAGAACAACCGGCATTCGTCTCTACGCCTCCTACCTAGGTCGAGAAATGATTGCGATTATCGTCGACGAGGTCGACGGTCCGTGACCGATCGGCGCGGTCTCAGCGGCGCGGATAGCGCAGCAGCAGGCTCGCGGCGACCTCCTCGTCGCCCACCGCCGCGTAGCTGTGTGGCACGTCCGACACCCAGCGGAGGTGGCCACCGGCCGTGGCCGTCAGCGGTGCGTCGGCCGGCCCGGCGCGCAGCACCCCGGCGAACACGGTGACGTGCTCGGTGACTCCCGCCGGGTGGGCGGGCGAGAGCTGGCCGGCGCCGGGCGCGACCCGCATCCGGTACAGCTCGTAGGTCGCGTCGGTGTCGGTGAAGACCTCCAGCAGGGTGGCGGTGACCGCGGCGCCGTGCACGGTGGGCCCGGCGGCGGGCTCCGCCAGCACCGCCGTCAGCGGTACGCCGAGCTGCGCGGTGACCGCCCAGAGCGTCTCCAGGGTCGGGTTGCGGGTGCCGTGCTCCAGGCCGGAGAGGGTGGCCTTTCCGACACCGGCGAGCCGGGCGAGTGTGGACAGCGACATCCCCTGCTCCTCGCGCAGGGTGCGGACCCGGCGCCCGACGACGGCGGGATCCACGTCGAGGCCCGGGCGGGGGGCTGGTGGTGGGTGCGGCACCCGGCTATCGTGCTACACGCTTCCGTTCCGTAAACGGAACAGTCGGGAGGAGTGTGGTGGCCGGACGCGTGCAACCGGTGCTGGCAGGGGCAGTGACCGCGCTGGTGGGCTTCGCCAGCTCGTTCACCGTCGTGCTGGCCGGGCTCCGAGCGGCAGGCGCGTCGGACGCACAAGCCGCCTCCGGCCTGCTCGCTCTCTGCGTGGCATGTGGGTTCGCCGCCGCCTGGCTGGGCTGGCGGTACCGGATACCGATGAGCGTGGCCTGGTCCACTCCGGGCGCGGCGCTGCTGGTGGCGACCGGGCCACCGCCGGGAGGATGGCCGGTAGCGGTGGGCGCCTTCCTCGTCTCCGGTGTGCTGATCGTCGCGGCCGGGTTGTTCCCGCCGCTCGGCCGTGCGGTAGCCGCCATCCCCAAGCCGGTGGCCGGCGCCATGCTCGCCGGGGTGCTGTTGCCGCTGTGCACCGCCCCGGTCCGCGCGCTGGTCGAGCTGCCGGTGGTGGCCGGATCGGTGGTGGTCGGTTGGCTGCTGCTGCACCGGTTCGCCCGACGCTGGGCGGTGCCCGGTGCGCTGGTGGTGGCCGTGGCGGCGATCGCACTGACCGCACCGCCGACCGGCCTTACCGCTGCCGCCCTGATCCCGTCGGTCACGCTGACCGCGCCAGCCTGGAACGCGTCCGCACTCGTCGGGGTGGCACTGCCACTGTTCCTGGTCACCATGGCCGCGCAGAACGTGCCCGGCATGGCGGTGCTGGTCGGCTACGGCTACCGGCCGCCGTTCGGCGCCGCACTGCGGACCACCGGCCTGGCCAGTCTGCTCGCCGCCCCGGCCGGTGGGCACGCGGTGAACCTCGCGGCGATCACCGCCGCGCTGGCCGCCGGCCCCGACGCGCACCCCGACCCGGAGCGCCGATGGGTCGCCTCGGTCACCGCAGGTGTCGGGCTGGCCGTGCTCGGACTGGGCGCCGGCGTGGCCACCACGCTGGTGGCGGTCGCCCCTCCGATCCTCATCGAGGCGGTCGCCGGGCTGGCGCTGCTGGGCGCCCTCGCCACCGCGCTCGCTGCGGCGGTGACCGAGCCGGCGACCCGGGAGGCCGCCGTGGTCACCTTCGTGGTGACCGCGTCCGGGGTGACGCTGATCGGCGTGGGCGGCGCGTTCTGGGGCCTGGTCGCGGGCTGCCTGATGCTGCTTCTCTTCCACCGCCGCCAACCCGCCCCGGCCGCGCCCGCCTCCGCCGCGCCGGACGAGTCCGCTCACGCCGCGCCGGACGAGCCTGCCCCGGCCGCGTCGGGCGAGCCTGCCCCAGCCGCGCCGGACGAGCCTGCCCCGGCCGCGCCGGGCAGATCCACTCGGGTTTCATGAAGTCGGGCCGTCCCGAGGCTCCGGACACCCCGATTTCCGTGAACCTGAGTCGATCAGGGCCGTTGGGTCACTCCTCGGGCGGCAGGTCGGCCACCCCGACGGCCAGGAGGACCCGACCGTCGGCCACCGACCCGATCCGATCGGCCGGTACGTAGACCGCGCCCGTGCGGGTCAGGTCGGTCGAGACCTTCAGATAGCCGCTGTGCAGCAGTCGCGCCGCCAGATCTGCTGGGACGTCCGGCTCCTCGACCGCGGTCGCCTCGATCAGCTCGTCCAGGCTGCTGCCCGGGTCGGCGGTCGGTGTCTGGACGGTCACCGCGTTCGGGTCACCCCGCTGGACGAGGTCCACGGTGCCGACCTCGGTGCCAGCTGAGTCGATCACCGGCATCCCGGTGGTGATCCGCGAGATGGTCGCCTGCTGCTCGTCCTGCTGGTCCATCCCGGTGCGGTTCCCAGGGCGACGCGCCGCTAAACGCCGCCGCCAACCCACCCCGCCAATCCGCTGCCGGCCCGCCTGCCCGTCCCTCCCACCCGCCGCGCAGCGGCAGCGGCAGCCGTGGCCTCGGTGTGGTCGCACCTCGTTCCAGAGCAGTGGCTCAGAGGTGGCCGGTCCGGAGGCGGTGGGCCGGGGGAGGCGATGGGCTCGGAGGCTGTGGGCCCGGGAGGGGCGATGGGCGGAGGCGATGGGCCGGGGGAGGCGATGGGCTGGGGGGCGATGGGCTCGGGAGCGTGATGACTGTGAGTCATATTTATGCCTCAGAGTCATCACCGCCAAAAGCAATACCGCCTCCACGGCCCGCGCAAGGTGGCGGCGGCAGGCCGCCACGCCAGTGGCACGCAGTAGACGGCACGCAGCGGCACGCAGCGCCCGGCACGCAGCATGCAGTGACGGCATCCAGCGCCCGGCACGCAGCAGACGGCACCCAGCACGCAGCGCCCGGCACCCTCGCCCGTGCACGTGTTCCGCGCACTCAGGTGTTCGGGAGGGTCCAGCCGCCGGGCGGGCGGGGGGACAGCTCCCGCCAGGTGTCCGGGCCGTCGAGCAGCGCCCGGACGGTGTCCTCGGCCTCGTCCGCACTGCCGTACTCGTAGAAACGGGAGATGCCCTCGGCGCCGCCGGCCCGCTGCTCGACGTGCCAGCGGTCGGCGTCCACCCGCAGGAAGACATCCCGCCGGGCCAGCCGCCCCCACTTCCCGTTCCACCAGTGCTTTCGCTGCTCCATGGCGGGACTCTATCGAACACACGTACGAGAAGATGCGGCCCCTGCGGGATTCCCGCAGGGGCCGATGTGCATCCGTTCGGGTCAGCGCTGCGTCGGCGGCTCCGGGCGGCGGCCCAGCACGTCGTCCAGCGCCCCACGCTGCTGGCCAGGGGTGGTGTGGCCGGCAGAGACCAGGGCGTCCCGGATCTCCGTGAGCAGCTTGACCTCCTCGCTCGGCGCCGAGGGCGGCGGCTCTTCGCCCCGCTTGCGCCGCTCGGCCAGCCGGTTCATCGGGTAGACGACCAGGAAGTACAGCGCCAGTGCGGTGAGCAGGAAGGTGATCACCGCGTTGACGAAGGCGATCCAGTCGAACGGGATGCCACGGAAGCTGGGTGCCGTGCCGGCCAAACCCTTGTCGCTGCCGGTGATGAGCAGCACGAAGACCCGGATCAGTGGGTCGAGGAACGACTTGGTGAGCTGGGTGACCACGCCCGTGAACGCGGCGCCGATGACGACACCGACCGCCAGGTCGACGACGTTGCCGCGCATGATGAAGTCTTTGAAGCCCTTGAGCATTCGTACTCCCGAGGTGTCCGCTTTTCTGTCGGGCACAACCTATGCCCGTTCGGCGGGTTCCAGAAAAGCGCCGGCTTCGAGCGCCGCCCGGCCGGGATCGCCGGCCCGGATCGCCTCGACCAGCCGGGTGTGGTCGACGTAGCGCTCGGGCGTGAGTTCCCCGCCCATGGCCTGGGCGACTGTGCTGCGCAGTGCGGTGCCCACCGAGGCGTACAGCTCGGCGAGCATGGCGTTGTGCGCGGCGGCGACCACCGCCGTGTGCAGTGCCGCGTCGGCCTCGACGAACGCGTCGACCCGGCCGCCGTGCCAGGCGGCCTCGCGCTGGGCGAGCGCGCCGTCGAGCGCCGCCAGGTCCTCCGGGGTACGCCGCAACGCGGCGAGCCGGGCGGCCTCCACCTCGAAGGCGCGGCGTACCTCGATGACCTCGGTCATCCGGTCGTCGCCGAGTCGGCGGGCGACCACCGGGGCCAGTTCGTCGGTGGACACCACGTAGGTGCCGGAGCCCTGCCGGCACTCCAGCACCCCGGCGTGCACCAGGGCGCGGACCGCCTCGCGGACCGTGTTGCGCCCGACGCCCAGCGCGGCGACCAGTTGTGGCTCGGTGGGGATGCGCCCTCCGACGGGCCATTCGCCGCCCAGGATGCGGACGCGGAGCTGCTCGGTGGTCTGCCGGACCCGGTGGCCGCGCGGTGGCACAGCGGGCTGGCCGCGGGGCGGTGCCGGCGGCGCGGAGGGGAATTCAACCGACGGTGGCACTGGTTACATCACCGGTCCCAAATTCATCCCATGATTGTAGGTTAGCGGTCATGACCCCGCCACCAACCGCCGCTCCGGCGCTGCCCGCCCCCGTCGCCGTCGACCCTCGTCCGACGCGGGACCCCGGCACCGGCCGGCGGACGCACCCGGCGACCGGTGGCGCGCTGGTGCTGGTCGGGATGCTGCTGGTCGCGCTCAACCTGCGCGCCGTGGTGACGAGCCTCGGCGCACTGCTCGACGAGGTCCGCGACGGGCTGGGCCTCTCCGGCGTCACCGCCGGCCTCGTCACCACGTTGCCGACCATCGCGTTCGCCGGGCTCGGCGCGCTCACCCCGTGGCTGGTCCGCCGGGTGGCGCCGGCCCGGGTGCTGGTGGTCGCCATGCTCGCCCTCGCCGTCGGCCAGGTGCTCCGGGTCGCCACCGACTCGGCCCTGATCTTCGTGCTCACCAGCGCGCTGGCGCTGTCCGGCATCGCGGTCGCCAACATCCTGCTGCCGATGCTGGTCAAGCAGCACTTCCCGCACCGCACCGGCCTGGTCACCGGCGCGTACACGATGGCGTTGACAGTGGGCACGACGGTGGCCGCCGCCTCCGCGGTGCCGATCGCGCACGCCTTCGGGTCGTGGCGGGCCGGGCTCGGCGTGTGGGCCGCGATGGCCGCGGTGGCCGTACTCCCGTGGGTGCCGCTGGCGCTGCGGGCCCGCGCCGCGGCGCGGCGGGCGACCCCGACGGCGGCCGTCGCCACGCCCACGCGGGTCCGGCCGGCGCGGACCCGGCTCGGTTGGGCGATGGCCGTCTACTTCGGGGCGCAGTCGCTCAGCGGGTACGCGATCATGGGCTGGCTGGCCCAACTGTTCCGCGACGCCGGCTACCAGCCGGAGTCGGCCGGGCTGCTGCTCGCCGGGGTGACCGCGCTCGGCGTGCCGATCGCGCTGCTGATGCCCACCCTGGCCGGTCGGCTCGGCAGCCTGCGGCCGCTGGTGCTCGGGCTCACCACCGCGTCGGCACTGGCCTACCTGGGGTTGGCGCTCGCACCGCACGGTGCCGCGCTGCTCTGGGTCGCCCTCCTGGCGATCGGGCAGGGCGCGTTCCCGATGATCCTGACCGCCATCGGCCTACGCGCCCGCACCGCCGAGGGCACCGTCGCGCTCTCCGCGTTCGCGCAGAGCACGGGGTACGTGATCGCCGCCCTGGGCCCGCTGATGGTCGGCATCCTCTACGAGGCCACCGGCGGCTGGACCGCGCCGATCGGGTTCCTGCTGGGTGCCCTCGCCGTGCAGACGACGGCGGGCATGGCGATCGCTCGTCCCCGTTACGTCGAGGACGAGTGACGCACGCCGACGGTCAGGTCAGGAGGAAGCCGGCGTCGGTTCGCCGGCGACTGCCTCATCCACCGTCGGGTAGGTGTGCAGCACCTCGACCAGCCCGCTCACCTCAAGGATGCGCAGCACGCCGCGCTGCGGGGCGGCCAGCCGGACCACGCCGCCGGCCTCGTCGCAGCTGTTCTTGGCGCGGACGAAGACCGACAGGCCGGTCGAGTCGCAGAACGAGACGTCCGCCAGGTCGAACACCAGCCGGTTGCGGCCCTTGTCGAGCAGGTCGGTGATCTGGTCCTGCAGCTGCGGTGCGGTGGCCATGTCCAGCTCGCCCGCGACCGCTACGACGACCACGTCGCCGCGTTGTTCCGTGTGCACCGTCAACGACATTCGCCAGACCTCCTGTTATCGGGGGAACGGTATCCCACGACCACCCTCAGAGGTAGAACGGGAGCCGTCATCCGGTGGCCATCGTCATTCCGTTGCTACGGGGCAAGTAGTTGATCAGACCCCGGTGATAGAGTCCGCCCGGTCCAGGTCAAGGGGGTTCGAAATGGCGTTGAGCACCGAAGAAAGTGGTCGGCTCGCCGCGCTGCTCAGCGGGCAGGACGAACGGGTCACGACTCGGTGGACCGAGATCGTCACCAGTTCGTTGCGGGGCCGGCTGAGCCAGGCAGAGCTGCGCCGGCAGGTCCAGGATCTGCACGGCGCCATCGTCGCCACGAGCGAGCAGGGCACCATCGACCTGTCCGCCGAAAGCGCCGGCGAACTGCGCGCCGCGCTCTCCGAGCTGTCTCGTGGCCGGGCCCGGCAGGGCTTCTCCGCCACCGAGACCACGATCAGCGTCTTCGCGCTGAAGGACGTGCTGGCCGAACTGGTGCAGGAGGCCGGGGGCCCGAACGCGCTGCAGGACTACGTCGCCTTCTCGAAGTTGATCGACGAGATGGGCCTGTTCACCTTCGAGAGCTTCGTCCGCACCCGGGAGAGCCTGATCGCCGACCAGGCCGAGCAGTTGCTCGAGCTCTCCACGCCGGTGGTCAAGCTCTGGGAGGGCGTCGTCGCCGTGCCGCTGGTCGGCACCCTGGACTCGGCCCGGGCCCAGGTGGTCATGGAGCGCCTGCTGCAGACCCTCGTCGACACCGGCTCGCCGTACGCGATCATCGACATCACCGGCGTACCGGCGGTGGACACCCAGGTCGCCCAGCACATCCTGAAGACCGTGGTGGCCGCCCGACTGATGGGTGCCGACTGCATCATCTCGGGCATCCGCCCGCAGATCGCGCAGACCATCGTGGCGCTCGGCATCGAGTTCGGTGACATCGCCACCAAGGCGAGTCTCGCCGACGCGTTGCGCCACGTGCTGCGGCTCAACGGGGTGGAGACCGCCCGTCGCCAGCCGCGCCGGGGCTTCTGATGGAACGCGTACCGATCCTCAAGATCGGCGACATCCTGCTCGTCTCCATCCAGCTCGACATGTCCGACCAGACGGCGGTCCAGCTCCAGGAGGATCTGGCCGAGCGGATCGTGGACACCGGCTGCCACGGCGTCATCATCGACATCACCGCGCTGGACATCGTCGACTCCTTCGTGGGGCGGATGCTCTCCGCCATCGCGTCGATCTCCAAGGTGCTCGACGCCGAGACGGTGGTGGTCGGGATGCGTCCGGCCGTCGCCATCACCCTTGTCGAACTCGGGCTGTCGCTGAACGGCATCCGTACCGCGCTGAACGTCGAGCGCGGCATGGAACTGATCGCGGCTGCCCACGCCGACGAGCTCGACCACCAGCTCGACGACGATCCGGACGCCGAGACGGCCACGCCGTGACCGCGGGCGTCGACCTGGGCCAGCCGCAGGCGCAGTCGGTCCGCAGCGATGAGGACGTGGTGCGCGTCCGGCAGCTGGTCCGCGCCGTGGCGGTGGCCAGCAAGCTGTCCCTCGTCGACCAGACCAAGGTGGTCACCGCGGCGAGCGAGTTGGCCCGCAACACCCTGGTGTACGGCGGCGGCGGTTCGGTCGAGGTGACGATCGTGGACAACGGTCGACGCAAGGGCGTGCAGATCGTGTTCGCCGACTCCGGGCCGGGTATCGCCGACCTCGATCTGGCCATGACCGACGGCTACACCAGCGGCGGCGGCCTCGGCCTCGGGCTCAGTGGGTCGCGACGCCTGGTCGACGAGTTCCAGATCGAGACGTCGGCGGGGACCGGTACGCGGATCACTGTCACCAAGTGGTCCAGGTGAACGCCGACGCGGTCACCGACAGTGGCATCTGGTTCCGAGTGGAGTCCAGCAGCGCCGCGAGTGCCGTCCGGCGTGCCGCCGAACGGCTCGGCGCGCAGGTGGAGATGAGCGGGGCCCGCATCGCCGACCTGGCCATCGTCGCCGCCGAGCTGACCAGCAACCTGGTCAAGCACGCCGACGACGGTGTCCTGCTGCTCCGACCGGTACGCCGGGCCGGGCAGGCCGGTGTGGAGTTGGTGGCGATCGACTCCGGGCCCGGCATGGCCGACCTGACCGTCTCGTCCCAGGACGGGCACTCCACCACCGGCACACTCGGCATCGGTCTCGGTGCCATCGTCCGGCAGGCCAGCTGGTTCGACGGATACTCGCTGCCCGGCCGGGGCACAGCCCTCGCCGTGCAGGTCTGGCCGGCCGAGGCGGCGCGGCCGTCCTGGGCCGGCGCCCTCAGCCGACCGATCACCGGCGAGGCGATCAGCGGCGACGGCTACGCCGTGCGGGTCGTCGACGGGCGGCACCAGGTGCTGGTGAGCGACGGGTTGGGGCACGGCCCGCTGGCCGGGGCCGCCACCGACGCGGCGCTCGCCGCGTTCCGCAACGCCCCGGCCGGCCCACCGGCGACGGTGGTCGGTCACCTGCACCGCGGCATGTCGCACACCCGTGGTGCCGCACTCGCGGTCGCCGAGTTGGCACCCGAGGCCGGGGTGCTGCACTACGCGGGCCTGGGCAACATCTCCGGCGTGGTCGTCGAGGGAGACGGCAAACGGCGAGGGCTGGTGTCACTGCCCGGCATCGCCGGGCACCAGCGACCGACAATCCGGGAGTACGACTACCCGTTCGGTCCGGACGCCCGGCTGGTGATGCACAGCGACGGGGTGGTCGACCGTTGGCGGTTGGCCGACTACCCGGGCCTGGCGGAGCGGTCCCCGCTGGTGATGGCGGCGACCCTGCTCCGTGACGCCGGTGTGCGACGTGACGACGCCTGCGTGCTGGTCGCGAGGTCCTGGACATGACCGGCGAGCCGGCCGCGCTGCCGCTGCTGCAGATGGCGCTGCGGGTCGAACAGGACATCTTCGTGATCCGCCAACGGGGGCGCGAGGTGGCCGCGGTGGTCGGCCTCGAACACCAGGACCAGGTGCGGATCGCCACAGCGCTCAGCGAGGTCGCCCGAGACCTGCTGCGGACGGCCGGGGGAGCGGACGTCTCGTTCCACGTCGACGCGGGCGCCGACGGCCGGTTCCACCTGCGCGCCGACCTGGCCCCGGTGTCCCCGCTGCCGGACGACCGCTACCAACCGCAGTCCGGCGCGGTGTCCCGACTGGTCGACACACTGAGCGTGTCGACCGTCGAGGGGGTTACGGTCGTACGGATGTCCCGACGAGTCCCGGCCAACGCGCCGATGCCGACCCCGGAGCGGTTCGCCGAGTTCCGTACGGAACTCGGCCGCACCGCGCCGAGCAGTGCGCTGGACGAGTTGACAGTGCAGAACGGGCAGCTCATCTCCGCACTGGACGAGGTGCGCAGTCAGCGCGACGAGCTGGCCGTGCTGAACGAGGAGCTGGCCGAGACCAACCGCGGCGTGCTGGCGCTCTACAACCAGCTCACCGAGGAGTTGGAGGAGACCAACCGGGGCGTCGTCGCCCTCTACGCCGAGCTGGACGAGAAGTCGGCCCAGCTCCGCGCGGCGAGTGAGTCGAAGAGCCGGTTCCTGGCCAACGTGAGCCACGAGCTGCGCGCGCCGGTCACCGCGATCATCGGCCTGGGGCGGCTGCTCACCGACTCCGCCTCCGACCCGCTCACCGACGAGCAGGGCCGCCAGGTCGATCTGATCCGCTCATCGGCGGCGGACCTGCTCAACCTGGTCAACGAACTCCTCGACCTGGCCAAGGCGGAGTCCGGTCGGATCGAGCCGGACGTGACCGAGGTCGACCTGCGGCCGCTCTTCGGTCAACTACGCGGCACCCTGCGCGCGCTGGCCACCCGCCCGGAGGTGGAGCTCGTCGTGGAGGAGCTCACCGGGCCAGCCCTGCTGCGCACCGACGAGGTGCTGCTCGGTCAGGTGCTGCGCAACCTGCTGCACAACGGGTTGAAGTTCACCGAGCGCGGCGAGGTGCGGCTGCGGGCCAGCCAACACGGCGACCGTTGGCAGTTCGAGGTCAGCGACACCGGGCCGGGCATCGCCCCGGAGCTGCACGACCGGATCTTCGAGGAGTTCTACCAGATCCCCGGCGCCACCCGGGTCGGCGGCACCGGCCTCGGTCTGCCGTACGCCCGGCGGTTGGTGACGCTGCTCGGCGGGTCACTGGAGCTGACCAGCGCGGCCGGCGAAGGCAGCACGTTCACCGTCTCCCTGCCCACAGGCGGGGCGTGACGGCGTGGACGGCATGCCGACAACCATCCTGGTGGTCGACGACAGTCGTACCAAGCGTTATCTGCTGGTCAGCTGGCTGACCCGGGCCGGGTTCACGGTGCTGGAGGCCGAGAACGGCGCCGAGGCGTTGGCTCGGGTCGAGGTGGACCGGATCGACCTGGTGGTCCTCGACGTCCGGCTGCCCGACCTGAGTGGCTACGAGGTCTGCGAACAGATCAAGGTTCGGCACCCGGCGATGCCGGTCATCCACGCGTCGGCGCACGCCGTGGACGTGTCCGACCGCGCTCAGGGGCTGACCCGGGGCGCTGACGCGTACCTGACCGAGCCGATCGAGCCCGAGGAGCTGATCGCCACCACCCGGGCGGTGTTGCGCTACTACCAGGCGCGGCAGCGTGCCGAACTGCTCGCCGAGCGGCTGCTCGGGTTGGCCGACACGACAGTCGCGGTGCACGCCGCGCCGACCTTCGCGCGTCTGCTGGAAGCCGCCGCCGAGGGCGCCGCCCAGATCTTCAGGAGCCCGGCGGCGGTGGTCGCCGAAACCTTCGACGGTGACTGCCTCGCGGGCGTCTGCGGCGGTCCCGGCACGGCGGCCACCGTGGTGCCGTGGGTCGTCGACGACACCGGGGTGCCCACCGGCGCCACGGTGCGGGTGGAGGCCCCGGAGAGCTGGGCTCTCGTCGACTGGCCGGCGGACGACACTGTGACAGTCGCCGCCGCCCGACTGCGCGAGGATCGGGCACCGCTGTACGTGGTAGTTCCGACCGCCACCCAGACCGCGCAGACCCCGGTGCTCAAGCAACTGGCCCAGGCGGTGGCGGCGGCCGTGGAGGGGCAGCGTTCGTTCGACGAGGAGCACCGGATCGCTGTCACCCTCCAACGCAGCCTGCTCCCGCGAGGGCTGCCCACGGTGGCCGGCCTGGACCTCGCGGTGCGCTACGAGCCGGCCAGCGCGCAGACCGAGGTGGGCGGCGACTTCTACGAGCTGGTGATGCTCGACGGTCACCTGCTGCTCGCGATCGGGGACGTCGCCGGCCACTCGCTGCACGCGGCGACAGTGATGGCCGAGCTGCGGCACGCGGTGCGGGCGTACGCGGTCGAGGGCCACCAGCCCGGCGAGATCCTGCACCGCGTCAACGAGCTGATGCGGACACTGCTGCCGGACGAGGTGGCGACGCTCTGCGTGCTGCTGCTGCACCCGCCGACCGGACGGGTCCGGCTGGCCAGTGCCGGGCACCTTCCACCGCTACTGGTCAGGGACGGCACTGTCGAGTTCGTGCAGCATTCCGCGCCGCTGCTCGGCGTTCGCGCCCCGCGCCCGGCCGACCTGGAGTTCGTGGTGCCGGCCGGGGCCACGCTGGTCTTCTACACCGACGGGCTGATCGAGCGACGGGACGCCACCATCGACGAGGGGCTGGCCGCACTGGCCGGGGTCGCCGCGACTGTCGACGGTGACCTGGACCAGTTCTGCGCCCGTCTGCTGGTGGAACTGGCCCCACCGGAGATCCAGGACGACGTCGCTGTGGTCGTCCTGCGTCGTCGCTGATCTGCGGCTTTCTCAGCTCTGCAAGCTTCCCGGCTTTCTCAGCGCACCGAGCGGGCGTACGCGGCGGGGGACACCCCGGCCACGGCGGTGAAGTCACGGACCAGGTGGGCCTGGTCGCTGTAGCCGAGGTCGGCGGCGAGGTCGGCCCAGCTCAGCGGGCCACCGGTGGCCTGTTCGACCGCCTCCTGAAGCCGGTAGCGGCGGATCACCCACTTCGGCCCGACCCCCACGTACTCGATGAACAGCCGCTGCAACCGGCGGACCGGAACGTCGTGCCGCGCGGCGAGGTCGTCGACGCGCAGCACAGTGCGGTCGGTACGGATCGCCTCGGCCAGTCGGACGGCCTCCTCGGCCAGCGGGTCCGGCTCCGGCTGCCAGGCGGTGAGGAGGGTGTCCAGCGCCCGGCAGCGCTCGTCGTCGCTGGCCGCCGAGGTGGGGGATGCGCCCACGCCCACCGGGACGTCCGGGTGGGTCAACCGGCCGAAGGGCAGCGGCTCCCTACGGCCGGTCAGTTCGCTGACTGACCGCCGCCAGAACGGGTGGAAGCCGCCGGGGCGGAACTGCACCCCCGACACCCGGCCGGTGCAGTTGAGCGTGATCCGGAACAGGTCGCGGCCCACCCCGGCCACCTCGCCGGACTCGGGCCCGTCGCCGTCCCGTCGAAACACCACGTTGACCGCCGGGTGCGGCACGACCCGTTGCTCGAACGGCGCGCACAACGCCCAGTCGATCAACCAGTAGTGCTCGACCCACGGGCGCAGCGACTCCGCCGGCAGATGTCGGCGGAAGCGCATCTCGCGCAGCAGGCGTCCGGGGTCGAGAATTCCCCGGCTGTCGCCACGCGGTCGCTGTCGCATTTGTTCAAGACCACCCTCATACGCTGGCCGTATGTCCACTCAGACTAGCGAGCTGCTGGCGGCCGCCGCGCCGCGAACCGTCGATGTCGTACGGGGTGTCTCCGACGACCAACTGGACCTGCCCACCCCGTGCAGCGACTATCTGGTCCGTGATCTGCTCAACCATCTCTTCCAGGTGGTGGTCAACTTTCAGGATCTGGCCGAGAAGCGAGAGGTGGAGTGGGCCGAGAAGCCCGATCACCTGGGCGATGGCTGGCGGGACCGCTTCGAGGCGGAGACCGGCCGGTTGGTGACCGCCTGGTCGGATCCGTCCACCCTGGAGGGTGTGTCGCCGGGCATGGGCATGCCGCAGTCCGTCATCGGCGGCATGGCCCTGCTGGACCTGACAGTGCACGGTTGGGATCTCGCGGTCGCCACCGGCCAGCCGTACCAGCCAGCCCCGGAGGCGGTGGCCGAGCTGCACGCGCTGGTGGAGCAGTTGGGCCCCACCGCCCGCAAGATGGGCGTCTTCGCCGACCCACCCCCCACCCCACCCCCCACCCCCACCCCCAACCTGGCCCACCTCCTGACCCAGACCGGCCGCACCCCCACCTGGCCCCAAACCCCCTAACCCCCGGGGTACGCCCTTCTCTCGTTGATCATGAAGTTATTGCCCTCGGTCTCGGCGTGTCGGCGCAATAACTTCATGATCAACGGGGTGGGGGTGGGGGTGGGGGTGGGGGTGGGGGGTTGTTGACTTGGGTATTCGCTGGGTGAATAGTGGGCGGGGTGTCTACGCCGCATGTTCTGCTCGGGTTGCTCGCTGGGGGCAGCCGGCACGGGTATGAACTGAAGCGTGCGCACGACGAGCGGCTGCCGCGCGCTCGGCCGCTGGCCTTCGGGCAGGTCTACGCCACTCTCGGCCGCCTCGAACGTGACGGGCTGGTGGCTGCCGCCGGCCAGGACCGGGTGGCCGGGCCGGATCGCACGGCGTACGAGCTGACCGATCAGGGGCGGGACGCGCTGGACCAGTGGCTGTCCACTGTGGAAGCACCAATGCCGTACGTGGCCAGCACGCTCTTCGCCAAGGTCGTGGTCGCGCTGCTGGTCGCCGATGTCGATCGGGCCCGGTCGTACCTGATCGCCCAGCGGGCCGCGCACACCGCACGGTTGCGTGAGTTGACCGCGGTCAAGGGCGAACCGTCCGCCACCCTCAGCGATGTGGTCGCGGCCGATTTCGCGATCGCCCACCTCGACGCGGATCTGCGGTGGTTGCACGCCACCCTGCTCCGGGTCGCCGACTGGCACCGGGAGGTCCATCCGTGACGCAACTCCAGGCTCGCGGCGTGGTTCGGGCGTACGGCCCGACGCCCGCACTGCGCGGCGTGACGCTCGACCTGGCCGAGGGCGAGATCGTCGCCGTCACCGGGCCGAGTGGCTGCGGCAAGTCGACACTGCTGCACTGCCTGGCCGGGATTCTCCGGCCGGACGCCGGCGAGGTCACCTGGCGTGGGCACCGCATCGACACCTGGTCGGAGGCGGCCCGGTCCCGGCTGCGGCGCACCGAGTTCGGGGTGCTGTTCCAGTTCGGTCAGCTGGTGGCCGAGTTGACCGCCGCCGAGAACGTCGCCCTGCCCCTGCTCCTCGCCGGCACGGGGCGGCGAGAGGCACGGACGGCGGCGCTCACCTGGCTGGAACGGTTCGGGGTGGCTGAGGTGGCCGACGTCCGGCCGGGTGAGATGTCCGGGGGTCAGCAGCAACGTTGCGCCACGGCGCGGGCGCTGGTGACCGAGCCTCGGGTGCTCTTCGCCGACGAGCCGACCGGCGCACTGGACACGCTCACCGGCGAGCAGGTCCTCACCCAACTGGTCCGGCTCGCCCGCGAGCAGCGCACCGCCGTCGTGCTGGTCACCCACGAGCCGCGGATCGCCGCGTACGCGGATCGGGAGATCGTGCTGCGTGACGGCCTGGTGGACCACACCGGCCTGGGGCTCGACGTGCCGCTGGCCGGCGGTGCCCGGTGAGGCCGACGACGCTGCTCCGCCTCGCGCTCGCCGGCACCCGCACCGACACCGCCCGGGTGGTGCTCACCGCGCTCAGCGCCCTGTTGGCCACCCTGGCCGGGCTCGCGGCGCTCACCGTGCTGGCCATCGAGAAACCCGCCGGCGACGCCTGGGAGCAGTCCGAGCAGTACCGCAACGCGCTGCTGCGGGAGCCGGGGTTGCGCGGCGGCACGGCGTTCGCGCTGCTGATGCTGATGGTCCCGGTGCTGGCGCTGGCCGGCCAGTGCGCGCGGCTCGGCGCGCCGGCCCGGGACCGCCGGTTGGCGGCGATCCGGCTCGCTGGCGCCACTCCGGGCCAGGTCACCAGACTTGTGGTGTTGGAGACCGGCGTGGCCGCGCTGCTCGGCACGCTCGTCGGGCTGGGTGTCTACCTGGTCGGCCGCGACCTGCTGCACCGCCCGGACGCGCAAGGTCGACTGGCCCTGCCCACCGACGTGCTGCCGTCGACCGGCGCGCTGGCCGGCGTGGTGCTCGGTCTGCCGGTCGTGGCGGCGCTGGCCACCGCCCTGATGCTGCGTACGGTCACCACCAGCCCGCTCGGGGTGAGTCGTAAGGCCGCCCGCGAGCGCGGGCCAGGCCCGTGGGCCGGGCTCCTGATCGGGTTCGGCGTGGTCTCGTTCGCGCTGATCCGCCCGGTGGTCTACCGGGTCGCCGACGGGCAGATGGCGGGCCGGCTGGTGCCACTGCTGTTCGCGGTGGGCGCGCTCGCCGCGATGATCGGGGTGGTGATCGGCACCGGCTGGCTGTCGTACCACTGCGGGCGGTTGTTACGTCGGCACGCCCGCAGGCCCGCTGCCCTGCTCGCGGCGGGCCGGCTGATGGCCGATCCGTGGGCGGGCAGCCGTACGTTCGCGGCGCTGCTCGCCGCCCTGATCTTCGGCGCGGGTGCGGCAGCCCAGCGCGCCTACTTCGCCACGAAGGACCAGATCGAGCGGGAGCAGAGCCGACTCGCCGGGGCGGACGGTGCCGCCAACCCCTTCTACCTGTCGACGATGGATCTCGTCGACGGCGCGATCGCCGTGGCCATCCTTATCGCGACGGGCGGGCTGATCGTCGCGCTGGTCGAGGGGATCGTCGCCCGACGCCGCGCCTACGCCGCGTTGGTCGCCACCGGGGTGCCCCGCGCCACGCTGGGCCGTTCGGTGGCCTGGCAGGCGTTGGTGCCGGCCGTGCCGGCGATCCTGCTCGCGCTCACCGTTGGCACGCTGCTCGGCCGAGGGCTCGTCGCGGACGTGTCGGAGGGCGGCGGTTCGACGTTGATCTGCGAGGCCCCGGCCGCGCTCTGCGACGACCCTGCCACCCGGGACCAGTACTCCCGCATCGTGTACTACCCCTCGGTGCAGCGAGCCGTTCCCGTACCTCTGGAGCACCTGGCGTGGCTCGGCGCCGGCGCCCTGGCGGCGGTGCTGGTGACGGTCGGTGTCGGCCTGCTCTTCCTGCGCGCCAGCACCGCTTTGGACGAGCTGCGGACGACCTGATCCGAACGGCCCCGCCGGCCGGCCTGACCCAGCCCTCGGGTCAGGCGGCGAGCAGGCCGGAGGAGAGTGCGATCAAGGCGCCGACCACTGCCGAACAACAGCAGACCAGCAGCCCGGCGACCACCGCGAGGATCAGCCAGACCCGGCGGTCCCGCGCCACCGCCGCCACGCTCGGTCGGCGGACGTCCTCGGCCGCTTCGCCGTCACTATCCGTAGCCCCGGTCACCCCGGAAGTCTAGGCCGCGACATCCGCCACGACCCGGAAAGGCCCGGCCGCGCATGCGCGACTCGGCCATGATCGCGCCCGATCGTCGGAGTGGCTGGTCTCCCAGAGCTGCCGAGGGAACCACTCCCACCACCGAACGCGATCATGCCGACCCGTCGGGTCAGGCGTGGCCGATGCGGTCCAGGATCCAGGCGTTGATGAACGCCTCCTCGCGCCACGAGTCGTAGCGTCCGCTCGGGCCGCCGTGCCCGGCACCCATCTCGGTCTTCAGCAGGTAGTCGCCGCCCGGGGCGACCGCCCGCAGCCGGGCGATCCACTTCGCCGGCTCCGAGTAGAGCACCCGGGTGTCGTTGAGGCTGGTCACCGCGAGGATCGCGGGATAGTCAACAGCGGCCACGTTCTCGTACGGGGTGTAGGACTTCATGTACGCGTACACCTCGGGGTCGTCGAGGGGGTTGCCCCACTCCTCCCACTCGGTGACGGTCAGCGGCAGCGACGGGTCGAGGATCGACGTGAGCGCGTCCACGAACGGCACCTGCGCCACGATCCCGGCGAACGCGTCCGGCGCGAGGTTGGCCACCGCGCCCATCAGCAGGCCACCGGCCGACGCGCCCCGGGCGACAAGCCTGTCGCTGGCCGTCCAGCCGGCCTTGACGAGGTGCTGTGCGCACGCCACGAAGTCGGTGAAGGTGTTCTTCTTGGCCAGCAGCTTGCCCTGGTCGTACCACCGTCGGCCCAGCTCACCGCCACCCCGGGTGTGCGCCACCGCGAAGACCACGCCCCGGTCCAACAGGGACAGCCGGGCCACCGAGAACCACGGGTCCATGCTGGCCTCGTAGGAGCCGTAGCCGTACAGCTCGCAGGGCGCCGAACCGTCCCGGGGGGTGCCGATGCGGCAGACCAGTGAGATCGGCACCCGGGTGCCGTCGTCGGCGAGCGCCCAGTCACGGTGCTGCTCGTACTCGGCCGGGTCGTACGGTCGCCCGTCCGGACCGGGCAGCACCGGCTTCTGCTTCAGCAGCACCATCTGCCGGGTGACCAGGTCGTAGTCGTACACCGAGTCGGGAGTGATCAGCGAGGAGTAGCGCAGCCGGACCTGGCCGGTGCGGTACTCCGGGTTGGCGTCCAACCCGACGCTGTAGAGCGGCTCGGGGAAGTCGATGTCGTACCCGTCGTCACTGCCCACCGGCAGCACCCGCAGCCCGGTGAGCCCGTCGGTGCGCAGCGACACCACCAGGTGGTTGGCGAAGGCGTCGACGGCCTCCAGTCGGGTGCCGGGGGTGTGCTCGATCAGCGGCACCCAGTCGCCCGGTACGTCCGCCGAGGTGAACGCCAGCGCGAAGTCCTCCGCGCCGTCGTTGTGCAGGATCAGGAAACGGTGGCCGTGGTGCTCCACCGTGTATTCGACGCCCTGTCGGCGGGGGGCGACCACAGCCGGCGCGCCGGTCGGGTTGCCGGCGGGGATCACCAGCACCTCGCTGGTCACCTTGCTGTGCACGTCGATGAGGATGAACTTCTCCGACCGGGTCAGCTCCACCCCCACCCAGAACCGCTCGTCGTCCTCCTGGTGGACCACCACGTCGTCGGCGGCGGCGGAGCCGATGGTGTGCCGCCAGACCCGGTTCGGCCGCCAGGCGTCGTCCACAGTCACGTAGAACAGCACCGAGGCGTCCGACGACCAGGCGGTGCCGTAGAACGTGTCAGGCACCTCGTCCGGCAGCAGCTCGCCGGTGGTCAGGTCCTTCACCCGCAGAGTGAACCGCTCGTCACCGGAGAAGTCGGTGGAGTAGGCCAGCCAGCGACCGTCCGGGCTGACGTCGAATGCGCCGAGCGAGAAGAAGTCGTGCCCCTCGGCCAGCAGGTTGCCGTCGAGCAGCACCTCCTCGCCGTCGAGCGGGGCGCCGTCCGCGCTGACCGGCGGGTCGGTCTCACCGTCGCGGACCGCCCGGCGACACTGCACTCCGTACTGTTGTCCCTCGACCGTCCGGGTGTAGTACCAGTGCCCGCCCTTGCGGGTCGGCACTGACAGGTCGGTCTCCTGGGTGCGTCGGCGAGTCTCCTCGAACAGGTCGGCCCGCAGGTCGGCCAGGTGTGCGGTGCGCGCGTCGGTGTACTCGTTCTCGGCGGTCAGGTAGGCGATCGTCTCCGGGTCGTCCTTGACGGCGAGCCAGGCGTACTCGTCGACGACGGTGTCGCCGTGGTGGGTGCGCTCGCTGGGCACCCGCTTCGCCGCGGGCGGGGCAGTCTCGGTGGTCACGGCGGCCACGTTACCGGCCGGCAGCCGCAGCGCGCCGGACCAGCGGCATCCCGATACTCGCCGCCACGGCTTTCGAACACATGTACGATGGCCGGCATGGCGGCAGCAGCGAGTTCCCTAGGCCGGTCCGGAGCCCTCGAGATCACCCGGCGGTTGGCGGCGATCTGCGGTCCACCGTTCTCCCGGCTGGCCGGGCCCGCCGACGAGGTGGCGGGGCGCCCGGCGCGCTGGGTCGCCGTCCCGGGCGGCCCGCACGCCGCCGCCGAGGTGCTGCGGCTGGCCGCCGTGCACGATCTGACTGTGGTGCCCCGAGGCGCGGGCACGAAGATCGACTGGGGCGCCGCCCCCGTCCAGGTCGACATCCTGCTCGACACCGGCCGGTTGGCCGGCATCGGTCACGAGCCGGTCGACTCGCTCGTGGCCGACGTGGGTGCCGGCACTCCACTGCGGGCGGTGCAGGCCACCCTGGAGCGCACCGGGCAGCGGCTCGCCATGGACGCCCCCTCACCCGGCGCGACACTGGGCGGTGTGCTCGCCGCCGGCGAGGCCGGCCCGCTGCGCCACCGTCACGGCAGCCCCTGCGACCAACTGCTCGGTGTGCGTTACCTCGCCGCCGACGGCGAGCTGATCAGCGTCGGTGGCGGCGCGCCCGGGCTCGACCTGGCCCGCCTGCTCTGCGGCTCCCAGGGAGCGCTCGGCGTGCTGGTGTCGGCGAGCCTGCGGGTGCAGCCGGTGCCGGCGAGCAGGCTCTGGGTGTCCCGCCCGGTGTGGACGCCCTTGGAGGTGCACGACCTGGTCCGGACGATCCTCGCCGCTCGGCTGGAGCCGTCGGCCATCGAGCTGGACCTGCCCGGAGGCACCCCCCGCCCCCGTACGTCGTACCCGCCCGGTCACCCGGCGGCCACCGCCCGGGAGCGCCACCCGTCGATGTCAGGCCGGGCCGGCGCCCCGTCCCGGGCCGGCAGCCTGGTGGTGCTGCTTGAGGGCGGCCCCGCCGACGTCAATGAGCGCGCCGAGCGGTTGGTCGGGCTGCTGCACGGGGAGGCGACGATCGCGCACTCCGCGCCGACGTGGTGGCGCCGCTACCCGTTCGCCCCCGGCGACACGGCGCTGCGGCTGGAGGTGCCGATCGGCGACCTGCACGCGGCCGTCTACGCGCTGCGCGACGCGGCCGGTGCGCCGGTGCCGGTGCGCGGCTCGGCCGGGCTGGGCGTGGTGCACGCGGCACTGCCCGGGGCGCTGGCAGCCGACCGGGTGGCGTCCATCCTGGCCGCCGTCAGAGGGGTGCTGTTGGCCCGGCAGGGTCGCTGCGTGGTGGTCTCCGCTCCGGCGGCGGTCCGCCAGGCGGTCGACCTCTGGGGCGAGCTGGCCGGCCTGGCCCAGTTGCGGGCCGCGAAGCGGCACCTGGATCCGGAGCACCGGCTCGCGCCCGGCCGGCTCCCCGGCGGCCTGTGAGACCGGGCCGGGCAGAGGGTCAGTCCATCCACCACCGGTGCATGTCCAGCAGCGGCGGGGTGAGACGGGCCACCATCACCAGCAGGCCGCCCACCGCGCCGGCCAGCAGCAGTGACCGGGTCACCCGGGGCAGGACCGCGCGCTCCCGGGCGACCACCGCCCCCGCGACGATCGCCAACGGCAGCCCGAGCACCGCGCCCGTCAGGTAGAGCACCGCCACCACGGGGTGGAGCACACCGAAGAAGGCGATGTCCTTCGGGTCGTACGCGCCGGTCAGCATCTCGGCCGGGCCGACGCCGGCGCTCGTCATCCGTCCGACGTAGAGCAGAAGCACGGCGAGGAACCCGCCGATGGTCGCTAACTGCGCGGCGATCAGGGCCCGGACCGCCGGCCGGGAGTACGACGTGACCTGCGCGACGCTCGTCATGGCCGTCAATCTACCCAGCGGGCCGACGTCCGGGGGCCCGTGCGGCGGTCAGGTCGCGTCGTTGCGGAGCACCAGGACGGCGATGTCGTCCCGGGGCGGCTCGACCGAGAAGTTGATCGCTGCGGCGCGCAGCCGGGCGGCCACCACGTCGGCCGAATATCCGGCCAGGGGCGCGGCGGCGTCCCGCAGCCGGTCGGTGCCGAACAGCTCCCGGCCGCGCCTCCGCTCGGTGACGCCATCGGTGTAGAAGATCAGCGAGTCGCCCGGCGCGAGCGTGATCTCCGCCGTCGGCGAGGTGATCGTGTCGAGCAGGCCGAGCGCGGTGCCGCCGGTGCCGACGAACCCGGCGCCGCCCGCTGCGGCAAGCAGCACCGGCCGGTCGTGCCCGGCAAGGTGCAGCGAGACGTCCAACTGGTCACCCTCGCCCGGCCCGACCGCTGCCAGCGCCAGCGTGCAGTAGCGACCGCCACCGCGCTCGACAAGTGTCTCGTTGAGCCGCGCCAGCGCCTCCGGTAACGGTTTGCCGTCGCCGACCAGCACGCGGATCACGTCCCGGACCAGCCCGGTCACCGCGGCGGCCTGGACACCCTTGCCCGAGACGTCACCGATCACCACCAGCCAGCGCCCGTCCGGCAGCGGCACCACGTCGTAGAAGTCGCCACCCACCTCGGCGTCGTCGCCGGTCGGGACGTACTCGGCGGCGAAACCGATCCCGTCGACCAGCGGCAGCACCGGCGGCAGCAGAGACTGCTGGAGCGTCTGCGCCACCCGACGGCGTTCGGCGTGGATCCGGGCGTTCTCGATGGCCAGCGCGGCCCGTCGGGCCACGTCCTCCAACACGGCCACCTCGTCCGGGTCGTGCCGGTGCCGCTGGTGCCGCCCTACCGCCAGGGTCCCGAGTCGCTGCCCGCGCGCGATCAGCGGAACGGCGAAACCCTCCATCGGCCCGCCCAGGGGAATCTGCGCCGCGCTGCGGGACGCCTCGCGCAGGCGGGCCTGGATCGAGTCCGGACCGGTCTCGGCCAGCACCTTGTGCAGTTGCGGAAGCATCGACTCGTCGGCGTGGCTGGCCGCCGCCAGCCGGAGCCGACCCCACTCGTCAGTGGTGTGCACCGCGCACCACTGACCGAGTCGCGGCACCACCAACTGCGGCACCAGCGCCATGGTCAGGTCGACGTCGAGCGACTGGGCCAGCAGCTCGCTCGCCTCGGCCAGGAAGGTCAGCCACACCTGCCGGCGGACGTCGGCCCGGCGCAGTCGGTCGTTCTCCAGGTGCAGCGACAGCCGCTCGGCGGTGAGCACCGCCAACGGTTGGGCGTACGCCGACGGGGCGGCGTCCAACTCCAACTCCCCGGCGTACGGGCGCTGCACAGTCAGTGGCACCCGGAGCAGTTCGCTGCCGGGGCGGGGTGGCCGACCGAAGCGGGCCAGCACCTGGCTGCCCTGCCCGTCGCCCCGGTCCAGGCGGATCGTGCCGCCGGCTGCGCCGACCATCTCGGCGACCCGGCTGAGCAGGCTGGTGGCGAAGTCGGGCAACGGGTCGTCCCCGTACAGGTCGGGGGCGGTCTGCATGAGTTCGCTCATCGCGCTGGCGCTCGGCGCGGACCCGTCGGTGCCCGTCCAGGGGCCGGCGTTGGCCGGTGTCGACTCGCTGATGGTCCCGCTGGTGGGCAGGTCGGTGCCGGGGCGGTCCAGCCGGAACCAGACGCCCTTGCCGGTGGGCAGGTACGTGGTGCCCCAGCGGCTGGCGAAGTGGTCGACGAGCAACAGGCCCCGGCCCCGCACGGAGACCTCGTTGATCTCGGCGGAGTCGTTGCGGTCGCCGACGGTCAGCTCGTCGCCGGAACCGGGCGCGAAGTCGGAGACGGTGACGGTCAGCCCGATCTCGTCCGCGACGACCTCGATGTCCAGTTCGGTACGGGCGTGCTCGACGGCGTTGGTGGTCAGCTCGGTGGTGAGCAGCAGCGCCTCGTTGGCCAGCTCGTCCAGGTGTGACTCGGTCAACACCGAGCGGACCACGGCGCGGGCGGCGGCCGGTGTGCGCCGGTCGGCGGGCAGCCGGACGCGCCGGACGGCCCCGTCCTGGGCCCCGGCCGTCGCGGGCCCAACCTCGCCTGACACCCCCGTATCCTCCACCGTCGCACTGCCGGGTGCCAAGCCGATCAACGATCCGGTGCTGTCGCGTCGCTCAGCGGCACCGCTGGTGGCGCTGGGGGCGGACGCGTCGAAACGATTGGCGCGGGAGCCGGGCGAGGTTTGCGGCGCGGCGTGCCGGCTCGACGCCGATCGGGCGGGTCGCCGGGGCGATCGATGCCACCTGGCGGGTCGCACACCCTGGCACCACGGCGCGCGCGGGCACAATATGGGGTGCCGGTGTGTCCGCACGGACCGGCGCCCCCCGAGTTGAGCGAGGAATGATGACCACGTCGAAGCAGTCGGTGGCGGATCCGTCCGCGCTCGACAACGAGGCGCTCCTCGGTGAGTTGACCGAGGCACTGCGACGGATCGGGCGGGGCGACCTGAAGGTCCGGCTTCCCCGCCGGGCCGGCGCGGCCGGTGAGGTGGCGGACGCCTTCAACGAGGTGGTCTCGCTCCAGGAGCGGCAGTACCTGGACCTGCGGCGGATCAGTCGGATCGTCGGTCGCGACGGCCGGCTCACCGAGCGGCTCGACGACGAGGGGCTGGACGGCTCCTGGGCGGAGGGGCAGCGGGCGATCAACTCGCTGATCGACGACCTGGGTCGACCGACCACGGAGATCGCCCGGGTGATCGTTGCGGTCGCCGACGGTGACCTGTCCCAGCACATGGCGTTGGAGATCGACGGTCGGCCGCTGCGCGGTGAGTACCTGCGCATCGGGCGCACCGTGAACACGATGGTGGACCAGCTGTCGTCGTTCTCCAACGAGGTGACCCGGGTGGCCCGTGAGGTGGGCACCGAGGGCAAGTTGGGTGGCCAGGCCGATGTGCGGGGCGTCGCCGGCACCTGGAAGGACCTCACCGACTCGGTGAACACCATGGCGTCGAACCTGACCGGTCAGGTGCGGTCGATCTCGCAGGTGGCGACGGCGGTGGCCAAGGGTGACCTGTCGCAGAAGATCACCGTCGGCGCGCGTGGTGAGGTGGCCGAGCTGGCCGCCACGATGAACTACCTCACCGACACGCTGCGGCTCTTCGCCGAGCAGGTGACCCGGGTGGCCCGTGAGGTCGGCACCGAGGGCAAGTTGGGCGGCCAGGCCGAGGTGCCGAACGTGGCCGGCACCTGGAAGGACCTGACCGACAGCGTCAACTCGATGGCGTCGAACCTGACCGCCCAGGTCCGTAACATCGCGCAGGTCTCCACGGCGGTGGCGCGCGGCGACCTGTCGCAGAAGATCACGGTGGCGGCGCAGGGCGAGATCCTGGAGCTGAAGGACACCGTCAACACGATGGTGGACCAGTTGTCGTCGTTCGCCGACGAGGTGACCCGGGTCGCGCGTGAGGTGGGCATCGAGGGCAAGTTGGGCGGCCAGGCCCAGGTGCGCGGCGTCTCCGGCACCTGGCGGGACCTCACCGAGAACGTCAACCAGTTGGCCGGCAACCTGACCAGCCAGGTCCGCAACATTTCCCAGGTCTCCACCGCCGTGGCGAAGGGCGACCTGTCGCAGAAGATCACGGTGGACGCCCAGGGCGAGATCCTGGAGCTGAAGAACACCGTCAACACGATGGTCGACCAGTTGTCGTCGTTCGCCGACGAGGTGACCCGGGTGGCCCGTGAGGTGGGCACCGAGGGCAACCTGGGCGGTCAGGCGCAGGTGAAGGGCGTTTCCGGCACCTGGCGGGACCTGACCGACAACGTGAACTCGATGGCGTCGAACCTGACCAGTCAGGTCCGCAACATCGCCTCGGTGACCACCGCGGTGGCGAAGGGTGACCTGTCGCAGAAGATCACGGTGGACGCGCGGGGCGAGATCCTGGAGCTGAAGTCGACTGTCAACACGATGGTGGATCAGTTGTCGTCGTTCGCCGACGAGGTGACCCGGGTCGCGCGTGAGGTGGGCACCGAGGGCAAGCTCGGTGGTCAGGCGCAGGTGCGCGGGGTCGCCGGCACCTGGCGCGACCTGACCGACAACGTGAACTCGATGGCGTCGAACCTTACCGCCCAGGTCCGCAACATCGCCCAGGTCTCGACGGCAGTGGCGAAGGGTGACCTGTCGCAGAAGATCACGGTGGACGCGCGGGGCGAGATCCTGGAGCTGAAGTCGACTGTCAACACGATGGTGGACCAGTTGTCGTCGTTCGCCGACGAGGTGACCCGGGTGGCCCGCGAGGTGGGCACCGAGGGCAAGCTCGGTGGTCAGGCGCAGGTGAAGGGCGTTTCCGGCACCTGGCGCGACTTGACCGACAACGTGAACTCGATGGCGTCGAACCTGACCAGTCAGGTCCGCAACATCGCCTCGGTGACCACCGCCGTGGCGAAGGGCGACCTGTCGCAGAAGATCACGGTGGACGCCCAGGGCGAGATCCTGGAGCTGAAGTCGACAGTCAACACGATGGTCGATCAGCTGTCGTCGTTCGCCGACGAGGTGACCCGGGTGGCCCGCGAGGTCGGTATCGAGGGCAAGCTCGGTGGTCAGGCGCAGGTGAAGGGCGTCTCCGGCACCTGGCGCGACCTCACCGAGAACGTCAACCAGCTCGCCTCGACGCTGACCACGCAGTTGCGGGCCATCGCCCAGGTGTCCACGTCGGTGACCCGGGGCGACCTGACCCAGCGGATCGCGGTCAAGGCGCAGGGCGAGGTCGCCGAGCTGAAGGACAACATCAACCAGATGATCGTCACCCTCCGGGAGACGACCAAGAAGAACGCCGAGCAGGGCTGGCTGGACTCCAACCTCGCCCGGATCGGCGGCCTGTTGCAGGGCCAGCGCGACCTCGGCGAGGTCTGCCGCATGATCATGACGGAGGTGACTCCGCTGGTCGACGCCCAGCTCGGCGCCTTCTTCCTGGCCGACGACACCGACGGCAGCATGCGGCTGCGGCTGACCTCCTCGTACGGGTACGTGGCGCGGGGGCACGACGTCACCTTCGGGCCGGGTGAGGGGCTGGTCGGGCAGACCGCGCTCTCCCGACGCACGATCCGGGTCAGCGCCTCCCCGAACAGTCGGCTCACCCTCCGGTCCGGCCTGGCCGAGACACCCCCGTCCGACCTGGTGGTGCTCCCCGTCCTGTTCGAGGGCGAGCTGCTCGGGGTGATCGAGTTCGCCAGCGTGTCGGCCTTCTCCGAACTGCACCTGTCGTTCCTGGAGCGCTTGGTGCTCACCATCGGCATCGCTGTCAACACCATCCAGGCCAACCGGCGTACGGAGGAGCTGCTGGCCCAGTCGCAGCGGCTGGCGCACGAGATGCAGGAGCAGTCGGCGGAGTTGCAGCGCACCAACGCCGAGCTGGAGGAGAAGGCCACTCTGCTGTCCGAGCAGAAGGGCAACATCGAGACGAAGAACCGGGAGATCGAGCTGGCGCGGCTGGGCCTGGAGGAGAAGGCGCAGCAGCTGACCCGGGCGTCGGCGTACAAGTCGGAGTTCCTGGCCAACATGAGCCACGAACTGCGGACTCCGCTGAACTCGTTGTTGCTGCTGGCCCGCCTGCTGGCCGAGAACTCGGAGCAGAACCTCAGCCCGAAGCAGATCGAGTTCGCCCGGACCATCCACGGGTCCGGCTCCGATCTGCTGCGACTGATCGACGACATCCTCGACCTGTCCAAGATCGAGGCGGGCCG
This sequence comes from Micromonospora sp. NPDC005205, assembly GCF_040608275.1. Lineage (NCBI taxonomy): Bacteria > Bacillati > Actinomycetota > Actinomycetes > Micromonosporales > Micromonosporaceae > Micromonospora > Micromonospora sp. NPDC005205. Next base: position 521,713 of record NZ_JBEXHV010000001.1, read on the forward strand.
GATGGACGTCGAGCCGACCGAGATCCGCTTCACCGAGCTGCGCGGCTACGTCGAGCAGGCGTTCGCCCCGCAGGCCGAGGAGAAGAACCTGGACTTCCAGGTACGGGTGAGCAAGGACCTGCCGCCGGCGTTGGTGACCGACGCGCAGCGGTTGCAGCAGATCCTGCGCAACCTGCTCTCCAACGCGGTGAAGTTCACCGACAACGGTGCGGTGACGCTGCGGATCGCCCCGGCCGCGGAGAACGCGGTGTTCGACGTGCCGGCGCTGACGAACGCTCAGCAGGTGATCGCCTTCACCGTGATCGACACCGGGATCGGCATCTCCGACGACAAGTTGTCGATCATCTTCGAGGCGTTCCAGCAGGCCGACGGCACGACCAGTCGCCGGTACGGCGGCACCGGGCTGGGCCTGTCGATCAGCCGCGATCTGGCCCGACTGATCGGCGGCACCATCACCGTCTCGTCCGCGCCCGGCCAGGGCTCGACCTTCACGCTGTTCGTGCCGCAGGTGCTGGCCCCGGACGCGGTGGTCGTGCCGCAGATGCCGTCGCCGCAGCGCGCCGGGCTGCCGTCGTCGCTGCTGATGCCGCCACTGGAGCTGCTGCCGGAACGGCCGGAGGCACCGGCCACCCGTCAACTGGACGGTGCCACGGTGCTGATCGTGGACGACGACGTACGCAACGTCTTCGCCTTGACCAGCGCGTTGGAGCTGCACGGGATGACCGTGCTGTACTCGGACAACGGGGCGGACGGTGTCCGTCTGCTGGCCGAGCATCCGGAGGTGGACATCGTGCTGATGGACGCCATGATGCCCGACCAGGACGGTTACGAGACCACCCGCCAGATTCGCCGCAACCACCGGTTCGCCGACCTTCCGGTGGTCTTCCTGACCGCGAAGGCGATGCCGGGTGACCGTGAGTCGGCGCTCGCTGCCGGGGGCAGCGACTACATCACCAAGCCGGTCGACCTGGACGACCTGATCGAACTGATGTCGTCCTGGATCAACGGCAGCCGGACCGAGGAGACTTCGTGACCCAGATGGCCAAAGCGCTGCTCGTTGACGACCGGCGGCAGAACCTGACGGCCCTGGAGGCGATTCTTCAGGGCCTGCCGGTCCAGTCCGTGGCGGTGGAGAGCGGCGAGGCGGCGCTCAAGCAACTGCTGGTGGACGACTTCGCGGTGATCCTGTTGGACGCGCAGATGCCGGACATGGACGGCTTCGAGACGGCGAGCCACATCAAGCGCCGCGAGCGGACCCGGCACGTGCCGATCATCTTTCTCACCGCCGCCGACCGGGACGCCCAGCTCGCCCTCCGGGGTTACCAGGTGGGCGCTGTGGACTACCTCACCAAGCCGTTCGACCCGTGGGTGCTCCGGGCCAAGGTGTCGGTCTTCGTCGAGCTGTGGGTGAAGACCCGGCAGTTGGCCACCCAGTCGGATCTGGTCCGGGAGCGCGACACGCAGTGGCGGCGGCTCACCGAAGCGGTCGACGAGGCGACCGCCCAGCTCCGCTCGGACGACCCGGAGGTCCGCGACCGGGCGGTGCGGCTGCTCGAGCAGGCCCGCTGGGGGAACACCGCCTGACGCGGCGGGACGGGACGGCTCAGCCGGTGGGCTGGTCGTTACGGATCATCAGGGCACTGCGCAGGCCGGTGATGTCCAGTACGCGGATCAGGAAGTCGCCCACGTGCGTCAGCATCAGCAGGCTCTGCGCGTGGCTGGCCTTGCGGCTGAGCACGACAAGGGTGCCCAGCCCCTGCGAGTCGCAGAAGGTGACGCCACCGAGGTCGAGGATGATCTTCGGGGGTGGGTCGGCCAGCACCTCGTTGACGACGGTGGAGAGCTGGGCCGCTGTGAGCATGTCGATCTCACCGGCCAGGCGCAAGACTGCTTCGTCGCCCGTCCGGTGTAGCGTGATGGACAGTTCGGCACGATCCACCCGGTCAGCCTAGCGCGATCCGACCGACCTGGCCTGTCGAGGCCGCGAGCCGCTGCCGTCCAGGCCACGAGGCCCCCGTGTCGGCGCTGCTGACCGGCGCGGGTCACAGGTGAGCCGGGTAACCCCACCACGGGGTGGCTGCTGGTTGACCGTCCGGCGCTGTCACAATGGCGGCATCGTGACCGACATCTTTCCCGCCGGATCCGGCCGCTACCCAGCCGATGCGCCGGCCTCCGAGGCCCTGTTCGACCGCGCCCGCGCCATCGTGCCGGGCGGGGTGAACTCCCCTGTGCGTGCCTTCCAGGCGGTCGGCGGCACCCCGCGTTTCATGGTCCGTGGTGAGGGCCCGTGGCTGTACGACGCCGACGGTCGCCGCTACGTCGACCTGGTCTGCTCCTGGGGTCCGCTGATCCTCGGGCACGCCCACCCGGAGGTGGTGGAGGCCGTCCAGGCCGCCGCCGCCCGGGGCACCAGCTTCGGCACGCCCACCCCCGGTGAGGTGGAGTTGGCCGCCGAGATCGTCGCCCGGACCCCGGTCGAGCAGGTCCGCCTGGTCAACTCCGGCACCGAGGCGACAATGTCGGCGATCCGGCTGGCCCGCGGCTTCACCGGCCGCTCGAAGATCATCAAGTTCGCCGGTTGCTACCACGGTCACGTCGACGCGCTGCTCGCCGCCGCCGGCTCCGGCGTGGCCACCCTGGGCCTGCCCGACTCGCCCGGCGTGACCGGCGCGGCGGCCAGCGAGACGATAGTGCTTCCGTACAACGACATCCGGGCCGTCGAGGAGGCCTTCGCCGCCGAGGGCCCGCACATCGCCGCGGTGATCACCGAGGCCGCCGCCGGCAACATGGGTGTGGTGGCCCCCCGCGACGGCTTCAACCAGCAGCTCGCCCGGATCGCGCACGCCCACGGCGCCCTGCTGGTGGTGGACGAGGTGATGACCGGGTTCCGGGTCTCCCGCGCCGGGTGGCACGGCCTCGACGCCTCCGACGCGGACCTGTGGACGTACGGCAAGGTCATGGGTGGCGGCCTGCCCGCCGCGGCGTTCGGCGGGCGCGCGGACATCATGGAGCGGCTCGCGCCGGCCGGCCCGGTCTACCAGGCCGGCACCCTCTCCGGTAACCCGCTGGCCTGCGCCGCCGGCCTGGCGACCCTGCGGCTCGCCGACGACGCGCTGTACCAGCGCCTCGACGAGACGGCCGCCGTGGTGGGCAAGCTCGCGTCCGACGCGTTGGCCGCCGCCGGGGTCCCGCACCGACTGTCGTACGCGGGCAGCATGTTCTCGATCTTCTTCACCGACGCCGACGTGGTCGACTACGACAGCGCGCGCACCCAGCAGGTGCCCGCGTTCAAGGCGTTCTTCCACGCGATGCTCGCCGCCGGCGTCTACCTGCCGCCGAGCGCGTTCGAGTCGTGGTTCGTCTCGGCGGCGCTCGACGACGCCGCTCTGGAGCACATCGCCGCCGCGCTGCCCACCGCGGCGAACGCGGCGGCAGCGGCTGGTCACGGGGGGTAGACAACGTTGAGCAAGACTGTGGTTCACGTGCTGCGGCACGGCGAGGTGCACAACCCCGACCAGATCCTCTACGGCCGGCTGCCCGGTTTCCGCCTCTCCGAGCTGGGTGTGCAGATGGCCAAGGCCGCCGCGGAGGGCCTGGCCGAGCGGGAGATCGTGCACGTGGTGGCCAGCCCGCTGGAGCGCGCCCAGCAGACCGCCGAGCCGATCGCCGCCCAGTTCGGGCTGCCGGTCGGGGTGGACGAGCGGCTCATCGAGAGCGCCAACTGGTTCGAGGGCAAGAAGGTCTCCCCGGGTGACGGGTCGTTCCGCGACCCGCGCAACTGGTGGGTGCTGCGCGACCCGGTGACCCCGTCCTGGGGTGAGGCGTACCGGGTGATCGCCGAGCGGATGTTCGCCGCCGTGCACGCCGCCCGGGTCGCCGCCGAGGGACGCGAGGCGGTGCTGGTGTCGCACCAGCTCCCGATCTGGACGCTGCGCCGTCACGTCGAGCGCAAGCGGCTCTGGCACGACCCGCGCAAGCGGCAGTGCGGCCTGGCGAGTCTCACCTCGTTCCACTTCGACGGCGCGAAGGTGGCGGGCATCGGCTACAGCGAGCCGGCCGCGCACCTGATCGCTCTCTCCGCGACCGCCCGGACGGCCAAGGGGGCCTGATGAACGCCCGGAGGTGGACCGCCGGTCTGCTCGCCACCGTCGCCGCGGTGGCGCTGGTCGGCTGCACGTCCGGGGGCGGCGGGGAGAAGCAGTGCACCAGCGACGGCCTCACGATCACCTGTGCGCCGGACCAGCGGTCGAAGACGCCCAAGGTGGTCGGCGAACTGCTCACCGGTGGCCGGTACGACGTCTCGCAGGCGCGCGGTCAGGTCGTCGTCGTCAACTTCTGGGGTTCCTGGTGCGCGCCCTGCCGCGCGGAGGCTGACGACCTGGAGGACACCTACCAGGCCACCAAGGCGACCGGGGTGACCTTCCTGGGCGTCAACGTGCAGGACAGCAAGGACAAGGCGATCGCCTTCGAGCGGGGGCGGGTCACCTACCCGAGCATCTTCGACCCGTCCAGCAGTCAGGCGCTGAACTTCGACATCCCGCCCAACTCCACGCCGGCGACGGTGGTCCTCGATCGCGACGGCCGGATCGCCGTGGTGATCCGTCGCGCCACGACCAGGGACGAGCTACGGCCGATCGTCGAACGGGTCGCCGCCGAGAAGCCGGCGTCGAACTGATGGGCGAGACCTTCCGGGAGTTGGCCCTCAGCGGGCCGCTGCTGCTGGCCATCGGCGCGGCGGCGCTCGCCGGCCTGGTCAGCTTCCTCTCCCCGTGCGTCCTCCCGCTCGTCCCCGGCTACCTGTCGTACGTGACCGGTCTGGCCGGCGCGGACCTGGAGGGCCGGCGGCCGCAGGCCGATCCCGCGCCGGCCGGCGGGGGTGTCGCGGTCAAGGAACGGGTCGCGCGGGTCGGCGCGGTCAAGGGTCGGGTGCTCGCCGGGACGCTGCTCTTCATCGGCGGCTTCACAGTCGTCTTCGTGGCCTCCGCGATCCTCTTCGCCAGCATCGGGCGGGTGTTCTTCGACTACAAGCGCGAGTTGCAGATCGGCGTCGGTGTGCTGATCATCGTGGCGGGGTTGAGCTACCTCGGGATGATCCCGGCCCTGCAACGGGAGTTCCGGATCTCCCGGTTGCCGTCGGCGGGGCTGCTCGGCGCACCGGTCTTCGGGGCGGTCTTCGCGCTCAGCTGGGTGCCCTGCACCGGCCCCACCCTCGGCGCGGTGATGATGATGGCCACCGCCAGCGGCCAGACCGACCGGGCCGTGGTGCTCGCCGTGGCGTACTGCCTCGGGTTGGGGATACCGTTCATCGTCTTCGGGCTGGGCTTCGAACGCCTGCTCGGGGTCTTCCGCGCCGTTCGGCGCAACAGCCGCTGGGTCACCCGGGTCGGCGGTGCCCTGCTCATCCTGATCGGTCTGGCCCTGGTCACCGGCGGATGGCAGAGCTTCGTGATCTGGCTGCAGACCACCGTCGGGGTGGGCGAGGTGAGCATCTGATGACGGTCGTCGACGACCGACCGGAGACCGCGGCGCCCGCGCCACGCCGCCGGCCGAACCGGCTGCTGGCCCTGCTGCGCAACTCGTGGCGGCAGCTCACCAGCATGCGTACGGCGCTGATCCTGCTCTTCCTGCTGGCGATCGCCGCCATTCCCGGCTCGGTGCTGCCGCAGCGCGGAATCAGCCCGGAGAAGGTCAACGAGTACTTCGTCGACCACCCCGACTGGGCCCCTCGACTGGACCGGATCGGCGCGTTCGAGGTCTTCGGGTCGGTCTGGTTCTCCGCGATCTACCTGCTGCTGTTCACCTCCCTGATCGGCTGCATCACGCCCCGGCTGCGCGACCACGTCCGCACGCTGCGGTCCCGTCCGCCGGCCGCGCCGAAGCGGATGGCCCGGCTGCCGCAGCACACAGTGCTGTCCGCCCCGCCCGGTGGGGCGGCGGCGATCGCGGAGGTGCTGCGCAAGCGGCGCTGGCGCGTCGAGGTGCGCGGCGACGAGGTCTCCGCCGAGAAGGGCTACCTCAAGGAGACCGGCAACCTGCTGTTCCACACCTCGCTGATCGCGGTGCTGATCGGGGTGGCGCTCGGTTCCTGGTACGGCTGGAGCGGCAACCGGCTGCTGGTGGCCGGCGCGGACAACGCGTTCTGCAACACCCGCCAGCAGTACGCCGAGGCGAAGCTCGGCCCCCAGGTGGACAGCGCCGACCTGCCCGGCTTCTGCCTGCGGCTGGACGACTTCCAGGCCCGGTTCCTGGCCTCCGGCCAGCCGGAGTTCTTCAACGCCAGGGTGACAGTCAACGGTCCGGACGAGCCGACCCGCAGCGCCGACTTCTCGGTGAACTCGCCGCTGCGGCTGAACGACGCGAGCGTCTACCTGCTCGGCCACGGGTACGCCCCGGTGATCCGCTACACCGACCGGTTCGGCAACAGCCAGATCAGTGACGAGCCGTTCCTGACCACCGGCGACATGGGCCTGACCAGCGAGGGGCTGGCGGCCTTCCCGGACGCGAACGTCGACCCGGCGACCGGCCAGCGCGCACCGGATCTGCAGATGGCGTTCACCGGCATCTACCTGCCCACCGCGCCCGAGCAGGCGCCGTTCGTCCGCTCGCAGTACCCGACCGAGCGCAACCCTGCGCTGAACCTGGTCGCCTACCGCGGCAACCTCGGCCTGGACGCCGGTATCCCCGGCTCGGTCTACCAGCTCGACCAGCGGCAGGTGCGGGCCGGCAAGGTCAAGGAAGTCGGCACCAAACTGCTCCGCAAGGGCGAGACCTGGAAGCTGGACGACGGCACGACAGTCGAGTTCCTGGGCACCGAGCGGTACGTCACCCTCTCCGTCCGGCACGACCCCGGCTCGACGATGCTGCTGGTCAGCTGCGGCGTCCTGCTGATCGGGCTGATGGGTTCGCTGTTCGGAAAGCGCCGCCGGGTGTTCTTCCGGGTGGTGTCGGCCGACCCCGGGAACGGATCTCCGACGAGCGGTAGTAGCTTGATGGAGGTCGGTGGGTTGCCACGCACCGACTATCCAGGGTTCGCCGACGAGTTCACCCAGCTGGTCGCCGCCGTCAGCGGTGCCGACCGGGCTGGTGCTGGCGCTGACACCGCTGACCGGGCCGGCGTGCGAGAAGGAGCCGAGTGATGTCCGCACTCTCCGACAATCTGGTGACATTCGCGATCCTGGCGTACCTGGTCGCGATGATCGGCCACGCCGTCGAGTACGCGCTGGGCAACGCCCGTACCCGGGTCGCCACGGCGGCTCCGGTACGCGAGTTGGTAGGTGCCGGTGGCGTCCCGACGCCGTCCGCGCCGGTCCCTTCGCCACCGACGGTCGACCGCTCGGCCGGGCGGGCGCGGCTCGCGGGCCTGATCGGGGTGGGTGCCACCGCGGTGGCCGCCGCGCTGCACCTGGGGGCACTGGTCACCCGTGGGCTCGCCGCGGACCGGATGCCGTGGGGCAACATGTACGAGTTCGTGCTCACCGTGACGTTCATCGGGGTGGCCGCCTGGCTGGTGGTGCTCTGGAAGCGGCCGTCGCTGCGCAAGCTCGGGCTCTTCCTCACCCTGGTGATGGTGTTGCTGGTCGCCACCGCCGAGCTGGTGCTGTACGTGCCGATCGTGCCGCTGGTCCCGGCGCTGAACTCGTACTGGTTCATCATCCACGTCTCGACGATCGTCTTCGCGTCCGGCATCTTCCTGCTCGGCGTGGTGCCGGCGGTCGGCTTCCTGATGCGCAGCGGGTACGAGCAGGGCAAGCGGAGTTTCCCGTACATCCTGGCGAAGCGGCTGCCCGGTGCGGCCGGCCTGGAGCGGCTGACCTTCGCGCTGCACGCCTTCGCGTTCCCGATCTTCACCTTCGCGGTGATCGCCGGTGCCATCTGGGCCGAGGCGGCCTGGGGTCGGCCGTGGGGCTGGGACCCGAAGGAGACCTGGGCGTTCATCTCCTGGGTGGTCTACGCCGGCTACCTGCACGCCCGCGCGACGCCCAGCGTGAAGCGCAACGTGGCCACCTGGATCGCGGTGCTCGGCTTCCTCACCGTGCTGATGAACCTGTTCGGCGTGAACATCTTCTTCACCGGCCTGCACTCGTACGGCGGGCTGGACTGAACCACAGTTGGCAGAATGTAGAACTACACTTCTTAGAAGCGTAGTTCTACATTTTGTAGGGGTGGTAGTGAAGCTCTCCAAACCAGCGGAAATCTTCGACCGCGACGCCGAATGGGCGGAGCTGGTCCGGTTCGCCACGGACGACCGGGCCGGTGCGACGCTGGGCGTGGTCAGCGGCCGTCGCCGGCAGGGCAAGACACTGCTGTTGTACGAGTTGGCCCGCGCTACCCACGGCTTCTACTTCGGGGCGACCGAGGCGACCCCGGCAGAGTCCCTGCGTCGACTCGGGGAGGCACTCGGCCGGCACACCGACGCGCCTGGCCCGCTCCGCCTGGAAGACTGGTCGGGTGCGGTCGACGCGCTGCTCGCACTCGGCCAGCGCCGCCCGGTCACCGTGGTGATCGACGAGTTCCCCTACCTTGCTCGATCCAGTCGGGAACTCCCGTCGATCATTCAGCACGCCCTCACGCCGGGCCGGGTCGAGCGCACCGAATCTCGTACGCGCCTGCTGCTGTGCGGTTCGGCACTGTCGTTCATGGGTGGCCTGCTTGCCGGTTCGGCTCCGCTGCGCGGACGGGCCGGGCTGGAACTGCCCGTGCCACCGCTGGACTACCGGGCAGCCGCAAAATTCTGGGGGATCGATGACCCTTCACTCGCCGCCCGCGTGTTCGCCATCGTCGGAGGCACACCGGCCTACCGACGGGAGTACGTCCAGGACGATGTACCCGACGGGCCAGACGATTTTGACGATTGGGTAGTGCGCGCGGTGCTGAATCCAGCCCGCCCGTTGTTCCGCGAGGCTCGCTATCTGCTCGCCGAGGATCCCGACCTGCGGGACACCGCGCTCTACCATTCCGTACTGTCTGCGGTCGCCGAAGGCAACGGCACCCGAGGGGGGATCGCCGGGTACATCGGACGGAAGGCCACCGACCTCCAGCACCCGCTCACCGTCCTTGAGGACGCCGGCCTCCTCATCCGCGAGCCCGATCCGCTCCGTAGCGGGCGTAGCCGTTACCGCATCGCCGAACCCCTGATCACCTTCTATCAGGCGGTCATGCGGCCCTCCTGGACGGCCTTGGAGCAACGGCGTGGCACGGACGTCTGGAGGCGTTCCAACCGCCGGTACTCAAGCGGGGTGCTGGGTCCGGCATTCGAGGAGATCGTTCGGCAGTGGGCTCTGCGCTTCGCCACGCCGGAGACGTTCGGCGGTGTCGTCGCGGAGGCCAGCGCGGCCGTCCTCAGCGATCCCTCCACTCGCACCAGCCTGGAACTCGACCTGGTTGCATTCGGGGAGCCACCGTTCGGCGACGGCCCTCGGCCGCTGCTCGCCATCGGCGAGATCAAGTGGGGTCGCACGCTGGGTCGGGCCGAGTTGGATCGACTGGGCCGGGCACGTGACCTGCTCGCCGCGCGTCCCGGCCTGGACGCGCGGGACGCCCGGTTGCTGCTGGCAAGCGCCGCGGGCTTCACCGACGAACTTCGGCACGCGGCAGGTCAGCGTCCCGATGTCGTCCTTGTCGACCCGTCGCGGCTCTATTCGGGCGACTGAGGGCGCCCGGGCCGCAGGGGAGGATGTCGACGGCTGCGGGTGCTGCGCAGGGTCTCGTCCACGCGCAGAGTGACCTGGTACGACACCTCCGGCAGGTCAACCAGCTCGATCCGTTCGCCGCGCAGCGCCAGTTGGGCGTGCAGCTCCCGGGCGATGGCGTCGCGAAGCGCGACCAGCAGAGGAGACAGCCCGTCCGGGTCACCAACGACGAAGGCGTCAGACATGGATCCACCCTGCCCCCGCGTCCCGCCGATCCGCCACCGGGGGTGAGATGTGTCCGCCAGGCTTGACCCGGCTCGGGCTGAGCCGCCCAACCCCCCGATATCCGCGTCATGTGATGACACGTTCAGCGCTCGCTACCGTGCGGCAGGTGGGTCGGGTGACCCACCGATCGCGGCGGAAGGTGGGTGCGGTGACCACAGTGGTGTCGACGGCGGCGCTGATCCGGGAGCAGCTCCGGCGGTCCCGGCTCGCGGCCGGGCTGACTCAGGAGGAGTACGGCAAACGGGCGCACTACTCGCCGTCCATGGTGTCGGCCGTCGAGCTGGGGCAGACGGCACCCAACGAGGCGTACCTGAAGCGGGCCGACGAGGTGCTCGACACCGGTGGCTTGCTGACCTCGCTCCGCGACCTGGGCCGGCGCGACGGCGAGCCGGTCTGGTTCCGTCCGTGGCTGGAGGTCGAGCGGGTCGCCACACAGCTGCGCTGCTTCGAGGCGACGATGATTCCCGGGCTGTTGCAGACCGCCGACTACGCCCGGGCGGTGTTCCGGCTCGACCTGGGGCTGACCGCAGACCGGGTGGAGGAGTTGGTGGCGGCCCGGCTGGAGCGGCAGACGATCCTCGACCGGGAGCACCCGCCGCAGCTCACCGCTGTGATCGACGAGGCCGCGTTGCAGCGCTTCGCGGAGGGCTGCGCCGGGGTGCTGGCCGACCAGTTGCGGCACCTGGTGGCGTGCGCCCGCCGCCCGCACATCAGGGTGCACGTGCTGCCGCAGGGTGTGGGTCTGCACGCCGGCCTCTTCGGGCCGTTCATCCTCGGCCGCACCGCCGACGGCAGTTGGCTCGGCTTCCTCGACAACCAGACCGGTGGCACCGCCGTGGACGACATCTTCGAGGTGGCGACCCTGCTCGGAAGGTGGGAGAGTCTGCGCAGTGACGCGCTGCCCCGGCAGCAGTCGATCGACCTGCTCGAGGAGATCGTGAAGCCATGGATCTGACCGGAGCCCGCTGGCGCAAGTCCACCCGGAGCGGCAACAACAGCGGTGCGTGCGTCGAGGTCGCCGACAACCTGGCCGGCCGGGTGCACGTCCGCGATTCCAAGGACCGCGACGGCGGCCTGCTGACCTTCACCCCGGCCGCGTGGCGGGCCTTCGTCGAGCTGGCCCGCACCCACTGACCATCCGCTGAACCGGTCGGCCGGTAGCCGCGATCAGCCCCTCAACCAGCCGGCCGGCAGTCGCGGTCAGCCGCTGAAACAGCCGGCCGGCAATCCGCGATCAGCCGCCGAACCGGTCGGCCGACAATCCGCGGTCAGCCGTTGGACCGGTCGGCCGGCGGCCCGCGATCAGCCGCCGAACCAGCCGGGCACGTCGAGCCGGAACCAGTTGGCCGAGGCCATCGTGCCGAGGTCGTCTTCCATCGCGGTGACCCGTTCCGGGCCGAGCGTGTCTGCCCACTGTGCACGCAGCCGGTCGAAGATCTCGGCCGAGCGGCGTAGCCCGTCGGCGCCGCGCGGGGTCACCCGGACCAGCCGCCGTCGGGCGTCGGTGGGGTCGTCGACCCGCTCCAGGTAGCCGACGGCCACCAACCGGTCGACGGTCTTGCCGGCGGCCTGTTTGGAGATGCCCAGCCGCTGGCCCAGCTCGGTGGCGGTGGTGCCCTCCGCGCCGACCGCCTGGAGCACGAACCCGTGCATCGGTCGCAGCTCCGGATGCCCCTCCCGGGCCAGCTCGGCGTGCAGGTCGTCGATCAGCGTCCGGAAGCCGGCCAGCAGCAACAGCGGCAGCGCGAAGCCGGGGCGCGCGGGATCAGCGGTTGCCATCTTCGACAACCACGTTTACTATTTCGTCAACCACGTTGACCATCTTACGTCGTCCGATCCGAGCTCTGGAAAGTAGGCAGCCATGTCCGTCTTCACCGCTCACACCGCCGAAACCGCGCCCGCCGCCGCCCGACGAGCCATCAAGGGCGTGCACGGCCGGTTCGGCTGGCTGCCCAGCGCGGTGGCGCTGATAGCCGACTCGCCGCAGTTGCTCACCGGCTTCCTCACCGCCAGCGCGGGCTTCGAGCAGACCGACCTCGCCCCGCTGGAGCGGGAGGTGGTCATCCTGGCGGTCTCCACCAGTCACGAATGCCATTTTTGCGTCGCCCTGCACAGCGGCAAGCTCACCCAACTCGGCGCGACCGCCGAGCTGATCACCGCGCTGCGTGCCGGCTCGGCGCTGCCCGACCCACGACTGGAGGCGCTGCGCCGATTCACACTGGCCGTGCTCGACCACCGGGGCGCAGTGCCGGACGACGAACTGGACGACTTCCTGGCCGCCGGCTACCAGCCCCGGCACGCGCTGGACGTGGTGCTGGGCGTCGGCGCGTACACCATGTCCACCTTTGCCAACCGGCTCACCCGGGCACCGCTCGACCCGCCACTGGCCGCCCACGCCTGGACGCCCGCCGCCTGACCGCTGACACCTGCGGGCCCTGCTCAGGCCGCCTGGAGGAAGTCGCGCAACAGGGCGAGCATCTCGTCCGGACGCTCCTCGTACAGCCAGTGCCCGCAGTCCTCGATCACCTCGCCGCGCACCGTGTCGGCGTACCGGCGGACCTGCTCGGCGACCTGCCCACCGAGGCTGGCCGCCGCCCCGACGGCCAGCACCGGCATGGTCAGCTTCGTGCCCCGGTACGCAGCGTTGTCCGCGATGTCCTGCTCGAACGCCCGGAAGTAGGCGAAGCTGGCCCGCAGATGTGCCGGGTCGCGCAGATGGCTGGCGAACTCCTCGATGTCGGGCGCGCTGATGCTGCCCTTGCGCACCATCAGCGCGTCGGTGAACCTGTCCACCCAGAGCGACTCCCGCCCGTCGACCAGCGCCTCCGGAAGCCCGTTGCCGAGGGAGAAGTAGCCAAAGTTCCACACCCCGGGCCCGGCCGAGGTGAGCGCAGGGAACGTGTAGATGCTCTCGTCGGGGATCGGCGCCTCGGTGAGCGCCAGCCGGCTCACCCGCTGCGGATGGGCGGCGGCGTACGCGTACGCCACCATGGTCCCCAGGTCGTGCCCGACCAGTCGAAGGTCACTGACCAGGCCGAGTTGGTCGAGTAGTCCGTGCAGGTCGGCGGCGACCGTCTTCTTGTCGTACCCGCCGTCCGGGGCGTCGCTGCCCCCGAAGCCGCGCAGGTCGGGCGCTACCACGTCGAAGGAGCGCCTCAACTCGGGCAGCAGGTGCCGCCACATGTACCAGCACTGCGGGTATCCGTGCAGCAGCACCAGCGGCGGGCCGGCGCCGCCACGGACGTAGTTCATGGTGATCTGGCCGACCCGAGCCCGCTGCTCGGTGAACCCCGCCGGAACCCGTTCCACGCCCATCGCCGCCTCCGCCCGCTGTCCGTCTGCCCGGCTACCCGCTCAACCGCCCGCCATGCCCGCGAGGTTCGGGTTCTGCCGGTTGATCCACTCGCCTTCCTTGAAGTCGCGGTGTCCGGCGGCCTGGGACACCGCGACTTCCTGAAAGCCGAGTCGATCTACGGGCGATCGCGAGCGTCACAGCACCCGGCTTGGGCCGTTCGGGAGCCCGTGCGGGAGACTGGGTGACATGGCGGCTCGTGGCTTCCCGTACACCGATCTCAAGGACTTCCTCGCGGCGCTGGAGCGCGCGGGGGAGTTGCGCCGGGTCGACGTCCCGGTCGATCCGACCCTGGAGATCAGCGAGGTGGTCACCCGCACGGTGCGGGCCGGCGGCCCGGCGCTGCTCTTTGAGCGTCCGACCCGGGGCGAGATGCCGGTGGCGATCAACCTGTTCGGCACCGAGAAGCGGATGGCGATGGCCCTCGGGGTGGAGAACCTCGACGAGATCGGCGCGCGGATCGGCGAGATGCTCAAGCCGGAACTGCCGCAGGGCTTCTCGGGCATGATGGGCGGGCTCGGCAAGGTCATGCAGCTCAAGTCCATGCCGCCGAAGAAGGTCAAGACGGCCCCCTGCCAGCAGGTGGTCTACCGCGGCGACGACGTCGACCTCAATCGGTTGCCCGGGCTGCAGGTCTGGCCGGGCGACGGCGGGATCTTCCACAACTTCGGGCTGACCCACACCAAGCACCCCGAGACGGGCAAGCGCAACCTCGGGCTCTACCGCCTGCAGCAGCACTCGCACAACACCATCGGTATGCACTGGCAGATCCACAAGAACTCCACGGCGCACCACGCGGTCGCCGAGCGGCTCGGGCAGCGCCTGCCGGTCGCGATCGCCATCGGTGCCGACCCCGCGGTCGCCTACTCGGCCAGCGCGCCACTGCCTGCGGACATCGACGAGTACCTGTTCGCCGGTTTCCTGAGCGGCGAGCGGGTGGAGATGGTCGACTGCCTGACCGTGCCGCTGCAGGTGCCGGCGCACGCGCAGATCGTGCTGGAGGGTTACATCGAGCCGGGCGAGCGACTGCCGGAGGGCCCGTTCGGCGACCACACCGGCTTCTACACGCCGGTCGAGCCGTTCCCGGTGATGCACATCGAAGCGATGACCATGCAGCGCAACCCCGTCTACCACTCGATCGTCACGTCGCAGCCGCCGCAGGAGGACCACGGCCTCGGCAAGGCCACCGAGCGGATCTTCGCACCACTGCTGCGCTTCCTGATCCCGGACATCGTCGATTACAACCTGCCCGCCGCCGGGGTCTTCCACAACTGCGCGATCGTGTCGATCCGTAAGCGCTACCCGAAGCACGCGCAGAAGGTGATGAACGCGATCTGGGGCGCGCACATGATGTCGCTGACCAAGCTGATCGTGATCGTCGACGAGGACTGCGACGTGCACGACTACAACGAGGTGGCCTTCCGCGCCTTCGGCAACGTCGACTACGGCCGCGACCTGCTGCTCACCGAAGGGCCCGTCGATCACCTCGACCACGCTTCGTACCAGCAGTTCTGGGGTGGCAAGGCCGGCGTCGACGCGACCCGCAAGCTGCCCACCGAGGGCTACACCCGCGGCTGGCCGGAGGGGATGATCATGAGTCCCGAGGTCACGTCCCTGGTCGACAAGCGCTGGAAGGAGTACGGAATCTGATGGCCGTTCTCGACGCACCGGCCGAGAAGCCGGGCCGGGTCAAGTCCTTCCTCAAGCTCGTGGCGATCGAGCACTCGGTGTTCGCGCTGCCCTTCGCGTACCTGTCGGCGCTGAGCGCCATGCAGGTCAACGGTGGGCGCGTGCGCTGGTGGGACCTGCTGCTGATCACCGTGGCGATGGTCGGGGCGCGGACGTTCGCGATGGCCGCCAACCGGATCCTCGATCGCAAGATCGACGCGCGGAACCCGCGTACCGCCGGCCGGGAACTGGTCACCGGAGCGGTGAGCGTGCGGACGGCCTGGACCGGCGCGGCCGTCGCGCTGGTGGTCTTCCTCGCCGCAGCGGCTCTGCTCAACCCGCTCTGCCTGGTGCTCGCGCCGCTGGCCGTGGTGCCACTGGTCGTCTACCCCTACGCCAAGCGGTTCACCAACTGGCCGCACGCCATCCTCGGGATCGCCCAGGCGGTCGGCCCGGTCGGCGCCTGGCTCGCGGTCACCGGCACCCTGGACGGCTCCTGGCCGGCCTGGCTGCTCGGCGTGGGGGTCGGGCTGTGGATCGGCGGCTTCGACCTGATCTACGCCTGTCAGGATTCCGAGATCGACCAGGAGATCGGCGTGCACAGCGTGCCGGCCCGGTACGGTCGGCGCTTCGCCCTGCACGCCTCCACTGTCGCGCACGTGGTGACCTTCGGGTTGTTCGTCTGGTTCGGCGCGCTGATCGGTTTCGGCTGGCTCTGGTGGATCGGGCTGGCGTTGACCGCTGTCGCGTTCGGCTACCAGCACCTGGTGGTCACGCCGACCGACCTGAGCAAGGTCAACCGGGCGTTCTTCACCGCCAACGGGTTCGTCGGCATCGCGCTGTTCGTGTTCGCCCTGCTCGATCTTGTGGTGCGGCTCGGCCTGAGCGGCTAGTCCTGGCCGCTGTGGCGGCGGCCGACGGCGGCGGTGCGCTCGGCACCGCCGCCGTCGGCGTTTCCCGGCGAGGGTCTGCTCGTCGAGCGGACCGGCGAGCGTTCGATCGTCGTCACGGTGGCCGACGCCGGCACCGCCGCCGCCCTGCTCAACACCCTCGCCGACCGTCACCGGCGGACCCTTTGACCCGGTAGCCCACCCCCCCGGGGATCAGCTCCAGGACGCCGAATATCGATCGCTCTCCAGCGACCAGTCGATCGTGCCGCGCACCGAGCGGGCGACCCCCTCAACGTGCGCGGCCACCGCCGGATCCAGTTCCGGGCCGAAGGACGGGATCGTGGCCCGCAGCTCCATGAACCGCCCCATCGCCGTGCGCCAGCGATCCACCGCCGCTTCCACTGCCCGCTCGTCCGGCAGGCGCTGCTCCCTCGCGATGGCCAGCACCAGGTTGTGCCCGCCTGAGATGACGCGGTCCTTCTCCAACGACACCAGGTCGTTGAACCAGGAGAGCAGGTCGTTGCCGGTTGCCGCCAGTGCCCGTAGCGCCGGGTGGTGGTAGACGGGGTCTGGCAGCGCGTGACCGGTGACGAACTCGATCATGGTGTACGACACGTACGCCGCCGAGGTCGCCCGGCGCAGCGCAACGTATTCGGCGACAGTGGGGAAGTGGCTCCTGGTCTTGTTCTCCGCCTCCGTACGGTCGCCTTCCAGGTGGTGGGCGACCGCGTCGGCGAAGCGCTGCTGCCAGGACGGGGGCATCCGGGCACGCGGCGCCTGCCACGCGTCCGCGAGCATCCGGCGCAGCGGTCCCCGAAACCCCGCCGTGCGGGCGCCGGGGCCGTGGCGCAGCACCTGGAGCACGCCGTCCCGCAGGGCAGCGACGTCCGCGCCGCTCGCACCGTGCGGTCCGTCGCAGGCGTCGTCGAGCAGGAAGAACCAGGTCCAGAGAGCGGCGACCGTACGCAGATCGGCGGCGCCGGCGTCAGGGTAGAGCCGACCCGCATACCAGGCGATGCGACCGGCGTCCAGCCGACACAGCTCGTCGTCGTCCAGCGGCAGGTCGAAACGGCGCACCCAGCCCGCCAGCCACTCCTGGGTCTCCTCGGCATGCGGCGAGCACCGCGAGGGAAGGGGACATTCGGCACGTAGTGTGCGGGCTGCCGCCACCGTCATCGGTCGTACCGTCCCTCCGGTTGCTGCACAGAGGTTTCCCCCAGCCGAGCATGTCAGAAATCGGCTGTCGATGATGTCCGTCGTGGGCCGGGAGGACGGCGGACGGGCGAGGGCGGGGGCCACGGCACGGCGCCCGGCCGGACCAGGCAGGCTGGGGGCATGCGGGAACCATGGGTGGTCGGGGTCTCCGGTGCCTCCGGCACGCCGTACGCGGCGGCCGTCATCGGCGGACTGCTCGACGCGGGCGAGCCGGTGGACCTGATCGTGTCCCGGGCGGCACGACTCACAGTGCTCGACGAGACCGGCCGCCCCTTCCGTGACGGGCACTGGGCCGAAGACCTCGCCGCCTGGCTGGATCGGGACCTGACCGCGGCGGATGTGCGGCACTGGCCGGCCGGCGACCTGGCCGCCGGGCCGAGCAGCGGCTCCTACCGGGTACGCGGAATGGCAGTGGTCCCGGCCAGCACTGCCGCCTGCGCGGGCATCGCGATCGGGCTCTCGAAGGACCTGTTGCAGCGCGCCGCCGAGGTCAACCTCAAGGAACGCCGTCCCGTGGTGCTGGTCCCCCGGGAGACACCGGTGACCCGCAGCCACCTGGAGCACCTCATCGCCCTGCACGACGCGGGCGCGGTGGTGCTGCCGGCCAGCCCCGGCTTCTACGGCGCCGGGGCGGCGGCCAGCGCGCAGCAACTGGTCGACTTCGTGGCCGGCAAGGTGCTGGACGCGCTCGGCGTCCCGCACACCCTGTTCCGGCGGTGGTCCGGCCAGCTCGGCGCGGCCCGGAGCTGAGCCGTCCCGCGCGTGCTGCGCCGTCCCGCTCGCGCTGCGCCGTCCCGCTCGCGCTGTGCCGTCCCGCTCGCGCTGGGCATTGTTGTGCTGCTCAGCACGAGCGGTGCTGCCGCCCGGCGGTTGGCCGAAGCGGGACGCGGACCGGACTGGTGTCCGGTCCGCGTGGCGTTGTCCGCACCAGTTCAGTACATGCCGGCGTTGGCCGGACCCGGCCCCGTGGATGCTGCCGGCCCCACATTGCGTGGCTTACCGACCTCATCCACTTCGTCCAGCATGCCCTCCCCCTCAAGCAGGGCTCGCACCTCGGATTCCCGAAACCGGCGATGCCCGCCTGGAGTCCGGATGCTTCCTATCCGGCCGGCCGCCGCCCATCTCGTCACAGTTTTCGGGTCTACCCGAAACAGCGCGGCGACCTCACCCGGTGTCAGCAGGCGATCTCCAGTGTCCACAGCCCCCTCCTCGCGTCGACGAAGCCCCCGGCTGAACACACTGCCCCCGGCTGGTGCGTAGCCCAGAGCCGTCATGAGGGACGTATGGCAATTACAGCACCAGGGACATGGCCTGTCCGCCCAAACGCGAAAAATGCACTGAGTGGGGAGTTAGTAATGTTACTGGTGCTACCTCGACCCTGACCGGTGGTTTGTGAACAGTGACTCACCGCTCAGTCCAACGGGTGCCGAAGGCCGCACGTTACGCGTCAGCGGTTAAGGTGACTCTCTGTGGATGCCATCGACCTGAGCCTCGTCGACCTGCTGCGCGGCAACGCCCGCCTCTCGTACGCCGAGTTGGCCCGTCAGGTGGGTCTCTCGGCGCCGGCCGTGCACGAGCGGGTCGGCAAGCTGGAGAGCAGCGGCGTCGTCCGGGGTTACCGCGCGGATGTGGCCCCGGAGTCGATCGGGTTGGGTGTCACGGCGCTGATCGGCATCGTCGAGGACTCCGGTGCCGACAGCGACGACATGCTGGAGTCGCTGCGGGTGCTGCCCGAGATCGAGTCCTGCTACTTCATGGCCGGCGTGGAGTCGTTCCTGCTCAAGGCGCGGGTCGGCACGATCGCCGAGCTGGAGCAGTTGATCGTGCGGTTGAACCGGACGCCGGGGGTGGCCTCCACCCGTACCGCCATCGCGCTCTCCACGAAGTGGGAGAACCGCCCCCAGCCGGTCGGCCCGCCCGCGGCCTGACCGCCGCGTACCCCTGGTGTCGCCCGGGCGGCCAGCGGTAGCGTGCGCCGATGACCCAGCCTGCGCGCCCCGTGGCCGTGGTGACCGGCGCTGCCGGCGGCCTGGGCCGTGCCATCGCCACCGCGCTGCACACCGACGGTTGGTCGGTGCTGCTCACCGACCTCGACCCGGTGGCGGTCCAGAGCGCCGCCGCGCCGCTCGGCGGCTGGTCGGCCGCCCTGGACGTCCGGGACGAGGCCGCGTGCGCCGCCGTCGCCGCGACCGCGGCAGGCCGGGGTGACCTGGCCCTCTGGGTCAACAACGCCGGCATCCTGGTGACCGGTGCGTCGTGGGAGCACGACGCCGCGACCCGCCGTCGGCTGCTCGACGTGAACACCCACGGGGCCATGAACGGCACCCTCGCCGCGCTGACCGTGATGCGCGCCCAGGGTCACGGCCACGTGCTCAACGTCGTCTCGCTGGCCGGGCTGATCGCCGCGCCCGGCGAGACGGTGTACGCGGCCAGCAAGCACGCTCTGCTGGCCTTCAGCCTCGGCACCCTGTCCGACCTGCGGATGGCCGGGTACCGGCGGGTGCACGTCTCCTGCCTCTGCCCGGACGGCATCTGGACCCCGATGCTGCACGACCGGCTGGACGACCCGGGGGCGGTGGCCTCGTTCACCGGATCGATGCTGACCGCGCAGCAGGTGGCGGCGCGGGTCGTCCGGCTGGCCCGCCGGCCACGTCCGGTGGTCAGCCTGCCCCGCTGGCGGGGAGCGCAGGTGCGCCTGTTGGACGCACTGCCCAGGCTGGCCGTCGCACTCACCCCGATCGTCCGGGCCGCCGGCCGCGCCGGTCAGCGCCGCCAACGCCGCAGGTCAACGCCGCCGGACCCGCGCTGACCACCGCTGGCCCGCTTGCTAGGTTTCCGAGCGTGACTCATCTCGACCGGTGCGACGAATCCAGCCGAACCTGGGTGACCGAGGCGATCGCCGCCGTCGAGGCAGACGCCAACCGGTCCGCCGACACCCACCTGCTGCCGTTCCCGCTGCCCAGGGAATGGGGGATCGACCTCTACCTCAAGGACGAGTCGTCACACCCCACCGGCTCGCTGAAGCACCGGCTGGCCCGTTCACTGTTCCTCTACGGGCTCTGCAACGGCTGGATCGGGCCGCGCACCACGATCGTCGAGGCGTCGTCGGGTTCCACGGCGGTCTCCGAGGCGTACTTCGCCCGGATGCTGGGCCTGCCGTTCATCGCGGTGATGCCCGCCTCCACCTCGCCCGAGAAGATCACGCAGATCGAGTTCCAGGGCGGCCGGTGCCACCTGGTCGACGACCCGGCGAGCGTGGTGGTCGAGGCCCGGTGGCTCGCCGAGGACTCCGGCGGGCACTTCATGGACCAGTTCACCTACGCCGAGCGGGCGACCGACTGGCGGGGCAACAACAACATCGCCGAGTCGATCTACGCGCAGTTGGAGCTGGAGCGGCACCCGATCCCCGCCTGGGTCGTGGTGGGCGCCGGCACCGGGGGCACCAGCGCGACCATCGGCCGCTACGCCCGGTACCGCCGGCTCGCCACCAAGCTCTGCGTCGTCGACCCGGAGAACTCGGCGTTCTACCCGGCCTGGCTGGCCGCCGACTGGTCGGTACGCACCGGGAAGGGCTCCCGCATCGAGGGGATCGGCCGGCCCACCGTGGAGGCGTCGTTCCTGCCCTCGGTGGTGGACCGGATGGTCCAGGTGCCGGACGCGGCGTCCCTGGCCGCCATGCGCGCCGGCTCGGCCCTGCTCGGCCGCCGGGTGGGCGGGTCCACCGGCACCAACCTGTGGGGCGCGTTCGGACTGATCGCCGCGATGCTCGCCGAGCGTCGGACCGGCTCGGTGGTCACCCTGATCTGCGACCCGGGCGACCGGTACGCCGACACGTACTACGCCGACGACTGGGTGGCCGCCCAGGGCCTCGACCTGGCTCCGCACCTGGCCACCATCGAACGCTTCCTGGCCAGCGGGACCTGGCCCGCCTGAAGCGGTCAGCGGATCCCGGCCCCCCCGGGCGGCCGAGCCACTGGCCCGCCACGATGCTGATCAGCGCGGATCGATCCGTTCGGCCAGCCCGGGGTAGCGCACCACGTAGCCGCTGTCGTCCAGATCGATGTCGGCTGTGAAGGTGCCGCTGGCGAAGCGCACCCGACCGGGCCCGCGCCCGGTGTAGATCTGCTCGGCCGGCACCACCTCCAGGCCGGGCAGCAGCACCCAGGCAACTGTGATCCGGTGCGCCACATCGGCCGGCTCCGCCGCCATCCGAAGCCGGTGGACCGGCAGGGTGTTGAACAGCGGCGAACCGCTCAGGTCGACGTCGAGCGCGTCGGCCAGCCGGTCCGGGTCGTCCGTACCCGGCAGGCCGGCCCGGGGATGACCGGCCGCGACCAGGGCGGCGTCCAGGTCGCCCTGCTCGGCGGTGGTCACCCGCCAGCGGCCGGCGGCCCGATCCAGGGTCACCCGGCGCAGCCAGCCGAGACCCTCTGCCTCGACCTCGACGCGGGTGGTGGCCCAGTCCGGCGTGGTGGTCAGCTGATAGCGGGCGGTCCACGGGATCGGGTCCACGGCGAGCAGAGTGCCCCGGGCCGCCAACCCGTGGCCGTCGTCGAGTAGAACCTGCTCGCTGCCGGCGGTGTCCGTCCGGGACCAGAAGATCGACTTAGGCATGGTCGGCATGAGCCGGACGTTACGCGACCCGTTCGGTATCGGCAGGGCATGCGCGAACGCCGCCGCGAAGCCTGGGCTTCACGACGGCGTTCGGTGGATCAATCAGTAGGTACGAGCTGCCGGTCGCCCGCCGAAACCGCGCCGGTCGTCACGCGGGCGGTCCTCGCGGGGCCGGTCGTCGCGGGGCCGGTCGTCCCGGACCCGGCTCTCCGGGCGGAACCCACCCCGAGCATCCCGGTCGCCGAAGCGCCGTTCACCCTGCGGCCGGTCGCCGAAGCGTCGCTCGCCGGTCGGTCGGTCGCCCCGACCGTCGCGGTCACCGAACTGCGGCCGGTCGCCGAAGCGGCGCTCGCCCTGCGGCCGGTCGCCGTACCCCCGGGTGTCCCGATCGGCGTAACGCCGCTCGCCCTGCGGTCGGTCACCGTAGCTCCGGTCACCCTGCGGTCGGTCGCTGTGCTGCCGGTCGCCGAAGCGGCGCTCGCCCTGCGGTCGGTCGCTGTAGCTCCGCTCGCCCTGCGGGCGGCCGCCGTAGCTCCGGTCACCCTGCGGTCGGTCGCTGTAGCTCCGGTCACCCTGCGGGCGGTCACCGAAGCGGCGCTCGCCCTGCGGCCGTCCACCGTAGCTCCGGTCACCCTGCGGCCGTCCACCGTAGCTCCGGTCGCCCTGCGGGCGGTCGCCGTAGCGCCGCTCGCCGGTGGGCCGGTCGCCGTAGCGCCGCTCGCCTCCCGTGCGGTCGCCGAACCGGCGCGGTCCGCCGGAGCGGTCGCCGTAGCCCCGGGGCTCCGCCTCGAGGCGGACCGGGACGCCACTGGGCTCGCGGGCGCCGACCAGCTCGGCCAACGCCGCGTCCCCGACCCGGACCCGGGTCTCGGCCGGCGCGACGCCGGCCTTCTCCATCATCGCCAGGGTGGTACGGCGCTGCTTGGGCAGCACCAGCGTGGCGACCGCGCCCGACTCGCCGGCCCGGGCGGTACGCCCCGCGCGGTGCAGGTAGTCCTTGGGGTCCTTCGGCGGGTCGACGTGCAGCACCAGGGTGACCCCGTCGACGTGGATGCCTCGCGCCGCCACGTCCGTGGCGACCAGCACGTTCATCCGGCCCTCACGGAACTCGGCGAGCGTCTTGGTGCGCATCCGCTGGGTCTTGCCGCCGTGCAGCCCACCGGCGCGTACGCCGACGGCCGCGAGCTGCTCGACCAGCCGGTCCACACCGAGCTGCGTGCGGGCGAAGACCATGGTCCGGCCGTCCCGGGCGGCGATCGAGGCCGCCACCGGGAACTTCTCGTGCGGCGGGATCAACAGCATGTGGTGGTCCATGGTGGACACCGAGGCGGTGGAGGGCGCCGTGGAGTGGGTGACCGGGTCGGTCATGAACCGCTTGACCAACGCGTCGACGTCACCGTCCAAGGTGGCCGAGAAGAGCAGCCGCTGACCGCCCGCAGGCGTCTTCGCCAGCAGATCGGTCACCTCGGGCAGGAAGCCCATGTCGGCCATCTGGTCGGCCTCGTCGAGCACCGTCACCTCGACGTCGTCGAGCTGGCAGATGCCCCGCTCGATGAGGTCGCCGAGCCGGCCCGGGGTGGCCACGATGATCTCCACGCCGCGGCGCAGCGCGTCGATCTGTCGGTCGTACGGAACGCCGCCGACGGCGGTCTTGAGGAAGATGCCGACGGACTTGCCCAATGGCACCAGAGCGTCGTTGACCTGCATGGCCAGCTCGCGGGTGGGCACCAGGACCAGGGCGCGCGGGCGCATCGGCCGGGCCCGGTTACGGGTGGCCAGCCGGGCGATCATCGGCAGACCGAAGGCGAGCGTCTTGCCCGACCCGGTCTGCCCGCGGCCCAGCACGTCGCGGCCGGCGAGCGCGTCCGGAACGGTGGCCCGCTGGATCTCGAACGGGCTGGTGATGCCCTGCTGGGCCAGCGCGCGGACCAACTGCTCCGGAAGGCCGAGAGCGGCGAAGCTCATCGGCTCGGCGGTCTCGGTGGTCTCGGCGGTCTCGGCGGTCTCGGCGGTCTCGGTCTGAGCTGTCGTTACCGCAGGGGTGCCGGCATCGCTCGGGGCGACGTCGAGCTGCTCCCGGGAGGCGTCGGCCGCCGGGACTGAGTTGAAAACGGACGTAACGGTGCCGTGGTCAGCAGAGGTGGTCAACAAAAACCTTTCGAGCGGGGCGCATCTTCGCGATGGCCTGCCGCGGCTGTGCCGCCGGATCGCCCGCAAGATCGCCCAGGGGCGCACACCACGCGCGCCGGGTCAGTGATCTCGACCAGTGTACGGCGGTCTGGCGAAGTCGCCAGTCGGTTGACCGACCGTAGTGGGCGGACTCACCATCGCCGGCGCTCGCTGGCTCACCCGTTGAGCACGCTGCCCACCAGACCGTCCAAGGCGTCGCCGGCCAGCAGGACGACCATGACACTGATCGCCACCAGCAGCCCCAGCGCGGCGGCCAGGACGATCATCACCCGGGCGTTACTGGACCGTTCGGCCGGCGTGTCGGACCACCCCTGGGCCAGGATGTGCCCGGTCAGCGAGCCAGAGTTCTCCACCGCGTTGGCGGGTATCGCGATAGTGGTGAAGCCGGCGCCCTCGCCGTTGCCGTAGACGGTGCCAGCCAGGTCGGTGCGGTTGTCGCGCCGCCCACCACGGGCGCCGGCGCCGTCCCGTCCGGCGGAGTCAGCCGGCGGGCCGCCAGGCGGCGCGGTCACCCGCGAGTTTCCGGCGTTCGCGGTCGACGAAGGTGCCCCGGCGGTGGACGGTGGCCAGCTCGGCAGTGCTGGTGCGGGCACCACCGGCGGCGCGGAGGCGGCTGCACCGGCCCATCCGGCACCGGACGTCGGGCGGGTCGCCCCGGTGGGGGACGACCACCCGGCCGGTGGTGCGGAGACCGAGGCGCTGGCCCGTACGCCGGGCGTGTCGATCATCGCGGGCGGCGGCGGAAACGGCGGTGCCGGCATCGGGCCGGGCGGGGCCGGTGGTGCCGGCACCGGCGGACCGGGTGGCGGCAGCGGCGGGCTCGGGACGGGCGGCGTCGGCGGACCGGGGATGGGCGGCATCGGCGAGGGCGGCGGGGACGGCGGGCCCGGAAGGGGTGGAACCGGACCGGGCGGCGGCGTCGGTCGGGGACCCGGCGTCGGCGCCGGACCGGGCGGGTACGGACCCGGGGCCGGCGCGGGCTCCGGTTCCGGTGGCGACGGCTGGGTCGGCCCGGGGCCGGGTGGCGTGGGGTCCGGCTCCGGCTCCGGCTCCGGAGTCGGCGGCGTCGGAGGTTGGGCCGGCTCGGCACCCACCGGCGCGGCTCGATAGACGGCGGGCGCGCTCTCGCGACGGTCCGGGGTGCCCAGGGCGCTGGCAGTGCCCCGGCTGCTGCTCGGAACCGTGGCGCTGGCCCGGGCCGGCGCTGAGGAGTCGCTTCGCTGGCCCGGCAACGACACGTCGGCTGGGCTGGCCGAGCCGGTCGCACGGTAGGTGGTCGCGGTGACCGGAGCGCTGGCCGGCAGGTCACTGCGGAGAGCGCCGGCGGTCACGACGCTGGCACGTGCGCGTACCGGTGCCGCCGCCGGGCTCTGGCGCTCGTCGCCGGCCGCCGCGTCGTCATCGGCGTCGGTCGAGTCGTCAGCGACGACCGCTGCCGTGCCACCGCCGACCTGACCGCTGACCGCCGTGCCGCTGACCGCCGGGGCGGCGTCGCTGGCGGCGGAGCCGGCGTCCGTCGAGCTGGTGTCGCTGCCTGTCGAGCTGGTGGCAGCCGGGTTGGCGTCGCTGGCAGCCACCGGCTCGGCGGTGTCCGGCCCCGGTGGGCCGGGCTGGTCGACGGTGTCCGGCCCTGGTGGGCCGGCCTGGTCGACCACGGGGTCGACAGTCTCCGCCGGATCTCTCTGCTCGGCCATTTCCGCCCTCCGCGCCGTGCTCGCACCCGGACCCGTGACGTCGAGTCGGATGTGTCTGGTTGTCACGGTGCCACAGATCTTCCCGAGCGGACAGCCGGAGCCGGTCGTGGCGGATCAGCCCGTGGCGCTGGGGCTGCCCGTCGCGCTGCCACTGCTCGACGCGCTCGTGCTGGCCTTCGGCGTGGTCGGCGGAGACGTGCTGGCAGGCGCGCTGGTCGTCGCCGGAGGCAGGGTCGTCGGAGGGTTGCTCGCAGTGCTCGACGGCTTCGGCGTGGTGCCGCCGGTCGCAGTGGGCGTCGGGGTGGTCGTCAGCGTCGGCGTCGGCGTGGGCGTCGCGCTCTCGGTGGGCTTCGGGGTGGTGGTCTTCGTCGGCGACGGCGTCGGCGTCGGCTTGGTGGTCTTCGTCGGCGACGGGGTGGGCTTCGGGGTCGACACGGGCGGGGTCGGGTTGGTCACGACCGGTGCCGGCACCGCGCCGATCACCCGGGTGGCGGCGTACAGCCGGGACCAGCGGACGACCGAGATCTTGACGACGTCGCCAGTGGTGGGCGCCTGCACCATCTTGCCGTTGCCGATGTACATGCCGACGTGGTGGATCGTCGTCCAGCTGCTGCCTGAGGCGAAGAAGAGCAGGTCGCCGGGGAGCAGCGCGCTCTGCGGGACGGTGCGGCCCCGGGTGGCGGCGTACTGGTCGCGGGAGACCCGTGGCAGGTCGAAGTAGTCAGCGCCGGGGGACCGGTACGCCGCCCACATCAGGCCGGAGCAGTCGAACTGGTTCGGCCCCTCCTCGGACCACTTGTACGGGTCGCCGAGCTGGGCGAGCGCGTACCGGACCGCGGCCAGTGCCCGGGGGTGCGCGGCCATGCCGCTGATGCTCTGGTTGGAGACGTAGCCGGCACCGATCTGCTGCTCGGCGGCCTCCTGCTGACGTTCGATCTCGATCAGCGCGGCGGCGTTGTCCCGGCGCAGCTTGAGCAGGCTCGCCTCGGCGGTGCGCAGCGCCGTCTCACCGGTGGTGAACTCCGCCTCGGCGGCGGCAAGCAGATCCTTGGCCTGGCTGTGCTTCTGGTACGCGGCCTGCTCGCCCGCGCGGGCCCGGGACAGCTCCCCGGCCACGCCGGTGGTGCCGCCGTCGACCTTCTCGCCACGGGTGATCGCCTGGAGGCGGCTCAGCCCGCGGATGTCCTGGGCGAAGTCGCCCGGCGGCAGCGCGGCGGCGGCCTTGACGGCCTCGGCGGCGGCGGTGTCGGCCGACTGCTGGGCCCGGAGCAGGGCGTCCTGCGCGGTCGCCAGCGCCTTGCCGGCCGCGTCGAGCTGCGCCTGGGCGTCGACGCGTTTCTGCCGCCTCACCAGCAAATCCTCGCCGAGCGCGCCGACCTGGACCTCACCGGCGGAGATCGCGGTGGCCAGCGGACCGTTGCCGATGTTGACCACCGGAGGGGCGGGCACGCCGGCGACCGGCGCGCTGCCCGGCAGTTGGAGCGAGCCGGTGACCGCCGGGCGCGAACCCGTGTCCGGCACTGTGGTCGGCACGCCGGGCTCCGCGTACGCGGGGGTGGCCAGCACGGCTGCGGCGATCGCGCCGAGCAGGGCGGCCCAGAGCTTCGGACGCAGGACCGGCGAGATCACCGGGCTCCGTCGTCGCTGCCGTCGCCCGCGCCCGCTGTAGACCATGCCGCTCCCCGTCCAACCACTCGTCGCCGCGCTCGGTGGGCGCGACCGCCGGGACGGTACCAGTGTGTGTGTTCCGCCCCACGTTGTTACTACCGCACCGCGCCACTCATGTCGATGTGTTGCCGGGTTACGGGAGGCTGAGAGTCTGGTGAGGTGGGTCGCTGCCAGCGACCGTGCCGCCGGGCCCGTCGGTGTCGCGACGTACGCTCGATCCGGACCGCAGGTGGAAGGGACGTGCCATGGACGCCGGACTCAAGCGTGAGCTCGAAGCGAAGGTGTACGCCGGTGAGCGGCTGACCCGGGAGGACGGGGTCGCCCTCTACGAGAGCGACGACCTGACCTGGCTGGGGCGGCTGGCGCACCACAAGCGCACCGAGCTGAACGGCGAGCGGGTGATGTTCAACGTCAACCGGCACCTCAACCTGACGAACGTCTGCTCGGCGTCCTGTGCGTACTGCTCGTTCC
Source organism: Micromonospora sp. NPDC005205 (assembly GCF_040608275.1). Classification (NCBI taxonomy): domain Bacteria; kingdom Bacillati; phylum Actinomycetota; class Actinomycetes; order Micromonosporales; family Micromonosporaceae; genus Micromonospora; species Micromonospora sp. NPDC005205. The sequence continues at coordinate 549,389 of NZ_JBEXHV010000001.1, forward strand.
AGCGCAAGCCGGGCGAGAAGGACGCGTACACGATGCGCATCGACGAGGCGGTCCGCAAGGCCAAGGAGATGGAGGATGAGCAGCTCACCGAGTTGCACATCGTCAACGGCCTGCACCCCACGCTGCCCTGGCGTTACTACCCGAAGGTGCTGCGCGAGCTGAAGGCGGCGCTGCCGAACGTCAAGCTCAAGTGCTTCACGGCGACCGAGGTGCAGTGGTTCGAGAAGATCAGCGGCCTGAGCGCCGACGAGATCCTCGACGAGCTGATGGACGCTGGTCTGGAGTCGCTGACCGGTGGCGGCGCGGAGATCTTCGACTGGGAGGTCCGACAGCACATCGTCGACCACGCCTGCCACTGGGAAGACTGGTCGCGCATCCACGCCCTGGCGCACAGCAAGGGCATGAAAACCCCGGCGACGATGCTGTACGGCCACATCGAGGAGCCCCGGCACCGCGTCGACCACGTGCTGCGGCTGCGTGAGTTGCAGGACGAGACCGGCGGCTTCGCGGTCTTCATCCCGCTGCGCTACCAGCACGACTTCGTCGACTCGGCGGACGGCAAGATCCGCAACCGGATCCAGGCGCGCACCACGATGGCCTCGCCGGCCGAGTCGCTGAAGACGTTCGCCGTCTCCCGGCTGCTCTTCGACAACGTGCCGCACCTGAAGAACTTCTGGGTGATGCACGGGCTTTCGGTTGCCCAGCTCTCGCTGAACTTCGGCGTGGACGACCTGGACGGCTCCGTCGTCGAATACAAGATCACCCACGACGCCGACTCGTACGGCACCCCGAACACCATGCACCGGGACGACCTGCTGCACCTGATCTGGGACGCCGGCTTCCAGCCCGTCGAGCGGGACACCCGCTACAACGTGGTCCGGGAGTACGACAAGGCCCCGTCGCTGGCCGAGCGGCGCGCCGAGCCGCAGCAGGTCTGGGCCTGAGCCACCACGTACCCTCGCAGTCGATGACCGAGCAACGAGGACCTGAGCCGCAGAGCGGGTTTCCCCGCCGGGACGCCGAGGGCCGCATCCGTACCCTGGGCGATCTGCTCGGGGTGTGCCTGGCCGGCCTGGTCATCGGCGTGCTCGCGTTGGTGTTGTTCGACTGGGCGTTCGCCTCGATCGGCGCCGGCGACTTCGGGCACACGAACGGTTGGCTGGCGGTGATCCTGCCGGCCTGGCTGTTCTGGGACGACTTCCGGGCCTGGGAGTTCGGCGCGGCCCGGGTGGTGGCGGCGGTGGTCGCCGCTGCCGTCGGGGTGTTCGCCGGGTTGCTGATCGCCGGTCTGGGTGCGGGGTTGCCGCCGCTGCTCTCCGGGGCGTTGGCGGCGGCGGCGTTCACTGTGGCGTACGCGGCCCTCTGGTTCCCGGGTGTCCGCTGGCTGGCCCGCCGGACCGGCTGACCGCGACCGCCCGTCGGGCGGCTCGACCCTTCCGCCGGCAGTGGCGGGCGACGGAGAGAACGGAGTGGTGCAGGTGAGTGCCGCGCTCAAGTACACGCTGGGCCGGATCGGGCTGTTCGTCGCAGTGCTGGCGGGCCTCTGGCTGGTCGACATGAACGTGTTCCTGAAGCTGATGCTGGCGCTGGTGTTCTCCGCCGCGCTGTCCTTCTTCCTGCTGCGTGGTTGGCGGGACGAGATGGCCGGGGAGATCGCCGAAGCAGCCGAGCGCCGCCGCACCGAGAAGGAACGCCTCCGCTCCGCCCTGGCCGGCGAAGACCACACCCCGACCCCCACCCCCGACCCCCCCACCCAAACCCCCGACTCCCAGCGTTGATCATGAAGTTATTGCCACGACACGCCGACCGGCCGGGCAATAACTTCATGATCAACCGCAGGTGACCCGCCGGCCGGAGCTGATCCCGGGCGCGGGGCAGAGGGTTACCAGTTGGTGGAGCCGGAGCGCTTGGGCCAGGGCTTTGAGATCGGCTTGATCAGGTACGCGATGCCACCCGAGCCGCCGGAGACGCCGCCGCTGACGTTGGTGCGCTTGGTGCGCAGCCAGATCTGCTCGAACTGCGCACGCTTGTAGACGTTGCGCACGACGTCGTTGCTGGACGAGGCCGGGTCGTTGACGATCACGTCGCCGTCGGCGGTGAAGCCGACCACCACGAAGAGGTGCCCGGAGGTGCCGTAGTTCGCCCCGTCCAGCTCACTGGCGAGGAATGACTGGCTGGTCACGACGGGGATGCCGGCGGCGATGAAGCGCTCCAGCTCGTCCAGCGAGTGCAGCCGGGTCACCCGGCCCTCCAGCCCGGGGAAGCTGGCCGCGTACGCGGTGTTGAACGGCCAGTTGCCCGCGCCGTCGTACGCGTAGTCGTAGGTCATCCGGGCGGCGTGGTTGACGGTCGGGTCGGGGTAGGTCGGGTCCACCCAGGAGGTGTCGGCCGCCGACGGTCTGCGACCCCAGTACTCGACGACCATCTCCGTCGAGGTGGGTGAGCACCACGCCTCGCCGCCGCCGTCGTACTCGGGGTAGTGCCCGGAGTGCACGTTCTGCGAGTAGCGCGGCACGGGCAGTTCCCGGCCCCAGGCGATGTGTCCGGCGCTCGGCGGCACGGTGAACCGGTCCGGCACCGTGGAACTCATCGCGCCGAGCATCCGGACCACCGGGGCGGCGCTCTGCCCGGGTGCGCGGTAGAGGGTCAGCTTGAGCTGGTACGACCGCAGCAGCACTCCGGCGGTGGCGTCGTCGATGCTGAAGGTGTCGGTCCAGATCGTCGACCAGGGATCGCCCTGCCGGTTGACGCTGGTCCGCTTGATGTCGGTGTCGCCGGACGCCCAGCGACCCAGGACGTACCACGGGGTCTGGTCGCCGCTGGTGTAGCTGCCCTGCATCTCCACCTGGATCCAGGTGCCGGCGGGGGTCTCCGCGTTCCAGGAGGCGATCAGTTCGGTGGCGTCGAACCCGACCCGGGTCACCGGCGAGGTCCAGGTGCCGTACTCCCAGGTGCGGGTGGTGCCGGTGTGCGGGTCCGCGTACTCGGTGGTGCCGGCCGGGCGGGCCAGGGTGACGCCCGATCGGGCGCCGGGCACGACGCGGGTGCCGGCCCGGCTGCCCCGGTGCCAATCGGCGGGCCCGGACCAGTCCTGGTAGGTGATCTGCTCGTCGTGGGCGGGGGCGGGCGGGTGCGCCGCCAGCGCGGGTGTGGCGCTGGTGAGCAGGGTGAGCGTGGTGACGCCGGCGAGGGCGGCCGCGCGCAGGCGGGGTCTGGCCATGGGTGCTCCGCGGTGTCGAGGGGGCATCGTCGCTGGTCAGTTTTCCGCTTGGAGGGAAGTTTCGCCAGGTGTTGATAGGTGGAAAATCATTGCCGCCATGATGATCCGCCTGGGATGGCCAACGCAACGATCAATATTGATATGACCATGTGACAGGTGGTGAAGTGTCCTTCACCGAGCGGGATCTCCCGCCCATCGAGGAGGTAGTCCATGGCCCTCCGCACGCCCATCCCCCTCCGCCGTGTCCTGGTGCTCGCTGTCGTCACCGGGCTGGGCATCGTCACCGTCGCCGCCGGCCCGGTCACCGCCGGCCCGACCGCCGCCCGACCGGCACCGGACCGCACCGCTGAGCAGGCCGCCGCCGGCTACCGGGTGCTCGGGCCCCGGACCCTCGCCGACCGCAACGCGGTGGCCCGCACCGGAGCCGCCATCGACTACTCCGAACACGGCGTGCTGCACATCTCGGCCACCGCGGCCGAGGCCGCCGCGATCGGCAAGCTCGGCTTCCGGTTGGAACCGCTCGCCCCGCCGCCCAACGCCGAGCGCGGCGCCGGCGACTTCGGCGCGCTGGCCTTCCCGCCGGCCGACTCGAACTACCACGACTACGCGGAACTGACCGCCGTCGTGAACCAGGTCGTCGCCGACCACCCGGCGATCGCCCGCAAGATCAGCATCGGATCGTCGTACGAGGGCCGCGACCTGATGGCCGTGAAGATCTCCGACAACGTCGGCACCGACGAGAACGAGCCGGAGATCCTGTTCAACTCCCAGCAGCACGCTCGTGAGCACCTGACCGTCGAGATGGCGATCTACCTGCTCAATCTCTTCACCGACAGCTACGGCAGCGACTCCCGGATCACCAACATCGTCAACGGCCGGGAGCTCTGGATCGTGCCGACGGTCAACCCGGACGGCAGCGAGTACGACATCGCCACCGGGTCGTACCGGTCCTGGCGCAAGAACCGGCAGCCCAACAGCGGCTCGTCCAACGTCGGCACCGACCTGAACCGCAACTGGTCCTACAACTGGGGATGCTGCGGAGGCTCGTCCGGCACCACCTCGTCGGAGACCTACCGGGGGCCGTCGGCGTTCTCCGCGCCCGAGACGCAGGCGCTGCGCAACTTCGTCAACGGCCGGGTCGTCGGCGGTGTGCAGCAGATCAAGGCCAACATCGACTTCCACACGTACTCGCAGCTGGTGCTCTGGCCGTACGGCTACACCACGGCGAACACCGCGACCGGGATGAACGCGGACCAGTACAACACCTTCGCCACCATCGGTCAGCAGATGGCGGCCACCAACGGCTACACCCCGGAACAGTCGAGCGATCTCTACATCACCGACGGAGACAGCCTCGACTGGATGTGGGCGACCCACAACATCTGGGCGTACACCTTCGAGATGTACCCGGGCTCGTCCGGCGGCGGCGGCTTCTACCCGCCCGACGAGGTGATCCCGGCGCAGACCTCGCGCAACCGGGACGCGGTGCTGCTCCTCAGCGAGTACGCCGACTGCCCGTACCGGGCCATCGGAAAGCAGGCGCAGTACTGCGGCGGCGGTGGCGGCACCACTGTCTGGTCGGACACCTTCGAGACCGCCACCGGCTGGACCATCAACCCGTCCGGCACCGACACCGCCACCCTCGGCGCGTTCGAGCGGGGCGCCGCCCAGGCGACCACGTCCTCCGGAGCCAAGCAGCTCACCCCGTACGCCGGGTCCAACGACCTGGTCACCGGCCGGCTCGCCGGCTCGGCGGCCGGTGACTACGACGTGGACGGCGGAGTGACCAGTGCCCGGTCACCGGCTGTGACACTGCCGTCGTCCGGCACGCTGACGCTCTCACTCGCCTGGTACCTGGCGCACGGCTCGAACGCCTCGTCGGCGGACTACCTGCGGGTGAGCGTGGTGCACAACGGCGGCACCACAGCGCTGCTCACCCAGGCCGGCGCGGCCAGCAACCGTAACGGAACCTGGGCGGTAGCCAACCTCAACCTCACCCCGTACGCCGGCCAGTCGGTCCGCGTGCTCGTCGAGGCGGCGGACGCGTCCGGAGCCAGCCTTGTGGAGGCGGCTGTGGACAACGTCACCATCACGTCCTCCTGATCGGGTGGGGCCCCGTCCCGCCCCGGCGGGGCCCCACCACCCGCTCCTGAGCCTCCAGATCCGGGACAAACCCCTCGTGCACCACCGCTCTGAGATCGACCCACGCTGATCGGCCCTTGATCGATCCGGCACGTCCCGGCGGTGCGCTACCGTCTTAGCGACCAGTCCGCAGCGAAGCCGGTGCTCATCCCGGCGCTGTCCCGCAACTGTGATGCCCCACCGGTCGGTGGGGACGAGCCAGGTCGCCTACGGATCGGTCGCGAAACGCGCTCTCGAGGAAGGGCGCCTCGTGGGCGGGCGTACGAAAGTCCCTGTCGGCGAAGCACCACACTCCTCGACCGACAGGAGGCCCCTATGAACAGACGTACCCCTCGGATCTTCGCGGCGACCCTCGCGGTCGCCGCGCTCGCCCTCGGCGCCTGCGCCGAGAAGGCCGACGACAAGCCGAGCGCCGGCACCGCTGCCGCCGCGTACCCGGTCACCGTCGGCGCGCTCACCCTCGACAAGCGCCCCGAGAAGATCGTCGTGCTGTCGCCCACCGCCACCGAGATGCTCTTCGCGATCGGTGCCGGCCCGCAGGTGACCGCCGTCGACGACCAGTCGAACTACCCGGCCGACGTGCCCAAGACCGACCTCTCCGCCTTCCAGCCGAACGCCGAGGCGATCGCCGGCAAGAACCCTGACCTGGTGGTGCTCTCCGACGACCGCAACAAGATCGTCGAGCAGCTCGGCAAGCTGAAGATTCCGGTGTACCAGACCCCGGCGGCGGTCACGCTCGACGACTCGTACCGGCAGATCACCGAGCTGGGCACCCTGACCGGTCACGCCGACCAGGCCACCGACGTCGCCACCCGGATGAAGGACGACATCGCCAAGCTGGTCAAGGACCTGCCGCAGCGCGCCGAGAAGCTCACCTACTTCCACGAGCTGGGCCCGGAGCTCTACAGCGCCACCAGCAAGACCTTCATCGGCTCGCTCTACAGCCAGGCCGGCCTGACCAACATCGCCGACCCGGCCGACGCGGACGGTAAGAACTTCGGCTACCCGCAGCTGTCCCAGGAGATCATCGTCAAGGCCGACCCGGACTTCGTCTTCCTGGCCGATGCCAAGTGCTGCCAGCAGAGCGCCGACACGGTCAAGGCGCGCAGTGGCTGGGCGGGCCTCACCGCGGTGAAGAACAACCAGGTCGTCGCCCTCGACGACGACATCGCCTCCCGCTGGGGCCCACGGGTCGTGGACCTGCTCCGGGTCATCGTCGACGCGGTCGCCAAGGTGCCCGCGTGACCGTCGTCCGTCGGTGACCGGGCCGCGACAGGTGTCCGATCCGGCACCAACCGGTCAGCCGACCGAGCCGCCACCGCCATCCCCGCGGGCCGAGCCACGTTCTCCGGCCCGGCCCGCCGGGCTGCGGTCCACGGCCCGGCCCGCCGGGCTGCGGTCCACGGCCCGGCCCGCCGGGCTGCCGTCCGGGGCCCGGCCCGCCGGGCTGCGCATGCGGTGGCTGGTCGCGGGCCTGGTGGCGGTGCTCGTCGCGCTCGTCGTCGGGGTGTCGCTCGGCCCGGTGAGCCTGCCCCCGGGCAGCGTCGCCGCCGAGCTGCTCAACCTGATTCCCGGGGTGCACCTCGACAGCGGGCTGACCGAACGTGAGATCGCGATCGTCACCGAGCTGCGCCTGCCCCGGGTGGTGCTGGGCCTGCTCGTCGGCGGTCTGCTCGCCCTCGCCGGTGGTTGCTACCAGGGCGTGTTCCGCAACCCGCTGGCCGACCCGTACCTGCTCGGTGTGGCCGCCGGCGCCGGCCTCGCGGTCACCGCGGCGATCGCCCTCGGCGGCGCCGGCCGGCAGGGGACGCTCTCCGGGTTGCCGATGACCATTCCGCTGGCCGCGTTCGCCGGTTCGCTGCTCGCCGTCACGATGACCTACGTGCTCGGCGCGGCCGGTGGGCGACGCGGATCACCGGCCATGCTGATCCTGGCCGGGGTGGCGGTCTCCGCGTTCCTCTCCGCCGGGCAGACGTACCTCCTGCAACGCAACGCCGACACCATCCAGCCGGTGTACTCCTGGTTGCTCGGCCGGCTCGCCACCGCCGGTTGGCACGACGTACTGCTGGTGCTGCCGTACGCCGCGCTGACCACCGTGGTGGTGCTGCTGCACCGCCGCGAGCTGGATGTCCTCGCGGTCGGCGACGACGAGGCGAGGAGTCTGGGCCTGCACCCGCAGCGCACCCGGTACCTGTTGATCGCCGCCGCATCGCTGGGCACCGCCGCGGCGGTCTCCGCGACCGGCCTGATCGGCTTCGTCGGCATCATCGTGCCGCACACCGTCCGGCTGCTCGCCGGGTCCAGCTACCGGGTGATCCTGCCGATGTCACTGCTGTTCGGCGGCGCGTTCCTGGCGCTGACCGATGTGGTGGCCCGCACCGCCGCCGCTCCGTCCGAGCTGCCCATCGGAGTGGTGACCGCCCTGCTGGGCGGCCCGTTCTTCGTCCTCGTGCTGCGGACCGCCCGGCGAGCGCTCACGTGAGCCACGAACCCGCCGCCGGCACGCCGGCCGTCGAGGTGCGCGGGCTGCACGTCGACCTCGGTGGCACGCCGATCCTGACCGGCGTCGACCTCACCGTCGCCGTCGGCGAGTGGGTCACCGTGATCGGCCCGAACGGCGCCGGCAAATCCACCCTGTTGCGCGCCGTCGGCGGCCTGCTGCCCGCGCCGAGGGCGATCAGTCTCTTCGGTACGCCGAGTGCCGCGCTGCGCCGCCGGGACCGCGCCCGGATAGTGGCCACGGTGGCGCAGTCCCCGGTGGTGCCGCCCGGCATGTCGGTGCTGGACTACGTGCTGCTCGGCCGCACCCCGTACATCCCGACCCTGGGCCGGGAGTCGACAGCCGACGTCGACGCCGTGCACGAGGTGCTGGGGCGGTTGGACCTCGCCGGCTTCCACCGTCGCGAACTGGCCACCCTCTCCGGCGGCGAACGGCAGCGGGTGTTCCTCGCCCGCGCGCTCGCCCAGGGCGCGACACTGCTGCTGCTCGACGAGCCGACCAGCGCGCTCGACATCGGCCACCAGCAGGACGTGCTCGAAGTCGTCGACCAGCTGCGCCGGGAGCACGGCCTGACCGTCCTGGCCACGATGCACGACCTCTCCCTGGCCGGGGAGTACGCCGACCGGATGGTGATGCTCGCCGCCGGTCAGGTGGTGGCCGCCGGAACTCCGACTGAGGTGCTGACCGAGGAGCTGCTCGCCACCCACTACCGGGCCAGCGTCCGGGTGGTCCCCGGCTCCCACGGCCCCCTGGTGGTCCCTGTCCGCCCCACCCGGCCCTGAGCACGCCCCACCCGGCCCTGAGCACGCGCCACCCGGCCCTGAGCACGCGCCACCCGGCCCTGAGCACGCGGGCGCTGGGTCAGGGGCCCAGGTCGATGACGGAGAAGAGGGCGCCCTGGGGGTCGCGGAGGGCGGCGAAGCGGCCCGCGGGGATGTCGCGGGGCGGGACCAGGATCGTTCCGCCCAGCTCGGCGGCGCGGGCCGCGGCGGCGTCCGCGTCGGCCACCGCGAAGTACACAGTCCAGTACGCGGGCAGGTCGGCCGGGAAGTCGTCGGCCAGCGGCGGCATCATCCCCGCGACGATCTGCGTCCCGAGCCGCCACCCGGTGTACGTCATCGCGCCCACCGCCTGGTCGTCGGGCTGCCAGCCGAACACCAGCTCGTAGAAGACCTTCGCGCCCTCGGGGTCGGGGGTGACCAGCTCGTTCCAGCTCATCGCACCGGGCACGTTGAACACCTCGGCACCGGCCATGGCCAGTGGCTGCCAGACGCTGAACGTGGCACCGGCCGGGTCGGCGAAGACCGCCATCCAGCCCCTGTCGAAGACCTCGAACGGTGGTACGACGACCTGCCCGCCGGCCCGTTCGACCCGGCCGGCGACCAGCTCGGCGTCGTCGGTGGCGAGGTAGGTCGACCAGATCGGGATCTGGTCCGGGATCGCGGGCGGGCCGGCGCCGGCCACCGGCTTGCCGTCGAGCAGGAAGACCGTGTAGCCGCCCGCCTCGGGTTCCGGGGTGACCCGGCCGGTCCAACCGAACAGCTCCGGGTAGAAGCGCCGCGCGTCGGTCAGGTCCGGGGTGGCCAGGTCGGCCCAGCAGGGCGTACCCGGCGGGACGGTGCTCACGTCAAGACCCCTTTCGGCCCGGCGGCCACGGCGGCCCCCTGCCGGAATCCTGGCACCGTCCCGCCGCGGCCCGGGGCGGAAACGAACGAATCGTCAGCTGAACCGGCGACCCTCGTCCCGTCGGTACGCCCAACCGGCGAGCGCGGCGAGCAACACCACCCAGACACCGAGCATGATCAGTGCCAGCGGTTGCACGTCGTAGTCGGCCACCGACGCCCACATCAGTTCGGCAGCGCCCCGGGTCGGCAGGTACGGCGCGATCGTCTCGATGAACCCGGGCGCGTCGCCCGGCGCGGAGAGCAGCCCGCCGCCGAACGCCAGCGGCAGGAAGATCAGCTGTGCCACCACGATCGCCGCCTTGCTCGGCAGCAGGTAACCGATGGCGAGCCCCATCAGCGTGAACGGCACCGAGATGACGGCCACCGTGCCGAGAGCCAGAAGGAACGCCGCCGGCGTGACCTGGGCCGCGGTCAGCGTCGCGCCGATCACCACGACCGGGATCAGCGAGAGGTAGGTCAGCGCCAGGCCGGCCAGCACCCGGCCGGCGAACCGCGGGGCCGGCCCGGTCGGCAGGGTCCGGGTGTACGGGTTCCAGGGCTGGTCGCGGTCCTCGGCGACACCGACGCCGTACTGGAAGATGTTGGCGCTCATCACCGAGAAGGTGACCATCGACGCGGTGGCGTAGGTGGCACCGACCGGATCGTCACCGGCGAACGGCACCACGAAGAAGATCATGGAGGCGGCCGGGAAGAAGGCGCTGCCGAAGACGGCCACCGGAATCCGGATGATCTCCAGGAGTTGGTAGCGGGCGTGGACCAGGGCGAGCTGCACGGTCGCCTCCTCAGACGGTGGTGGGTCGGCCGCCGGCAGCGGCGGTGGCGGGACTGTCGTCGGCAGCGGTGGGACGGTCGGTGCCGGCGAGCGTGTCTTCGCTGGACGCGTCTTCGCTGGTGATGGCGAGGAACGCCTCCTCCAGCGAGGTCGGCCGTACCTCCAGGTCGGTGAACGGGGTTTGGGCCGTGACAAGCGCTCGGACCAGTTCGTCGGCGTCGGTGGTGAGCAGGTGCAGCCGACCGTCGACCCGTTCGGTGCGAACCACCCCCGGCAGGTCGGGCAGGTCATCGGCGACCAGACTGACCCGGCGTACGCCCACGATGCCGCGCACCGCATCCACTGTGTCGTCGGCGAGCACCCGGCCCTGCCCGATGACCACCACCCGGTGGGCGAGTGCCTCCACCTCCTCCAGGTAGTGGCTGCTGAGCAACACGGTCCCGCCGTCGTCGTGGAATGCCCGGATCGCGTCCCAGAGGGTGCGCCGGGCGGCAACGTCCAGGCCCGTGGTCGGTTCGTCGAGCAGCACCAACCGGGGCCGGCCGACGAAGGCCAACGCCACCGCCAGCCTGCGGCGTTGCCCGCCGGAGAGCCCACCGGTCTGCCGTCGGGTCAGGTCGGTGAGGCCGAAGCGGTCGAGCAACTCCGCCCGGGGCACCGGGTCGGGGTAGTGCGCGGAGACGAAGTCGACGACCTCGCCGACGCGCAGTGTGCTGGGCGGGCCGGTCTCCTGCATCGTGACCCCGATCTGTCGCCGGCTCGCCGGGTCGCGGGGGTCGCCCCCGAACAGCTCGACCCGCCCCGAGCTGGGGCGGCGCAGGCCCGTCAGCAGTTTCATCAGGGTGCTCTTGCCGGCGCCGTTCGGCCCGAGCAGGCCGACCAGCTCACCGGCTTGGACTTCCAGGTCGACACGGTCGAGCGCGAGGACGTCGCCGTACCGGCGGCTGGCCTGGTCGGCGCGGGCGAGGGTCATGGCTGCTCCTTCGACGGGGTGGGGTCGAGCAGGGCGCGGATTGCTTCGGTGTACTCCTCGAATGCCAGCCGACCTCGCCGGCTGAGCCCGACCAGGGTCGTCGGAGTGCGTCCACGATGGGTCTTGCTGATCTCCACGTAGCCGGCGTCCTCGAGTTTGCGCAGGTGCACCGAGAGGTTGCCGGCGGTCATCGCGAGCAGCTCCTGCAGGCGGGGGAACGCGATCTTGTCGTTGACGTTGAGAGCGGAGAGGCTGGCGACGACCCGCAGCCGGGCCTGCGCGTGGATGACCGGATCCAGCTCGGTCACGGCTGCTGTCGCTGTCGCTGCCGCCGCCGGGCGAGCGCGCCGGCCACCAGCATTCCGCCGCCGCCGGCCAACGCCACGATGAGCGGGTGCCAGCCCGGCCCGGCGAACGCCCCGACCAGGTTGATCACGCTGATCCAGACGCCCAGCCGGAACAGGTCCTGGTCCAGCCAGACCGCCCCGCCGGCCATGTGCAGCGCACCGGTCAGCCCGACGGCGGTCGCCGACCAGAGCAGCGCCGCCAGGTCGTGCGGCAGGTGTTCGGAGATCCGGCCCAGCCCCGCGTAGACGCTGACCGTTCCGAGCGCCCAGGCGTACCCGTACCACTTGCCGCGCCGGGCGGAGTCGCCGGTCACCTGGCCGTAGGCCCGCATGCTGACCACCGCCTGGGTCGCTCCGGCGGCCGCGAGCAGTACGAAGAGGACGGTCAGCGGCAGCCAGCTCGGCAGTGCGACCAGCGCCCGCTCACCCGGGGGGAATCGCAGGAAGAACAGCCCGAAACCGACCAGCCAGGCGACACCCCACGGCCAGTAGAGCAGGCGGGCGTCGGGGTCGAGCTGGCGTGCCGTCGCTGACCGCTGGTCCTGGATCAGCCGGAGCGCCGCTGCGGCGTCAGTGGGTGGTGAATCATCGTCGAGGTCCACGCAAACTACTTTACGACACAAAGTCGAGCGGGGTGACCCCGTCATCACCGACGGGACCCCCCGATGCCGGCGAGCATTGCCTATGGTGGTTCAGTCGTGACGACTGATCCGTCGCACAGGCCACAGGGGAGGGTTCGTGTCAAGCCCGAGCAATGAGCTGGAGGTCCAGCCGGAGGCTCTGACGGCGTTCGCCGCCGGGTCCAAGGATCGGGCGGCCCGTTTCCGCGAACTGCACCGCGCCTTCGGCGACGGGCACGTGCCACGGCACGCCTTCGGGGTGATGCCGGCGTCCTTCAACCTCGCGGCGTCGTACGCCGAGCAGTTCGAGGCGTGCCTTCAAGGGCTGGCCGACGGCGCCGAGATGATGGCGGACATCGCCGAGGGGCTCACCGACACCGCCGCCGCCTACACCGGCACCGACGTGGCCAACACCGACCTCTTCGTGCCCGGCCGCCCGCCCGCTCCCGACCTCATCGCACCCGGCCCCTGGTCGGGTGGCAACGGCGCTCCGACCGGTTCGGTGCCGGCGTGAGCACCGAGGCGTTGCAGCGCAACAAGACCTACTTCGAGCAGATCGTCTCGGGCACGCCCGAGCCCTTCAAGCCGCTCTCCAACGCGGTGCTCTGGCCGTTCGAGCAGCTGTTGGAGCTGGTCGCCGGCGAACCGGACGACCTGATGCGGGCCGCGCAGCTCTGCCTGGACACCGGCGCTGCGGTACGGGAGATCGCCGGTGACCAGATCGCCGACCGGGCCCGCCTGCGTGGCGCCTGGTCGGGCGACGCGGCCGAGGGCTTCCACGCCTCCATGGAGTCGGTCGAGGCGGCGATCGAGGAGCTGGCCCAGGGGCTCGACGGCACCAAGGACGTGCTGGTCGAGGCGGCGAACGCGGCGGTGGACGCGTTCAATCTGCTGGTCGAGCTGATCCTTGAGTTCCTGCTCTGGTTCCTCACCGAGGTGATCATCGCGGCGGTGGCCGCGGCGCTGAGCGCCGGCGTCTCGTTGGCCGCCACGGTGGTCCGGGTGCTGGCCCGGCTGGCCACCACGGTGGGTCGGATGGTCAAGGTCGTCGCTCGGTTCGCCGAGGTGCTCACCCGCCTCGCCGCCCGGCTGGGCAAGGTCGCCGGGCAGCTCCGCAAGTACGCGGAGACCGTCATGGAGATCAAGAAGCGAAAGAAGCAGTACAAGCTGCTCAGCAAGGGCGGCTGGACGCCCGAGGGGCGGGCCTTCCAGGTCGAGAAGTTCAAGACTCTCTTCCCGGGCAAGTTCGTCATCAACCAGGTCTCGCCGGTCAACATCCCCGGGTTCGGCGGCGCTCTGCTGGACACCGGCGTGGGCCTGCACGACATCTCCGACGGGCAGAAGGACCGCAACTATCTGGTGGACGGCACGTACAGCGAGGACCTGGGCCCGTACACAGCGGGTGTGCAGAATGTCTTCGACTCCATCGTGAACTGAGAGGCAGCCATGACCTTCCCCGCCCTGGACCGAATCGAGGCGCTGGCTCGCAACCTCGACGGATGGCAGCGGCAACTCGCCGATCGGATGGCGGAGCTGGAGCAGACCAGCGCCGAGGGTGTGAGCGACTCCGGTCTGGTGCGGGTCACCGCCGCGGCCGACGGCAAGATCCTTTCTTCGGAGCTGAACGCGCGGGCGATGCGACTGGACTCCTACAGCCTGGCCGAGGAGTTCACCGCAGCCGCCAACCGGGCGCAGGAAGCCGCCGCGGCCCGCGTCCGGGAGTTGGTCGGGGAGGTCATCGGCGACGCAGGCGCCGGTCCGCGCCGGTCCGCCGACTACGAGGGACACTGATGACGACCGACGGGAGCCAGACACGGTACGTCGAGGGGATCACCCGACTGCTGGCGGCCGGGGAGCAGGTGCGCGCGGTGGCCCAGGTGCGAGCGGGCGGCGGGCTGACGCCGGCGCCTCCTTCGCAGCCGTCGACCCCACCCGCCACGGGTGGGCCGGGCTTCCTGGGTGTCCTGCTCAACGTGCTGTCCCCGAACATCACCTTCGGTCGGGCAGACAACGCCGTCGACTGGCTCTTCTTCGGTGTCGGAGGTCGAGGCGATCCGGATTCCCAGGCATCCGTGCTGCACCACGCCCTGACCGCGGCGGCGAAGGGCCCCGGCCTCCGGACCCTCGTGCTGGGGGTCACCGACCAGCGGCTGCTGCTCGGCGCGACAGCACCCGTCGGCCTGCTCTCCAGCTCGACGGCTGACGAACAGGCGCAGGCCGACATCGAACTGCTCGGGTCCGTCCCGCGCACGACCGTCGCCGCCCGGTTCGGCAGGTACCGGTTGAACTGGAAGCGGCTGCGGATCGACTTCGCCGACGGGTCGTGGCTGTCGTTCCACGTGCCGCTGGCCGACTCCAGCCGCCCGCTGCGGGAGGCCGCGGCAGCCCTGTCAGCCGGCTGAGCCACCGACGAGCGGGGCGGGCAGCGGCGCAACGTGCAGCACCGCCAGCCGGGACACCGCCCGGGTGAGCACCACGTACAACCGGTGCAGTCCGCGCGGCTCGGCCGCGACGATCGCGGCCGGCTCGACCACCACCACATGGTCGTACTCCAGGCCCTTGACCAGCGTCGCCGGCACCACCGTGACCCGCTCCGCGGCCGCCACGTCGTCGGCGGTCGCGGTCTCGACACCGGCCTCGGCCAGCGCCGCGCGCAGGCCGTCGACCGCGTCGTCCGCGGCGATCACCCCGACCGATCCGTCGTGCGCGAGCGCCGCGCGCACCTCGGCCACCGTCGCCGAGGTCAGGTCGGTTACCGTACGCACGTCCAGGCCGCCGTCGTGTCGCAGCGACTCAGCCGGCGGTACGTCCACCGCGAGCGCCGGGAGCAGCAGGTTCGCGAATGCGACGACTGCGGCCGGCACCCGGAACCCGATGGTCAACGGGACCACCACCGCGTCCGGCTTGCCCAGATGGGCGAGAGATTCCCTCCAGTCCGTCGCCGCCCACGGCGCGGTGCCCTGGGCGAGATCACCGAGGAGCGTGACCGAGCCGTGCTCACTGCGCCGAGCGATGGCCCGACACTGCATCGGGGAGAGGTCCTGCGCCTCGTCCACCACGACGTGCCCGAACCCGGAGAGCCGTTCCAGCAGCCCGGTCGCCTCGTCGATCAGCACCGCGTCCGCAGCGGTCCAACGGGTCGCCTTCGGCGTGCGGGCTGGCTTCACCCACGTCAACTGCGCCTGCTCAGCGTCGCTGAGCAGCCCGTCCGCTGCGGCGGCGAGCCGGTCCGGATCGGAGAACAGGCCGTGCACCAGCCCTTCCGGGGTGAGCGACGGCCAGACCGCGTCCAGGAAGTCGAGCACCGGCCGGCAGCGGCTCATCCGGCGCAGCCAGGCATCGCTTGGCGACTCCGCACGCCGCGCCTCGGCCTGCCGTTGCAGCAGACTCACCACCCGCGCCTGGACACGTTCCCGACCCGTGCCGTACGGCAGCCCCTCCCGGCGGGTCTCCTCGACGATCCGGTGCAACGGCTCCACCCCGATGCGCCAGCGGAACGAGCCGTCCGACACGGTGATCGACTCGGTCGGAGTGCCGATCTGCGCCTGCACGGCGCGTCGCAGCACGCTCGCCATCCGTACATCGTGTTTGAGCGCGGCCACCGCCGGGGCCTCGACCGCCCGAACCGCCACCCGGGAGATCAACTCCTCCACAGTGGCCTGCTCGACCTCGACCTCACCGAGCGCCGGCAGCACCGCCGCGATGTACGACAGGAACGCCCGGTTCGGCCCGACGATCAACACACCCGCCCGTCGCAACCGCTCCCGGTGCAGGTAGAGCAGGTACGCGGCCCGGTGCAGACCCACGGCCGTCTTCCCCGTACCCGGCGCGCCCTGCACACAGATCGAGTCGGCGAGATCAGCCCGGACCAGCTCGTCCTGCTCCGGCTGGATCGTGGCGACGATGTCCCGCATCGGCCCGACGCGTGGACGCTCGATCTCGGCGGTGAGGATCCGACTGGTCGTACCGAGCTCTTCGCCCCGATCCAGCCGCTCATCCTCGAAGCTGGTCAGCACACCATTGCTGAACCCGAACCGTCGCCGAACCGCCACCCCCTGCGGATCCCGCACACTGGCCCGGTAGAACGAACGGGAGACCGGTGCCCGCCAGTCCAGCACCAACGGCTCACCACGATCATCGGTGACATGCCGCCGCCCCACGTGATACCGCCGACCGTGATGATCGCCGCTGGCGTCAGGCGGGGTCGGCTCGATGGCGGGCCTGCCGGCTGTGGTCCGGTTGCCTGTGGCCGTGTTGCCTGTGGTCCCGTTGCCTGTGGCCGTCTTGCCTGCGGTGCTGTTGTCAGGGGCGCCGGCGAAGTCGAGGCGGCCGAAGAAGAGCGGGGTGGTCGGGTCGTCGGCCAGCTCGGCGACCCGGCGGGCGAGGGTGCGGCCGAGCGTCTCGGCCGCGTACGCGTCGCCGGCCACCTGGTCACCGGTGGCGAAAAGAGACTCGGCCCGCTCCCGCATCCGACCCAGTGCCGCCCGCGAGGTGCTGAGATGTGCGCGTTCGGCGGCCAGGTCCGCGTCGAGGCCGGTGTCAGTGTCGGTGTCGAGGTCAAGTGCGGGCATGCTGACGTCCCATCGTTCACATCTGCTGCGCGCTCGCGTGTCCGGGGGCGGATGGCCGGCCGCCCGGCGCGAAGACGTCCGTTCCGGTGCAGCTCACCTCGGCCGTCAAGCGGCCTGCAACCCTACGCTTCCCAACCCGCCACAGCCATCGAATTACCGACGCGACCACCCGTCCGAGACGGCGTGTCGCCCGGTCGGCTGTCGCTGGGCGATCACGCCCCGCCCGAGGCCGTGCTTTCTCCTGCCGCGACCGCGCGCCGCCAGTGATCGACTCGACTCGGCTTTCAGGAAGTCGCGTGGCCTGGGCCGGTGGGACGCCCCGGTTTCCAGCAAGCCGAGTCAATCAGCGGGAGGCGCGCGGCTCGGGATGGCAGGGGACAGCAGGGCTAGCAGGGCTGTCGCGGTCGTTGATCGCGGTGGCGGTGGCGGTGGCGGTGGCGGTGGCGGTGGCGGTGGCGGTGGCAGGGCGCGGCCGTCCGCCGCGGTCGCCGGTCGCTGATCGCGGTGGCGCGGTGGCAAGGCGCGGGCCCTCCGTCGTGGTCGCCGGTCACCGGTCGCCGGTGACGCTGGCAAGGCGCGGCTGTCTGTCGCGGTTGCCGGTCGCGGTGGTGGTGGGAGGGCGCGGCTGTCTGTCGCGGTTGCCGGTCGGGGTGGCAAGGCGCGGTCAGGGTCGCCGTGGCGGTCGCCGGTCGCGGTGGCAGGCGTGGTTGCGGGCGGAGTGGCCGTGGCCGGCCGCTTCAGCAGCGCAGGTGGTAGAGGTTGCGACGCGGGGTCGTAGTGGGTCTAGCCAGCTGGGCGGGAGGAATTCAGGTCGGCCGTCCGCGAGCCGGACCGTCCAGTCGCCGCGGTGGATGAGCCGGTGGTGGTAACCGCAGAGCAGCACCGCATTGCCCAGCGCCGTCACCCCACCGTCGGCCCAGTGTCGGATGTGGTGGCCGTCGCACCATCTCGGCGGTCGATCACAACCAGGAAAGGCGCAACCGCCGTCTCGCAGGACCAGCGCGCGTCGCAATGGGCCGGTGAAGAGCCGGCGCTGCCGGCCGACGTCCAGGACCTGACTGTTGCCGTCGAGCACGACCGGCAGCACACCCGCGTCGCAGGCCAGGCGCCGGACCGCACCGGGGGTGAGGTGCGTGCCGGTCTCCAGTGTTCCGGCGCGTACGCCGTTGACCAGTTCCTCCAGCGCAACGGTCACCACCAGCTGAGGACGGTCGCCGCCGTTGTCGGGCAGCTGACCGGTGCGTAGAGCCAGTCGGCAGATCTCGCCCAACGCATCAGCGCGGCGCTGACCAGGACTGCGGTCATCCTGCCCACCGGCTGGAGCGCAGAGCGGATCGATCGCCTCGCGCAGCAGGCTCGCGGTTTCGGTGTCGAGGTTGCCGCTGAGGCGTACCTGGCCGTTGCGTTGCTCGGAAAGCGTGACGTGCCGGCGGGCCTCTGCTCGCTCGGTGGCCCGCTCCAGAGCCTTCAACTCAGCCTGGTCGGCCAATTCCGGGGCGACGTGCGCGAGGACGCGCTCGCCGAGCCGGCTCAGGCTTGTCGGATCGAAGCGGTCGGCCAAGGCGACCAGTAGTTGGGTGGCCTTGTCCGCAACCTCGGGGCCTGCTTCGACCGGGAGGGCGGCGATCGTTTCGGCCACCACCCGACCCTGCTCAACCGTCATGACACCGGCGAGCAGAGCGTCGCGCACCGCTGGCGGAGCAGCGTCGATGGTGGCGGCGAGCTGGACCAGTTGGCGGGCGCTGCGCCCCGAGAGCCGCAGCCGCTCCCGGAGCCACACGGCAGTGGACGAGGCGCCCTGAGCGACCGCCACCCCGCGACCGTCCAACTCGCGGACCAGACCGAGCTGGACTGCGGCCAACCGCTGCCCCAACACGTGGGTCGCGTCGAGCGAAGCAAGCAACTCGTCATCGGAGAGCGCCCAGAGCGCGGTTTCGGCGAAGTCATCAACTGCCCCGCTCACCTGCGCCAACGCCTCCAACATATAACCAGAATAGAACTGGTGTACGACACTTTGCAGTCGCCTTGATCAATGAGTGGAACTGACATCATCGAGCATCGTGAGCTGCCGGCTCGCCGTGCCCGATTTCCCCCGCCAGCTTGCGCGTCCGCCGAAGCCGCGCTGCCGAAGCCGCGCTCGCTGGCCCGCGCTCGCCGTCGAATCGGCCTGCTCGCTGCCGAAGGTGACGGCGTGGCCGACGCGCGGTGGCCCGAGCGGGACGCGGAGGTGATGGCAGGTTGGGGAGGCTGCCGGGATCATGGGTGTATGACCGAGGCCCGCTCCGATTCGCGCCGGATGACGATCAGCGACCCCCAGGTGATGCGGGCGATGGCCCATCCGGCCCGGATTGCGATCATGGAGTATTTGAACAGTCGCGAGAGTGGTGGGACCGCCACCGAATGTGCCGAGATCGTCGGGCTCTCGCCGAGCGCTACCAGTTATCACCTGCGGGCGTTGGCGAAGTTCGGTCTGGTCGAGCAGGCACCGAGCCGTGGGGACGCGCGCGAGCGGCTGTGGCGGGTGTCGAGCCCGAGTGTCCTGGTCGAGGCCGGTCGTGATGCCGGGCCTGAGGCGCGTGCGGCGGAGCGGGCGCTGGTGGAGGCGCATGCGGTCCGGGACATCGAGCGGACCCGGGACTGGTTGCGGCGCGCCGGGGACGAGCCTGCGGAGTGGTACAACACGACGCTGTTCGCTGACACGTTGCTTCTGTTGACCGCGGAGGAGTTGAGCGGGCTGAACGACGCGGTCATGGCGCTGCTTCGGCCGTACCAGGCGCGCCGCCGGCAGGCCGACCCGCCGCCGGGGGCGCGTTCGGTCGCTGTGCAGTACCGGACGGTGCCCCTGGCGTAACGACCCTTGCATGAATCAGTTGTGAAGGATTATTTTCGAAGTATGTCCTTCACAACTGATGAGTCGCGCTGGTCGGACGTCTGGCTCGCCGCCGCTGCCCGGGGCACCACGATCTGCGGCGACTTCCTCGCCGCGACCGCGCTGGCGCTGGCGCTACAGGGTGCCGGTGCCGGTGGGCTGGCCGTGTCGGGGCTGCTGCTGGCCGCCACCCTGCCCCTGGTGGTGCTCGCCCCACTCGCGGGCAGACTCGCCGACCGGACAGACAGCCGTACCCTGCTGGTGACCATCGGGTTCGGCCAGGCCGCAATCTGCGCGCTCCTTGCCGTCGTCGAACAGCCGGTCCTGGTGGTAGGGCTCGTCGCCCTGCTGGCCTGCGGGCTCGCGGTCACCCAACCCTGCCTCGCCGCGCTGCTGCCGGCGATGGTCCGCCCGGCCGACCTGCCGCGAGCCAGCGCGATCAGCCAGACCGCCGTATCGCTCGGTGCGCTCGGCGGCCCGGTGCTGGCCGGTCTGCTGGTGGGACAGTTCGGCACCCGCGTACCGCTGCTTCTCGATGCCGCGACCTACCTGGCGCTCGTGGTCGCGGGCCTACTCCTGCGGACCCGACGCGGCGGCCGACGGTCCGCCGCCGCGGCCAGCAAGACCGCAGCCAGCGGCACCGCACCCAGCAAGGCCGCACCCAGCGAGACCGCGGCCAGCGCCGCCGCAGCCAGCGAGGCCGCCGTGAGCAGCGAGACCGCCGCCAGTCGGGCCGCCGCCGTCAGCAGTCCGGCCGTTTCGGGCGGTGTGCCAACCCCGGGGGGTACGGAGGTCGGCTGGCGGCTGCGCCGCGATCCGCTGATGCTCGTCATGGTGGTGAGCACTGCCGTGGTGATCGCGGCGATCGGCGGCATCAACGTGATCGAGGTCTTCTTCATCCGCGAGACCCTGGGGGGCTCGGCGACCACGTACGGCCTGGTCAGCGCCGCGTGGATGGCCGGCATGCTGCCGGGGACCTGGCTCGCCGTACGGCTTGCCCGGCGGCTCGACGACGACGGCGCGTTTGGTACGGGGGGTGTTGGCCACTCTGGCCGTGTGCAGCCTGATGGTGTTGCTGGCGGCGACGGTGCCGGCGGCAGGTGTGCTGGTGCCGCTCTGGTTGGTGGGTGGTGCGGCCAACGGTGGCGAGAACGTCTTCGCCAACCTGCTCACCGCTCGGCGGGTACCGGAGGCGATGCGCGCGCGGGCGTACGCCAGCTACGGCGCGGCGGTGCAGGGTGGCTCGATGGCGGGCTTTCTGATCGGCGGGGCGCTGCTGGCGGTCGTCCCGCCTCGGCCGCTGATCGCCGGCGCCGGTGTGGTCGGGCTGCTGGTGGTGCTGGCTTTCGTCCCGGTCTTAGCCAGGGCGGCACGACGGTCGTCAAGTGCGGGCTTGGCCACTCCGGGCCGGCCCGCCGAGCCGGAGCCGGCAGCCGGGGATACGGTCGGGCCATGGCTGAGCGCATCGCACGCCCGCGGGTCGGGCACATCCAGTTCCTGAACTGCCTGCCGATCTACTGGGGTCTGATGCGCTCCGGTGCCCTGCTCGACGTCGACCTGCAGAAGGACTCGCCGGACCGGTTGAGCGCGGCGCTGGTCGCCGGCGACCTCGACATCGGCCCGATCACGCTGTTGGAGTATCTGAAGCACGCCGACGAGTTGCTGCTCCTGCCCGACCTGGCGGTGGGCAGCGACGGGCCGGTGCTCTCGGTCAACATGGTCTCCACCCGGCCGCTCGCCGAGCTGGACGGCGCCCGGGTGGCGCTCGGCTCGACCTCGCGGACCGGGGTGATGACGGCTCAGCTGCTGCTCGCCGAGCAGTACAACGTGCGGCCCGAGTACTTCCGCTGCCCGCCGGACCTGACCCAGATGCTGCTGGAGGCCGACGCGGCCGTGCTGATCGGGGACGTGGCGCTGCGGGCGTACTACGAGGCACCGCAGAAGGGCCTCACTGTCACCGACCTCGGGCAGGCGTGGCGGGAATGGACCGGGCTGCCGATGGTCTTCGCCGTCTGGGCGGTCCGCCGTGACTTCGCCGCCGCCCACCCGGGCCTGGTGAAGGAGGTGCACGAGGCCTTCCTGCGCTCGCGGGATCTCTGCCTGGCCGAGTTGGACCAGGTCGCCGAGGCGGCTGCCCGCTGGGAGGCCTTCGACGCGGAGACGCTGGCCACGTACTTCCGGGCCCTCGACTTCTCCCTCGGCGAGCGGCAGGTCATCGGGCTGCGCGAGTGGGCCCGTCGGGCCGCCGCCATCGGCGAGGCCCCGGCGCTGCCGGACGGCGGCCCGGAGTTCTTCGCCGGCTGACCGCTGCCAAGCCGGGCCGGCAGAGCGCCGAGCTGCCAACCACGCCCCGGGTCAGAGGTCCCGGGGCGGGCGCGGCCGGCGTCAGCCTGAGCGGCTCAGGTGCCGGGGCGGAGCAGTGCCTCGGTGATCTTCTCGCAGTTCTTCATGCCGTAGTCGTAGCCCATGTTGATCGGGTATTTGACCATCACGCCCATCGTCCAGGTGTCACCGATGGCCAGGCAGTTGATGTGCATCTCCTGCTCCTTGGTCCGGTCGATCCACCCGTTCTTGATGGCGATCTTCTTCTGCTCGGAGGCCGGGAAGGCCTTGCGGATACCGAAGTCGCCGGCTCCGCGAACCAGTTTCATCTCGTTGAGCAGCCACTTGGTCCACTTCGGCCCGGCGGCTGTGCCGGTGACGATGCAGTTGCCCATTCGGGCGGTGTCCCGGGGGGAGAGCGCCGTCCGGCTCCAACCCTTGTCGGGGGCGACGCTGCTGTCGGTCAGTTTGCACATGGAGATGAGTCGCTTGATCGACGCTTCCCGGTCGACCTGGTTGTAGAACTGTTCGGCCCTGGTGTTGTCGCTGTCCCGGATGATCCGCGTCGCGTCGGCGAGCTTCGCGTCGCTCGGGGTCTGGCCGGCGTCGGCCGCGCGACGCAGGTAGTCGGCGACGATCCACGCCTTGATCATCGAGGCGGTCGTGCTGGTCTCGCCCATGTTCTTCGAACCGATGATCTTTCCGGTTCGGCGGTCGAGGACGCTCCAGGAATACCAGCCCTCGATGTTCAGGTCGAGGTCCTTGGCAGCGAACGGCAGCGGCTCCAGCGACGGGCTGGGCTTCGGCGACGGCGAGGACGGCTGGCGGGCGCTGCGGTCGGTGCCGGAGCCGGTGGGGCGGTCGCTGGTGCCGGAGCCGGCGTCGCCCCACTGGGCCGCGGCGGACGACTCGAACGGCGACCCGGGCAGCAGTCGCAGCGACACCAGGACCAGCCCGATGAGGATGACCGCGACGGCGATCAGCCGAACCGGGGAGGCCTCGCCGCCGCCGTTGCGGCGGTCGACTCGGCGGTTGCCGGCCATCAGAGCTTTCCGACCGGCTGCTGCGGCACCTTGAGAGCGGCGCCCGGCTGCGGGGTGACCAGTTGGGTGGCCACACTGGCGCAGACCTTCGCGCCGTAGTCCAGACCGGTCCTGATCGGGTAGCGCAGCATCACCGCGAGGCTCCACTTGCTGGTGACGGCGAGGCAGTTGACGTGCCAGTCGCCGTCGCCGTAGATGGGGGTCCAGCCGTTCTTGATGCTGACCGGGCCCTGAGAGGTGATCGATTTGGGTAGACCGTCGATGATCCCCCAGCGGCCACCACCGGAGGAGGGTTTCTGGTCCTTGGCCGCGGTGGTGCCCCTCACCTTGCTCATCTGGTCCAACACCCACTTGGTCCACTTCGGGCCGGCAGCCTTGCCGTCGGCGATGCAGTCGCCGACGCGAGCCGCGTCGCGGGGGGACATCCGGGTGAAACTCCAGTAGCCGGTGTACGGCTGGACGTTGCCGCGCTTGGTGTCGGTCAGCCCGCAGATCTTGATCGCCCGCTGGATCACCGCGTCGGGGACGCTGCTGGACGAGGGCTTGTAGGAGCCACCCGCAGCGGCGTGGATCTTGTTGGCGGCTCCGTCGTTGCTGTCGATGATGGCGAGGCTGGCCAGCTTCTTCATCGCTGCGGGCGGCTCCCTGTCGCCGAGCTGTCGCAGATAGTCGGAGACGATCCACGCCTTGATCATCGACTCGGTGGAGCTGGTCGCGGTCATGTTCGGCGACCCGGAGATCTTGCCCGTCTTGCGGTCCAGCAGGGCCCACGAGAAGAACTCACCCTTGAAGCTCACCGACACCGGGCCGGCGGCCAGGGTGGGCGGCGGTGGTGGAGTGGGCGCGGGCGCGGCCACGCTCGACGTGCCGCCTCCACCGCCTCCGCCGCTGTCGTCGCTGGCGAGTCGGGCGTACGCGGTGGGGACCAGTAGGACGCCGCCGAGCACGACCGCCGTGATGGCGAGCACCAGGGTCACGCGAGATCGCATGAGTGGGTGAACTCCAGGTGTCAGGGCCGGGGGGACCGGCTTGTCGTCGGGACGAATCGGGTGCGATCGCCGAGGCCGGGGGAGGTGGCCTCTGTGGAGATGTCGACGTCGGCAGCCGATCGGTTGTCCGGCAGAAGTCTACGTCCGGACCAGCGGACCGCCAGGGTCCGACACTAGGCAACCTGGGATAAAGGCGGGATATGGGGCCGGTATGAGGTTTTTGCAGTGATTCATCTTTGTTTCGTGGCCTAGGTCACGGCGACGTAACGGTCCTCGGGTAGCGCAAAGCAGTCATCCGCTCACAGATGGGATGGGCGGATTCCTGTTACACCCCCTGGTGCAACGAGGCGCAAGCTGTAACACTTAGCCTCATGTATGGCAACGACTTCTCCGCCCCGGACGCCGCCACCGACGAGGCGCCCGGCGGCCTGCTGGGCGAGGTCGAGGCCGCCGAGGCCGAGCTGCGCGCAGCGGCGGCGCGCGGGCGGCGTGGCGGACCCGCTCCGGACGAGGACCTGGCGGCGTACTTCGCGGAGGTCGTCGACGCCGAGCAGAAGATCGAGCCCCGTGACTGGATGCCCGAGGCGTACCGGCGGACGCTGATCCGGCAGATCGCCCAGCACGCCCACTCCGAGATCATCGGCATGCAGCCGGAGGGCAACTGGATCAGTCGGGCGCCGTCGCTCAAGCGCAAGGCGATCCTGCTGGCCAAGGTGCAGGACGAGGCGGGTCACGGTCTCTACCTCTACGCCGCCGCCGAGACCCTCGGCATCAGCCGCGACGAGCTGGTCCAACTGCTGCTCGACGGCCGCCAGAAGTACAGCTCGATCTTCAACTACCCCACTTTGAGCTGGGCCGACGTGGGCGCCATCGGGTGGTTGGTGGACGGCGCGGCGATCGTCAACCAGGTCCCGCTCTGCCGCTGCTCCTACGGCCCGTACGCCCGGGCGATGATCCGGGTCTGCAAGGAGGAGTCGTTCCACCAGCGGCAGGGCTACGAGATCCTGCACACCCTGGCGCACGGCACCCCCGCGCAGCAGGCGATGGCGCAGGACGCGGTGGACCGTTGGTGGTACCCGTCGCTGGCCATGTTCGGCCCGCCGGACGGCAACTCCACGCACTCCGCCCAGTCGATGGCCTGGAAGATCAAGCGCTTCTCGAACGACGATCTGCGCCAACGCTTCGTCGACATGTGCGTCCAGCAGGCCGAGATCCTCGGGCTGCGCATCCCCGATGCGGACCTGCGCTGGAACGACGAGCGGCAGGCGTACGACTACACCCAGCCGGACTATGACGAGCTGATGCAGGTGATCTCGGGCGACGGGCCGTGCAACCGGGAGCGGATGGCCCACCGCCGGGCCGCGCACGCCGACGGCGCCTGGGTACGCGAGGCCGCCGCGGCGTACGCCGCGAAGCGGGCGGGACAGAAGGAGACGGTGGCCGCGTGAGCGAGCGTAGCGAGCAAGCCGGACAACCCGGCATGACGAGTCATTCGCCTCTGTGGGAGGTCTTCGTGCGGGCCCGGCGTGGGCTGTCGCACACGCACGTCGGCAGCCTGCACGCGCCCGACGCCGAGCTTGCCCTGCGCAACGCCCGCGACCTCTACACCCGCCGCCAGGAGGGCGTGTCGATCTGGGTGGTGCCGGCCGGTGCGATCACCGCGTCCAGCCCGGACGAGAAGGACGCCTTCTTCGACCCGGCCGCCGACAAGGTGTACCGCCATCCCACCTTCTACGAGGTGCCGGACGGGGTGGCCCACCTGTGAGCGAGCGGAGCGAACGAACCAGCCAGCTCAGCAGCGGGGCGCTTCGCGCCACCGCCGAGCGAAGCGAGGTGACGGCGTGAACGGGCCCTTCGACTTCACCCTCTCGCTCGCCGACGACGCGTTGATCGCGGCCCAGCGGCTGGCCGAGTGGACCACCCGCGCGCCGGAGATGGAAGAGGACATCGCGCTGGCGAACATCGCCCTCGACCAGCTCGGGGCGGCGCGGCTGCTGCTGTCGTACGCCGGCGAGCTGGAGGGCGCCGGCCGCGACGAGGACGCGTTGGCGTACCTGCGCGACGACCGCGAGTTCCGCAACGCGCTAGTGGTCGAGCTGCCCAACGACGACTTCGCGGTGACGATGGCGAAGCTGTTCTTCCTGGCGGCGTACCAACTGCCGTTGTACACGGCGCTGGCCGGCTGCGCGGACGAGCGGCTGGCCGCCATCGGCGCGAAGGCGCGCAAGGAGTCGGCGTACCACCTGGACCATGGCGCGCTGTGGGTGAAGCGGCTCGGTGACGGCACCGAGGAGTCGCATCGTCGGATGCAGGCTGCCGTCGACCAGGTGTGGCCGTACACCCACGAGCTGTTCGCCGCGGACCCGGCGGCTCCGGTCGATCCGGCAACCCTGCGGTCCTCGTTCGACGAGGTCGTCGGCCCGGTGCTGGCCGAGGCGACGCTCACCCAGCCGGGCAGTTCCTGGGCCCCGGCCGGTGGGCGGGCCGGTGTGCACACCGAGCACCTGGCCTACCTGCTCGCCGAGATGCAGGTGCTGCACCGCGCCCACCCCGGAGCGAAGTGGTGAGCGCGCCGAGCGCGAGCCCGGCAATCGCTGACCGCGCCGGCAGGGCGAGCGCACGGGAGGCCGCCGCCAGCGTCGTGGACCCGGAGATCCGGGTCATCACCATCGACGAGCTGGGCATCCTGCGGGCGGTCGAGGAGGATCCGGCCAGTGGCCGGGTGACCGTCACCATCACCCCGACCTACACCGGCTGCCCGGCGATGGACGTGATCCGGGCCGACATCCGCCGCGCGCTCGCCGCCGCCGGCCACCCGGACGCGCAGGTCCAGACCGTCTACAGCCCACCGTGGAGCACCGACTGGATCTCCGAGGGTGGGCGGGCCAAGCTCGCCGCCGCCGGGATCGCCCCGCCGGCCCCGGTGCCCGCCGCCGGCGTCGTGTCCCTGACGCTCGCGGTCCGCTGCCCGCAGTGCGGTTCACCGGAGACCGAGCAGGTCAGCCGGTTCGGTTCCACAGCGTGCAAGGCGTTGTGGCGGTGCCGTTCCTGCTCCGAACCCTTCGACCACCTGAAGGCGCTGTGACTGTCACCATCACCCGCCCGGTTCGCCGCCGGCCGGTCTTCCATCCGTTGTCCGTCGCTGCCGTCGACCGGCTCACCGACGACTCCGTGGCGGTGACCTTCGCCGTACCCGAGGAACTGCGGGAGACCTTCGCGTTCCGCGCCGGCCAGCACCTCACCGTGCGGCGAGCCGCGGAGGACGGCACGGACGTGCGCCGGTCGTACTCGATCTGCTCCACCCCCGACGACCTCGCCCGGCACGGCCGGTTGCGGATCGGGGTGCGGGAGATCCCCGGCGGCGCCTTCTCGGCGTTCGCGTGCGGGGCGCTGCGCGGTGGCGACACCGTGGAGGTGCTGCCGCCGCTGGGCACCTTCACCACGGCGTTCGCGCCGGACCGGGCGCGGCACTACGGCGCGGTCGTCGCCGGCTCCGGCATCACCCCGGTGCTCGGGCTGGTCGCGACGGCCCTGGCCGTCGAGCCAGCCAGCACCTTCACCCTGGTGTACGGCAACCGCACGGCGAACACCGTGATGTTCGCCGAGGAACTGGCCGACCTGAAGGACCGTTACCCCACCCGGCTGCACCTGGTGCACGTCCTCTCCCGGGAACAGGGCGAGTCGCCGCTGCTCTCCGGTCGGATCGACGCCGAGCGGCTGGGCCGGTTGCTGGGCACCATCGTGCCGGGCGACCTGATCGAGGAGTGGTTCCTCTGCGGCCCGTACGGCATGGTGGTCGACGTCCGGGACGTGCTCACCGCACGCGGGCTGCCCGAGTCGGCGGTGCACACCGAGCTGTTCCACGTCGACACGCCACCGGAGCCGGTGCGCCGACCCGTCGACCAGGCGGGCGCCGGGGCCGAGGTGACCATCGTGCTGGACGGCCGGTCGTCGAGCTTCACCATGGGTCGTGAGGAACGGGTGCTGGACGCCGCGCTGAAGGTGCGGGGTGAGCTGCCGTACGCCTGCAAGGGTGGCGTCTGCTCGACCTGCAAGGCGAAGGTCGTGGACGGCGCTGTCACGATGGCCCGCAACTACGCGCTGGAGCCCGACGAACTGGCCGCCGGCTACGTGCTGACCTGCCAGTCCAGCCCGACCACCGACAGGCTCACTGTCGACTACGACGCCTAGACCACCCCACCCCACCCCACCCCACCCCTCATCCGCGCCGATCTTGCATTTTCGGTTGTCGATATGCGCGGAATGCCCTCGTGTGTCGCGACAGTAAGTGCAAGATCGCGGTGAGGTGTGGCGGCGACCCGCTTGGTGCTGGCTTCGGTGGGGTCCAGCGTCTGCGGAGCGAATCACAGCCTGAACACCCCTCAGGGCAGGGGCGCGTCACCGGCGTAGGCTCGGGGTGTGACGGTGAGCCGGGAGATCGACGACATCCTGCAGCGCGGCGCGGACGGCGGGCGGATCACGCCCGAGGAGGCGCTGCTGCTCTACACCGAGGCGCCCTTCCACGCGTTGGGCGAGGCGGCGGACGCGGTGCGCCGGCGGCGCTACCCGGACAACGTCGTCACCTACCTGATCGACCGCAACATCAACTACACGAACGTCTGCGTGACGGCGTGCAAGTTCTGCGCGTTCTACCGGGCGCCCAAGCACAAGGAAGGGTGGACCCACCCGACCGAGGAGATCCTGCGCCGCTGCGGCGAGGCGGTCGAGCTGGGCGCCACCCAGGTGATGCTCCAGGGCGGGCACCACCCGGACTACGGCGTGGAGTACTACGAGGAGCTGTTCTCCTCGGTCAAGCAGGCGTACCCGCAGCTGGTCATCCACTCGATCGGCCCCAGCGAGATCCTGCACATGGCCAAGGTCTCCGGGGTGAGCCTGGACGAGGCCATCGCCCGGATCAAGACCGCCGGCCTGGACTCGATCGCCGGCGCCGGCGCGGAGATGCTGCCCGAGCGGCCCCGCAAGGCGATCGCCCCCCTCAAGGAGTCGGGCGAGCGCTGGCTGGAGGTCATGGAGCTGGCCCACCGGCAGGGCATCGAGTCGACCGCCACCATGATGATGGGCACCGGCGAGACGCACGCCGAGCGGATCGAGCACCTGCGCATGATCCGTGACGTGCAGGACCGCACCGGCGGTTTCCGGTCGTTCATCCCGTGGACGTACCAGCCGGAGAACAACCACCTGAAGGGCCGCACCCAGGCGACCACCCTGGAATACCTGCGGCTGGTCGCGGTGGCCCGGCTCTTCTTCGAGACCGTGCCGCACCTGCAGGCGTCCTGGTTGACCACCGGCAAGGACGTCGGGCAGCTTTCGCTGCACATGGGCGTGGACGACCTCGGGTCGATCATGCTGGAGGAGAACGTCATCTCCTCCGCCGGTGCCCGGCACCGCTCCAACCTGCACGAGCTGATCGGCATGATCCGCTCGGCGGACCGGATCCCCGCGCAGCGCGACACCCTCTACAACCGGCTCGCCGTGCACCACACGCCGGCCGACGACCCGACCGACGAGCGGGTGGTCTCGCACTTCTCCTCGATCGCGCTGCCCGGCGGAGGCGCGGGCCGATCCCTGCCGCTGGTGGACGTCAGCTGACGGTCGACACCCGGCCGTTCGGCTGATCGACGCTCATGCTCCCGCCGGGTCACCCCGGCGGTACGGGTGGTCCCCGTCGCCGCAGCGTCAGCCTCTCCGGTCTGGGGCTGGTGGAGATGATGGTCGGCGGCTAGCGTCCCGGCTCATATTCGTCGCCACCGTCGACGAAAGAGGCTGTCCTCCATCGGCCCGCTGCGGGTCGTTCATATAACGCACGGCAGTACGGGCGGGATGGGTGACCATCCCGCCCGTACTGTCTGCGCAGCTCGGGCCGGACGGACGAAAACGGCTCCGCCCGCTGGCGTGGAAGATCGGCCTCCGATAGCGTCCGCTCGTTCCGCAACCATTCTTCCTTCCCTACCCCCCGGGGGACTGATGACAGCGTTCCACCGCTCGACGCTGGTGCGCGCCAGTGTCGTGGCGCTGCTCGCGGCCGGCGGCATCGCCGCCGTGGCCGCTCCAGTGCTGGCGGCCGAGCAGGCCGATCTGGCCCTGGTGCCGCTCAGCTACAACCTGGCCAAGGGTGTCACGGAGGCCAAGAGCAAGCCGTTCAAGTTCTCCGTCGACAACAGCCGGAGCGAGGAAGACGCCAAGGGCGTCAGTTACACGGTGGACACCAGCAAGCTGAAGACGAACAAGGTCCGGGTCGTGGTGCCCGACGGCTGCCGGGTGAACGGCAAGAAGTTCACCTGCCGCCTCGGCGACCTGGCCGCCGGCACCAGCGAGGACTTCGGTATCCCGATCTTCTCCACCGGTGGCAAGGGCGCCGCCGGCACCCTGGTGGTCACCATCCGCTCGGCCACCGAGGACCCCAACAAGGAAGACAACAAGGTCGAGCACGACATCACCGTCACCGAGCCCGGGTACGACCTGACCAGTTGGGTGCAGGACGTCAACGCCAACGTCGTGCTGAATGGCGTCAACGGCGACGACCCCGACCTTCGGCCGGTGCGGCCGGGCGAGACGGTGCCGGTCGACTGGGCGGTCTACAACGACGGCAGCCGCAAGGCCACCGGTCTCGCCTACGTGCTGACCCTGCCGGCGGGCGTCACCTTCGACACCCTGCCCGACACGTGCACCACGCAGACGTTCGGTGTCGCTCAGGCGCTCTGCCAGGACGACGGCGCGGTGATCCGCCCCGGTGACTACTACACCGCGGACATCAAGGTGACAGTCGGCAAGGACGTCACCGAACCCGTGCTGCGGGTCGGCGAGCTGGTGGCGCACGGCCTGGACGCGGCAGCGGGCCAGCCCGAGAAGCAGCCACGGCGGGCCAGCACCGCCCAGCGGAAGGCCTTCACCGAGATCGACGAGGGCGACAACCAGGCGATCTTCGACGTCTTCGTCGACCAGACCGTCGACCCGACGCCGACGCCGACGGTCACGCCGACCGAGTCGCCGACCCCGACGCCGACGGTCACGCCGACCGAGTCTCCGACGCCGACGCCGACGGTCACGCCGACCGAGACGCCGACGCCGACGGAGACGCCGACCCCGACGCCGACGGTCACCCCGACCGAGACGCCGACGGAGACGCCGACGCCGACGCCGACGGTCACCCCGACCGGGACGCCGACGCCGACCGAGACGCCGACCCCGACGCCGACGGTCACCCCGACCGCGACGCCGACCCCGACGGAGACGCCGACCCCGACGCCGACGGTCACCCCCACGGCGACGCCGACCCCGACGGTCACTCCGACGAAGACGCCGACCGTTACGCCGACCCCGACCGCAACGGAGACGCCGACGGCCACTCCGACCGCGACTGCCACTCCGACGCCGATCCCCAGCGGTACGACGACGCCGGGCACGACCGTCTCGCCGGGTGCCGGTGATGGTTCCACCGGTGGTGGCTCCGGCGGTGGCGGCCTGCCGGTGACCGGTGTGCAGGTTGGCCTGATCGGCGGCATCGGCGTGATCATCCTGCTGGTGGGTGGGGCGCTGCTGGTGCTCACCCGTCGCCGCAAGGTGGTCCTGGTCTCGCCGACGGACGAGAAGTCGACCGACTGACACCGCTGTCCTGACCAGCGGCGCGCACGAGCGGCGCGACCGCGACGGGTGCCATGGCGACAGGCGTTCTGACCGAGGTGTCACGGACGCGGGTACGACGCGAGGGCGGGGTGGGCGACCACCCCGCCCTTTCGCGTACGGGGTGCGGGCCGCCCACCCAGCGAACGTCGGTTGGCGGGCGGCTGGCAGAGTGAGGGGGTGAGCCGTACCCCGCAGGGCCAGCGCGCCAGTCTGGACAAGCAGCCGCACGAGGTCGCCGCGATGTTCGACGGCGTGGCAGAGCGTTACGACCTGACCAACACGGTGATCTCGCTGGGCCAGGATCGCTCCTGGCGGCGGGCCACCCGGGCGGCGCTCGGGCTGCGGCCGGGCGAGCGGGTGCTGGACGTGGGCGCGGGCACCGGCGTCTCGACGCGCGAGCTGGCCCAGTCCGGGGCGTACGCGGTCGGGGTCGACCTGTCACTGGGCATGTTGCACACCGGCAAGCGGGCCCGGCCCGAGGTGCCGCTGCTGGCGGGAGACGCGCTGCGGCTGCCGTTCACCGACGCCAGCTTCGACGCGGTGACCATCTCCTTCGCGTTGCGCAACGTCAACGACACCGACGCGGCGCTGCGTGAGCTGGCCCGGGTGACCCGGCCGGGCGGCCGGCTGGTGGTCTGCGAGTTCAGCACCCCGGTCAACCCGGTCTTCCGGACGGTCTACCTGTCGTACCTGATGCGGTCGCTGCCGGCGGTAGCCCGCACTGTGTCGAGCAACCCCGAGGCGTACGTCTATCTCGCCGAGTCGGTCCGCGCCTGGCCGGCGCAGTCCGCGCTGGCCGGCCGGGTGGCCGCAGCCGGGTGGGGGCGCGTGGCGTGGCGCAACCTGACCGGTGGCGTGGTGGCCCTGCACCGGGGGATCCGCGAGTAGCGGGCGGACCGCACCACACGACACTGACAATTATTCAGGTTCCGTAAATATCGGACTTGGTCCACTTTGCCCGGTACGCTCGATCGCATGACCGGAGCAGACCCGGCGGACCCGGTGGCCGCGACCGATGACGACGCGGCCGAGCTCATCTCCCAGTTGCGCGAGTTGGCCGGGGCCGACCCGGTGGAGGTCCGGCAGGTGGTCGCCGAGGTTCTGGCGGCACTGGACCGGGCGGCGGGTGGGGCGCTCCGCGAGCATCTGCCGGAGACAATTCGGGTCGATGCGGGCTTGGACGCCTCCAGCCCGGCCTGACACCTGACCGCTGTGGACGGTGGTGAGCTGTCACATCGGCGAGTTAGGTACCCCTGATCCTGCGCTGGTATGACGCCGGTCATACACTCGTCCCGTCTGGCTTGTGAAGCATTTCACGAGCGTGCGGGAGGAGGCGCGGATGACCGCGGTGGAACATGACGCCGACGTCATTGTCGTGGGCGCCGGTCCCGGTGGATCAGCGACTGCGTACCACCTGGCCCGGCACGGCGTACGGGTGCTGTTGTTGGAGAAGACCGAGTTCCCCCGGGAGAAGGTCTGCGGCGACGGGTTGACCCCGCGCGCGGTGCGCCAGCTCATCCGCATGGGTGTGGACACCTCGCCCGAGGCGGGCTGGCTGCACAACCGTGGCCTGCGGGTCATCGGCGGTGGGGTGCGCCTCGAACTGGACTGGCCGGAGCTGGCCAGCTTCCCCAACTACGGTCTGGTGCGCACGCGCCTGGACTTCGACGACCTGCTCGCCCAGCGGGCGGTGGCTGCCGGCGCGAAACTTCGGACCAGCGTCAACGTGCTGGGCCCGGTGCTCGACGGCGATGGCCGCGTCACCGGCGTCGAGGCGGAGGTCGGGCCGGGCAAGGAGCCCACCACCTTCCACGCCCCGCTGGTCGTCGCGGCGGACGGCGTCTCCGGCCGGTTCCCGCTGGCGCTCGGGCTGGGCAAGCGGGAGGACCGGCCGATCGGTGTCGCCGTCCGCCGCTACTACCGCTCGCCGGCCAAGCACGAGGACAACTACCTGGAGTCCTGGCTGGAGCTGCGCAGCAAGGACAGCGGCGACAACCTGCTGCCCGGGTACGGCTGGATCTTCGGCCTCGGTGACGGGCGGGTCAACGTCGGGCTCGGCGTGCTCAACTCGTCCTCGGCGTTCGGCAAGACCAACTACCGCCGGCTGCTGACCGACTGGCTCGCAAACACCCCGGAAGACTGGGGGATGACCGACGAGACCAACGCCGACGGCCCGATCCTCGGTGCCGCGCTGCCGATGGGCTTCAACCGGGTGCCCCACTACACCCGGGGAGTGCTGCTGGTCGGCGACTCAGGCGGCATGGTCAACCCGTTCAACGGCGAGGGCATCGCGTACGCGATGGAGTCCGGCGAACTGGCCGCGGAGGTCATGCTCCAGGCCCTCGCCCGGCCGGCCGGCCCGGAACGCGAGCGCGCGTTGTTGGCGTACCCGAACGAGTTGAAGGCCCGGCTCGGCGGCTACTACCGGCTGGGCGGCATCTTCGTGAAACTGATCGGCCGCCCCGAGATCATGCGGATCGCCACCAAACACGGCATGCCGCACCCGACGCTGATGCGTTTCGTGCTCAAGCTGTTGGCCAACCTGACCGACCCGCGCGGCGGGGACGCGATGGATCGGGTCATCAACGCGATGACGAAGGCCGCCCCAGCCGTATAAGTAGGACGGCATCGGTGCTGGTCAAGGCCCCGATGCCGACAAAGATCGACCCCCGCCGACTGCCACTGCGAGGGACGTGAATAGTGTGATTTTCGTCAAGCACCGAGGGCAGGGAAGGACGAGCAGGAGAAAACGATGACGCTCTCGCCTTACGCACCGATCATCGGGCTGTTCGCCCTCGCCGCGGCGTTCTCGCTGTTTTCCGTCGGCGCCGCCCGCTTCGCCGGTCCCCGTCGCTACAACAAGGCCAAACTCGAGGCTTACGAGTGCGGCATCGAGCCCAGCCCGCAGCCGGTCGGCGGCGGGCGGTTCCCGATCAAGTTCTACCTGACGGCGATGCTCTTCATCGTCTTCGACATCGAGATCATCTTCCTCTACCCCTGGGCGGTCTCGTTCGACGCTCTGCCGATCTTCGGCTTCGTGGAGATGGTCCTGTTCATCGTCGCGGTCTTCGTTGCGTACGCCTACGTGTGGCGGCGCGGCGGCCTGGACTGGGACTGAGGAAGGAACGTCAGATGGGCATCGAGGAGAAGCTTCCCGCCGGCGTCCTGCTCACCTCGGTGGAGAAGCTGGTCAACTGGTCTCGGAAGTCGTCCGTGTGGGGCGCCACCTTCGGCCTGGCCTGCTGCGCCATCGAGATGATGGCCGCCGGTGGTCCGCACTACGACATGGGCCGCTGGGGCATGGAGGTCTTCCGGGCGTCGCCCCGGCAGGCCGACCTGATGATCGTGGCCGGCCGGGTGAGTCAGAAGATGGCCCCGGTGCTGCGCCAGATCTACGACCAGATGGCCGAGCCGCGCTGGGTGCTCTCGATGGGCGTCTGCGCCAGCAGCGGCGGCATGTTCAACAACTACGCGATCGTGCAGGGCGTCGACCACGTGGTGCCGGTCGACATGTACCTGCCCGGCTGCCCGCCCCGGCCGGAGATGCTCATCGACGCGATCCTCAAGCTCCGCGAGAAGATCATGTATGAGCCGCTGGGCCCGAACGGCCGCAAGATGCTGGCGGCCCGCCAGGAGCGCGGCGACGTTCCGATCGTCCCCTACGGCTCGATGCCCTCCTCGTACCGCAGCGACAAGGCCCGGCGCGCCGAGTGGACCCGGGCGGTCCGTGAGGGCCGCGAGGAGCAGCTGCGCATCGAGAACTGGATGAACGCTCAGAACCACCTCCACCCGCAGGCAGGCCCGAAATGACGTCACCCACCGACAAGCCAAACGACGGCGGGGTGCCGGTACCGGTCACCCCGGTCGGCGCCAGCAGCACCGCCCCGGCGGAGTACCCGCCGGCCAGCCCGGCGGGGCGCGGCATGTTCGGCAACCAGGGCACCGGCGACGTGTCCGGCTACGGCGGCCTGGTCCGCCAGCGCCAGCCCATCGAAGAGGCGTCCCGGCCGTACGGGGGCTACTTCGACGAGGTCCGCGACGCGCTGGAGGAGGCGTACCCGGCCTTCAACGACGCCATCGAGAAGGTGGTGGTCGACCGGGGTGAGCTGACCCTGCACGTACGCCCGGAGCGGATCGCCGAGGTGTGCCAGGTGATGCGGGACGACCTGGCGCTGCGCTTCGAGCTGTGCTCCTCGGTGTCCGGTGTGGACTACCTCGGCGCCGACGAGCGCCGGCTGCACGTGGTCTACCTGCTCACCTCGATGACGTACCGGCGGCGGGTCCGGCTGGAGGCCGCGGTCTCCGTCGAAGCCCCACACCTGCCCAGCGTGACCGCCGTCTACCCGACGGCGGACTGGCAGGAGCGCGAGGCGTACGACATGTTCGGCATCGTCTTCGACGGCCACCCCAACCTGACCCGGATCCTCATGCCGGACGACTGGGAGGGCCACCCGCAGCGTAAGGACTACCCGCTCGGCGGCATCCCCGTCGAGTACAAGGGCGCGGAGATCCAGCCGCCGAGCGAGCGGAGGTCGTACCAGTGACGACGTCGAACTACGCCAGCGAGCGCGAGACCGACGAGGGCCGGGTCTTCACCGTCACCGGTGGGGACTGGGACACCATCGTCTCGGGCACCGACCCGATCAACGACGAGCGGATCATCGTCAACATGGGTCCGCAGCACCCGTCCACCCACGGGGTGCTGCGGCTGATCCTGGAGCTGGAGGGAGAGACGGTCCGCGAGGCCCGCTCGGTCATCGGCTACCTGCACACCGGCATCGAGAAGAACCTCGAATACCGCAACTGGGTCCAGGGTTCGACGTTCGTGACCCGGATGGACTACCTCGCCCCGATCTTCAACGAGACGGCGTACGCCCTCGCGGTCGAGAAGCTGCTCGGCATCACCGACGACATCACCGAGCGGGCCACCACGATCCGCGTGCTGATGATGGAGCTCAACCGGATCTCGTCGCACCTGGTCTGGCTGGCCACCACCGGCATGGAGCTGGGCGCGATCTCGATCATGTTGTACGGCTTCCGCGAGCGGGAGTACATCCTCGACATCTTCGAGACCATCACCGGCCTGCGCATGAACCACGCGTACGTGCGGCCGGGCGGTGTGGCGCAGGACGTGCCGGACGAGGCGATCGTCAAGATCCGCGAGTTCCTCAAGATGATGCCGAAGAAGCTCAAGGAGTACGAGGACCTCCTCTCCGGCCAGCCGATCTGGACCGCGCGGACGAAGGGCGTCGCGGTGCTGGACGTCACCGGCTGCGTGGCGCTCGGCATCACCGGCCCGGTGCTGCGCTCCGCCGGCCTCGCCTGGGATCTGCGCAAGACCATGCCGTACTGCGGCTACGAGACGTACGAGTTCGACGTGCCGACCCACCCCGACGGTGACGTGTGGGGTCGCTACCTGGTCCGGCTCGCCGAGATCCGGGAGTCGATGAAGCTGGTCGAGCAGGCGCTGGACCGGCTCCGTCCCGGCCCGGTGATGGTCGCCGACCGCAAGATCGCCTGGCCGGCGCAGCTCGCCATCGGCGTCGACGGCATGGGCAACTCGCTGGAGCACGTCGCGAAGATCATGGGTCAGTCGATGGAGTCGCTGATCCACCACTTCAAGCTGGTGACCGAGGGCTTCCGGGTCCCGCCCGGCCAGGTGTACGTCGCCATCGAGGCGCCCCGCGGCGAGCTGGGCGTCCACGCGGTCTCCGACGGCGGCACCCGGCCCTACCGGGTGCACTACCGGGAGCCCAGCTTCGTCAACCTGCAGGCCCTCCCGGCGATGGCCGAGGGCGGTCTGATCGCCGACGTGATCGCCGGCGGCGCCTCGTTGGACCCGGTGATGGGCGGGTGTGACAGGTGAGTGCGAGGAGT
Source organism: Micromonospora sp. NPDC005205 (assembly GCF_040608275.1). NCBI lineage: Bacteria > Bacillati > Actinomycetota > Actinomycetes > Micromonosporales > Micromonosporaceae > Micromonospora > Micromonospora sp. NPDC005205. The sequence continues at coordinate 586,963 of NZ_JBEXHV010000001.1, forward strand.
GAGCTTGCGAGCCCCGCAGTCGCGAACGGAAGGCGGCTCTGATGACGACGACTTTCACTGACGAGACCCGGGAGCGGGCGCGCGACATCATCGCCCGTTACCCGGCGGACCGGTCCCGCTCGGCGTTGCTGCCGCTGCTGCACCTGGTGCAGGCCGAAGAGGGGTACGTCTCCCCGGCCGGGGTCGCGTTCTGCGCCGAGGTGCTGGGGCTGAACAAGGCCCAGGTCGGCGCGGTGGCCACCTTCTACACGATGTACAAGCGCAAGCCGACCGGTGACTTCCTGGTCAGCGTCTGCACCAACACGATGTGCAACGTGCTCGGTGGCCAGGAGGTCTACGACACCCTCGCCGAGCACCTGGGCGTCGGGCACGACGAGACCACGACGGACGGCACGATCACGCTGGAGCACGCCGAGTGCCTGGCGGCGTGTGACTACGGCCCGGTGATGACCGTCAACTATGACTTCTTCGACGGCGTGGACGCCTCCACCGCTGTCGGTGTGGTGGACGAGTTGCGGGCCGGCGGTCGGCCGATGCCGACCCGGGGCGCCCGGCTCTGCACCCTGAAGGAGATGGCGGTGCAGCTCGCCGGTTTCGCCGACGAGCGCGACGGTGCGGTCGCCGACGGCGGCCCGGGCGAGCCCACCCTGCGCGGGCTGCGGCTGGCCCAGCAGCACGGCGTCTCGGTGCCGGGCTTCGACCCGAACACCCCGATCCGCAGCAAGGCCGAGGCCGACAAGGCCGCCGCCGAGGCGAAGGCGAAGGCGGAGGCCGCCAAGCCGGCGCCCGTCGAGGCCAGCGCTGCGCCGGTCAAGGGCGGAGACGGGGCGTCCGCCCCGACCGGGATCGCCGAGCAGGCGTTGCCGGAGACCGCCACCGGCAGCACCGCACCGGACGTCAAGGCACCGGACGACAAGTCGCCGCAGGTGCGTACCGCCGAGACCCGGCAGCCGGACGCGGGCGCGGCAGTGCCGGACGCCCCCGGCACGAAGGTCCCGACGGACGGCACCGGCACCGCGCCCGAGGCTGGTGACGCGCGGTCGGCCGAGGCCGCCGGCGTGGCGGCCAACGCGCCGGCCAGCGACGGCAAGCCCGCCGGCGACGAGGCCGGGGCGCAGGAGCGCAACCTCACCGAAGCGAAGGCTGGGACGGACGCCGACGGCGCCGGACCGGCGGACGCGAACGAAACGGGGGCCCAGAAGTGACCACTCCCCGCCCGGAGACGCTGGCCAAGCTGACGCCGGTGCTGACCAAGCGCTGGCTCTCGCCGGACGCCTGGCGCATCGGCACGTACGAGCAGTTGGACGGCTACGCCGCGTTGCGCAAGGCGCTCAAGGCCCACCCGGACGACCTGATCCAGCTGATCAAGGACTCCGGGCTGCGGGGCCGGGGCGGCGCCGGCTTCCCGACCGGCCTCAAGTGGGGCTTCATCCCGCAGGGCGACGGCAAGCCGCACTACCTGGTGGTCAACGCCGACGAGGGCGAGCCGGGCACCTGCAAGGACCTGCCGCTGATGACCCACGACCCGCACGCGCTGGTCGAGGGCGTCATCATCGCCTCGTACGCGATCCGGGCCGCCCGCGCCTACATCTACATCAGGGGCGAGGCGGTGCACGCCGCGCGCCGGCTGCGCAACGCGGTCCAGGAGGCGTACGACAAGGGTTACCTGGGCCGGAACATCCTGCGCAGTGGCTACGACCTGGAGCTGGTGGTGCACTCCGGCGCCGGGGCGTACATCTGCGGCGAGGAGACGGCGCTGCTGGACTCGCTGGAGGGGTTCCGGGGTCAGCCCCGGCTGCGCCCGCCGTTCCCGGCCACCCACGGCCTGTACGCGAGCCCGACGGTGGTGAACAACGTCGGCACCATCGCCAGCGTGCCGCCGATCGTGCTCGGTGGGGCCGACTGGTGGAAGAGCATGGGCACCGAGAAGTCCTCCGGGCCGATGATCTACTCGCTCTCGGGCCGGGTCGTCAACCCGGGCCAGTACGAGTGCTCGATGGGTGTCACGCTGCGCGAGCTGCTGGAGTTGGCCGGTGGCATGCAGCCCGGCCACAACCTGCGGTTCTGGACCCCGGGCGGCTCCTCCACCCCGCTGCTCGCCGCCGAGCACCTGGACGTGCCACTGGACTTCGAGGGGGTGGCGGCGGCCGGCTCGATCCTCGGCACCACGGCCACCCAGATCTTCTCCGACCAGGACTGCCCGGTCTACGCGACGTACCGGTGGCTGGAGTTCTACCACCACGAGTCGTGCGGCAAGTGCACCCCGTGCCGTGAGGGCAACTACTGGATGGTCCGGGTCTACCGGCGGATCCTCGCCGGTCAGGGCACCCACGAAGACCTGGACACCCTGCTGGACACCTGCGACAACATCCTCGGCCGCTCGTTCTGCGGTCTGGGTGACGGCGCGACCAGCTCGGTGACCTCCTCGCTGCAGTACTTCAAGCAGGACTACCTCGACTACATCGAGGGTCGGACCGCACCCAAGCTGTCGGAGAAGACCCTGGTAGGGGCGCACTGATGACCGACGTAGCCAAGCAGACCGAGACCGTCACCCTCACCATCGACGGCGTCGAGGTCACCGCCCCCAAGGGGACGCTGCTGATCCGGGTCGCCGAGCAGATGGGCACCGAGATCCCCCGGTTCTGCGACCACCCGCTGCTGGCCCCGGCCGGCGCGTGCCGGCAGTGTCTGGTCGAGGTGGAGGGCCAGCGCAAGCCGGTCGCCTCCTGCACCCAGACCGTCGCCGACGGCATGGTCGTGCGTACCCAGATCACCTCCCCGGTCGCCAAGAAGGCGCAGGAGGGGGTGATGGAGCTGCTGCTGCTCAACCACCCGCTGGACTGCCCGATGTGTGACAAGGGCGGCGAGTGCCCGCTCCAGAACCAGGCGATGTCCACCGGCCGCACCGACTCGCGCTTCCACGAGCACAAGCGGGAGTACGAGAAGCCGATGGCGATCAGCAGCCAGGTGCTGCTGGACCGCGAGCGTTGCGTGCTCTGCCAGCGGTGCACCCGGTTCTCCGAGGAGATCGCCGGCGACAAGTTCATCGACCTGATGGGCCGGTCGTCCGCCGAGGAGATCAACATCTACCGGGACGACGCGTACGGCGAAGAGGGCGACGCCGGGGACGTCCCGTTCAACTCCTACTTCTCCGGCAACACGGTGCAGATCTGCCCGGTGGGTGCGCTGACCGGTGCCCAGTACCGTTTCCGCGCCCGCCCGTTCGACCTGGTCTCCAGCCCGAGCGTCTGCGAGCACTGCTCGGCCGGCTGCGGGCAGCGCACCGACTGGCGGCGTGGCAAGGTGCTGCGCCGGCTGGCCGGCGACGAGCCGGCGGTGAACGAGGAGTGGAACTGCGACAAGGGCCGTTGGGGCTTCCAGTACACCCGGGCCGCCGACCGGCTGACCACTCCGCTGGTCCGGGACGAGAGCACCGGTGAGCTGCGGGAGGCGTCCTGGAGTGAGGCGCTCACCGTCGCCGCCGAAGGGCTGCACATCGCTCGGGAGAGCGGGCAGGGCACCGCAGTGCTCACCGGCGGCCGGCTGACCGTCGAGGACGCCTACGCCTACGCCAAGTTCGCCCGGGTCGCGCTGAACACCAACGACATCGACTTCCGGGCCCGCCCGGTCTCCCGCGAGGAGGCCGACTTCCTGGCCAGCTCGGTCGCCGGGGTCACCGACGTCACCTACACCGACGTGGAGAACGCGCCGGCGGTGGTGCTGGTGGGCCTGGAGCCCGAGGAGGAGTGCCCGATCCTCTTCCTGCGGCTGCGCAAGGCGTACCTGAAGAAGACCCTGACCGTGTACGCGCTGGCGCCCTTCGCCACCCGCGGCCTGGAGAAGCTCGGTGCCAAGCTGGCCCGGGTGGTGCCGGGCGAGGAGGCCAGCGTGCTCGCCGAGCACGCAACGGTCAGCGAGGCGCTGAGCGCACCGGGTGCGATCCTCATCGTCGGCGAGCGGCTGGCCAGCGTGCCGGGCGGACTTTCCGCCGCGGCCGACGTGGCCCGGCGTACCGGCGCGAAGCTGGCCTGGGTGCCGCGGCGCGCTGGTGACCGCGGCGCTGTCGACGCGGGCTGCCTGCCCAACCTGCTCCCCGGTGGTCGCCTGGTCACCGAGCCGGCCGCCCGGGCCGAGCTGGGTGAGGCGTGGGACATCCCGGCCGGGGTGATCCCGAGCCAGGCCGGTCGGGACACCGACGGGATCCTGGCCGCGGCCGCCAACGGGCAGCTCGGCGCGCTTGTCGTCGGCGGTGTCGACCCGGCCGACCTGGCCGACCCGCGACTGGCCGAGTCCGCCCTGGACGCGGTGCCGTTCCTGGTCAGCCTCGAGCTGCGGGCCAGCGCGGTGACCCGGCGGGCGAACGTGGTGCTGCCGGTCGCCCCGGTGGCCGAGAAGGCCGGAAGCTTCCTGGACTGGGAAGGCCGGCTGCGCCCGTTCGAGGCGGTGCTGAACACCTCCGCGATGACCGACGGCCGGGTGCTCGACGCGCTGGCCGCGCTGCTCGACGTACGCCTCGGCACGGCCGACGTGCTGAGTGTGCGTCGTGAGCTGGGCACGCTGCCGGCGACGCGGATGTCCCGGCCGGCCGCGCCGTCGGTCGCACCGGGCCGTGTGCCGCAGCCGAACGCCGGGGAGGCCGTGCTGGCCACCTGGCACCAGCTGGTGGACCTCGGCACCCTGACCGAGGGCGACGAGAACCTCGCCGGGACCGCCCGCCCGCCGGTGGTCCGGCTGGGTAAGGGCACCGCCGAGGCGCTCGGTGTGGTCGACGGTGACGCGGTCACGGTCGGCACCGACCGGGGGGCGCTGACCCTGCCGGCGGAACTCACCGAGATGCCGGACGGCGTGGTCTGGCTGCCGACCAACTCACCCGGCTCGACCGTGCGGCGCAGCCTCGGGGCGACGTCCGGCGCGGTCGTCCGGATCTCCGTCCCCGCACCGAGTACGGCCATCCCGGCCGGACGCGTGGCGGCCGACGAGACCGGTCTCCCGGGTCCGCTCCTCAACACCGGGGGTAACCAGTGAGTCCGATCTACCTGGCCCAGGATCCGACGCTGGCCGACTTCGGCCGGGATCCGTGGTGGCTGGTCCTCGGCAAGATTGTCTTCGCGTTCGCCTTCGGTCTGCTGGCCACCCTGCTCGGTGTCTGGTTCGAACGGCGCGTGGTCGGTTACATGCAGGTGCGGCCCGGCCCCAACCAGGTCGGCCCGTTCGGCCTGCTGCAGACCCTCGCCGACGGCCTGAAGATGGCCTTCAAGGAGGACATCCTGCCGAAGGCGGCCGACAAGGTCGTCTACTTCTTCGCCCCGACCATCTCGGTGATCTGCGCGGTCACCGCCCTGTCGGTGGTGCCGTTCGGCCCGATGGTGAGCATCTTCGGTCACCACACGCCGTTGCAGGTCACCGATGTGCCGGTGGCGGTGCTGCTGCTGCTCGCCTGCTCCTCGATGGGCGTCTACGGCATCGTGCTGGGCGGCTGGGCCTCGGGCTCGACGTACCCCCTGCTGGGTGGTCTCCGGTCGAGCGCCCAGATGATCTCGTACGAGGTCGCGATGGGGCTCAGCATCGTGGCGGTCTTCATGACCGCCGGCACGATGAGCACCAGCGGGATCGTCGCCGCTCAGGGCGACGGCACCGAGCTGACCGTCTTCGGCCAGACCATCCCGGCGCCGGGCTGGTACGCGATCCTGCTGCTGCCGAGCTTCATCATCTTCTTCATCGCCACAGTGGGTGAGACCAACCGGGCGCCGTTCGACCTGCCCGAGGCCGAGTCCGAGCTGGTCGCCGGCTTCATGACGGAATACAGCTCGCTGAAGTTCGCGCTCTTCATGCTCAGCGAGTACGTCGCGATGGTGACCATGTCCGCTGTCACCACCACGCTGTTCCTCGGCGGTTGGCGGGCACCCTGGCCGATCACCATCTGGGAGGGCGCCAACTCCGGTTGGTGGCCGATGCTCTGGTTCTTCGGCAAGGTGATCGCCCTGGTCTTCGTCTTCGTGTGGTTGCGTGGCACGCTGCCCCGGCTGCGGTACGACCAGTTCATGCGGCTCGGCTGGAAGGTGCTGCTGCCGATCAACCTGGCCTGGATCCTGGTCCTGTCGGGCCTGCGCTCCATCGAGGACTGGGACACCCGCGGCAAGGTGATCGCCGTCGGCATCCCGGCCGGCATCCTGCTGATCGCCACGATCTTCTGGCCCAGCCGGCGCCCGACGCCGACGCCGACGACGCAGGAACAGGTCGACAACCGGCCGCACGGGAGCTTCCCGCTGCCACCGATGGATCTTCAGGTACCACCGAGCCCGCGCATCACGCGCGTGGTCGCCGAGCGGGAGCCGGCCAACATCGTTGCCGGCTCGGACTCCAGGGAGGTGTGACGTGGGCGCGATCACCGGAACGTTCAAGGGATTCGGTGTCACCTTCTCGCACATGTTCAGGAAGGTCGTCACGACCGACTACCCGTTCAAGCCGCCGGTGTCGGCGCCGCGCTACCACGGGCGGCACATCCTCAACCGGCACCCGGACGGCCTGGAGAAGTGCATCGGCTGCGAGCTGTGTGCCTGGGCCTGCCCGGCGGACGCGATCTACGTCGAGGGTGGCGACAACACCGACGAGGAGCGCTTCTCGCCGGGTGAGCGGTACGCCAGCATCTACCAGATCAACTACGCCCGCTGCATCTTCTGCGGGCTGTGCATCGAGGCCTGCCCGACCCGGTCGCTCACCATGAGCAACGAGTACGAGTTGGCCCGGGACAACCGGCAGGACCTGATCTTCACCAAGGAGCAGTTGCTCGCGCCGTTGCTGGAGGGCATGGAGCAGCCTCCGCACCCGATGCGGCTGGGTGACAGCGAGAAGGACTACTACGTCGGCGCGCTGGACAACCCGGGCACCTCCGCCGGTGCGGAGACGTCCCCGATGGGCCCCGGCCGCTACCAGGTCGAGGAGCACCCCGGCGTGACGTTCCCGGGCGCCGAGCAGGCCGCCCAGCGCGTGGCGGCCGGCAAGGGAGAGGGAGCATGACCACGTCTACGGTGCTCGCCGCGGCGGGTTCGGTCTCCACCGGTGAGGCGGTCACCTTCTGGATCCTCGCCCCGCTCGCGCTGATCGGCGGGATCGGGATGGTGGCCGCGCGCAACGCCGTGCACTCGGCGCTGTGGCTGGTGCTGACAATGCTCTGCCTGGGCGTGTTCTACGTGCTCCAGGCCGGCCCGTTCATCGGCATGGTGCAGATCATCGTCTACACCGGCGCGATCATGATGCTGTTCCTCTTCGTGCTGATGCTGGTCGGCAGGGACTCCACGGACTCGCTGATCGAGACGCTGCGCGGCCAGCGCGTCGCCGCGATCGTGCTCGGCCTGGGCTTCGCCGGTCTGGTCGGCACCGGCCTCTACCAGGCGCTGGACCGGACCAACACGGTCGGTCTGGAGCAGGTCAACGCCGAGGGGAACGTGCAGGGCATCGCCCGGCTGCTGTTCACCAAGTACGTCTTCGCGTTCGAGCTGACCTCGGCGCTGCTGATCACCGCGGCGGTCGGTGCCATGGTGCTGGCCCACGTCGAGCGGCGGAAGCAGGACAAGGTCGACCAGGTGTCCACCATGAAGGCACGCTTCGCCCCGGGCAACTACCCCGGCCCGAAGCCGGGCCCCGGCGTCTTCGCGACCTCCTCCTCGGTGGCCACTCCGGCCCGGCTGCCCGACGGCCGCCTGACCGACCGCAGCACCCCGGCGATCCTTCCGCAGCGCGAGCTGACCGCCGAGGAGACCTCGCTGAAGGGGACGGACAAGTAATGGGATCGTTCTTCTCGGTCGAGCCGACCTACTACCTCGTGCTCGCCGCGGTGCTGTTCACCATCGGCGCCGCCGGGGTGCTGGTCCGGCGCAACGCGCTCGTGCTGTTCATGTGCGTGGAGCTGATGCTCAACGCGGCCAACCTGACGCTGGTCACCTTCAGCCGGATCAACGGTGACCTCAACGGCCAGATCATGGCGTTCTTCGTGATGGTGGTGGCGGCGGCCGAGGTCGTGGTCGGGCTCGCGATCATCATGTCCATCTTCCGGACGCGACGCTCGGCGAGTGTCGACGACGCCAATCTGCTCAAGTACTAGAGGGGTCCTCCGGTGGAAGAGACTGTGGAATACGCCCAGGCCACGGGGCTGCTTGGGGGCGTCTGGCTGCTGGTGGCGATCCCGCTGCTCAGCGCGGCAATCCTGCTGCTGCTCGGCCGCCGGGCCGACCGCTGGGGGCACTGGTTGGGCGTCGCCGCCATCGGCGCCGCGTTCGTGCTCGGCCTGAGCTTCTTCTTCCAGCTGCGTGGCCTGGAGAACAAGTCCGTCGAGCTGAGCCTCTGGGACTTCATCGCCGTCGGTGATCTGCGCGTCGACTTCGGCCTGCTGTTCGACCCGCTGGCCGCGGTCTTCGTACTGCTGATCACCGGGGTGGGTTTCCTGATCCACCTGTACGCGGTGGAGTACATGTCGCACGACGCGGGCCGTCGTCGGTTCTTCGCGTACTTCAACCTGTTCGTCGCGGCGATGCTGCTGCTGGTGCTCGGCAACAACTACGTGATGCTGTACTTCGGCTGGGAGGGCGTCGGTCTGGCGTCGTACCTGCTGATCTCCTTCTGGACCGAGCGGCCGAGCGCGGCCACCGCCGGCAAGAAGGCGTTCCTGATGAACCGGGTCGGCGACGCCGGCCTGGCCATCGGCATCTTCATCATGTTCGCCACCCTGGGCACCACCCAGTACGACGAGGTGTTCAACGGTGTCGGCGCGCTGACCGGCACCACGGTGCTGGTCCTCGGCCTGTTGCTGCTGCTCGGGGCGGCCGGCAAGTCCGGTCAGTTCCCGCTCCAGGCGTGGTTGCCGGACGCGATGGAGGGCCCGACCCCCGTGTCGGCGCTCATCCACGCCGCCACCATGGTCACCGCTGGCGTCTACCTGATCGCCCGGTCCAACCCGATCTTCTCGGCCAACTCGACGCTGCAACTCGTGGTGGTCAGCGTCGGCGCGCTCACCCTGCTGATCGGCTGCATCATCGGTGCGGCCAAGGACGACATCAAGCGGGTGCTCGCCTGGTCGACGGTGAGCCAGATCGGCTACATGTTCCTCGGTGTCGGCCTCGGCGGCGCGGCGTACGCGCTGGCCATCGTGCACCTGCTGGCGCACGGCTTCTTCAAGGCCAACATGTTCCTGGGCGCGGGCTCGGTCATGCACGGGATGAAGGACCAGGTCGACATCCGCCGCTTCGGTGGGCTGTCCAAGTACATGAAGATCACCTGGTTGACCTTCATGATGGGTTGGCTGGCCATCATCGGCATGTTCCCCTTCTCCGGCTTCTTCTCCAAGGAGCCGATCATCGTGGCCGCCTTCGAGCGGGAGGACTGGACCGCCTGGCTCTTCGGCGGTGCGGCACTGCTCGGCGCCGGGCTCACCGCGTTCTACATGACGCGGCTGTTCGTCCTCACGTTCCACGGGCCGCAGCGGTGGACCGAGGACATCGAGCACCCGCACGAGTCGCCGAAGCTGATGACCATCCCGCTGATCCTGCTGGCGGTCGGGTCGGTCGGCGCCGGCTTCCTGCTCGCCACGTCCGTTCCGGACTGGTTGACGGAGACCGCCGGACTGGGCGGCGAGCACGCGGAGCACGAGGCGGTCCTCTCGCACACCGTGATCACCATCCTGTCGCTGCTGGTGACCGTGCTCGGTGCCGGGCTCGCCTGGTTCCTGTTCCGCGCCGGCACCGCCACCGCGCCGCAGCCGGCCGGGGTGCTGGTCACCGCCGCCCGGCGCAACCTCTACACCGACACGGTCAACGAGGCGGTCTTCGAGAAGCCGGGCATCTTCCTCACCCGGGCGCTGGTGTACCTCGACAACCGGGGCATCGACGGGCTCGTCAACGGGCTCGCCGCAGCTGTCGGCGGCGGCTCGGGTCGCCTCCGTCGGATGCAGACCGGCTTTGTCCGCTCGTACGCCACCTCGATCCTGGCCGGTGCGCTGCTGGTGATGGCGGCGTTCCTGGCGGTGCAGGCGGGGTGGTTGGCGTGATCGACCTCTTTCCGGCCGCCCCCGCCGGCGGACCACGCAGTGACGACGGAGGTAAGGCCGCATAATGTCCAACTTCCCGTTCCTCTCGGTGCTCACCGTGGCGCCGCTGGTGGGTGCCCTGGTGGTGGCCTTCCTGCCGCGCCACCGCCCGGAGCTGGCCAAGCAGGTGGCGTTCGCCTGGTCGCTGCTCGTGCTGGTGCTCTCGGTGGTGATGTGGGTCAGCTTCAACGCCGGCGGTGACCGGTTCCAGTTCCGCGAGTCGTACTCCTGGATCCCGAACTGGGGGGTCAGCTTCACCTTCGCCGCCGACGGCATCGCGCTGGTGATGCTGATGCTGATCGCGGTGCTGGTGCCGCTGGTGATCCTGGCGTCCTGGCACGACGCGGAGTCGTCGAAGCGGTCGGTGCCCGTCTACTTCGCACTGCTGCTGGTCCTCGAGTGCACGATGATCGGCGTCTTCGCGGCCGCCGACGTCTTCCTGTTCTACGTGTTCTTCGAGGTCATGCTGGTGCCGATGTACTTCCTCATCGGCAGCTACGGCGGCCACCAGCGGCAGTACGCGGCGGTGAAGTTCTTCCTCTACTCGCTCGTCGGCGGTCTGTTCATGCTGGCCGCGGTGATCGGCCTGTGGGTGGTCGGCGGGAAGACCTTCGACTGGCAGGCGCTCTCGCAGGTCGACATCAGCACCGGCACCGAGCGGTGGCTGTTCCTCGGCTTCTTCCTCGCGTTCGCCATCAAGGCGCCGTTCTTCCCGTTCCACACCTGGTTGCCCGACGCCGGTGGCGCCGCCCCGGCGGGGGCGGCGGCGCTGCTCGTCGGCGTGCTGGACAAGGTCGGCACCTTCGGCATCCTGCGCTACTGCCTGCCGCTGTTCCCGGAGGCGTCGAAGTGGTTCGCGCCGTGGGCGCTGGCCCTGGGCGTGATCGGCATCGTCTACGCCGCGCTGCTGGCGGTCGGCCAGAACGACCTCAAGCGGCTGGTGTCGTACACCTCGATCGCGCACTTCGGCTTCATCGGCGTGGGCATCTTCGCCTTCACCACCCAGGCCGGCACCGGCGCGGTGCTCTACATGCTCAACCACGGGCTGGCAACCGGCCTGCTCTTCCTGGTGGTGGGCATGCTGATCTCCCGGCGTGGTTCGTCGCTGATCAGCGACTTCGGTGGCGCCGGCAAGCTCGTCCCAGTGCTCGCCGGGGTGCTCTTCTTCGCCGGTCTCGCCTCGCTCGCGCTGCCCGGCACGGCACCGTTCATCTCCGAGTTCCTGGTGCTGATCGGCACGTTCACAGTGAACAAGCCGGTCGCGGTGATCGCCACGCTCGGCATCATCCTGGCCGCCGCGTACGTGCTGTGGATGGTGCAGCGCACCACCCAGGGCACGCTCAACCCGGCTCTCACCGAGGTCGACGGGATGCGCAAGGACCTCAACCTGCGCGAGAAGGTCGTGGTCGCCCCGCTGATCGCGCTGATCGTGCTGCTCGGCTTCTTCCCCAAGCCGGTCACTGACGTGATCAACCCCGCCGTCCAGGCGACAATGGACGACATCGGCAGAACCGACCCGGCGCCGTCCGTGGGCGGCACCGTCCAGGAGGCGGCAAAGTGACCGAGTTGAAGCTGCCGTCGATCGACTACGCGGCGATCTCTCCGATCCTGATCATGCTGGGCACCGCGTTGCTCGGCGTGCTGGTCGAGGCCCTGGTGCCTCGTCGCTGGCGGCACGTGGTGCAGTTGACGCTGGCGCTGCTCGCCGTGCTCGCGGCACTGACCATGGTGGTCCTCAGCGCCGATGAGCGGATCATCACGGCGGGCCAGGCGCTCGCGATCGACGGGCCGACGCTGTTCCTCCAGGGCGCGATCCTGGTGCTGGCGGCCATGGCGCTGCTGCTCATCGGTGACCGCTCGGTCGAGCGGGGCGGGGCGTTCGTCGCCCAGGCCGCGGTGACCGCGGAGTCGGCCGACGACCGGCGGCAGGCCGAGGGTCGCAACGGTCTCACCGAGGTCTACCCGCTGACCACGTTCGCGATCGGCGGCATGCTGATCTTCGTGGCGGCGAACGACCTGCTGACCATGTTCATCGCCCTCGAGGTCTTCTCCCTGCCGCTCTACCTGCTCTGCGCGCTGGCCCGTCGCCGGCGTCTGCTGAGCCAGGAGGCGGCGATGAAGTACTTCCTGCTCGGCGCGTACGCCTCGGCGTTCTTCCTGTTCGGCGTGGCCCTGATCTACGGCTTCACCGCCGGAATCCCGGGCCGCACGGCCGGCGTCGACTTCGCCACCATCCACGCGGCGGTGGGCGAGTCGCCGGCCAGCCCGGTGCTGCTCTTCGCCGGCATGGCACTGCTCGCCATCGGTCTGCTCTTCAAGGCCGCGGCGGCCCCGTTCCACGTCTGGACCCCGGACGTCTACCAGGGCGCTCCGACCCCGGTCACCGCTTTCATGGCGGCCTGCACCAAGGTCGCCGCGTTCGGTGCCCTGCTGCGCGTCTTCCAGGTCGCCTTCGCCGACGCCAACTGGGACTTCACGCCGGTCCTCGGCGCGGTGGCGGTGCTGACCATGCTCATCGGCGCGGTGCTCGCGGTCACCCAGACCGACATCAAGCGACTGCTCGCGTACTCCTCGATCGCCAACGCCGGCTACCTGCTGGTCGGTGTGTTGGCGCCGAGCCGCGACGGGCTGGCCGGCACGATGTTCTACCTGGTCGCGTACGGCTTCTCGGTGCTGGCCGCGTTCGCCGTGGTGACGCTGGTACGCGACGACGACGGCGAGGCCACCCACCTGTCCCGCTGGGCCGGGCTGGGCCGCCGGTCGCCGTTCTTCGCCGCGCTGTTCACGTTCATCCTGCTGGCCTTCGCCGGCATTCCGCTGACCAGCGGCTTCACCAGCAAGTTCGCCATCTTCGGGCCGGCGCTGGAGGGTGGCCAGGCCTGGCTGGTGATCGCCGGTGTGCTGACCAGCATGATTCTGGCGTTCCCGTACCTGCGGGTCGTGGTGATGATGTGGCTCTCCGAGCCGGGCGAGTCGACCCCGACCGTCACGGTGCCCGGTGGGCTCACCGCCGCCGCGCTGATGATCGGTGTGGTGGCGACCCTGGTGTTGGGTGTCGCCCCGGCGCCGCTGCTCGATCTGGCTACCGGAGCCGCCGAATTCGTTAGATGACCGAAGGATCGATCACCGGGGGTCGGCGCGTGTTCACGTGCCGGCCCCCGGTGCGTATCCCCGGGCCGGAGCAGGTCGAACGGGTGTGGCATGGTTGATAGCGTGGTGAATCCGGCGGGCGAGCGTTCAGGTGCCTCCGGCTCCGGCGGTCGACGGGGTCGGGCGAGCACGAGTCAGTTCGGCGCGCTTGGCCTGAGCCTCGCCGATCCCCGTGTCGAGGCGTCCGTGCTGGGTCTGCTGGACACGGTCGAGGTCGAGTTGCGGGCCAGCGTGGCCAGTGCCGACCCGTTCGTCACCGAGGCCGCCCGGCACCTCGTCGAGGCCGGCGGGAAGCGGTTCCGGCCGTTGCTGGTGGCGCTCGGCGCCCAGTTCGGCGATCCGACCGGTGCGCAGGTGGTCCCGGCCGCCGTGGTGATGGAGCTCACTCACCTCGCCACCCTCTACCACGACGACGTGATGGACGAGGCAGCCGTCCGCCGGGGCGCGCCGAGCGCGAACTCCCGGTGGACCAACTCGGTCGCCATCCTGGTCGGCGACTACCTCTTCGCCCGCGCGGCGGACATCGCCGCCGACCTGGGCCCCGAGGCGGTCCGGTTGCAGGCGCGCACCTTCGCCCGGCTGGTGCACGGCCAGATCGCGGAGACGGTCGGGCCGCGCGCCGACGACGACCCGGTGGCCCACTACCTGCACGTGATCGCTGAGAAGACCGGCTCGTTGATCGCCACGTCCGCCCGGTTCGGCGGCATGTTCGGTGGCGCCGCCCCCGAGCACGTGGAGGCCCTCGCCGGGTACGGCGAGACGATCGGCGTCGCCTTCCAGCTCTCCGACGACCTGCTGGACATCGCCTCCGAGTCGGTGCAGTCGGGCAAGACCCCCGGCACGGACCTGCGCGAGGGTGTTCCGACGTTGCCGGTGCTCTACGCCCGCGAGGCGGACGACTCCGACGCGTCGTCGGTGCGGCTGCGGGAGATCCTGGCGACCGGCCCGTTGACCGACGACGCGCTGCACGCCGAGGCGTTGGGGCTGCTCCGGGAGAGCCCGGCGCTCAAGCGGGCCCGGGAGACAGTCCGCAGCTACGCCGAGGACGCCCGCGCGCAGCTCGCCCCGCTGCCGCACGGCCCCTCCCGCAGTGCGCTGGAGTCGCTCTGCGACTACATCGCCGACCGCACCAGCTGATCCACGCCACGGCCCTTCTCAGCGCCGGCGCGGGTCAACAGTCGGCTGCCGACGAGCATGAAGGCGGCGGCGAGCAGCATCGCCACGGCCGCGACGGTCCACATCGCCGGGTAACCGAGGTGGGCGGCGAGCGGGCCCAGGCTCAGCGGGCCGAGGCAGCCGCCCGCGTACACCCCGGTCTGTGTGATCGAGGTGGCGGCGGCCGGTGACTGCGGGTGGAGTCGGACCACCGCGAAGTTCATCAGGCCGGGCCAGGCCCAGCCCAGGCCGAAGCCGAGCACCACACCGACCACCAACGGCACCGAGCCGGTCAACGCGAGCAGGCCCAGCCCGACCGCGCCGACGAGCAGCATCGCGGCGATGAGGGCGACGTGACCGGTCTCGCGGCGGTCGGCCAACCAGCCCGCGCCCACCCGGGCCGCCACGCAGACAGCGCTACCCAGGGTCAGGGTGAGACCGGCGAGGCCCGGCGACAGACCTCGGGCCGCCGAGGAGTCCACCAGGAAGGTGCCGAGCGCGTTGGCCGCGCCCGACGCCAACGTCGCCGCCGCGCCGATCACCACCAGCGCCGCCGTCGCCCGCCCCGCACGCGTGGCGCCGGACCGACGGGCCGGGCCAGGCAACTGTCGGGGTACGGCGGCCAGCGTCGTCAGCGCCGCCACGGCGGCGGCCACGAACGCCCAGCGCCAGCCGGCGGTGAGCGCGATGGTGGGCACCGCCGCGCCGGCCAGCAGAGTGGAGACCGGGATGGCGGCCTGCTTGACACCGAACGACAGCCCCTGCCGCCGGGCCGGCACGTGCTGGGCCAGCGCCGCGTTGCTGGCCAACTGGCCGAGCGCGTTCGCGGCGGCGCTGAGCGCCAGCAGACCGACCAGCACCAGGTACGACCTGGCGAAGGCGGCAACGGCCAGCATCGACCCGGCGGCCAGCACGATGCCGCAGCGGGCGACCACCGCCGGTCCGTACCGCTCGACCAACCGCCCGGAGGGCACCGAGGCCAGCGCGCTGACCCCGAAGTAGACGGAGACGGCAAGGCCCAGGCCGGCCGGTGAGAAGCCGAGGTCCGTGCCCATCTGCACGGCGAGACCGCCGAGCAGGAAGACGGGGAGTACGCAGGCCACCGTGGTGACGACTGCGCCGGCGCTGGCCCGGACCGGACGGGGTTGGGCAACGGCCGGATCGGGGGTGTTCGAGGTGTCGGTCATCGTTCGGCAAACCTACGCGAGCCCTGCTCACCGCACTCCCGGTGACCGGCAGGCAACAACCTGTGGATGGTGATCTGGCATCCTCGACCCGAACAGGCATTTCGCACCGGGCCTGTTTTTCATATGGTGTAAGTCCACGGCGGCGGAGGTGGTTGTGCGCGACCCCTTGGCAGAACCTTCGGACCTGATTCGCAGCGTGTCCCGAGCGCTACGGGTGCTGGAGTCGGTCGGTCGTGCCCCGAAGGGCCTGACCGTCAAGCAGATCGCCAGACGCTGCGAGCTGACCGTGGCCACCACCTACCACCTGGTTCGCACCCTCGCCTACGAGGGCTACGTGATCCGTCGCGAGGACGGCACGTACATCGTGGGGTTGGAGGTGGCCGACCGGTACCGGGAGCTGGTGACGGCGTTCCGGGGCCCGCCGGCGGTCGGCGAGACACTGCGCCGGGCCGCCCTGGACACCGGCTACAGCCACTACCTTGGTCGGTTCGTCGGCGGCCAGGTGGCCCTCACCGCCGTCGCCGAGGGGCACCGCTCGCCCTACCTGGAGGATCTGGTCCCCGGCTTCGACGAGGGTGCGCACGCGACAGCGCTCGGCAAGTCGCTGCTCGCCACCCTCACGACCGACCAGCGCTACCGCTATCTGCGCGAGTACGGCATGCGCCCGTTCACCACCGCCACGCTCACCACCACCGAGACTTTCGAGGCGGACCTGGCCGCCGGCGACCGGCGCGGCATGCAACTGGAGATGGGGCAGTTCCGCCAGGGGGTGGCCTGCGCCGCGGTGCTCGTCGCGCCGGACAAGGACATGGAACGCCGGGTCGTGCTGGCCTGCGCGTTGCCGGCCAGCGAGATGATGACCTCCGCCCGGGTGGTACGCGCCAAGCTGCTCACAGTGGCCCGCAGCGTGGCCGACGGCATCGCCAGCGACAACTGACCGCCGAGAGGCCCTCTCCCGGGCTGGCAGAGGGCCTCTCGGGGCGGTCCAACGCGGGACCGCCGGAGCAACGTCAGTGGCTGTCGTGCCGTCAGCTGCCCACCGGGCCGCCGTCGAGGCGCCAGGTGACCACCACGCCCGGCTTGGCGTAGTCACCGTCCGGCCAGTTCGAGGCCGGGTTCTCCACCGAGGCCCCGGTGATCTCGCCCGGGTGCTGCACGGCGACGAAGACCGAGCGGTTGTCGCCGGTGATGAACGGGCCGCAGGTCTCCGCGCCGAGCGGCACCGTCAGGAACTGCTTGAGGTGACCCCGCTCCGGACCCTCCACGGCGGTGGCGAACAGACCGTCGTTGCTGCCCAGCGCGTTGCCGTCGGTGGAGATCCAGAGGTTGCCGGTGGCGTCGAAGGCGACGTTGTCCGGGCAGGAGATCGGGGAGACCTTGGTCTTGTCGTACCCGGCGAAGAAGGTCGACGGGTCGGTCGGGTCGCCGCACACGATCGGCAACGACCAGGCGAAGGCCTCCGAGGTGTTGTCGTTGCGGTCCTCGACCAGTTCCAGGATCTGCCCGTGCTTGTTGGCGTTGCGGGGGTTGGCCTCGTCCGGCCTCGGGTTGCTGCCGACGCCCCGGTTGGTGTTGTTGGTCAGCGCCACGTACACCTTGCCGGTGAGCAGGCTCGGCTCGACGTCCTCGGGGCGGTCCATCTTGGTCGCGCCGACCTTGTCACCGGCGAGCCGGGTGAAGGTGAGCACGTCCGCCGCGGTCATCCCGTCGACGAACGACCGGTTGCCGCTGACCAGCCTGATCCAGCGGCCCCGACCGTTGAACGCGCCGTCGGTGGGGAGCTTGCCCGTGCCGTCGATCTCGGCGGCGCTGGTCTGGTCGAGCTTCGCCACGTAGAGCGTGCCGGACTCCAGCAGGGTCAGGTTGTGCTTGCGGGCAGCCCAGGAGTTGCCCTTCATGAACTTCTTGTCCGAGACGAACTTGTAGAGGTAGTCGAACCGCTCGTCGTCGCCCATGTACGCGACCACGTGGCCGTCCTTCGCGACGATCACGTTGGCGCCCTCGTGCTTGAACCGGCCCATCGCGGTGTGCTTGCGCGGGCGGCTCTCCGGGTCGAACGGGTCGATCTCGACGACCCAGCCGAACCGGTGTGCCTCGTTGGGGTGCTTCGCCAGGTCGAAGCGCTCGTCCGCGCGCTCCCACTTGCGGCTGCCGCTGGGGTAGCGGCTGGCGGTGCTGATGCCGTAACGGTCCAGCTTCGGCTTCAGCTCGGCCGGGGCGGCGTCGGCGCCCACGAAGTACTGGTTGAAGTTCTCCTCGCCGGAGAGCACGGTGCCCCACGGGGTCACGCCACCGGCGCAGTTGTTCAGCGTGCCTACGACCGTACGGCCCCTGGGGTCGGCGGCGGTCTTCAGCCAGGCCGAGCCGGCGGCCGGGCCGGTCAGGTCGAACTTGGTGCTCAGGGCGGTGACCCGCCGGTTGTACGGCCGCGGGCCCTTGCCGACCGGCTTCCACTGCCCGGTGCCCGCGACCCGCTCAAGCTCCACCACCGACATGCCGTGCGCGGCCATGGCGGTGCGCACCTGCTCCACGGAGAGCCCGTCCAGGCCGGGGAAGCCCGGGAACATCAGGTCCTCGTTGGTGTACTCGTGGTTGACCACGAGCAGCGCCCGCTTGCCCTGCTTGTCCAGCGGCAGCACGCCCACGAAGTCGTTGTTGTAGCCGAACTGCCTGGACTGCGCGGCGGCGGTCTGGTGGTGCAGGTCGAACTCCGGCGCGCCCGGCAGCACCGGGTCACCCCACTTGATCACCACGGCGTGGTCGTAGCCGTTCGGCACGACCAGGGTGTCCAGCTTGTTCGGAGGGATCGGCTTGAAGGTCAGCGCGCCACTGCCGATCCCGGTGCTCGGACGACCGAACCCGAAGTTCTCCGGAACGTCCGGGGCGGTCGGGGCCGCCATGGCCGGGGCCGCCCCGGCGAGCGCGCCGGCCGCCGTGCCGCCGAAACCGAGCACCAGCGCGCCCACCGCGCCGGCCCGGACCACGCCACGCCGCGACACCTCGGCGTTCACCACGTCACCGAAGTACGCGTTGTCGGAGGTGTTCGGGACCGGGTGGTCACACGCGTTTCCGCACCGGTACAGACAGGTCATGGCATCACGGGTGCCATGACGGGTGCCGTTCAACAGGGGGAGCAGCCGGGGACGGTCGCTCATGGGGGAGGCCTCCAGAGATGTCGGTGGCACGACAAGCGGCGTACCAGCCGGACGCTAGGAGGACGTGGTGAGCGCTCGTCAGCCGCGATGTGAACCGGGCATGAACACCTCTCCGGGCGGCACCCGTCTGACCTCGGGCTGAACCGATCGGCGTGACCGCACGTATTCCCGAGCGGACGCACCGCCGGACGCGCGCCGGAAGCGAGGAGACCGCCATCAGCGACCACGACGCCCAACTGCTCCGCGCGCTGCACGACGAGCACGCGGAGGCGCTGTACGCCCATGCCCTGCGGCTGGTCAACGGGGACCGGCAGCGGGCCGAGGACCTGGTGCAGGAGACGCTGCTGCGGGCCTGGCGACATCCGGAGTCACTCGACCCGAGGCGCGGATCGGTGCGGTCCTGGCTGTTCACCACCGCCCGTAACCTGGCCATCGACGCCTGGCGGCGGCGATCCACCCGGGTCGGCGAGGTGTTCACCGACGATCTGCCCGAACCGCCCGAGGTGATCGACGAGGCCGAACGGGCGGTGGAGGCGTGGACCGTCGCCGAGGCGCTGAACCGGCTCAGCCCGACCCACCGGGAGGTGCTGGTCGAGTGCTTCTACCAGGGGCGGTCGGTGGCCGAGGCGGCGTCCCGCCTGGGCGTACCGCCAGGGACCGTGAAATCCCGCACCCACTACGCGCTGCGGTCTCTACGGTTGGTCCTGGCCGAGATGGGGGTGACGGGATGACCCGGTGCGAGTTCGCGTACGACGACGGCGCGTACGTGCTGGGCGCCCTGGCCCCCGCCGAACGGGCGGCGTACGAGCGGCACCTCAGCGGCTGCGCCTCGTGCCGGGAGGCGGTCGCCGAGATCGCCGTCCTGCCTGGGTTGCTCGGGCGCCTCGACCCGGCCGGGTTGGAGCAGATCCTGCCGCCGCCGGCCCCGCCCCGGGTGCCCGCGCTGCTCGACGAGGCCCGCCAGCGTCGTCGTCGGGAACGCGCCGCGGACCGGCGACGGTACGCACTGACCACACTGGCCGCCGCCGGGCTGGCGTTGCTGGTTGGTGTCGGCACCGCAGTGGCGCTGCCTCGACCGGTCGACCCGCCCAGCGTGCAGGGCAAGCCCGCCCCGCAGGTGTCGATGGTGGCCATGCGACCGGTGGCTTCCGCCGGGCCGGTGCACGCCGACCTCGGGTTGACCGGCACGAAGTGGGGCACCGAGGTGAGAATGCGTTGCGGGTACGACGCGCGGACGAGCTACGGCAAGGCGTATCCGTTCCGGCTGGTGGCCCGGGGCCCGAACGGCGCCAGCGAGCAGATCGGCTCCTGGCTGGCGGCTCCCGGCGACGACCTGAGCTTCACCGGCACGACGAGGTTCACCGACGCCGAGCTGGTCAGCGTGGAGCTCCAGAAAGCCGACGGCACCCCCCTCCTGACCTACGCCGTCCCGTAACCCACCCCGCCCCTTCCGCGATCTTGCACTTTGTGCCCTTCCACAAGGGGCACGGAGGGCATATCGGCGACAGAAACTGCAAGATCGCGGGGGTTGTCAGGGGGTTGGGACGGGCGTTGGGAGAGGGGTGGGCCGGCGGGTGCGGCGGGAGGCTCGGACGGCGTCGGCGGTGAAGACGATCAGGGCCAGCCAGACCAGCGCGAAGCCCGCCAGCCGGGCCGGGGGCATCGGCTCGTGGAAGATCAGCACCCCGCAGCCGAGCTGAAGGATCGGCGCCAGGTACTGGACCATGCCCAGGCTGCTCAAAGGCAGCCGGTTGGCCGCCCCGGCGAACAGCAGCAGCGGGATCGCCGTGGCCGCGCCGGCCAGCACCAGCAGCGCGGTGTGCCCGGCCGAGACGTGCCCGAAGGTCAGGTCGGCCTTCGCCGTCAGCCAGCCCAGGTAGCCCAGCGCCGGCAACGCCAGCACCGCCGACTCGACGAACAGCCCCTCCGCCGCCGGCAGCCCGAGCCGCTTCTTCACCAGGCCGTAGCCGGCGAAGCTGAACGCCAGGGTCAACGCCAGCCAGGGCAGCCGTCCGTAGTCCACGGTGAGCACCGCGACCGCCGACGCGCCGATGCCCAGCGCCACCCACTGCGCCGGGCGTAGCCGCTCCCGCAGCACCGTCACCCCGAGCAGCACCACGACCAGCGGGTTGATGAAGTAGCCGAGCGCGGTCTCCACCACCCGGTCCGAGTTCACCCCGTAGATGTAGGTGCCCCAGTTGACAGCGATCAGCGCGGCGGCGGCGACGATCCCCGCCACCGCCCACCGGCGGCGCAGCAACGCCCGCAGGAAGCCGATGTTGCGCAGCGCGCCCAGCAGCAGAGCCACGAAGACCACCGACCAGACGATCCGGTGGGCCAGGATCTCCAGCGGGCCGGCGGGTCGCAGCAGCTTCAGGTAGAGCGGAAAGAAACCCCAGAGCAGGTACGCGCCGAGGCCGTAGAGGTATCCCAGGCGGAGTGGCGTCACGTCTCCACCGTAAGGGGCGTAGTGCTGCTTTGTTCCTTTCCGGTGAGCGGGGTCACCGGGGCTCGCCGGTTCAGCTGCATCCACCGTTGCGGCGCGTCCAGCGGGGTGAAGCCCACCCCCGCGTACACCTGGTGGGCGTCGTTGGTGCAGAGCAGGATCCGGCGTACGCCCAGCTCATCCAGGTGGTCCCGGACCGCGCCGGCCAGCCGTCCGCCCAGCCCGCGACCCCGGGCGGCGCGGTCGACGTACACGTCGCAGAGCCAGGCGAAGGTGGCACCGTCGGTGACGACCCGGGCCACGGCGACCTGGCGGCCGTCCTCCGGCCGGTAGATGCCGAACGGCAGCGAGCCGGCGAACGACCGCTCGGTGGTCTCCCGGTCCCGTCCGAGCGCCCAGTACGCGTCGGTGGACAACCAGTGGTGCACCAGATCGAGGTCGATCCGCTCCGGATCGGTGCTGAGCAAGTGGCCGTCGGAATAGGTCAGCGAGAACATGCAGCGACGCTAACCGCCGAGGTGGGCGGTCAGGCCGCCACATTCCCGAACTCTGGTCATCGGCCCGCCGGGGCCCCGGCCGAGGTCGGAGCCCCGGACGGACCGGGTCGGTGCTGGCTGGTCGGCGGTCAGTCCCGGTCGAGGACGGCGCCGAGGATCCAGGTCACGATGCTCACGAAGAGGGCGCCGAGCACTGCCGCCGGCCAGAAACCGTCCACCGAGAACGGCAACCCGGCCTGGTCGGCGATCCAGCTGGTGAGCAGGAAGAGCAGCCCGTTCACCACCAGGGCGATGAGACCCAGGGTCAGCAGGTAGAAGCCACAACCGACGGTCTTGATGATCGGCTGGAGAACAGCGTTGACCACACCGAAGATCACCGCCACCAGGAGCAGCGTGGTCACCGTCTCGGTGGCCGAGTTCGAATCCAGGGAGATGCCCGGGATGAGGAGCGTGGCCAGCCAGAAAGCCAGAGCTGTGCTGGCCAGCCGAATCAGCAGACCTTTCAGAAAACCCATGGCGGGGATCGTGCCACGGACACCGCAGCGACGTAACCCGCCGGCTGGCGCGTCCGGTGGAATCAGCCGCGCGTCGGCGGGCCGATCAGTTGCGCCTCGATCGGAGTGGGGGAGAGCAGTGCCCAGCGCAGCGCCCGACGGTTGACCACCGCCACCATGTCCTCCCGGATCCGGGTCAGCCACTCGGCCGACCCGCCCAGCCCCAGCGCGGCTCCGGCCAGGGTGGCCTCGGCGGAGGTCAGTGGCTGGAGCAACGCCAGGTCGGCGCGGCTCAACGCGTCCACATCGGCCGGGGTCAGCTCGTCGCGAACCACCAGGGTGGCCCGCCACGGCGGGCCCGGCACGGCCTCGGCCGCCACCGGCCCGGCGTCGACGATCAGCAGCAACGGCCGCAGCGCGGTGCCCACCCCGTCGGCGACCGCCCGACCGGGAGGGAGTAACGGGATCGTCCCGCCCGGTGCGCCAACCCCACGGACGAACGGCTCCCAGGCCCGTGGCCGGGCGGTCTGCACCACCACCAGGGCGCCGAGTGCCAGGGCGCGCAGGGCCACCAGCTGGGCTGCCCGTACCCCGCCGACCAGCAGCACGCGGGTGCTCTCCGGCCGGAACAGTCGCACTGTGACGGCGCGGCCGTGCCGGTTGGTGCCGACCATCATTCCCGCGTCGCCCACTGACAGCTCCCAGTCGTCCACTGTCGGCCCGGGTCGCGCCCCGGGCGCCGGTGGGCGGGGCTGCGCGCCGGGTGCCGTCAGCGCCAACGGCAGCGTGGCGGCCAGCCCGCACAGGTGCGCGCCGTCGAGCCGTCGCAGCTTTCCGCCCAGGTCGGTCACCAGCCGGACCAGCGCCTCGCTGGCCGCCGCCAACTCGGCCACCGTCCCGGCGGCCAGGCGTACGGTCAGCTCGGTCGGCACTCCGCCGGCCGTGGGCGGAGCCGACGACGTCGACATCGTCGGCGACGGGCCTGAGCAGATCGACACCGTCGTGGCCGTCGCCGGCAGCGCCAGCAGGCGGGGCACCAGCCGGCGTCCAGCCGCAACGCCCGCGTCGGGCCAGTGGAGCAGACGGAAGGTGGCCTGGACGAGACTGCCGGACCGGATCGCCGGCCACGACTCCCGGACCGGGTCGCCGTCGTGGTGGGCCAGCTCGCCCAGTACGCGCAGCGCCGCCGGCACCCCGAGCGGTCGCGCGGCCAACGGCCCGAGCCGGCGGACGATCCGGCGGACAGTGCCGGCGAGTACCCGGCGCAGGTCCTCCTCGGACCAACCGTTCACCCGCAGCACCCGGACCGCCACCACCGCCCGCTCGCGCCCGGCGAGCCGCCCGTCGGTGAGCTGCCGGTACGACGTGCCGACAGTGCCACCGGCGCTCGGCACCGGCGCCGGCGCACCGGCGAGCAGCAGTTGGACCAGCAGCGGGGGCTGGTCCGGCCCGGTCGGGGGGAGCAACGCGGCCGGGGCGGGGATCGCCTGGGACACGTCACCCAGCAGGTCGCCGGGGTCGCCGAGCTCCAGGAGCGCGACCATGCCGGTGGTGTCCTCCAGGAGGGCCGCCGGCCCGCCGGTCAACTCGGTCGAGCGGACCACGGTGCCCGGGGCGACCAGGTCGAGCAGTTCGGCCGCGTCGGCCGGCCCGGTCAACGCCCGCCGACGGGTGAGGTGCCCGACGGCGGTGCCCAGCCACTCGAACAGCCACCGGCCCCGCACCGGCACCCAGGCGGCGGCCACCAGCAGCACGGCCACCAGTACGGCTGCCGCGACGACCGGCGCGGGTCGGCCGAGGGTGACGAGCACCAGGGCCGCCGCGACCTGTGCGGTGACCAGTTGGCCGGCTCGCGCTCCGGCAGCCGCACGACGGCCGAGTGCGACCCAGTGGGCCGCCGGCGACCGGCGACGGGGGGTGCGCTGCTCGACCGGCGGCGGGCCGCTGTCGGTGGATCGGCCCGGCCCGCCCACCCGTGGGGAGGCGCCTGCCTCGGACCCGACCGGGGTCGGCGGGTGCGGCCCTCCGGTGGTGATCGCCGGCACCGTGCCTCCTCGACCAGTGGGGACCGGGGTCGGGCGGCCGGCCGCCCTCCGGCGGCCCGTCACGCGCCGCGACGTGGCTGCGGCACATCGTAAGCGACCGATGGCCGCCTCGGTTGTCCACAGGGGAAGCCGGTGGGGTAGCAGAACCGCTACGAGGTCGCTACCGTCAGCCACGAAGTCCTTCGCTGACCCGTGTCTCAGTGCTCGAAAGACCGGGCCAAGCGACGACGCGTCGCCCCGGGATGGGCGCGTCGACGGCCAGGTGCGATCCGAGAGACGAGGTGACGTCCGGATGTCCCAAACCAAGGCAGAAGCAGCGGTGATGCAGCAGACTGCCGCGAAGTTCGAGCAGGTGGACCAGTCGTTGCAGTCCATGCTGACCGGCCTGCTGGCCGAGCTGGAGGTGTTGCAGCAGGCCTGGCGTGGCGCTGGTGGCCGGTCGTTCGAGCAGGTCAAGCAGCAGTGGTCACAGGACCAGGCGGCGCTGCACCGCGCGCTGCGCGAGACCGCCGGTGCGATCCGCACCGCCGGTCGGCAGTACCACGCGTCCGACGACGAGGTGGCCAGCCGGGTGGCCGGCACCAACCGCGGCGGCATCCAGCTGCCGCTCTGATCCCGCTGGGGAGGGAATTCGATGGACCATGGTGTGCTGGTCGTCAACTTCGCCGCGCTGCAGCAGGCCGGCGCTGACATTCAGAAGGCGTTGAACACCCTCGACGCGCAGCTCGGTCAACTCGAACGTGACGCCGCCCCGCTGGTGGCGAGCTGGACGGGCGACGCGCAGCAGGCCTACGAGCAGCGGCAGGCGCGGTGGCGTTCGGCCTCGCAGGACCTGCAGGGGATGCTGCGTGACATCAGGTTGGCGGTGAACGACTCCGCCACCGACTACCTGGACACCGAGAAGAAGAACACCGGGCTGTTCCAGTGAACGATGTGGGCCGGGAGCGCTGACCGTGTCCGGGCCAGCGCCCCGCCCGCAGCCGGTCGGCGGCGAGGGCCGTGTGCGGGCGGGCTCAGGCCCTGTGCGGGCGGCCTCAAGCCGGGCCGGCCGGTCGCCAGCGTCGACGGGTGCCCCGGGGCACCACCAGGGCGAGCAGCGCCACTGTGACCGCCGTGATGCCGACCACCGCCCCGACCAGCAGGGCTCGGTCCCGTGCGGCGACCCGACGGGCCTGATGGGCGAGCTGCGCCGGGTCGGCCCGGTCGTCGGCGAGCGCGGCGACCGGCGGCGCACCGGCCGCACGGCCGCCGCTGGTCTCGGTGACCGCCCGGTAGGGGTTCAACACTCCGGCGCCGTACCCGCCGCCCCGGCCCGCGCCCGGAGCTGGGTCGGCGGTGGCGATGATCCGCTCCGCCACCTGGGCGGCGGTCAACTCCGGCCGGTACTCCCGCAGCAACGCGGCGGTGGCGGCCACG
This sequence comes from Micromonospora sp. NPDC005205, assembly GCF_040608275.1. NCBI lineage: Bacteria > Bacillati > Actinomycetota > Actinomycetes > Micromonosporales > Micromonosporaceae > Micromonospora > Micromonospora sp. NPDC005205. The sequence goes on from NZ_JBEXHV010000001.1 coordinate 612,586, forward strand.
AAGGGCGCCGCGTAACTGGTCCCCTCGACCCGATGGTGGCCGACACCAGGTGCGGCGGTCAGCACCTCGCTGCCCGGAGCGACGAGATCGACGTACGAGCCGGTCTGCGAGAACGCCGCCCGCCCGCCGTCCGCCCCGATCGCGCCCACGCCGAGCACCCCGTCGTAGCCGGCGGGGAATGGTCGGGGGTTCCCACTGTCGTGCAGGTTGCCGGCGGCGGCCACCAGCACCACGTCCCGGTCGACCGCGTACCGCACTGCCGACCGGACCTCCGGGTCGTCCGCGTACAGCACGACGGACAGGTTCACCACGTCGGCGTCATGGTCGACGGCCCACCGGATGGCCCGGGCGAACTCGCCGGCGCTGACCGTACGCCCCGACTCCCGCCCCTGCACGACCTGCTGTTCGCTCACCCGCACCGGCAGGATTCGGGCACCCGGTGCCAGGCCGCGGAAGGCCACGTCGGGGCGGGGTGCCGCGGCGATGATGCTCGCCACACCGGTGCCGTGCCCGGCGCAGTCCCGACCGCCGTCCCCGCCGGGGTCGAGCAGGTCGGTGCCGGCCAGCACCCTCCCAGCCAGTTGCGGGTGCACCCGGTCCACCCCGGAGTCGACCACCGCGACCGTCACCCCGTCGCCGGTGGCCAGCGGCGCGAGCCGCGCCGGGTCGTACCGTTGCTGTGGCCAGGGCCTGGCGGCGACCGGCCGGACGGGGGCGAGCGGGGTCGCGCAGGCCGGTGCCGACGCGCCGAGACCGGCCGTGGCGGCGACGGTCGGAAGGGCCGGTACGGTCAACAGGCTGGCGGCCAGACCTGCGAGGACCGGGCGCGTGATCGATCGGGACATCGACACCCTCCGTATCGTGTCGGCTCCGAAACGGGATGTTATCGCCTCCCTCGGGCCCTGGCAGGCCGCCGCCGGCCAGCCATTGTGATCTTGGTACCACCTTGTAGGTTGTACGCGATACCTGTGGCCTGTTCTCGGAAGGGGAGGTGGCCGTGACCGCATGGGAACCGGCCACGGAGGCCGAGGTGGCGATGCGCGACGCGCTGCGCGCGAACGACCAGGAGCTCTACTTCCGGCTCCTGTCCCGCACCGATGTGCTGCTGCCGGTCTCCGCGCCGACGCAGCCCGGCCAGCCACCTGCCGGATGGGGCACCTGGACCACCGGCGGCCGGACCCACGTCCTGGCCTTCACCTCCGCCGCCGCACTGCGAGCCTGCCTCGGCGATCACGCCGGCAGCAACCGGCGCATTCCCTTCGCCGACCTCGCGGCCAGCTGGCCCAACCACGAGTGGTGGCTCGCCGTCAATCCGGGTCTGCCGGTCGAGGGTTACCTGCCGGCCTGGTTCGTGTCGCAGTTGTCCCGAGGTGACGTGCGGCTGCCCGGCCGTGCCATGGGTGCCCGCGCTCGCCTGGAGCGGGCCGAGACCCTGGCCCGCACCCGGCCCGGCGCGCCACCGCGGGACGCTGCCACAGCCGCTGGATCACCTCCCGTGACGGGGGTGGCCTCGTCCGCGCCCGAGAGCGCTCCGCTCGCACCCCGAAGGCCCGTGCGGAGCCCGGGCCCTCGGGTGGGTGCCCCGCCGGTGCCGGGTCCGACGCCCCGGCCACCCGCCACTGCTGAGCCGCCGCGCCGACCTGGCGAGGAGGACCTGCCCGCCGCCGGTCAGCGGCACCCGACCGAACCGCCTCGGCCCGGCCCAGGCGTCGGAGCACTGCCCCGCACCGGCCGGCCGTCCCGGTTCACCCCGTTGGCGACCGCCGGCCCCACCACCGACCAGGCTGGGCCGGGTGCAGGCTGGCCGGCAGCGACCCGGCCGGGCGACGTCGACGGCCCCGCCCCGACCAACGGCAACGGTGGCCCCCAGGCCGCGCCTCGGCGCTCCTTCTTCGACCCCACTCCGGCCCGCGACCCGGCCGCGAGCGGGGGACGCCCCGGTGACCGGGCGGCCCCGCCGACCCGGTTCGGTCGAGGCAGCCAGCCCTTCCCTCGCCGCCGCCCAGCCGATGCGCCGGCCGACGAGACCGCGACACGGGCCTTTCCGATGGCGGCGGACCCGGCCGCCACCCAGCCGGTACGACGGCCGGAGGGCGGCCTCGGCGCGCCCCGCGGGATGGACGCGCCGTCGTCCGGCGAGGAGATCACCCAGCCGCTGCCGCCGCGCCGGCACAAACCGCTGGCCGAGGAGCCCACCCGCGCGTTCCGGGTGAGCGGTGAGCCTCGCCCGACCAGTGCGCCGGGGCGGGCATCGGCTGAGGAGACGCAGGCGATTCCCCAGGACCGGCCGGGCCGGTTCGAGCCGGCGGAGGATCTGCCGGTGTCCGTCGCGGAACCGGTCTCCGGGCCGCCTGCGCCGCGCCGAGGCTTCACGCCCATCGTCATCGAGGGCACCATCATCGAGTCCCGCGACCTCACCGACCCGGTCGAGAGCAGCGGGCCGGTCGACGCGCCCCGGCGGCCCAGCCCCGCCGAGGCCGCCCCGCCGCCGTTCGGCTTGACGCCCCCCGGTCCGGGCCTGTTCGGTCCGTCGTCGCCCAGCCCCACCGAGGCCGCCGCGCCACCACCGATCGGCACGGCGTCCTCCGATCCGGGCCTGTTCACGGCGTCCCCCAGCCCCGCTGAGGCCGCCCCGCCGCCGTTCGCCAGCCCCGGTCCGTTCGCACCCCCGTCCTTCAGCCCCGATCAGTCCGCCCCTGGCCCGTCCGTCCCACAGCCCGTGGTTCCGGCGGAGTCCGGCGCTGTCGGCGATGGCGTGGGCAACCTGGGGGCCGACGCCCCGCTCAGTGACGATCGCTCCGACAGCGGGGGCTCGTCGGGAAGCCCGGCCGGCGGCGAGAGCATGACCGCGGACGACGGCCCCTACCCGCCTGCCGACGAGCCGCCACCGGTCGAGTTCGAGCCGGCGAACACGGTCGAGGAAGACCTGCTCAATGCCGCCGGCTCGGGCAGCACCGACACGTTCCTCTCCACCCTGTTGCTGGCTCGGGTGCTGCTGCCGGCGGCACCGGACTCGGCGCGGGGAAGCCGCCCCGGGGATCCCGGCTTCGTCTGGCGTACCGGGCAGCTCGACGGCGAGACGTACGTGGTGGTCTACACGTCGTCGGAGCGCCTCGCCGACCATGTCGAGGGGGACATCGACACGGTCCGGGTGAAGTTCGCGCAACTGATCCGGCGCTGGCCCGACGAGGACTGGTCGTTCGCCGTCAACCCGGGCACGCCGGTGGGTGCCAAGTTGCCCGGCGAGCAGATCGTCGCGTTGGCCAACTGGGCCGCCGAGGTGGGGCTCGGGGACGACCTGGAAGTGGACCAGGTGGAAGCGCCGGCCGTGGCCGAACCCGCCGCCCGTCCCCGGTACGCCCCCGCAGCGGTCGACCCGGCCCGGCCGACGGTCATGCAGAAGGCGATCGCCCCCAGCCAGCTCGCGTACTACCTGGATCGCGGGTACGACCGGGTGTCCGGGTTCGTGCACCGGGCCGGTGAGCTGTCCCACCTGAGCACACCGGCTCAGCTGCACGAGGCACTGGGCCTGAGCTACCCCGGCTCGCCGTTCGCCCAGGACGCCGAGGAGATCTACGTGCTGCGCTGGCCGGCGCACCGACCGAGCCTCTACCGCATCCCGTACGGCGGTCAGAACGAGCCGGCCATGCGGGCCATGGAGGGCTGGGTCATCGAACGCCCGCCGTTCCGGGGCAACGGCTTCGCCCCGGGTGAGAGCAGCGACGTGGTGGCGGAGTTCAAGGTGGACAGCGCACGGCTACCGCACGGCGCCCAACTCTGGCGCATCGGCGCGGACGGCAGCGAGCGGGTGGTCGCCGAGCTGGACACCGACTCGGTCACCTGGCGACGGGTCGGGGAGGCGTGATGCGCGACGGCTACGTGGCCCGTTGGCGGGGCCGGGAATACCAGGCCAGCCCGGACGGCGACGACATCCGCCTCTACCAGCCCGAGCCGGGTGAGGGCTTCGAGGAGGTCCGCGCGGGCCGCTACGTCCGGGTGCTGCCGGCGAGCGAGATCGAGGATCTGGCGTACGTGCGGACCACCTGCACCTGGCAGGGGCAGCCGTTCATAGTGCTCGGCGAGCACGACGCCTGGCTGCGGGTGGAATACACCGGTGGTCGCTGGCCGGTGGCCGAGGCGATGCGGCTGGAGGTCTTCGACTTCGGCGTCTACCAGGGTTGGGCACCGGCCGCCGAGGTCACCGACCTGCGGGAGCAGCGGGTCTGACCGGTCAGGTCTTCGCCCATCGCAGGATCTCGCCGAGCACCAGCTCCGGTGCCTCCAGGTGCGGGAAGTGCCCCACCCCGTCGAGCAGTCGCCACTCGTACGGGGCGACGACGTACCGGCCGGAACCCAGCGCGGTGCGGGGCAGGGAGGCGGTGTCCAGGGCGCCGTGCAGCTGCAGGGTCGGGGTGGACAGCGGCTTCTGCATCAGGCGGACGAACCGGTAGCCGTGCAGTCGCAGCAGCGAGCGGAACGCCCAGCGGTAACCCTCCAGCGCGCAGAACGCGGCCTGCGGGATGCACATCGCCTCCCGGCACCGCTCGGCGTACGCCTCGAAGTCCGGACCGGCCACCCACTGTGGGCCGCCCCAGCGGCGCATGATCTCGCCGACGGCCGCGGCGCCGTCGCGGGTCAGGACGTGCTCGTAGCGGGGTAGCTGGAACTTCAACGCCGGGGTGGACGCGGTGAACTGCCCGCGCGGGTCGGCGAAGATGGCGGCGCGCAGTCGCAGCGGGTGCGGTGCCCCCAGCACGACGAGCCGGCGGACCAGGGACGGGTGGAACGAGGCCACCGTCCAGGCCACCATGCCGCCGAGGCCGCTGCCGACGATCGTCGTGGACCGTTCACCGAGCGCCCGGATCAGTCCGGCGATGTCGGCGGCGAGGGTGTAGCCGTCGTACCCCCGGGGTGGTTTGTCGCTCGCCCCGTAGCCGCGCAGGTCGACGGCGACCGCCCGGAAGCCGGCGTCGGCGATCGCCGGCAGCATCTGGTGCCAGGCCCACCAGTGCTCTGGGAAGCCGTGCAGGAAGAGCACCATCGGCCCGGTGCCGCCCTCGACCACGTGGAACCGGCTGCCGTTGGCGCCGACGAAACGGTGCGTCCACGGCCCCTCGGTGAGGACACAGGACTCGTCGACGGCCCCGCCGCGCTGGTCGGTCATGGCAGACAGCCTAGGACCCGGTTGCCGCAGGCGACCCTGGCGGTCACGTTGAACAGGGGAAAGCCCCGGGTTGCCCCGGATCGGGCCCGGGGGAGTTGGCTCGACCGTCCCCGGAAACAGGGTCCGGGTCATCCGGGAGGGTTGCGCACAAAGCGCGACGCCCGGGCAGATGACCTGCCCGGGCGTCGCTGTTGGTGCGGGATCAGTGGTCAGCTGACCCGGATCTTCATCGAGGTGCCGTCCTGCTCCAGAACCTTGATCTTGACACCGGTAGCGGGGAGCTTGACGCCGTGGTTCGGCAGCTCCTCGTAGAAGTACTTCTTGGTGTCGTCGAACAGCGGCTCAGCGGCCTGGCCACGGATGTACTGCGGCTGGCTGTTGAGGTGCAGGGTGAACGAGTCCGCCTTGTTCAGGCTGAACGGTGCGTCGTACATCTGGACGCGGGCCCGCCACGGAGCCCCCGTCAGGTTGTAGATCGGGCGCGGGTGCGCGTCGATGTACAGGTTGCGACCCTCACCCGGGTGACCACCCGGGTTGGTCGGCGACGCCGGGGCGGTGTTGTTGTCGTCCCAGCGGGTGTTCCAGTACGAGATGAGCAGGCCCTCCTGGTACGCGTAGTGGTCCACCCAGTCCGGGCGGGTGTTCGCGTAGCCGAAGAAGTACGGGCCGGTCTTCAGGTACTTGTCGTACGAGACGTACGACCGGTTGCCGGCGATGTAGAAGTTGTCGAACTCGTCGGTGTAGGTGGCACCGACGACCTCCCACTCGTCGAGCGCCCAACCGGCGTCGGTCTCGGCACCGTCGCTGAGCACGGTCTGACCGTCGGCGGTCACGGTGATCGCGTCACCGAAGAAGCCGCCCTCGGAGACCCCACCGTCGGTGACGTAGTGCAGGCGGACCTGCGCCACCTTGCCGGCCAGCGAGTTCAGCGGGATGTTGATGTCGGCCCACGCGCCGTTGCTGCTGCCGTCGAGAGCCGGGCGGCCGGCTCCGTCGACGCCGATTGGCTGGCCGTTGACCGTGCCGTCCAGGTCGGCCCAGGTCTGACCGCCGTCCGTCGACGCCTCGAAGTAGAGGTAGTCGTAGGTCTCCTCGATGCTGTACTTGCCCTTGAGCGACAGCGCCGCCGCGGACTTACCGGTGAGGTCGAACGTCCTCGTCATGGTGCCGTCGAGGTTGTCCTTGTTACCGGAGAAGTACTGCTTCGAGCCCTCGAACGGCGCGCCGTAGTTGAAGGTGTACTCCCGCTTCGGAAGCACGACAACGACGGCCTGTGCCTTCTTCGAGTTGTATTCCTGCGGGCCAAGCTCCATCGTGCGCTTCTGCCCCGCCACGACCACCTCGTAGTCGAGCCAACCGAGCTGGAACTTGTTCCATGCGCCGAGGTCGCCGCCCCGGTCGCCGATGCCGACGTCGTTCTTGGCGCCGAGCCTGCTCTGGGCCATCAGGGTCCAGTGCTCATTGCTGTTGTCCGCCGGGCCGTAGTCGTCCGGCAGGCCCAGGTCGTGGCCGTACTCGTGGTAGAAGACGCTACGACCGCCGTTTTCCGGCTGGATCGTGTAGTCGCGAATCCAGACGCCGGTGTTGCCGATCTGGGTGCCGCCGATCGGGAAGTTCGGCGGGCCCACGGGCGAGCTGTTGAACGCCGACCAACGGTGGCTCCAGATCGCGTCCTCACCCTGCTGCGGGTCACCGTCGGCCTGGTCGCCGCCGGAGTGGACGATCTGGAAGTGGTCGATGTAGCCGTCCGACTCGTTGAAGTCGCCGTCACCGTCGTAGTCGAAGCGGTCCCACTGGTCGAAGGACTTCATCTCGGTGGCGATCTGCGCGTCCGTCCGGCCCTTGGCCTTCTGGTCGGCGACCCACTGGGTGGCGGCGTCGCGGATCAGGTTCCAGGTGTTCGGGCAGACGTTGTCGGCGCACACGGCGGGATCGCCGGTCGGGTCGTCGTCGGCCTTCGGGTCGTCGGAGCGGCCGTAGCGGGCTTCGTTGTACCGGACCTTGACCCAGTCGGTCACCTCACCCTCGACGGTGTAGCGACCCGAGGACTGCGCCTCGTAGTACTGCTTGAGCGACTCGTCGCCCGGGTTGGTGCCGAAGTAGAGCTGGCGGAAGTGGTCCGGGCTGAAGTCCGGCTGCCAGATGGTGGAGTTGTCCACGGCCCGGTTGGGCTCGGGGATCTTGTTGTGCAGCGGCCCATCGAACGTCGCCGGGCCGGCGACGTCCGGGTTCATGTCCTTGTCCGGGTAGGACGGGTGCCGCTCGTCACCGAACTCGGCCAGGATCACGAAGATCTTGTCAGTCCGCTCACGCTTGAGCTCGACGTACTGGTCCTTCGTCGCCTGAGCGCCAGCGGCGGAGCGCGCGTTGGCGTTGGTGGCCGTCTTGCCGACCTGGCCGACCTTGACGACAGTGCTGCCGTTGCGCTCGATCGGCTTGCTGCGCCCGCTCAGCACGTCGGCGAGACCCTGCTCACGCAGCGCGCGGCGCTTGTCCTCGAGCTTGTCGGGGAGTTCGTCCTTCAGCGCTTGTGGTTCAGCAGCGGCCGGTGCCGCTGCCGGCAGTTTGGGCTGCGGGGCGGCCGAGGCGGACGGGCCGAACGCCAGGCCTGTCGCCGTCAGTGAGAGCCCGAGCAGACCCACTGCGACTTTGCGCACGTGGTACCTCCGGTGTGAGGGAACCGGCCCAACGGGGGTACGGGCCGGTGGGAGATCGATCCCACTAGTGGGACCATTGGTGAACATAGTTACTGGCGGGACAGGTGGGAAGACGAACGCGTCGATTTGTTGCAAGATTTTGTTGGGAATGCTTTTCAGCGTCACACCCCGCCGGTTCATCAGCCGCGCTGAGCAGCGCGGGTGCGGCCATGACCGTATACAACGACATTTCTCGATCAATCTGACCGCGCGCAAGACAGTGGGGCCGGCAGCGTCTCCGCCACCGGCCCCACAGTCAGTTGTCGAGCAGTGAAACAGTTACTTCTTTGCCGGGGTCACGTAGATCTGGGCCGACGAGTTGTCCCCGGCAGCCTTCTTGATCGTCAGCGAGACGCCGTAGTTCACGCCGGCGTCGCCCGGGTTGCCGGTACCCAGCACGATCGCGCCACCGCCCAGGGTCACGCCGTAGAACTCCGGCGCAGGGCTGCCGTCCGGGTTGGTGACCCGGGTGGTGTACGGCGCGTTGTTACGCGACGGCAGGACCACCGACGCGTCGTTGTCGCGGGCGTAGGCAGCACCGTCGCGCATCTCGATGCCCGGGTACCAGCCCTTGGCGTCGGTGAACGCCTTCACCGGCGGCAGCCCCTTGAACTTCGTGCAGTACGCGCTGTACGGCTCGTCGGCCGCCTCCAGGCACTCGGTGAACGGGTACGTCCGGTTCAGCGTGAACGCAGCGTTCGACGACTGCGGGCGGCTGGGCAGGTTGTCGGTCACCGACGGGTCCTTCACCGCCGCCTCGCCGGTACGGCGCAGCGGGTCGAAGTGCGAGTCGACGATGAGCAGGCCGCCCTTCGCGCCGTAGCTGGGCAGCGCGGTCATCTGCCCGGTGACGTGGTTGACGTCGCCGAGCGCGGTGTCCCGGTACCACACCAGCATGCCCGGAGCGTTGTAGGAGATCCGGTCGACCTTCCACGCCTCGTGCGAGTAGATGGTGTCGTAGGCGTACTGCAGGCCCTTGTCGAAGCCGTCGAAGTTACGCCACTCCGCCAGGTAGTACTGGGCGTGCACCTCGGTGCCGCTGGAGACCTTCCAGCCCGCGCCGGTGGTGTCGACGAAGGTGCCGCCGGTGGCCGTCCAGCCGTTGGCGCCGCCCTCGACGTCGTCACTCCAGGTGGTGGCGCCGCCGCCGGTGACCGAGAAGTCGTCGACGAACCAGTTGCGCTCCTCGAACGCCTCGTCGGTGGCCAGACGCAGCCGCACCTGAACCGTCGTCCCGGCGTACGCCGACAGGTCGACGTAGTCGTGCCGCCAGCCGTCGGTGCTGCCGGTGAGGCCGTACTTCTTGCCGCCGAAGTCGTTCATCCGGCCGTTCGGGTCCGGGTAGCCGTCCGGCGTGGTGACCACCGTGCCGCCCTCGTCGTACACCTTCTGCTCGGTCCAGGTCGTACCGCCGTCGGTGGAGAGCTCGACGAAGCCGTAGTCCCAGTCCTCCTCGATGATGTAGTTGTTCCACATCCAGAACTTCGAGTCGGCGGCTGCCGGCACGTCGACCGAGCGGCTCAGCTTGACGTCCGCCCACTCCTGGTCGTTGTTGCTGTGCCACATCTTCGTGCCGCTGTGCGGGGTCGCCAGCGTCGTCACCTTGTCCGGCAGGTCGACCTTGATGCCGTCCTCGGAGTCGATCGGGGTGCGCGACGTCTGGCCGAGCTTCACCTCGCGCGGGTTCGACCCGGGGCGGATGGTCAGCGGGTCGGCCCAACCGAGCACCCACTTGTCCCAGATGCCCATGTGCGTGGGCAGCGCCTGGAAGATCTCACCGGAGTGCGAGCCCGAGGCCATCAGGTCCCAGAAGTCCACGTCGGAGTCGGCGTTGCCGGACGTGTCGTAGAGGTCCGGCAGACCCAGGTCGTGGCCGAACTCGTGGGCGAAGACACCAACGCCGGCGTCTTCCGGCTGCACGATGTAGTTCGACGCCTTCAGGTTGGTGCCCGGGATGGTGTAGCCACCGGCGACCGTGGAGGAGTGCGCCCACACCGCGTACACGCCCTGGTCGCCGCCGCCACGGGACTTGCCCTGGCCGGCGTGCACCAGCACGAGGTGGTCGATCACGCCGTCCGGCTCGAAGACGTTGCCGTCACCGTCGCGGTCGGCCTGGTCCTCGATGTCGTAGTCGGCCCACGGGAAGGTCGGGTCCTTCGCGACGAGCGCGTCGATCGCGTCGGTCGCCAGGCGGCCCGCGCCGGCCGGGTTGTCGGGGTGGCCGTTCATCGACTGCTCACGGCCGGGAACCCACGCGCCGGTCTCGTCCTGGAAGCAGCGGTTGGCCGCGTACCAGCCCTCCGAGTGCGGCACGGTGATCCACGGGCTGGCCTGCCCGTCCACCGTGTACGCGTTCTTGGACATCTCCAGGTACATGTTGTGCATGGTGCGACCGGACAGGTCGATGCCCTTCTTGCCGTCCGGGCCCTTCAGGTCCGTGCGGACCCGCTCGGTGATGCCCTTCTTGCTGTAGAGCATCTTGTTGTAGTGCTGCGGCGAGAAGTCCGGCACCCACATCGAGTTGTTGTCCTCGTGGGGCAGGCGCGCCGGGTCCGCGATCTTGTTGTGCTTCGGGCCGTTCTGGACCGAGCCGGGGACGCAGGTGCGGTCCTCGAACACCGTCTTGGGGACCATGACGTTCGTGAAGTCGTCGTTGGCCTTGTCGTTGAACTCCACCAGCAGCGTCAGCAGCTTCGCCGTCTGGGTGGTCGGGGCCTTCTTGAACTTGCGGGGGTTCTGACCCGTCTTCAGCGACTTGGCCTCGTCCTTGGCCAGCTGCCGTGCGGTCACCGGGTTGCCCCGGGCGTGCTTCTGGTCGAACGCGCGCGCGGATTCCGCGGCAGGGGTGTAGATGCCACCCTTGCCCTTCACCTCACGGCCGGTGGTGTCCGGCTGCACCTCGGGCTCGGCGTAGTTGATGTAGTGCTCGTCCGCGCCGATCACCGCCTGGGGGGTGCCGGACGACGGCTGGGCTGCCGCACTGCCACTCACGGTCAGTGACGTGGCCGCGAGGGCGATGACGGGCAGCGCGACGAGTAGTCGTCGCCGCGTCCTGGACTGCGGTTTGTGGTTCATGCCGCTCCGTTTCTCGGGCATGGGGAGGAGGACGTTGGCGTGGTCGACCATCGAAGTGATGCGTGTCGAACTCTTCCAACCTGCGTGAACCTAAAGCACAACCGGCCGAAAGGACAGTGGTGGCCGATGCCTGTGCCCGTTCAGCTTTCCCCGACTCCCCCGACCGACCGATGTGACACCAGCAGTGCCGCGCAACCCGCACCCGTAAGACATGACAGAGGGTGGCGGCCCGAACAGACCGCCACCCTCCAATGAGTACGCCTACCGTCAGTCCTCGTCGGACTTCGTACCGCTCATCCCCGAGGAGATCAGGTCCATCACCGAGGAGTCCTGCAACGTCGTCACGTCGCCCAGCGAGCGGTTCTCCGCCACGTCCCGCAGCAACCGTCGCATGATCTTGCCGGAGCGGGTCTTCGGCAGTTCCGGCACCAGCATGATCTGCCGCGGCTTGGCGATCGGGCCGAGCGTCTTCGACACGTGGTTGCGCAGGTCGGCGATGAGCTGCTCACCCGCCTCGCCGGCGATGTCCGTGCTGCCCCGCGGGATGGCGAACGCGACGATCGCCTGACCGGTGGTCGGGTCGGTCGCACCGACGACCGCCGCCTCGGCCACCGACGGGTGCGACACCAACGCCGACTCCACCTCGGTCGTCGAGATGTTGTGCCCGGACACCAACATCACGTCGTCCACCCGGCCGAGCAGCCAGATGTGCCCGTCGTCGTCCTTCTTCGCACCGTCGCCGGCGAAGTACATGCCCTGGAAACGCGACCAGTACGTGTCGATGAACCGGTCGTCGTCACCCCAGATGGTGCGCAGCATCGACGGCCATGGCTCGCGCAGCACCAGGTAGCCGCCACCACCGTTCGGCACCGACTGGCCCTGGTCGTCCACCACGTCGGCCACGATGCCCGGCAGCGGCGTCATCGCCGAGCCCGGCTTGGCCGCGGTCACCCCCGGCAACGGCGAGATCATGATGGCGCCCGTCTCGGTCTGCCACCAGGTGTCCACCACCGGCAGCTCGCCCCGGCCGATGTGCTCCCGGTACCACATCCACGCCTCCGGGTTGATCGGCTCGCCGACGCTGCCCAACAGGCGCAGCGACGACAGGTCGAAGCCCGCCGGGATGTCGTCGCCCCACTTCATCATCGTCCGGATCAGCGTGGGAGCGGTGTAGAGGATGCTCACCCCGTACTTGTCGACGATCTCCCAGAACCGGCCCTTGTGCGGCGTGTCCGGGGTCCCCTCGTACATCACCTGGGTGGCGCCGTTGGAGAGCGGGCCGTACACGATGTAGGAGTGCCCGGTGACCCAGCCGATGTCGGCCGTGCACCAGTAGACGTCCGTCTCCGGCTTCAGGTCGAACACCGCGTGCGTGGTGTACGACGCCTGGGTGAGGTAGCCGCCGGTGGTGTGCAGGATGCCCTTCGGGCGGGCCGTGGTGCCGCTGGTGTAGAGGATGAACAGCGGGTGCTCGGCGTCGAACGGCTGCGCGGTGTGCTCGGGCGACGCGGTCTCCACCGTCTCGTGCCACCAGTGGTCCTTCTCCGACCACGCCACGTCCTCGCCGGTGCGGCGGACCACGAGCACGTGATCCACCGACGGGGAGTTCGCCACCGCCTCGTCCACAATGGGCTTCAACGCCGACGGCTTGCCCCGCCGGTAACCACCGTCCGCGGTGATCACCACCTTGGCGCTGGCGTCCTGGATCCGGTTGCTCAACGAGTCGGCGGAGAAGCCACCGAAGACCACACTGTGCGCGGCGCCGATCCGGGCGCACGCCAACATCGCCACCGCCGCCTCCGGGATCATCGGCAGGTAGATCGCCACCCGGTCGCCGGCGGTCACCCCGAGGTCGGTGAGCGCGTTCGCCGCCCGGCAGGTCAGCTCGTGCAGGTCCGCGTACGTGATGGTGCGGGTGTCGCCCGGCTCGCCCTCCCAGTGGATCGCGACCTTGTCGCCCCGGCCCGCCTCGACGTGCCGGTCCAGGCAGTTGTACGCGACGTTGAGCTGCCCACCCACGAACCACTTCGCGAACGGCGGGTTCGACCAGTCGAGCACCTCATCCCACTTCTTCGACCAGGCCAGCCGATCGGCCTGCTTCGCCCAGAAGGCCAGCCGGTCGGCCTCAGCCTCGGCGTACGCGTCGATGGTGACGTTGGCGTGCGCGGCGAGTTCGGCCGGCGGGGGGAACTGGCGCGTCTCGTTCAGCAGATTGGCCAATGCCTCGCTCATGCCGTGACTCCTCATCCTCGGGGTGACCTGGGTCTCGATGGCACGAGGGTAGTCGCGGGGCCTGCGCCCGGCCACGGCTGCCCACTGCCTCGCGCCGAGCGGCCCCCGGGGCGCGCCCGGCGGCCCGTCCCACCTGTCCCCGCCGCGCGGGAGGCCTTGATCAACACGGATTCACGGAAATCGCGGTGTCCAAGCCAGGCGGACACCCCAACTTCAAGGAACCCGTGTTGACCTTGCCGGAAGTGCCGCAGCGGGTCGGCTGTGCGGCCGGGCAAGGCGCGCAGGCCCTCCTCGGCCGTGGCCGCGCCGAGGCGGCTCGCGGCGGGTGGGGGCGAAGCTGCGCCGGGTGAGGTGCCGCGCCGGGCGGGTGGTCCGGGTCGCGTTGCGGGCGGGTGCGGCCCGACGCGCCGGGCCGGGTCGTTAGCGTGGCGGGGTGACCACCGACCCGCTCGCCCCGTTGCTCGCTCTCGCCGACATCGCCGCCGCCGTCGAGCAGGCCCGCGCGCAGTTCGACCAGGCGCTCGGGCACCGGGCGCTGCGCCGGCACGGCGGACAGGTCGCCGCCGAGGTCAGCCTGCGCTCCGCTGTCGCCAGCGCGGCCCTCGAAGGGGCCGGGCACGAGCGGGAGGCGGTCCGGGCCGGCACCGTCACCGACCCGGTGCTCCAGGGGGCGCTGCGGGTCGCCGGCGCGCTGCCGGGCCTGAGCGAGCTGTGGCCGAAGGCACCCCGCCAGGCGCTCGCCAAGCTGCACGTGCTCGCCGCACGGGACCTGGTGTCGGAGGCCGAGCTGGGCCGCCCGGTCGCCGACCCGGTGGTCGCCACCCGACTGGACGGGCTGGCCGGCCTCGTCGCCGGCGGCACGAAGGTCTCCCCGTTGGTGCTCGCCGCTGTCGTACACGGGGAGTTGTTGAACCTGCGCCCGTTCGCCGGGCCGTCCGGCGTGGTGGCCCGGGGGGCGGCCCGACTGGTGCTGCTCGCCAGTGGCCTCGACCCGCGTGGCCTGCTCGCCGTCGACGTCGGGCACCGCGAGCGGGAGCCCGAGTACGTCGGCGCGGCCGGTGCCTTCGCCACCGGCACCCCCGACGGGCTGCGCTCCTGGCTACGGCACTACATGGCCGCCGTCGAGGTCGCCGCCGACCAGCTCACCGCCATCGGAGACGAGATCCTCGCCGCCGCCTGAGCAGTTGGACGGGTGGTGTCAGGCGGTGGTGGCGGCTCGGGTTCGGCGGTGACGGCCGTACCAGGCGATGCCGATGGCCACACCCACCCCGACCCCCAGAGCCGCCGCGGCCACCGGAACGGCGGGCCGTTCCCGCAACCGCCGGCCCAGCGGGATCGGGTGCCGGAACTCCAGCACCGGCCACGCGTTCTCCGAAGCCAGCTTGCGCAACTGCCGGTCCGGGTTGACCACACTCGGGTGGCCCACGCACTCCAACAACGGGCGATCGCTGTACGAGTCGGAATAGGCGTACGAATCAGCCAGGTCGTAGTCCCGGGCGGCGGCCAACTCGGTGACCGCCTCGACCTTGCTCGGGCCCGCAGCGTAGAACTCGACCTCGCCGCTGTACCGGCCGTCCTCCACCGTCATCCGGGTCGCGATCACGTCGGTCACCCCGAGCAGCTCACCGATCGGCCGGACCATCTCCTCGCCGGACGCCGACACCAGCACCACGTCCCGCCCAGCCGCCTGGTGCTCCACGATCAGGGCGGCTGCCTCGGCGTACACGTAGGGGTTGATCAGCTCGTGCAGCGTCTCCGCGACGATCTGACGGACCTGCTCCACCTGCCAGCCCTTGCAGAGCGCAGCCAGGTAGTCCCGTGTTCGGGCCATGGTCTGCTCGTCGGTGCCGCCCAGCCGGAACATCAGCTGCGCGTACGCCGACTTGACCACGTCACGCCGGGTGATCAGCCCATCCCGGTAGAACGGCCGACCGAACGCCAGGGCGCTCGACTTGGCGATGACGGTCTTGTCCAGATCGAAGAAAGCGGCACTTCGGCCCACGGCGCGAAAGTCTAGCCGGATGGTCTATCGTCGGCGGGTGCCCGGGGTCATGCCACCCCTCAGACCTGCGGGCTCTCCGCTCCGCGTGATCACGCTCACACTCTGCGAGGAGATTTTCGCAGTGAGTGGAGGCAGCACCACTCGACGTGACGGGTCCGCTCAGGCAGACTTGTCCCTACGACGAGCTTTCACATCCCCGAAACAGGCAGACCCTCAGCGGTTGCACCCCCCGTGACCGCTGAGTGGTTCGGCTCGACCCCCCCGGAGCCGAACCTCCGACGACCCCCGTCTCCCCCCGACGGGGGTCGTCCCTTTCCGGGGAGCGCTCCCGACCTGCTGAAGGCACATCTCCCAGGTCAGCCGGTCGAGGCGACGGGCGGAAAGTCAGCGAATCGTCAGCGAAGGTCAGCCGGACCCGGTCGGCGTAGTCCTCGGGCGTGTGCGTGTACCGGTCCAGCGTCGTCGACGCCTTCTCGTGGCCGACCACCCGCTGCACCACGTTGACCGGCACCCCGTCCGTCACCAGCCAGGTGATGTACGAGTGCCGAAGGTCGTGGAACCGCAGCCCGCCGACTGCCGACCCTGCCGCGTGCGCCACCGCCGCAGCCTCCGTCGAAAACTTCGCCTGCTGCTCCCGGCCGTTCCGGTCCGGCCATGCCGCCATCCACCGGCTCGGCGCTACCTCGGTGACCCGGCCGAACAATCCGGCCCGCACCAACGACGGCAGCCATACCCGCCGACGGAAGTTCGACCGCCGCTGCGGCCCGCCGTCCCGGTCGGCGAAGACCAGCGCGCGGCCGTCCGGCGAGGCGGGGCCGCGCCGCTGGCGCAGCTCGTCGACAAGGAATGGCGGCATCGGCACCGCCCGCACGCCAGCCCGACTCTTCGGGTACGCCCGCAGCACGATCCCGTCGTGGGTCTCCACGGCCACCTGGGCGACGTACAACAGCCCTCGATCAAGGTCCACCGCCTCCCACGGCAGGCCCGCGCACTCACCCCAGCGCAGTCCCGCCCCAGCGGCGGCGCAGACGATTCCCCGATGTTCGGTCGGGACGGCGGGGAGCAGCCGGCCGAGGAACGCCTCTCGGCTGATCGTGCCCGCGCGAGCCTCACCCGCCCGGTTGCGGGGCACCCGGACCCCCTCGCAGGGGTTGACCGCGAGAAGCCGAGCCCGGATCGCCGTCTGCATGATCATCGAGAGCAGCCCGAGGTGCTTCGCCGTGGTCGAGGGCGCCAGAGTCCGACCGAGGTTGGTCACCCACTCCTGTACCGCCAGATAGTCAATCCGCCCCAATGGCCATTCGGCCCACTGCGGCAGCAGATGGGCTCGCAACATCGACTCCGTCCGCTCGCTCGTCCGAGCCTCCACCGACCGCCCAGCCAGCCACCGAACCACGAACTCGTCGAACCGCATCTTGCTCGCGTGCGGATCGACATACGTGCCCTTGTTCAGAGAACCCTCAACCTCCGCGAGGTAGGCGTTCGCTGCCTTCTTGGTGCGGAAGGTCTTGGCCTTCTGCCGATTCGCCGAGTCCCGCCAGTTCGCCCGGTACGTGCCCGCCGGAGTCTTGATGACGAAGCCCACGATCACCGACCTCCGCGTGGCGCTTCGGTACCGGTGGCGGCAAGGTCACCGGATGCTCCGTCAAGCCAGGCGTGGAAGCGGCTAACCGGCACCACCCAGCGTCGCCCCAGGCGCTCGGCGGGGATCTGCCCGGACCGGACCAGGGCGTAGGCCGAACTGACCGACAGGGACAACATGACGGCCACTTCCTTGACTGTGTAGACCGCCCGGACCGGCCGGGGATGGGCTTCGCCAACCCGAGGGCCAGCCTGCCGTGGCGCGAACGGCACGACGATGGACAAGGTTTCCTCCGAGGGGTTCATGCCGCGAGCGCGGCGGGTTGATCGGTTGCCGAAACGGGGTGGGCTGTTCGTATGCGTGCGGTGTCGAGGTCTGCTCGCCATCGGATGCGGGCCGAGATCGCGCGCAGGAGGCGGTGTTCCAGGGGCGGCACGTCGGGGTCTTCGGGGCGGGCGAGCTCGAACCGGTACCGCTTCGACCCGTCCGCGTCGTCGGCCGCCTGGTCCTGGTCCTCGGTGTCGGCCATGCCCCCGGCGAGGATGGCGCGCACCCAGGCTCGGTTGTCGGCGCGGTGGTCGGCGAGGGTCTTGCCGGACCACTGTCGGGAGACGAGTACGCGTCGGCCGGTGAAGCCGAGGGTGGAGCGTTGGTGGACCTTCCCGGTGCACCGGCCGGGGGTCAAGCCCGCCTTGACGCAGTCGGGCTGGACGCCGTAAAGCAGCCAGTTGGCGCAGGTCGGCGAGCACGGCAGTACGGACAGTTCGGCGTGGAGCCGGTCGAAGTGCGCCTTCTGCGGGTCTGAGCGGGGCTTGGCTTGGTCGGTCAGATCCTTGGTGACGTACTTGGTCACGTACCGGATCGACCGTTCGGCGTCCGTGGTGCCTTGTTCGATGCCTCGTGCGTCGATGCGACCCAGTCGGGCCACGTAGGCGGGCCGGCTGTCGGGTTCCTCCAGGGCGTCGAGCGCTTCACCCCAGGTGGGCAGGGGTTCGCGGGTCTTCGGGTCGACGTACGCCTGTCGGTCGACTTCCCAGACTGGCGGCTTGTCGACCCCGTAGGCCAGTTCGTCGAAGCGGGGCCACCACACCTGGTGGTAGGTGGCCGCCGCGATCTGCTTGAGCAGCCGACGCGGAAGGGTGCCCCGGATGGCGAAGTGCGCGTGTGGGGCAAGTCGGCGTTGCAGCTCCACGGCCCCGGCGTACTGAACGTTCCAGCCGGCGGCGCGGCGGACGTTCTGCCACCACCGGTCCAGGACTCGGGCGAAGTGGATCGAGTCCAAGGCCGCCCGTCGGTAGTCGTAAGTGGTTGGGTCGACGGGGGTGCCGAGCACGTCGTCATGAGGGCCGTGGCGCTGGCCGCATTCGCACGGCGCGATGTAGGCGCCGCGTCGAAGGTGGGAGTGCACCGGCCCGTGCGAGCCCAGGGTGAGCGTGACGAGCATGGACGGCCGGTAGGTCTTCCCCGCCTTGCCGGAGTAGGCGCGGCCGACGGTGCGCGGGTCAACGGGCAACCGGGGCAGGTCGGGCGAGTCCTGCCGCCGCCGGGTGGATCGCTTGCGTCGGGGTCGCTCGTCGCGGTCCTTGGGCGTGAGGTGCCCGCGCAGGCTGGTTTCGCCAAGGGCTTCGTCCAGCTCGGCTATCGCGGCGTCGATCTCGGCCAGGTGGGCGGCCCGCTCGTCGGGAGTCATCGGCTGGTACTGCACGGCTTCGCGTTCGAACTCCAGGTGCGCCCTGACCCGCACCAGGGCGAGGACGTCTTCCCCGGGCTTGTCGGGGCGCACGGCGGGTTCGTCGGCGAGGTGCCAGCCCTCGCGGATCTGTTGAATGCGCAGCCGCCGGCCCCGCTCGGCGCAGGGCTTGCACTTGACGGCGAGGGTCGCGCCGCAGGGCACTTCGACGACCTCGGTGAGGCCGGTGGTGGTGTCGGTGCGGCGCAGGGCCAGGGGCCGGACGCAGACGCCGTTCTGTTCGGCGAGCTGCTTGAGCGCGTCCTTCGCGAGGGGTTTACGCAGCCGGTCGGCCCGGGATCCCGGGCGGGGCTGCTCGACGGGAGTCGTGGGGATGAGTTCGAGTTGATTCACCGGCTCTGCTCCAGGTCGAAGCTGTTGCTGTTGCGGGGCGTGAAGGCCGTCGCTGACACGGGCACCAGTCCTGGCCGCCGCTGAACCGGCGTCACGGGGACCGGGTGGGGCTGCTTGTCGGTGGCCTCCACGGCGACGGTCATCGCCTGGTCCTCGTCGACAGATGGCCGGCCGTCGGCCGGGTTATAGCCGGGCGAGGCGTCACCCCACTCGCTGGCGTCGACCGGCTTGTCGACGGGTGCCGCCGGGGTGGTGGAGAAGATGAGCTTGGACAGGCCGAGGAACGCCAGCGCCGGCACGGCCGACAGCAGCGCCCCGGACACGCCCGGCTTTGCTACGGCGAGTTGCGCGGACAGGGACAGGGCGACGGCGCAGATGAGCAGGAACATCGGGTACCCGATCGGTCCGTCGGTGCGGCGCCGCCGCCGGATGGTGAGTAGCGCGGCGAGGGGTAGAAGTTCGGAGATGGCGGCGTTGGCCCAGCCGAACCAGTCACCGGTACCCGGCGGGGAGTTGGCCATGGTCCAGTCGTGCACGTGGGTGAACGACGCCGCTCCGGCCAGCCCTCCGACGGTCAGGACGATGAGCACCAGGACCACGCCCTCTACGCGGTCTGCGTTGGTCTTCACCGGGTCATCCCCTCGTCGTCGGTGTCGCAGAGTCGGCGGTAGTCGCGACCCAGCTCGCGGATGTCGTCATCGGTGAGGTAGGCGAATCGCACCCGGACGGGTTCGCGGACGCCGTCGAGGACGACGAATCCCACGCCGGGCAACGATTCGGGGATGCGGTCACACAGGGCTCCCCGGTCACGGGCGGCGTCGCCGAGGACCATGTCCACCTGCTCCGGCTCGGTCAGCCGCAGCCCGATGCGGGTGGGGAACAGGTCCCGGAACGGGAGCACGTCCTTACGCGGGTCCTGCAACGCCGCCACCACGTGCACCCCGACCGCGCGGCCCTGCGACAGCAGCAGCCCGAGGGATTCCTTGATCCGGTCGCGGACCTTCCGATCGGTGATGTACGCCGTCAGCGCCGCCAACTCGTCGACCACCAGGACCAGCAACGGCTCCTCCACGGTCGGCGTGTGCTGGCGGGTGACCCCGCGCAGCCGGGCGGCCCGCAGCCGCATCCGCTTCACGGCCTCGTCGAGGACGCCGGCCATACCGTCGGGGTCGTCGTAGGAGAACCGGGTGAACAGCGGCACCCCGGCCGCCAACTCCATGCCGCCCTTCGGGTCGAACGCCCACACCTCGACAAGCCCAGAGCGGATGCCGCCGGCCAGGGAGCGGATCAGTGACCACAGCACCGATCCCTTGCCCGCACCGGTCGCGCCCGCGATGAGGACGTGTGAACCGGTCAGCCGCAACCGGTACGCCTGTCCGTCTTCCCGGACGCCGAGCGGCAGCCCATCCAGGTCCGGAACGTCGCCTACCGGTAGCGGCGCCACGATGCCGGCAAGCGGGTCGCGGCGCATCAAGCGGACCACCACCCGATCCGGCCGGGCCGTCGAGCGGGCCTGACCGGTGGGCAGGCGAAATGCGTAGGCGAGGCGTTCCGCGGCCTGCCCCCAGTCGTCGGGGATCTGGCCCGGCAGCATCCGCACGGTCAGCTCATCGCCGTAGCGGTCGCAGCGCACCCGCAGCAGGCGGGGCACGTACCGGTCACCGCCGAATACCGTCGCGAGCCCGCAGGTAGCCATGACCGACGCCCACCGAGGCCGGTACACCACCAGGGCGCGGATCCGAGCGACGAGCGGGTACCAGCCGAATCGCAGCCACGACGACGGGCGCCACCGCCACCAGACCACGCAGACGGCGACAACCGCCGCGATGACGCTGGCCAGGGCGAGGCCACCGAACTCGACCCGCACCCATAGCGCGAGGCCCGCAGGCACGGTGATCCACCAATAACGGGCCGCCAGCACGGCGAGGCGGAACAGCCCCCGACCCAGCCACCAGAACACCAGCAGCCAGCCCGGAACCCGCCACGCGGGAAGACGCACGTTCATCGGCGCGACGGGGATCTTGTCCCCCGGAATGATGTTGATCAGAGGCACAGGTCACCGCCCTGACCACGACGGCCACGGCCCAGCGTCGAGACGCAAGACCGGCAGGACATCCGGCGCAGGTCGAACCGGCGCGGCTTCACCCACTTCAAGCAGCGGGGGCAACGGATCGCCGAGACCGAGCCAAGAGCTGGCGGCAGCCGCAGCGCCGAACGGACGACCGCCTCCACCTCCCGGTAGGCGTGCCGAAGGCCGGCCAGGTGGGGGCGGAAGACCATCAGCAGCGCGCCGACCAGCAGCGGCACGGCAACGACCAGGGCAGCGTGAACTACGGTGGGCATCACGCCCTCCTTCATCAGACGAGGGATGGGAGAGCGCGGAGCGGGCCGGGACTCTTGGCGGGGAAACGACCCGCCCCGCGCGCAAAACCGCAACCGGTCAGGCAGCCACCGAACCGGCCACAATTGACGCCGGACGGACAGCGGTAGCCCGCAGGGAGTACGCCATGCGGGAGCGGCAGTCACCCGAGGACCGGCCCGGCTTGCACCGCTGCGAATCCACGTACGGAGTGAGGGTCAAGCCCTCGAACTCCACAGCCGGCGGGTAGCCCGGCACCGTCGACGGTGGCGGCACCGGCTGCTGCGGCGCCACCACCTTTACCTTCACCTCAGTCGACCGGCCGAACTTCCCGGCCTCCGGGTCCAGGTCCATCACCCGGACCACCCAGACCCGCTCCCCGGTCTCCTTGTCCCGCGCCTGGTTGTCCGCCTCACTACGCCGCTCAAAGTCGATCTGCGGCGACACTCCGAGGCACAGCGCCCCGGCGGGGAAGACGTACTCGGACGGGACAGGCACCTTCAACGTCATCGGAACCACGACGCAACCTCCATCTTTGACAGCAACTCAACCAGTTGACTTGTTAAGTCGGATCAAAAATAAGCGCGGCTCACTTAGCTTGTCAAGTGAGGTATTTACCTGGATTAGTCGAGCGGGTAGACGTCTTCGAGATCGTGCCGGCGGGCCGGCAGGAGAAGATCCACCGCCAGCAACGGCTTCCCCGTCCGATCACAGACGGAGAGGAGCACTGTCAGCACCGGGTCGCCCTCATCGACTTGCAGCAGCTGCGCCTCTTCGGCGTCAGGGAGACGGGCCGATATCCGCTCGCTGACGTGGTCGAAGCGCACGCGCTTGCGAGATGCGACGTGCCGCAGCAGCCCTTCGGGAAGAACGTTGGCACCGCCCACCCCTGTCCCAGCGGCCAAGTCGGGTCGGAGGTAGGCCGTGCCGAGTTCGACCGGGCCGAGACTCTCGACGGCGATAACGCGGCGACGCGCGACCACTACCGTGCCCGGCTCCAAGCCCAGCGCTACCGCTGCACGAGGAGGGGCGGGCACCTCGCCGGCAGCGAGCAGGGTGGAGCCGAAACGCTCGTCGTCTTCCAACACGCCGTAACGGCGCTCTCTCTGCCGTTGACCAGCGTCAGCGGGTCGACCGAGGACGAAGCGCCCCTTGCCCTGCCGGCTATCAATCCAACCGTCTTGCCGCAGCAGGTCCAGGGCTCGCACGACGACTGGTCGGGAGGCGCCGAACTCGCGGACCAGTTCGGTTTCGCTGGGCAGCATCGAGCCTGGCGGGTACGTGCCGTCCTGGATGCGTTGCTGCACCGCATTGACGATCACGACGTACTTCGGCGGCGCAACTTCGATCGGCACCGTTTCACCCCAGACGACAACTCAGCTTGTCAACAGGCTATCTGCGCTGCTCAGGTTCTGTCCATCGCCCCGCGTTGGCCATCCGGCTCGGTCTCGGGGCGAAGCTGCTCTGCCACTGGCTCAAAGCGGTCTTCAAGCGGGCGTTCTCCGCTCGAAGGCCAGCTTCTACGCCATCCCGCGCTGTCAGCTCGTCGACGACGGCACGGAGAAAGCCGTAGACCTGTTCTTCGGCCAAGCCGCGTCGCCCGAGCTTGGTGCGACGGAACCGAATTCGCTTCACCTGCTCCGGGCAGAGCCGGGCCAAGCGCGATGCTGCCCGGAACACGCCAACCGAATGCATGGTCACCGCAAGCTCCTCGAAGTTGAAACCGTCGTACGGGCCTTCCGACTCGCTGCGCTCTGCCCGGTGGGGCTTGAGGGAGTGGATGGTGTGCGACCAGCGGCGAGAGCAGCAGCCGGAGCGAGAAGCTTCAAGCCGGCGCGCTGCACGAAAATCTCTCGCCGGTCCAGGGCTTTGCCCGCCCGATCGAGTGAGTAGCCGGTCAGCCAAACCCAGCCCTCGTACGTCGGCCGGTCGCAGACTTTGATGACTCGGAAGATCAGCGAGCGATCCGCGCCGAACTGCACCGACGCGTCGCTGCCGACGTGCAGAACGTCGCCCGGCTTTGGAACCATCACCACCCGCCCTCGATCAGTGGATGGGCACCGAAGCAGGCGGGCTGTGGCCACGGCCGACACCGCGAATCGCTTGCCTGCACCTGCTCCGGTGCCCTGCTCAGGACGCAACCGCTACGACAACTGCCGCCGATCGTGTGTACCTACCGGTGCCGGCGCAGTCCGGGCAGTCCCGCCGTTGCAGCCGGTCCGGATCACTCGGTGCGCGAAGGGACCGCCGAGGACTGGCCATCTTCCATCCACGCCCCTCACAGCCCGAGCAGGAAACTTCGGCCCGTGAAGCGTGGTGCGTCGCCCCACCCGATTGCCCCTCGCCCACGCACCAGAGGAGCCGGATACCGCTCCCGACCACGCCCGTACCCGAGTCGGCGCGGGTACGAGCCGCCCGGCGTCGTTTCGCCACGTGCACCTCAGCGGCGAGTACATGCACAATTGCGGTGGGTGAGACGTCCATGGTGGAGATAGAACACCCGGTTGTGGAGACCGATCGAGGACCGAAACAGCACCTCTGACGGACCTCGGGCGGACACCATGAGGACCTGCGTTGTGTTCAGGACCTCGCGTAAGTGAGCGTGGAGATAGCCCATCAGGAAGGCGTCGACGATGGCCCGAGACCGCCACGAACCCCGCACCGTCCTGGAGTACCTGATCCAGTGCAGCGACCGTACGTACGAGGAACTGGCCGACGAGTTCAGCCGCATGGACTCCCGCGCGGCGATCAGCGCGCGGCACCTCGGGCGGCTGGCACGCGGCGAACGGGACCTGGCCTCATCAAACCCCGCCACCCGGCGCGCGTTGCAGGCCATGTTCGGCAAGCCGGTCGATGAATTGCAGCGCCCCTGGGCATCCCACCAGTTGACCCCTGCGCCGGCCCGACACCTCATCGTCGAGCCCACCGGCGCCGGCCCGGAAAGGAACCTCCTCGCCATGGCCGCACAACGTGCCCGCCAGTACGCCATGCTCGCCGCCGAAGCCACTTCCCCGGCAGCCATCGACCAGCTCACCGAGGACGTTCAGCGCCTCGCACTGGCCTACCCGCAGCGACCGGTCAGCCAGATCCTGCCGGACCTGGCCGAAACTCAGGACACCCTGTTCACGCTGCTCGAACGTCGCCAACAGCCGACCCAGTCGCGCGACCTGCACTTCCTCGCGGGCATCACCAGTGGCCTACTCGCCAAGGTCTCCCACGACATGGCCGACCCGCACTCCGCGATGCTGCAAGCCCGCACCGCGGTTCTATGTGCTGATCAGTCCGGCCACCCCGGCTTGCAAGCCTGGCTCCGCGGACTTCAATCGCTGGTCGCCTATTGGGCCGGCCGGTACGCCGAAGCGGTCCGCTACGCCGAGGCGGGACGCGAGTACGCCGCCCAAGCAGGCGGCACCTCTGCCGTATGGTTGCCCGTCAGCGCTGCACGTGCCTACGCCGCACTCGGTAATGCGGAACAGGCCAAGGCCGCCATCACCGAGGCTGAGGAAACCTGGTCCCGGGTGCGCCCCGACGAGATGGACGAGATCGGCGGCATCTGCACCTTCAACCAGCCCCGCACCCTCTACTACGCCAGCGACGCCCTCGCCTGGCTGCCCGGCGAAGCCGACGCCACCGAGCGCTACGCCCTGCGTGCCGTCCAGGCGTACTCCGACCGCTACGACCCGGCGTGGGCCTTCGGCGACCAGGCCGGCTCCCACACCAACCTCGCCATTGCCCGCGTCGCCAGCGGAGAACTCGACGCCGCCACTGATGCCCTCGCCCCCGTGCTCGATCTTCCCGCCGACCAGCGCATCAACGGCGTCATCCACTCGGTCCGTCGCGTCCACCAGGCCATCACCCGTGCTGGCCACGCCAATGACGCCCGTGACCTCATCGATGGCATCGAGCACTTCACGCACACGCCTGCCAACGCCCTTCCTCGATAAGGCACCATCAGCACATGTACCCGATCACCATCCCCGGCCGCGTCATCACTCTTCGCGAACTGCGACCCGATGACGCGGCCGACGCTTTGGCGATCGTCGGTGACAACCGGGTCACGCAGTGGCTCTCGTTCGACAGACGCGACCAGGCCGCCACTGTCGCCATGGTTGAGGGAGCTGTAAGCCGCGCGCAGGTCGATCCGCGCACTGAGTACTACCTAGCCGTCGCTGACACCTCCGACCGGATGATCGGCTTCGCCCGCCTCGGACTCTCCGGGCACCAGGCTGCCAAGCTTGGCTACGCCATCGGCGCCGATCACTGGGGACACGGCTACGCCACCGACGCAGCCCGAACCATCATCGACTACGGCTTCCGAGAGCTGAAGCTTCACCGCATCACCGCAGCTATCGGCCCCGACAACGCTTCCTCCATCGCCGTCGCCAAGCGGCTCGGGATGCAGTACGAAGGCCGGCTACGCGATCACGTCTTCACCAACGGTGCCTGGCGCGACTCCCAGCTCTACTCGATCCTTGCCCCGGAGTGGAACGACACCGCCGACTGATCGCCATCGTCGCGCAGCACGCGGGCGAGCAGTTCCGATCATGGCCCCGGTACGATCGCCGCCATGCGCGACGCCGACACGCCGCCGCAGGAACCCGCCGACCGCCTTGACGCCCGCACCGAATTCACACCTCGCCAGCAAGCGGCCGTCATCCGGACCGCCGCAGCCGAGGTGCACCAGCGTGTGCAGGAGTGGCGCCACTCGCCCGGCTGGCACGACACACCGACGAACGCATACCGGTATCAGGCGACCGTGGTCGCAGTGGCGGCGCTTGACGCACTGCCCGAGCCGGCAACTGACCAGGCACTCTCCGGGCTGGTCGATGCCGTCCGACCCCTACTTGCTGAGTGGCGACCGAGCCGGCCTGGCCCTGAGCAGCAGATCTTTGTCGCGGTCGAACGACTCCACAAAGCGTGCGGTTAGCACTGCGGTTAGCACCGACCGCGCTGAGTTTCTGTACGTCTTCAAGGCGGCGCCCGTCGGCTGGCGCGGAGAGCGGGAAGCCCAAGGGCCGCCGCTGACGGTAGCGCCGAGAGTGGTTGAGTTTCGTTGGCCGGCAGCCTGCCGAGCCGCGCCCGATCGGCGCGGCACAGGGAAGGGCACGCCGGGTCCGCGCAGCGGGTCGCGGCGGCGGGTTGGTCACGGTTAACGCGCCTCCGGCGGGGGCGCAACGACTCCGAGATGGCCGAGGTTCCGTCGGCGGGTCGCGGTCAGTGAGTGGTTGCGCTGGGCCATCCCGCCAGCCGAGGACCCGGGCAAGCCGAGCAGACCGCCACCCGGCCCGCCATCGTCCGAACGTGCGTCAAGGTCCGCTTGACGTCGCGGACCGGGTGGCGGCCCGCTCCCAATGAGGGCGGGTCGGCGGCAGACGGGATGGGGCAACTCGTCCTGGTGATCGATTCCAAATCTCCAGCTAAGTGATTAGATTGATCACTATTCCGATGGGGATCGAGAGGAGGAGCGCGCAGATAAAGGCCAGGCGTCTAGCGCCTGTCGTGGTTCCTCCCTCGTGAGTGATCTCGAAGCCAGGGAAGGCCCAAATATAGGCTAGAAGTGGCGAAAGTATCATCAGGATGATAATCGGGGAAGTTCCGAGGGCTGACACAAAGTTGTTTCCGCTGTTAAACATTGGCAAGGCGATGGCAAAACCGGCCAAACCTCCGACCAAAGTTATCAAGGCTAGGCCAGGACCTGTGCGAAGGAAATGCCACCGAGGGACGCCTTTGTCGATCTCGTCGGACAGTTCTGTAAAGGTCTGACGAACCCAATCCCGCCAGCTAGACGAGACTTGCAGCGTGAGCCCTTGGCCAGACTCAAGCTCACTATCGAACGTAAGCTCCAGTTGCGGAGATGAAAAGCCCTTTAGTTTGAACGTCATCCGTTTAAAGGTGCGCCGGTCTATTGCTGCAACGACTGCATGTAGAGATCCGGAGATGCTTTCACTGCCCTCACTGATACGAGCGGTGGCGACAGCCGATTTGGCGTCCGAAAGGCAAGTGCAGAAACGTGCTGTTTCCTCGTGCTCTTGGTGTTGCTCTAAGATTTCGTTTCTCACCTTTTCGGCGGCATTCTCGAAAATGTCCGCAATCGCGTGAATCTCCTTGATGTCACCCGCCCACGTTCTCCAACATCTGGACCGAGAGGTGTATCGCACAAAGTCACTCACGATCGAAGGGTAACGGTCGACCGCTCCAAACGGGTGCAGCGACGGCCCGGGTGGCGCGAGAAAGCTTGGGACATAAGGGTGACACTGTCGTTACGAAGATCAGCAGGCACAGATCCGGCACATTCGACAGCAGCAAGGCATGCGAGACGTCGAGAGTTGCCGCAGCTAACCACGCCGCGTCGGGCCGTGGGGCACACAGAGGGCACGAGAAACCGTGAAACGTCGTCAAGCAGCGAGCAACCATGGCAGCCCGAGAAATCTTCTGAGCAGGTGTCGGACAGCATCGCCGCTGGCAGCGCGGCAGCGGCCCTTAGTTCCGCTTCAACTCGGCGTGGTGAGTAGCGGGCTGGGTCTGTGCACGCGATCGCCTCTATTGGTCGCGTGTGTCCAGATCCGCGGCAAGGTCGGCCGCTTGGTTGGCCATGTGTTGGCGTTCCTCCGGGTCGATGGTTTGTTCCCACTCACGGAAGCGTTGGTAGTGGTCGAGCAGCATGCCGCCGTAGGCATCGCTGGCGGCAATCTGTCGAAGGTCGGTGTGGCCGGCCAGGACGTCGCGAGCCATCTCTTGGAGGTCTTCGCCGGCGACGCCATCGCGGAGTTGGGCGAGGCTGGCATGGAGGAGTTTGGCAAGCCCTTGGTTGCCTTCGGTGAGTTCGAGGAACTGCTGCTCTGGTTGCGATTCAGGTTGCGTCACGGAGCACCGGGCTTGTGTAGGGCTGATCGGGCAGGGGGACCTGGGACAGGTTGCCGCCCTGCTCGGCGAGGGTCTTCATGAAGCTGAAGAAGCCGAGGATCAGGGTACCTCCGGTCTGGATCTTCAGCGCGGCGTCATTGACCTTTTTGACTAGTTCAATGGCTTGCCAGGTGGCGATGCCGTACCCGGCGACGGCACCAACGCCGGTCTCGATGAGTGCGGTGCCGGCGGCGGCGCTGACGCCGATGATGATGGCTTTGTCGATCATCAGCTTGATGAGGCCGCCGATCATGTCGGCTAACAGCCAGATTGCTCGTCCGGCTTCGTGGTACTGCTCCTCGATCTGAGCCAGGACGACGTTCTGCTCAACCGCTGCGGTCCCGAGTTGGCGGAAGTAGTTGAACGCGGCGTCGGCGGCCTGGCCGTCCCACTGCTGGTCGAGCTGGGAGGAGATCAGGCTGACGTTCTGGCCGAGGGCTTGCAGGCTCTGGCCGAGGTTGCCGTAGGCGTCGCCTGCTTTGTAGAAGCTCTCCCAGTCGCCGACGAAGACGTTGGTGATGGTGCCGATGACGTCGTAGCCGGCCACGTCTTTAATGATCTGGTTGATCCAATGGGAGATGGAGATGGCGTCCAGGATGCCGATGGGATTGGCGAAGCCCTTGGTCAGTGAGGCATCCGGTTGGCCGGGCTCCAGTAGGAAATCTGTCGGCTCTCTCATGGCATGTTCCCACTTAGTGGGCGCCCGCCGGGGAGTTCGTACCCGCTGCGGTCGACACTCGGGTACGTGGCGTCCAGGCGGGCCGCGTTGCCAGTGTCGGTGTGCCGGTAGTAGTTCGCGGTGGCTTGCAGCGCATTGCGTGACTTTTGCAGCAGGTCGACCAGGTGGGTGAGCCGCTTGGTCATTTCGTCGACGAGGTTCCCATGCGCCTGCCATGCCTTGTTGAGGAGCCCTTGGTTGTCGAACTGCATGTCGGTGTGCTTGAGCATGTATGCCCTCGCGGTCTGGGCATCGTTGCTCGCGTCGTTGATGAGGGACGCGGCCCGTTCCAGGGCACCGGGTTCGACAGAGAAGCTCACGACAGTCGGTCCCCGATGATGCCTGTTACGACGAGCAGGACAGCGGCGGCGAGCAACGCGAGTCCCATGATTCGGCCACGCCGCTTCGATTCGGCGTTGTTGGTTGCCCGGTAGACGCGCAAGCCGGTCACTGCGGCCACGCCGAGGGGCACCGCGACCAAGAGGAAACCGAGGAACGACCACGGGTCGAAGACTCCGCGTTCGTCTCCGGCGATGGCTAGCTGGTAGACGACGTTGCCTAGGGCGAGAAGGCAGAAGAAGAACAGCACCATCGACACCAGCGCCACGCTCTTGCGGAAGTCATGCCACTGATCCAGCTTCTCCGGCACCGCCGTCACCCGATCCGTCTGCCCGGCTTCGCTCACGCCCGCACCATGCCACAGGGCAACCACCGAGCGCGACCCCGCCTTCACCGAGTGGCACAGCCCTGCGAGGCAGACGTCAGCACGGAGCGGCTGTCACCTCTACGGAAGACGGCAACGGGGCTGAACGGAGACAGCCGGAAGCGACCGGGGCGGATCATCACCCGATGCCAGAGCCGTATGCGCGAAGCAGCCGAACGCCATGCACAGTTCTTGTAAGCGAGTCGGCTGGGAAGCGGGCTAGCGATGCGACTGCCGAAACGTTCTCATCAGGATCAAGGCGCTCCGCGCGGCGCGGGCCGGGGCGCGGTAACCGGCTCCTGACGGAGCCGCCGCCCCGGCCGCCTACGGCGCCGGGGCGGAAAGTCAGCCGGCCCGAACCTCCACACCCCGCCCCGCGCGTCACCCCTGGGGTCAGTGAGGTGACCCGGTGACGAGTCCGGATGACCGCGGCTTGGCGGACATGCTTTAGCCGTCCTCCGCGATCCGAAGGCGCGCGAAGACCGGCAGGCACCCAGGCAGCCGGAGTTGCCGAACAGCGGTCACGGGCCGCTGAGGCCCATGAGAAGGGGAGGTAGGTGGAGAGGATGGGAGGTGAGGGAGGGGCGGGGTTAGGGCTGCCTCCGGCGGGGGCCAGACGACTCCGAGATGGAGTTGCCGAACGATTTCGGTGGGTGGGTGGTTGGGGCTGCCATCCCGTCTACCACCGACCCAGGCGAGCCGAGCAGACCAGGGCCAGGGCGCCAAGGTCGTTCGTCCGGTAGGGCGCTCCACCTTGGCGCCCTGGCCCTGGCCCGCTCCACGGTGTGTGGGTCGGCGGCAGACGGGATGGCAGTCAACAAGGGGTGTCGGACACGAGCGACCGTCTCCGCCTCGGCCAGCCAACTGGGTTAAAACGAAGTGCGGACAGCCGCTAGATAGCCTTCCCTCTCACATGAGAAGGTTGACGAACTTCTCTTGATCATTTCTAGCGGGGAGCGGTCGAGCGTGAGCATCGTAGAGACCTACTGGTCGGGAGTATCTCGGCGCCTCCAAGAGGAGGTCGATACCTTCAACCAGCTAATCGGCCACGCTGGGGAGCAGGGTCGCGAAAACGAGCAATCTCTGATCTCGCTCATGGCCCGCCTTCTTCCTAAAAGCCTCGGGATTGGCACTGGAATCGTCATCGACGCCGATGGAGGTCGATCGAAACAATCGGACATCATTATCTTTGATCTGAACAATCAACCAACGATCATGGCTCAAACTAATCAGATGTTATTCCCCGTTGAAAATACTTTTATGGTCATTGAGGTTAAAACAACTCTCAACGCGGACGAGATAGAGGAGTGTGCGGGCAAAAAGTCGTCGCTGAATAAACTGAAGCCGCGCGGCACGAGCCTGCCGGACTTCTGCGTGGTCGCCTATCATGCGGAGGCACTAACCGCTCCCATCACTGTCAACCTCCTCCGAGCGGTTGAGGAGGCGCAGCGGCCCGATCTTCTTTGCGTCGTATCCGGAGGGCTGCTTACTGGGAGAGCCGACATCATGACGGGTGCCGGTCAAAGTGCGTATCCTGCCGGCATTGCTGCTCTTCATCGCCGCGACGGCGAGGGTAGCCGCGTGTCTAATGATTGGGATGTACCTGAAGCGAATGAGAACGGATCCTTCGTCCTGAGGGATGGAATTCGCCATCCCATCACTCGCAAGGGCCGGAAGAAGAATGAACGTCTAGTTGCGGAACCAGGGCGGGCTCTGCTCAATTTCTGCTCTCTAATGCTCACGATGCTTGCCGACAAGAAGGCCATCCCAGAGCCATCGCTTCGGCATTACATGCAAGACGTCGCTAAAGAGCTGGTCGTCATCCCGGATTCAATTTAAGTAGCGGGAAGCCTTCGTTGCGGATAGGAAATCCCGAGCCGTCATTGATGTCACGCCCAGTGTCAGGCAGGCATCGTTGAGGGACATGCGGGTGGGAAGGCTGCTCCGATCCTCTGTAACGACGCTTATGCCGACCTGCGGATGTTCCCTGGAGATCATCAGCGCCATCGCAGCTACCAAGACAGGCGATTGCTCGTTTTCGTCGTCGTAGTCACAAAGGTCCTCACACTGGCCGAGAACCTCCTCCTGCCATTTACCTGGAAGCTTCTTGAGCTGCCGATGGCCGCTCACGGCCTTGATCCAGGTGTGGATCGTCTCACCGGTAGCCCACTTAGCGCAGTCATGCACGATTTGGTCGGGAAAACAGAGATGGCCCAGCCTGACCATGTCCGTAAGTTCATCGAGTACGTTCGGAAGTGAATCAACCTCGCACAGTCGGGGTATCATCAACACGGCATGGTCATCGATGACGTATAGGGTCTCGCCATCCATCAGCCGACGTTCTCCAGCCGCCGCTCAAGACTGCGCAACTGGTCGCCGTTGACGTCAAGGTATTTGCGAGTATCCGTTTCGGACAATAGACCACGCTGACGCGCCGTCAGCACCGCCCGTGCGTAGGTAGAGCCATATTCGCGAAGGCGGATGATCGGAGTAGTTTGCGCCTCTCTCGAAAAGCCCTGGTCTACTTCCGTGCCCGGCTTCCGCACCAACTCATAGAGTTTCCAGTTCGCCCAGCCAAGCTTAATGAGGCGAAGGGCGACGCATTGGTAACTAGCCTTGAACCGATTAGAGATAAGCCTAATCGCATCCAAGTCGTCGTCCTCGATGCGGGTGCGGCCCTTGCCAATCCTTAGCCGTACATAGGATTCTAGATGGCGTCGCGGCAGGAGAAATGCCGAGGCGAACTCATCACACCATCTCTCGGTAGCGTCATTAGGCTTCTCGCAGACCGCCTGTTCATTTTTGATGAGGTGCCCGAGCTCATGCAAAATCGTGAACGACCGGGCTGCGGCCACATGGCCCTTGGTGTTGTACGCGATGACGGGCACCGACCGATGTGCGATTGAGAAGCCACGGCAGTGGTCATCCCCCATCGAGAGTTGAAGGACGATTAGCCCTCGGTCTTCGAGCGCGGCTCGGAGCGTCTTCGTTACGGCACTCTTGCTTGTCGCCTTCACCTGGTCGTCTACATGCCAGCCCAGCCACTTCCGGACCGTTCTAGCGACTTCTTCGGCGTCCGAATAATACGGCGGAAGGATAAGTCGGTCATCGAGTTGGAGCTGTTGCTGCGCCCAGTAGACGATTTTTTGCCGTCGAGAAGCCTTTCGGATTTCGTCCAGCTCGTTTCTGGACAGCGTGCGTTCCCCCGTGCTTCCGATTGGGGAGCGAAAAGCGGTAGGGGTAACTGTAGGTACAGGCGGTCGTGGTAGAAAGAAGAGAGAGGTAGGCCGACTTAGCTCTTTTGCTACCGCACGCAGTTGACCAGTGGACGGCTGTGCGTCACCACTTAACCACGCACCGACCACTTCCGGTGCTAGATGAAGGTCATTTGCTAGCTGATCCTCGCTGACTCCGGCCTGCTCCATCGCCCAAGCCAGCATGGTGGGATTGATAGACATCTTCACCGCCGGCATGTCTAGACCCTACCCAGGGTCTCGGGTTACGTCACCTGTGGTAGTGGTGGATCTTTAGATACAGTCGTCTGCTTGACACGAGCCAGGCGTTGTGACGCCGGTTGAACTATCGTGCCGCCGTTCATCGTCCGACCGACGCCGCTCGCGCACGGAAGGCCACTTCTATCCCTAGAACCTCCCCGCCGCCGATGCCCGGTAGTTCGACGTACGTAAGTATCGAACGGGTGTACGACATTCCTGGGATGTCGTGGCTTCAACGAACCGGACCCGCGTCTCGTATCGGGTCGCCGCTCGACAGGAGATACGGACGAGGAGCGCAGGGGGTTCGACCGGGCGGAGAGGCAGGACGACCCGCGCATCCGGTCAAGCCGGTAGTCCAGGGAGCAGCGTGCAGCGAACGTGCAACATGTGAGGGTGATCACCGGTAAGAGCGGTCAACCACAGCCATCGGTGCGGGGTGCAGCAGGAGCCCAGACAGCAAGATCCCCACCTGCGTTTCCGCTGGTGGGGACCTCTGTAGCCCGGCGAAAGGCTATGTGGCCAGGGGCGGGGTCGAACCGCCGACCTTCCGATTTTCAGTCGGACGCTCGCCGCGCGCTCGCGGACTGCCCTGCGGGCGGCCTGCGGCCGTCCTCGGGCGCCCGCAGCGCGTCACCCAGTAGTCAGCGAATCGTCAGCAAACGTCGTACCGCGTGGTGACTCCCGATCATGCTCGACAGCACTACTGGTGCGTCTGACCACGCGGCACGGCACTTGATCACACTCGCTGCTACGTCAGGTCACTTTCCCCCCGACGGGGGTCGTCCCTTTCCCGTGGGAGCGCGCCACCCGACACCACTCGGCACCAGAAGGCTCGCTCGTGCCCTGAAAGCGGGGGTCTGCTGCTCGGTCGGGTCTCCACCCCCACGTCGTCGCGGGCCGTGCGACCGCCGCCTGGCGTGTAATTTCCCAGCGGGACGAGCTGAGGAGGAACGCGTGGCTGCTGGTGGCTTCTCGTCGAAACGGCTGGCCCGGGTGCGGGGGTTCCTTGAGCACCACGTCGAGTCCGGCTTCGTCCCGGGCATGGTGGTCGTCCTCGCCCGGCACGGTGAGGTGCACATCGAAGCGACGGGTCAGCTCGCGTTCGAGGGTCCCGGGTCGCAGACGCCGATGGCGGCCGACACGATCTGCCGCCTGGGCTCGATGTCGAAGCCGGTCGTCGCCGCGTGTGCGATGACCCTCGTCGAGGACTGCACCCTCCGCCTCGACGATCCGGTCGACGATCTTCTCCCGGAGTTGGCGGACATGTCAGTGCTCGCCGATCCTCACGGCCCGCTGGACGACACCGTCCCGGCGGAACGCCCGATAACGCTGCGGGACGTCCTGGACGGCACCCTTGGCACCGGCATGGTCCCCGCCGAGCCGGGCACGGTGCCGATCGCCGACGCGTTGGGCGCACTCGAATATCAGTCGCCGGACGCGTGGATCCGCCAGCTCGGTGACCTTCCGCTCGTCCACCAGCCAGGTGAGCGCTGGATGTACGACACCGCCGCCAACGTGACCGGCGTGCTCATCGCCCGGGCCACCGGCATGTCCTTCGGGGACGCGATCCGTGAGCGGGTCTGCAAGCCACTGGGGATGGTCGACACCGCCTTCAACGTGGGTAGCGAGAGCATCGACCGGTGCGCTACGGCGTACGAGCAGGACAACGCCGCCAGCGGCGAGCCGGTTGTCGAGGACGGTCCCGACGGGCGGTTCAGTCGACCGCGCCTGTTCGAGTCCGGTGGCGGCGGGCTCGTCTCGACCGCCAGGGACTACCTCGCCTTCGCCTCGGCGCTGCTTGCCGGAGGTGTCCACGGCGGCGAGCGGGTGCTGTCGCGGCCTGCGGTGACGCTGATGACGAGCGACCACCTGACCGCGGCCCAGAAGGCCGTCTCCGGGTTCTGGCCCGGCTACTTCGACGCCATCGGCTGGGGTTTCGGAATGTCGGTCCGGACCCGCCGCACACACCTCGGGCCCTCGGTCGGCAGCTACGGATGGCCCGGCTTCTACGGCACGGCCTGGTACAACGACCCCGCCGAGGACCTGACGGCGATCGTGTTCATGCAGCGGGCACACGCTGGCGACCAGCGGCTGCCGATGTGGCACGACTTCTGGACCACCGTCTACCAGGCGATCGACGACTGACCGCAGCGTTCGTTCCCCGGTTGGCGGCACCCGCCCGAGGCCGCGCGGTAATCCCGGGGCCCTCAGCGACACAAGCCATTGTGAGAGTCGCCGAGGCAATGGGGGTTCGGGTGGGTCCACCGAAGAAGCGGGATGAGGGCTGGTTCACCAGCCTCTACGCCGCCGAGTACGAGCACATAGTTCGATACGGCCTGCGTCGGCTCGCTGACC
This sequence comes from Micromonospora sp. NPDC005205, assembly GCF_040608275.1. NCBI lineage: Bacteria > Bacillati > Actinomycetota > Actinomycetes > Micromonosporales > Micromonosporaceae > Micromonospora > Micromonospora sp. NPDC005205. The sequence continues at coordinate 647,952 of NZ_JBEXHV010000001.1, forward strand.
GGGATGCCTCGGCGGAGCTTGCCCAGGAGGTCTTCGTCGTCGCCTGGCGTCGTCGCGCCGAGGTGCCGGAGCGCAGCCTGCCCTGGCTCTACGGGGTGGCCCGACGCCTTCTGGCGAACCAGTGGCGGTCGCGACGCGGCGCACCGGACCTCCTCCCGATCACCGATGTCGACCTTGAGCGACTGGCCGGATCGTCGGGTGCCGACACGAGCGTCGGGGTCGCCGACATCTGGACCGCACTGGCCAACCTCAACGACCTCGACCAGGAGATTCTCCGGCTGGTCGGCTGGGAGGAGCTGACGGTGTCCGAGGCGGCCAAGGTTCTCGGCTGCACCGGGGCGACCGCGGCAGTGCGCCTGCACCGCGCCCGCCGTCGCCTTGCCGAAGCGATGTCGGCCCGGCCCGCGCAGACCGGGCATCGACCGGTGTTGGCGACCATTCGAGAGGATCTGTGATGTTCGGAGCAGAGCGAACCCGTACTCTTCTCGGCCCGGCCGACCCGGCCCGCAACGCCGCCGTCGGGCCACCGCCGGTCTCGGCTCGCGAGCTCATCGACCGCGCGAGCGCTACCGAGACGGTCGCCGGGCGTCGTCGCGTACACCCGACCCGTCGGCTGGTCCTGACGGCCGGGACGCTGGCGGTCGCAGCCGGTGCCGTGGCGGTGCTCCAGCCGCTCGGCGAGCGCGCACCGGAGGCCCCGCGCGGGCCTGGAGACGCAGCGGGGTTGGTGCTCGTGCCGGTCGCCTACCAGTTCGACGCGGATCCGCCGGCCGCCGGCCCGCAGCTGCGCTTGCTGGCCGACAAGATCAAAGATGCGGCGTACGACCACCAGCGCGGCCGCTACATGTATCACCACACGAAGGTGTGGGGCGATCCGGTGATGACCTCCGCCGACGGTCGCCACCACGTCGCCTTCGCCGGGGCCTCCAAGGTCTGGCAGGCCGCAGACGGGACCGGCAGTCAGATCAACACACAGCTGGAGCCGCAGTACCCCGACCAGGAGTCCCGGGACTACTGGCAGCGAGCCTTCGATTCGCGTCCGGCGGTCGAGGGCACCCCTGCTCCGGCCATGATCCCGCTGCCGCCGCAGGAACTCAGGCCGCCGTCGGCCGTCCCGGCCGAGCTACGGGAGCTGCTGAAGGTCGAATACGGCGCAGGGGCGGCGAGCAAGGAGGTCAGCACGCTCTACGGCCGGTACGTCGTACCGCGTGCGACCCGAGCGGCGGTCCTGCGGGTCCTCGCCGACGTGCCCGGCTTCCGCTGGCGGGGGCAGGTCACGGACCGCGCCGGTCGGAACGGGGTCGCCGTCACCTTCGACGACCGCGAACACGACGCGCAATCTCTTCTGGTCTTCGATCCGACGACGGGCGAACTGCTCGCCGATGAGCGGTTGACGCTGTCACCAGTGCGGATCAGCTCGTACCAGGTGATCCTCGATGCCGGCTGGACCGACCGGGTCGGCTGACCGCGACCTGCGGGGCCGCTCCTTTCGGGAGCGGCCCCGCTGTTTTTCCGCAACGGCCGTAGCTGCCGCGATGCCCGCGCCCGTAGCAGATCAACTGTCTCGGTGGCGGTTTTCCACAGGCCACCAGGTTGTCCACAGGCGACGACATCGGGACGGCTCGTGGGGTGGATTCCGAGCACTGTCGACGGCATACCAGAGCCCGACCGCTGGAGGCCGCGATGCCACCCCGTACCACGGTTCCGCCGATCCGCCGGCTCCCGCTGGTCGTCACCGGCGACGACGACCTGCTCGACGATGTGCTCCGGCTCGCCGCCGTCGGCGGCACGGAGGTGGAACTCGCCCGCGACCCAGCGGCTGCCCGCACCCGGTGGCTTACCGCGCCCCTGGTGCTGCTCGGCGCCGACCAGGCGCAGGCCTGCCTGCGCGCCCGGTTGCCGCAGCGCCCTCGGCTGGTGCTGCTCGGCCGGGCTGGTCAGCTCGACCCTGGCTGGCAGATCGCCGAGCTGATCGGGGCCGAGCACGTCGCCACGCTGCCGGCCGCAGAGCCGTGGTTGGTGGATCGGTTCGCCGAACATCATCCGGATCGTCCGGCCGGCGTCGGCGCCCGTGTCGTCGCGGTCCTCGGTGGTCGGGGCGGTGCGGGGGCGAGTGTGTTCGCCGGTGGTCTGGCGGTGACCGCCGCCCGGGCCCGGTTGCGCACCCTCCTGGTCGACGCCGACCCGCTCGGTGGTGGCCTCGACCTCGTGCTGGGCTGGGAGCAGTTGGAAGGCCTGCGCTGGCCGTCGCTCACCAGCGCCGACGGACGGGTGGACGCCCCTGCGCTGGTGCAGGCCCTGCCCAGCCGGGGTGACCTCGTGGTGCTCTCCTGGGACCGCGGCGAGATGCTGCCGCTGCCGGTGACGGCGATGGCGGCGACGGTCGACGCGGCCCGGCGTGGGCGCGACTTCGTGGTGATCGACCTGCCCCGACAGTTGGACGAAGCGGCTGTGGTGGCGCTGCAAGCCGCGGACCAGGCGTTTGTTGTCGTGCCGGCCGAGTTGCGTGCCACCGCGGCGGCCACTCGGGTGGTGGCCGCGGCCGCCCCGCACTGCGCTGCACTCTCGGTGGTGGTGCGCGGGCCCGCACCCGGGCGGTTGCGGGCGTCCGAGGTGGCACGGGCGCTGGGCCTCCCCTTGGCCGGCACGTTGCGCCCCGAGCCGGAGCTCTGCCGTCGGCTGGAACGGGGCGAGGCGCCGGCAGCCGGGGGCAAGGGCCCACTCGCCGTGCTCTGCCAACGGATCGTCACCGACCTCACCGGCGCGCCGGCTGCGGGTGCGGCGTGACCGCCGGGCCGGAGGACGGCACGCTCGCCGCCCGGGTACGGCAGCGGATCGCCGCCGCCGCCACCCCGGTCACCGCGGCGGCCATCGTCTCCGCGGTACGGGCCGAACCCGCCGCCGCAGTGCTCGGTGACACCGCCATGCTGCGGATCGCCGACCGGGTGCGCGACGACCTCGTCGGCGCCGGGCCGTTGGCGCCGCTGCTCGCCGACCCGGAGGTCACCGACGTCCTCGTCAACGGCGTCCGGGTCTGGGTCGACCGCGGGTCGGGGCTGCACCAGGTCGCCGTCCCGATGGGCTCGGTGGAGGACGTCCGTCGATTGGCGCAGCGGCTGATCGCCAGCGCGGGGCGGCGGCTCGACGACGGCTCCCCGTACGCGGACGCGCGGCTTCCCGACGGCACCCGACTGCACGCCGTCCTGCCGCCGGTGGCGACCGAAGGTCCCTACCTCTCGCTGCGGACCTTCCGGCACCGGCCGTTCACCCTCGACGAGCTGGTACGCCAGGGGACCGTGCCGCGACCGCTGGCACCACTGCTCGCCGCAGTTGTGGCGGCCCGGTTGGCGTACCTGGTGACCGGGGGCACCGGGTCGGGCAAGACCACCCTGCTCAACACCCTGCTGGGGATGGTGCCGACCACCGAACGGATCGTGCTGGTGGAGGACGCCGCCGAACTGCGTCCGGGGCATCCGCACGTGGTGGGGCTCCAGGCACGTACCGCCAATGTGGAGGGGACGGGCGTGGTCAGCCTGGCGGACCTGGTCCGGCAGGCGTTGCGGATGCGCCCGGACCGGCTGGTTGTCGGGGAGTGCCGGGGCGGTGAGGTGGTCGACCTGCTGGCCGCGCTCAACACCGGCCATGACGGGGGCGCGGGCACCCTGCACGCCAACACACCGTCGGACGTGCCGGCCCGGTTGGAGGCCCTCGGCATGTTGGGTGGGCTGCCTCGCGCCGCGCTGCACGCCCAGGTGGCCGCCGCGTTGCAGGTGCTGTTCCAGGTACGACGCGGCGACCGGGGTCGCGTCCTGGAATCGGTCTGCCTGCTGCTGCCCGAGGGGCCCGAACGCATGGTGACGGTGGTGCCCGCCTGGGTGCGCGGCAGCGGGCTCGGGCTCGCCGCCCGTGCCCTCGGGGCGCTGCTGCGGGAGCGCGGGGTGGCGGTGCCACCCATCCTCAGCGAACCATGGCCCGGATCGGCGGGTCCGGCATGACCGCCGAGACGATGCTGGTTGCGGCGCTGCTCCTTGTCGCCGCTGCCCTGGTGGCGTGGCCCGTGCGGACCATTCGGTCCCGTCGCCGCCGCGTGCTGGCACCGGAGCGGATGTCCGGCTGTGTTGATCCGGATGACGCCCTGGTGCAGTGGATCAGGGAACTCGGTCGCACGCCGGACGGGCCGGTCGACGGCACCGGAGCTGCCCCGACCAAGGGTCATCCGGTCGGCATCGCGGGCGAGTCGGGTGCCACCGCGGGTGCCAACGAAAGACGGACGGCACTCGGCTGGCCCGACCGGGACGTCACCCGCAGCCCGAGGTGGCCGGGAGCGGCAGACGGGTTCACACGTCCGGAGGGGCCGACGCGCCCGCCGGCCCGGCGGGATCCCCGACGCCCGACCGGCACCGCCCGCCCGGGGGTGGTCCCCACGATGCTCGATGCCGAACGGCAGCCGGGCGCGTCAGCGGCCACGATCACGATCGGTGTCAGCGGCGTGGACACGGCCGGTCGGAACGACGTCTCCGGCCCGGCAACCGCTGACAGGCACGGCGACCTGGACGCCGGCTGTCGAGGCGGCGCGTCCGCCGGGGCGGCGTCCGACGGGTGCGCGATCGTGGACTGCCGCGCCCACGGGCGCGTCGGCGCGATCGGAGGAAGGCCGGGTACGCCTCCATCGGTGCGCATCGCGCGATCGACGACCCGTGTGCTGCCGGTGGTCGGTCTGCTTGGCGGCGGGGTGGGTGCCGTGGTCGGCGGTCCGGTGGCTGCGGTCGCGGTGGCCGGGTACGGCACGCTGGCCGTGCGCGCCGCGCTGCGTTGGCGAGTGAACCGGAGCGCCGAGCGGGACAGACGACGTGGGCTGGACCAGCTCTGCGGCCTCGCGGCGGACCTGCGGGCCGGCCTGCCCGTCCCACACGTGCTCGACGTCACGGCCGTCGGGAGTGACGGGGGGAGTCGCCTACGTCAGCTGACCTCGGCGGCGGTGCGCTTGGCCGACCGGACCGGCGCGCCGCTGGCGGAGCTCTTGGAGCGGATCGAGGCGGACGCACGGGCGACCGACCGGGGTCTGGCCGCGGCGGCGGCCCAGGCGGCCGGTGCCCGGGCCACGGCCTGGCTACTGGCGGCCCTGCCGGTTGGCGGGATCGGGCTGGGGTACGGCATCGGCGTCGACCCCATGGCGGTGCTCCTGCACAGCACGGTCGGCGGCGCCAGCGCGGTTGTCGCGGTCGCCCTTCAGGTAGTGGGCCTCCTCTGGGCGGAACGGCTGGGCGCGGCACCGGGGCGGGCCGGATGACCGCCCAAGGCCCAGCCAGGCGGCGACCGGACGTGATCCGGCTCGTGGCGGTGCTGGCTGGGCTCGCCGTGGCCATCGTCGTCGAGGGCTGGCTCGGGCTGCTCGGCGCTATCCCGGCCGCGTTCCTGCTCGATCTCCTGTTGCGGCGGATCGAGTCGCCCGCCGTGCGTCGGCGGCGGCAGCAGGAGGCCGCCGACCTACCGCTCGCCGCCGACCTGCTGGCCGCGGCGATGCGGGCGGGCGTCCCGGTGGATCGCTCGGTACTGGCCGTCGCCGAGGCACTGGACGGGCCACTCGCCGGCCGGTTGGCCCGGGTCGGCCGCACGCTGCTGCTCGGTGGTGGCCCAGCAGAGGCATGGTCCGCGCTGGACGGAGTGCCCGGCGCGGAGCGCCTGACCGCAGCGGCGTTGCGGTCGGCAAACAGTGGTGCCGCCCTGGCCGGCGCGCTGACCCGGCTCGCCGACGACCTGCGCGCCGACCGGGCCACCGCTGCCGAGGCGTCGGCCCGCCGGGCGGGTGTGCTCATCGTCCTGCCGCTGGGGCTCTGCTTCCTGCCCGCGTTCATTCTCGCCGGACTCGTGCCGGTGATCGTCGCCGTTCTCGGCGACGTGCTCTGACCCATCGAGAAGGGAAACAGTCATGCGCAAACTCATCGCACGCCTGCGCGGTGATGCCGGAATGAACACGGCCGAGTACGCCGTGGGCACCCTCGCCGCGGTCGCCTTCGCCGGGATCCTGTTGAAGGTGCTGACCTCCGGCAACGTCCAGTCGGCACTGACCGCCGTCATCGACCGGGCACTGAAGTGATCGAGCGCCGGCAGGCCGGCCGCGATCCAGGTTCGAGCGTTCCCGGGCCGGCGGCACGCGGCGGGCGGAGACTTCGCGTCCTCCCGCGGACCGTTGGCGGGGACCGGGGGTCCTTCACCGCCGAACTGGCGGCCGGCCTGCCGGCGCTGCTCCTGCTCCTGCTGGCCGGCCTGACCGCTGTCAACGCCGTCAGCGCACAGGCGGGTTGCCTGCACGCGGCCCGGGAGGCTGCGCTCGCCGCCGCCCGGGGCGCGGACGGCGGCGCGGAGGGTGACAGCGCGGCGCCGCCGGGCGCGGCGGTTTCAGTGTCCGTCGACGGTGACCGGGTGCGGGCGACGGTACGGGCACCCGTCCGGACGTTGGGCGGCCGGCTACCGCGGATCACAGTGGTCGCCACCGCGGTCGCCGCCGTCGAACCGGGCGCGCACGAGGGGAGCTGGTAGTGCGAAGAGATCCGTCACCCGGCACCGGTCACCCACCGGCTTCCGGGGAGCACGTTGACGGCCGGCCGGACCGGCAGCGAGGTGGCGCTACGGTCCTGCTGCTGGCGATGGGGCTCGTCTTCGTGGTGTTCGGGACGTTCGGCGCCGCCATCGTCGCCGCCGGAATGGCGAGCCAGCGGGCGGCGGTAGCAGCCGACCTCGGCGCGCTGGCCGGGGCGGCGCGGGCGCTCGACGGCGACGCCGCAGCGTGCGCGTCCGCATCCGACCTCGCCGGTCGCAACGACGGCCGGCTGGTCGGCTGTCACCTCGACGGGATGGACGTGCTGGTGACGGTCGAGGTGGCGTTCACACCACTACCCGGCCTGACCCGGGTGGCTACGGCGAGCGCCCGCGCCGGCCCGGTACGTAGTTGAGCCGGGTGGTTGCCCGCCTGACCGGCGTCGTGGTGTCAAACGCGGGAACGGGTCGTTGCGCGGCTGACGGAGCTGGGGCCATCGGGGATTGGTGGGCGCTACGGAGCTGAATCGTTTACGACGCTGGGCGTGATGCGTTTACGACATCAGCTCCAAAGGGGGAGCGGACCGCATCCGGGGGCAGGGGGGCCAGGGCGCCTGCGGCCCGCCGGCCGGGACTGGTTGAGGTCCAGGTCCCGGCCGGCAGCCGAGGATTGGGTGGCCGCCACGGCGACCGTGGAGGGTCGCCGCACCGCCGTGGCCCGGGCCGGGTGTGTCAGCGGGCCTGGAGCGCGTCGAGGGCGACGGCCATCGCGATGACCAGGCGACGGTCGATCTGCGGGTTCTGCACCTCGACGACGTACTTGTCGCGCAGGCCCCACTTCTTGACCACCGTGAAGACCGGCTGACCGCCTGCGGTGAAGTCGAAGTGGTACGGCAGCCAGGACAGCGAGTCGACGAATCGACGCAGCAGTGCCACCGGCATGCTCCGCTCCTGGCCCGTCACCTGCGGCAGACCGGCCTGCTCGACGTGCCAGGTGGAGCGCAGCAGCGACTGGGCGAAGTCCTTGCGGAACAGCCCGATCGGGTTGCCGGCCGCGTCGGTGACGTCGTACGTGGCGCCGAGGTCGATGCGCTGGCGGGCCTTGAAGCCGAGCAGAGGCTGCTGCTTGGAGTCATCCGTGTAGATGGTCACCTGCTCCTTGAAGGCGAGCCGCTTCTGCTGCGCGAACGCCAGCAGCTCACCCTCGGTGCCGTCGGGGGCGACCGCCCGGACCTCGTACTGGTTGACCATCATGCGCAGTCGCTGGCGGATGTGGAACTGGTGCTGGCCCTGCAAGTTGTCGAGCTGCATGTGCACTCCTCCGGGGGTTGGTGCGCCGGAGTCTCGCACAGCCCGACAACCGTCGCGTCCCTGCCGCCCTTGTTCAGCTGCTGCTGGGTAGCCGTCGAGGTCGCTGGACGACTACCCAGCACGGAGTGGTCACTGGTGCCCTGGCAGGACCACTCCGAAAGACGTCAGCGACTGTCGACGGAGTTCGCGGCCCGCAGCGACCAGGTGTTCAGCACCTGGTGGATGCCGCGCAGCCGCTCGTTGATCTGTTCCAGCCGTTCCGCCTGGGCCAGGGCGGCCAGTGCCGACCCCAGCGCGATCTGCTGGTCGAGGGTGAGATTGTCCTGGTCGATGGTGTAGAGCAGGTCGACGGTTTCGGCGATGGTGTCGGCCACGGCTTCTCCTCGGGCACGGGGGCGGTCGGCAACATGGGCATCGATGGAAGCGCTCCCACACCATTGTGCCCCGTGCCAGGCCGATTCATGCAAGCCGCTCAGTCCGGCAGGTTCGCCAACACCACGTCGAGCACCCGGATCGCGTCCGGCTTGGAGAGGGGATTGTTGCCGTTGCCGCATTTCGGTGACTGCACGCAGGACGGACAACCGGCCTCACAGCCGCACTCCGCGATCGCGTCCCGGGTCGCCCGCAGCCACGCCGCCGCCGTCCCGTACGCCCGCTCGGAGAACCCGGCGCCACCCGGATGCCCGTCGTAGACGAAGACGGTCGGCGCCTCGGTGTCGGGGTGCAGGGCGGTGGAGAGCCCGCCGATGTCCCACCGGTCGCACGTGGCCATCAGCGGCAGCAGGCCGATCGCGGCGTGTTCGGCGGCGTGCAGCGCACCCGGCACGTCGGCCGGCTGGACCCCGGCGAGGGCCAACGACTGCGGTGACAGGGTGAACCAGACCGCCACCGTGCGAAGCTCCCGGGTGGGCAGGTCGAGCGGCCGGGTGTCGATCACCTCGCCGGTGGCGATCCGCCGCCGCTGGTACGACACCACCTGACTGGTCACATCCACCTCACCGAGGAACATGCCCACCGGGCCGGCGTCCACGTACGAGCGCACCGACACCACCGACAGGTCGGTGACGTCGCGGGCGTGGGTGGACCAGTCCGGTTCCTCGGCGCGTACCAGCGCGCAACCGTCGGCCAGGTCCAGCTGGTCGACCACGTACGAGACGCCCTGGTGCAGATAGACCGCGCCGGAATGCAGCAGGAAGTGCGACGAGCCGCCGTCGACAGTGCCGAGCAGCCGGCCGGTCGACGACTCCACCACCGCGACCGGGGCGCCGCCCTCGCCGCGCAGGTCCACCTCTGGCCGCTCGCGGTGCCGCCAGTACCAACCGGTGGGCCGCTGCCGCAGCGCCCCCGCCGCGACCAGCTCGTCGACCGCCTCCTTCGCCCCCTCGCCGAAGAGCGCCAGGTCGGCAGGTGTGAGCGGCGCCTCCACCGCGGCGCAGGCCAGCTGCGGTGCCAGCACGTACGGGTTGGCCGGGTCGAGCACCGTCGCCTCCACCGGCGCGCCGAAGATCGCCTCCGGGTGGTGCACCAGGTAGGTGTCCAGGGGGTCGTCCCGGGCCACCAGCACCGCGAGGGCCTCCTGCCCGGAACGCCCGGCGCGGCCCGCCTGCTGCCACAGCGACGCCCGGGTGCCCGGGTAGCCGCAGATCAGCACCGCGTCGAGCCCGACCAGGTCCACGCCCAGCTCCAGCGCGTTGGTGGAGGCCAGGCCGAGCAGGTCGCCGTGCAGCAGCGCCCGTTCCAGCTCGCGCCGCTCCTCCCGCAGGTAGCCACCCCGGTAGGCGGCCACCCGGTCGCCGAGCCCCGGAACCGCGTCGTCCAGCGCTCGACGCGCGTTGGTGGCCACCACCTCGGCGCCCTTGCGGGAGCGGACGAAGGCGAGGGTGCGTACTCCCTCGGCGACCGTGTCGGCGAGCAGGTCCGCGGTCTCGCGCAGCGCCGACCGGCGGACCTGGTGGAGCTCGTCGTGTTCGCCCGTCGCCTGCGGCGGCACCGGGGTCGAGGCCGACGAGTCGGGTGGCAGCAGCGGCGGTTCCCAGAGCGCGAAGGTGACCCCGCCGCGGGGGGAGGCGTCCTCGGTGACCGCCGTCACCGGCAGCCCGGTCAGCCGCCCGGCCGCGGTGGCCGGGTCACCGGACGTCGCCGAGGCGAGCACGAACACCGGGGTGGCCCCGAACCGGGCGGACTGCCGGCGCAGCCGACGCAGCACGTGCGCGACGTGCGAGCCGAACACGCCCCGGTACGTGTGGCACTCGTCGATCACCACGTACGCGAGTCGGCGCAGGAAGCCGGACCACTGGGCGTGCCCGGGCAGGATGCCGTGGTGCAGCATGTCCGGGTTGGTCAGCACGAACCGGGAGTGCCGCCGGATCCACTCCCGCTCGGTGCGCGGAGTGTCCCCGTCGTAGCAGGCGGGGCGTACCCCTTCCAGCTCCAGCGCGGAGACGGCGCGCAACTGGTCCGCGGCGAGGGCCTTGGTCGGTGCCAGGTAGAGCACCGTGGCCCGGGGGTCGGCGAGCACTGTGGCCAGGGCGGGCAGTTGGTACGCCAGTGACTTGCCGGACGCGGTGCCGGTGGCGACGACGACGTGCTGGCCCTCGTACGCCAGGTTGGCAGCCTCGGCCTGGTGCTGCCACGGCGCGACCACGCCGCGTCGGGTGAACGCCGCGCGCAACTCCGCCGGTGCCCACGACGGCCACGGCGCGGGCACCCCGGCGCGGGCCGGCACCCGCTCGACGTGGGTGACCGGGTCGGCGGCGCCTCGGGCGCGTAGCCGGCGCAGCAGGTCGGCGGGCGCTGGCCCGGTGCCGGGACCAGCGGATACGGTGGCTGCGGACGACGACTCCAGGTCGTGGCGCGGCGTGCCGCGCGCGGAGCTGAAGTCGTTGGAGGTCACGCCCTGCACTCTCGCACTGGTGTTCGGAGATGAAAAGTCGGACACCGGGGTAAGGGGAAGCCTCCGCTGGCGTCCGCAGGCCGCCCCGGCGGTAGTGGTTAGATGCCCACGAGAGTTTACGGCTCTGGCGAGGAGGACCGATGGAGCTGTCACTGGCGACCCGCACCGTGGGCGAGCACACGGTGCTTGAGGTCGGTGGTGAGGTGGACGTCTACACCGCGCCCCGGCTCCGTGAGCGACTCCTCGAACTGATCGACGGTGGCGCCCGTCACGTGGTGGTGGACCTCGGTCGGGTGGACTTCCTCGACTCCACCGGGCTGGGCGTGCTGGTCGGCGCGCTCAAGCGGCTCCGCTCGGCCAGCGGTTCGTTCGCGCTGGTCTGCGACAAGGAGCCGCTGCTCAAGATTTTCCGGATCACCGCGTTGGACCAGGTGTTTCCGCTGCACCCGACGGTCGACGCGGCGGTCAGCGCCGACTCGGCGGGCGCCGACGCGTGATGGCGACAGTCAAGCTCTCCTTCTCGCCCGCTCCGGTGCACGTGCGCACCGCCCGCCTGGTCGGCGTCGCCGTTGCCCGGCGGGCCGGTGTGCGGGAGGACCTGCTGGACGAGGTGCGCCTGGCCATCGGTGAGGCGTGCACCCGCGCGGTGGCCCTGCACCGGCAGTACGGCCTGGCCGACCCGGTGCTGGTCGAGATGTCCGACGGTGGCTCGTACGCCGTGCGGGTGGTGGACCGGGCGCCGATCGAGGCGGGTATCGGTCTGACCGCGCTGCCGCCCGACGAACTGGCCAACGAGTCGCTGACCGATGAGGCGCTCACCACCGGCGTCGGCTTCGCGCTGCTCGCCGGTTTCGTCGAGGACCTCCAGGTGCGCCCGGTCGACGAGGGCATCGGCACCGAGGTGCGGATGGTGTGGCCGGTCGGCCGCTGACCAGTTCCGCTGCGTAGGCCGCGTCCCCTGCTGGGGATGCGGCCTTCTTTGCATGGATCGGGCCCTATATCAGATTTCGTTTCATAACACAGCGACGAAGATCATCGCGACACGGTGCCACCTGGGTGTGACCTCCAACACTGTGGAGGGCTACAGTACCCGGGTTGTCAGCAAGTGACCTATCCCGCAGCCAGCGGGTATGGGTGTTCATCGCTGGTCCGCTGGTGGGTTGGCGCGCGCTTGCGAGTCCGCATCCAGGCGTCGGTCAGTGCGTCTCCACTCACCGGCGCGATTGTTCGGTAACAGGAGGACACAGATGTCCGAGACCTTGGCCGCCGACGGCGGCGGGCTTTCCCTTACCGGAAGCAATGTCACCTACGTCGTCATCGCCGCGGTTGTCGCGCTGGTGGCGCTCGGTTTCGCTGCCGCCCTGACGAAAACGGTGCTGGCCGCTGGTAAGGGCACCGAGAAAATGCAGGAGATCTCGGGGGCCGTCCAGGAGGGCGCCTCGGCCTACCTGCTCCGACAGTTCCGCACCCTGGCGATCTTCGTGGTCATCGCCGTCGTGCTGCTTTTCCTGCTTCCGGTGCACGACACCGACGGCAGTGAGCTTGCGGTGAAGCTCGGCCGGTCGCTCTTCTTCGTGGTGGGCGCCCTGTTCAGCGCGTTCATCGGCGGTGCCGGCATGTGGCTGGCCACCAGAGCCAACCTGCGGGTGGCCGCCGCCGCGAGGGAGCGGGCAGGCGGCCGCGAGGCGGCCATGAAGATCGCGTTCCGGACCGGCGGTGTCGTCGGCTTCTTCACCGTCGGCCTCGGCCTCTTCGGTGCCGCGCTCGTCGTTCTGATCTACCGGGGCGACGCGCCGACAGTGCTGGAGGGCTTCGGCTTCGGCGCCGCCCTGCTCGCGATGTTCATGCGGGTCGGTGGCGGCATCTTCACCAAGGCCGCCGACGTCGGCGCCGACCTGGTCGGCAAGGTCGAGCAGGGCATCCCCGAGGACGACCCGCGCAACGCCGCCACCATCGCCGACAACGTGGGCGACAACGTCGGTGACTGCGCCGGCATGGCCGCCGACCTGTTCGAGTCGTACGCGGTCACGCTGGTCGCCGCGCTGATCCTCGGCCGCGCCGCGTTCGGCGAGGAGGGCCTGGTCTTCCCGCTGATCATCTCCACCATCGGCGTGCTGATCGCGATCGTCGGCGTCTTCATCACCCGGCTGCGTGCGACCGACCGCAACGCCCTGACCGCGATCAACCGGGCCTTCTACCTGTCGGCTGTGCTCTCCGCGGTGCTGGTGGCTGTCGCCGCCTTCGCGTACCTCCCGGCGACGTTCGGCGAGTTCGACAGCGGGCTCACCGACGCGCCTGGCAACCCCCGGCTGGTCGCCATCGGCGCGGTCGTGATCGGCATCGTGCTGGCCGCCGCGATCCAGGCGCTGACCGGCTACTTCACCGAGACCAACAGGCGACCGGTGCAGGACATCGGCAAGAGCTCGCAGACCGGTGCCGCAACCGTCATCCTGGCCGGCATCAGCATCGGTCTGGAGTCGGCGGTCTACTCGGCGCTCCTGATCGGCGCCGGCGTCTTCGGGGCGTTCCTCCTCGGCGGCAGCTCCATCACGCTGTCGCTGTTCGCGGTGGCGCTGGCCGGCACCGGCCTGCTCACCACTGTCGGCGTGATCGTCGCGATGGACACCTTCGGGCCGATCTCCGACAACGCCCAGGGCATCGCCGAGATGTCCGGTGACCTCGACGAGCACGGCGCTCGCACGCTCACCGAACTGGACGCCGTCGGCAACACCACCAAGGCGATCACCAAGGGCATCGCGATCGCCACGGCGGTCCTCGCGGCGACCGCGCTGTTCGGCTCCTACACCGACTCGCTCCGCAGCGCGTACGAGGACGCTGGCGTGGGCGACGTCGGTACGGAGATCCTCAACTCGCTGAACGTGGCGAACCCGCGCAACCTGGTCGGCCTGATCATCGGCGCGGCGGTGGTCTTCCTCTTCTCCGGGTTGGCCATCAACGCGGTGTCCCGCTCGGCCGGTGCCGTGGTGATGGAGGTCCGCCGGCAGTTCCGTGAGCTGCCCGGCATCATGGACGGCACCCAGCGCCCGGAGTACGGCAAGGTCGTCGACATCTGCACCCGGGACGCGCAGCGCGAGCTGATGACCCCCGGCCTGCTCGCCATCCTGGCGCCGATCGCTGTCGGCTTCGGCCTCGGGCCCGGCGCGCTCGCGGCGTACCTGGCCGGTGCGATCGGTGCCGGAACCCTGATGGCGGTGTTCCTGTCCAACTCCGGTGGGGCCTGGGACAACGCCAAGAAGCTGGTCGAGGACGGCGCGTACGGGGGCAAGGGCTCCGAGGCGCACGCCGCCACTGTCATCGGCGACACCGTCGGCGACCCGTTCAAGGACACCGCCGGCCCGGCGATCAACCCGCTGATCAAGGTGATGAACCTGGTCTCGCTGCTGATCGCACCCGCCGTGGTGGCCTGGAGCGTCGGCGACGAACGCAACGTCGGCCTGCGGGTCGGCATCGCGCTGGTCGCGACGCTGATCATCGTGGCGTCGGTGGTGTTCAGCAAGCGCAAGGGCATCGCGATGTCCGACTCGGACGCTGACGGCAACACCGGCGCGGGCAGCACCGACCACCGCCCGGAGACGGTCAACGCCTGACCCAGGAACGGCCCGGGGTCCCCGGTCGACGTGGCTTGTCGACCGGGGACCCCGGCCGTCCGGCCCGATGCCACACCTGGCCAAAGGCCGTACGCTGCAACGCATGCGTACGTGCCGGGCGTCTGCCGCCGGAAAGCTCACGGTGGTCCTGGCCACGATCGTCGTTCTGGCCGGCTGCGGCGGCGGCCCCAGCCCACGGGCCTGGGCGGCCTCGGTCTGTGGCGCCCTCACCCCGTGGCGCTCCGAGATCAACAAGTTGACCAGCAGCACCGACGAGCAGATGACCGCGCAGACCACGCCGGCGCAGGCCAAGGAGAACCTGGTGCGGCTCTTCGACGGGGCGGAGCAGGCCAGCGAGGCCGCGCGCCGCAAGGTCGAGAAGGCGGGCATCCCGGAGGCGGAGAACGGCGAGGCCATCTCCGCGGGTTTCCGCAGCTCGCTGGGGAAGATGCGGGACGCGTACGGCCGTGCCCGGGACACCATCGACGGCCTGGGCACCGGCGAGCCGACGGTCTTCTACGACGGCGTGCGGGCCGCCGTGGAGACCCTCAACAAGGAGTACGACGCCGGCGCGCTGGACACCAGCAAGCTCAACTCCGAGGAGTTGAAACAGGCATTCGACGAGGTGCCGGAGTGTCGCTGAGCGGGCTCGGTGACACCGGGAAGGCAGAGCCGCCCCCGGCGCTGTTCCCCGCGCCCGAGTCCGACACGCCCACTCCCGGGCGACGCCGTGGCGGCGCGCCGCAGGACCGCCCGTCGCCGGACGGCCCGGTTCGGAACGGCCCGCCCCAGACGGACGACGCGGGCCGGCAACTTGTCTTCTTCGGCGCGGATGCGGCCGAACCGACAGTCGCCGACCTGGCCGGGCTGCTCGCCGGGCCGGCCGAGGTGGTCCGGATGGGCGGCACCGCCCGGCTCTCGGTGCAGGTGGACGCCGCCTGGCGGGTGCACGTGCTCGTCGCCGAGCTGGCGTCGCGTGGGCTGGCGGCGAGCTGGGAGCCGACCGAGGGCGCGCGACACGCCGTTCGTACGTCGTACACCCGGATCTTGAAGCCGCTGGCGGCCGCCTGGCTGCACGGTACGACGAAGCGTCCGCCGGCCGCGTTCCACCTGACCGGTCGGCGTTTGCGGCTGTGGCTCGCCGCCGCCGGGACGCCGGAGCCTCCGGACTGCTTCCTGTTGCGCCTGGGCGTCGACGACCAGGAGTGTTGGGAGCCGATCGGCGTGGCGCTCGCCTCGGCGGGGCTGGCCGGGGCGCTGCTCGGCCCGGGTGAGGGCGGCCCGGCGTACCGGATCACCGGCCGCCGCCGGTTGGCGCGGCTCGCCGAGCTGGTCGGCGGGCCGCCGCCCGCGACACCACCCGAAGCCTGGCCAACCTGACCCACCCCTCATCGTGTCGATCATGGAGTTGTGGTGGGGGATTTATTGCTCTCCCGGGGCTAAAACGCCCACCATGAGTCCATGATCGACGCGGTTGGGCGGCGGCTTGAGACGGTGCGGCCGGGTGTCTGGTGCCGGACAGACGGCGGGTCGATCCAGGCGGAAAACGGGCGGGTCGTGGGCCCGCCATCGTCACAGTGACCCGCTTCGAGCCCTACCCACGGTGTACGGTGGCGCCGTCCGGCAGTGCCGAGCGCGGCGGAGCGGCGTCGACAGCCGCGTCGAAGCGGTTTGCGGCCCGCGAAACCCGAAACGCGGGCGGCGCGTTACGTTGGACATCCGGACCGCCGGTGCGACGGCGGGGTCGAAAGCGGTCGCTGTCCGGGCGCCGGCAGGCCACGAGCAGGAGTGAGGTCGGGGAGAGACGTGCCGAGCAACGCTGGAACCACCCGTCTGGTCATCGTCGAGTCACCGGCGAAGGCCAAGACGATCTCGGGCTACCTCGGCCCGGGGTACGTCGTGGAGGCCAGCTTCGGTCACGTCCGCGACCTGCCACGCAACGCCGCCGATGTGCCGGCCAAGCACAAGAAGGAGCCCTGGGCCCGGCTCGGGGTGGACGTCGACAACGGCTTCCAGGCTCTCTACGTCGTCTCCGCCGACCGCAAGCAGCAGATCAGCAAGCTGGTGAAGCTGGCAAAGGAAGTCGACGAGATCTTCCTGGCGACGGATGAGGACCGTGAGGGCGAGGCGATCGCCTGGCACCTGGTCGAGACGCTCAAGCCCAAGGTCCCGGTCAAGCGGATGGTCTTCCACGAGATCACCAAGCCGGCGATCCAGGCGGCGGTGGCCAACCCCCGGGAGATCGACCGCGATCTGGTGGACGCCCAGGAGGCGCGCCGGATCCTCGACCGCCTGTACGGCTACGAGGTCTCCCCGGTGCTGTGGAAGAAGGTCATGCCGCGGCTCTCGGCAGGCCGGGTGCAGTCCGTGGCGACCCGCATCGTGGTCGAGCGGGAGCGGCAGCGGATGGCCTTCCGCACCGCCGAATACTGGGACATCCTGGCCAGCCTCGCGGTGGCCAACGCCGGTGAGGGCCCGCGTGCGTTCAACGCCACCCTGATCGCTCTCAACGGCGACCGGATCGCCACCGGTAAGGACTTCGAGCCGACCACCGGTCGCGTCCGGGCCGGCGCTGGCGTCGTGCACCTCGACGAGAGTGGCGCCCGGGGTCTCGCGGCCCGACTGGAGGGGCGGCCGTTCACCGTCACCCGGGTGGAGGAGAAGCCCTACCGCCGTCGCCCGTACGCGCCGTTCATCACCTCGACCCTCCAGCAGGAGGCGGCCCGCAAGCTGCGCCTGTCCTCGCAGCAGACGATGCGCACCGCGCAGCGCCTGTACGAGAACGGCTACATCACCTATATGCGTACCGACTCGGTCAACCTGTCGGAGACCGCCATCTCGGCGGCCCGCCGACAGATCGTCGAGCTGTACGGCGAGCGCAGCGTTCCGCCGGAGCCGCGCCGCTACACCGGCAAGGTGAAGAACGCGCAGGAGGCGCACGAGGCGATCCGCCCGGCGGGGGACAACTTCCGTACCCCGGGCGAGGTGGCCAAGGAGCTGTCCGCCGAGGAGTTCAAGCTCTACGAGCTGATCTGGCGGCGCACCATCGCCTCGCAGATGACCGACGCGGTCGGTTCCAGCGTGTCGGTGCGCATCCGGGCGGTCTCCACCTCGCAGGAGGAAGCCGACTTCGGCGCGACCGGCAAGACCATCACCGACCCGGGCTTCCTGCGCGCCTACGTCGAGTCGAGCGACGACGAGAACGCCGAGGCCGAGGACGCCGAGCGTCGGCTGCCCACCCTGGTCAAGGACCAGCGGCTGACCGCCGACGAGCTTGCCGCGCAGGGCCACCACACCCAGCCGCCGTCGCGCTACACCGAAGCGTCGCTGGTCAAGGCCCTGGAAGAGCTGGGCATCGGTCGCCCGTCCACCTACGCGTCGATCATGCAGACGATCCAGGACCGGGGGTACGTCACCAAGCGCGGCCAGGCGATGATCCCGACCTTCCTGGCCTTCGCGGTGATCGGGCTGATGGAGCGGCACTACCCCCGCCTGATCGACTACGACTTCACCGCCACGATGGAGAACGAGCTGGACGAGATCGCCGGCGGTGACCACGCGGCGGTCGACTTCCTCACGGCGTTCTACTTCGGCAGCTCCAACGGTGCCGGCGACCAGGACATCGCTCGTTCCGGCGGGCTCAAGAAGCTGGTCACCGAGAACCTCAACGACATCGACGCCCGCAGCGTCAACTCCATCCCGCTCTTCACCGACGACGACGGCCGCGAGGTCGTCGTGCGGGTCGGCCGCTACGGGCCGTACCTGCAACGGGAGCTGCCCGGCGGCGAGCAGCCGGCACCGGCCGCGGCCTCCGGTGAGGGCGAGGAGGGCGGCACCCAGGGTGACCGCGCGCCGATCCCCGAGGGCCTGGCCCCGGACGAGCTGACCCCGGAGAAGGTGCACGAGCTGTTCCTGGGCGGCAGCGGCGAGCGCAAGCTCGGCGACGACCCCGGCACCGGCGAGCCGATCGTGCTCAAGTCCGGCCGGTTCGGCCCGTACGTGTCCAGCGGCGAGCGGAAGTCGTCGTTGCTGCGTACGCAGACCCCGGACTCGCTGACCCTGGAGGAGGCGCTCAAGCTGCTCAGCCTTCCCCGGCTGGTGGGTGTCGCGCCGGACGGCGTCGAGGTCTTCGCGAACAACGGTCGCTACGGCCCGTACGTCAAGCAGGGCGAGGAGTTCCGTTCGCTCGAGTCCGAGGACCAGATGTTCACTGTCAGCCTGGACGAGGCGCTGGCTCTGCTGGCCGCCCCGAAGGCCCGTGGACGGCGTGCCGCGGCACCGCCGCTGCGCGAGATGGGCGTGGACCCGGCGACCGAGAAGCCTCTGGTGATCAAGGACGGCCGGTTCGGCCCGTACGTGACCGACGGGGAGTTCAACGCGTCGCTGCGGCGCGGGCAGACGCCGGAGGAGTTGAGCCTCGCCGAGGCATCCGAGATGCTGGCCGAGAAGCGGGCCAAGGGTCCGGCGCCGCGGAAGAAGGCGGCGGCGAAGAAGGCGCCCGCGAAGAAGGCGACGGCCACCAAGAAGACGGCCGCCGCCAGCAAGTCCACGGCCGCGAAGAAGACCACCACTGCCAAGGCGACGGCGGCGAAGAAGGCTCCGGCGAAGAAGGCCGCCCCGCGCAAGGCCGCCACCAGCACGGAGTAGCCCTGCCGCGCCGTCTGATCCGTCGGGCGGCGCCGTTCCGACGCTCCAGATCTTGGACAGTTTCCGTCTTGTCTGAACGGGAACTGTCCAGGATCTATTTTTTGGTGTTTCGGGTCACGAGAGCGGCCGGGGCCCTTCGCGTTTCGCCGGTACCGTCGTACCGTATGGCCATGCCGATAAGGAAGAGGCGTGCGGGCGGAGAGAAGCGGGATGCCGTTCTCGACGCCGTTGCCGGCGTCTTGGCCAGCCGCGGTTACGAGAACACCCGCTTCACGGACGTGTCGGCTGCCGGTGGGGTAGCGATCAGCACCCTCCAGACCTACTTCGGCTCCCGCGAAGACATGATCATCGAGGCGATGCAGGTGTTCACCGACCGGGAGGTGGAGGCCCTGCGAGCCGTCTCCACCGCCGAGGACGATCCGTGGCGACGACTTGTCGCGTTAATCGACCGGAGCCTGCACAACTCGGAGCAGACCCGGCAGGTTCTGGTCGAGTTCTGGCGCTCCGCGATGCGCGACGACGAGCTGCGCGACTACAGCGCCAACGTGCAGGAGCGGTACCGGGCACCCTTTTTGGCCGCCGTCCGGGAAGGCGCTGCCCGTGGTGCGTTCACGCTGGCCCACGACGCCGAGGCGGTGACGGACCTCCTGCTCTCTGCGCTGGCCGGTCTGATCATCTCTCGCGTCCAGCACCATTCCACGCCGGCACCGGCGGACTTCCGCGATGTCCTCCTGACCCAGCTCAGGCTGATGCTGGGCGTCAACGGCTCCCGAACCGAACGGATCGAGACACGATGACCACCGTCGAAATCACCCGTTTCCGCGTCCCTGCCGAGCGCGCGGACGCCCTGCTGGCCGCGCGGCCGGCGATGCTGCGTGACTTCCAGGCCGACCGTGGTGGCTTCCTCGGTGCGCGACTGATCCGGCTGACGGCCGACGAGTGGCTGGACCTCGTCTTCTGGGCCTCGTCCGAGGACTACGCCGAATCCCGTCGCCGGGGCGCCAACCTGCCCGGCATCCAGACGTTCTTCGCGCTGATCGAATCAGTGATCAGCATGGAGGAGGGCACCACCACCGACCTGGACCGGCCATGATCTGGACCGCCGGTTTCCGTACCGGGTTGCTCAGCCCGTACGAGCAGCTCCAGTTCAGCGAACCCCGTGGCTTCGCCGACCAGACCGTCCGTCAGGTGCTGCACCTGGCCGGCGGCGGGGAGGACTTCCGGGTACGGCTGACGAACCGCTACGGCCGCACCCCGTTGACCATCGGGGCTGCCACGGTCGCCGTCGGCGGCCAGCGGGTCGCCCTCACCGTCGACGGCGCGGAGCGTCACGTCATCCCGGCGGGTGAGGAGGTGGTCACCGACCCGGTGGGCATCCCCGTCGCGGCCGGCACGGATCTGGTGCTGAGCCTCTATCTTCCGGAGCGGACCGGTCTGGCCACCCATTCGCACAAGCCGGCCGAGGTCGCCCGGATAGTCGACGGCGATCACGTCACCTCTCCCGATCTGGTCGGGGCCGAGCAGGTCGAGGCCAGGTACCACCTCGCGGGCGTCGACGTGCTCGCCCCCCCGGACACCGCCGTCGCCGTTGCCTTCGGCGACTCCTGGTTCGAAGGCGTCGGCACCACGACGAGCGCGAATCGTCGCTCGGTCGACGTCCTCAACCGGCGTCTGAAGCGCGGGTGGGTGGTCAACCAGGGCATCGCCGGGAACCGTCTCCTACGCGACGGCGTCGGTGAACACGCGCTGGCGCGCTTCGACAGTGACGTCCTCTCCATCCCCGCCCTGACCCACGTCCTGGTCCACTTCGGTATCAACGACCTCGGTCTCCCGGTCATGTTGGGCGAGCCGGCCGTCACCGCCGACGCTCTCGTCGGGGGCTTCCGGGCGCTGGCGGACCGCGCCCACGGCGCCGGTCTGCGGGTCGTCGTCGCCACCATCGGCCCCTTCGCGGGCGCCGGCCCGGAGATCAGCACGCCGGAGGGCCTCGCCACCCGACGCGAGGTGAACGACTGGATCCGCACGACGGACGCCTTCGACGCCGTCTTCGATGTGGCGAGCGCCGTCGCGGACCCGCACGCCCCCGACCACATCCACCCGGCGCTGGACAACGGCGACGGCATGCACCTGAACGACAGGGGCGCGGAGGCGATGGCCGACGCGGTGAACCTGGACGACCTGGCGCTTTAAGGCCTGTTTCATACGAACTGGCCGGCCTGCGCCGGGCCCGGACGACGACTCGGCTCGACCGCCCTTATGGAACAGGCCTTGGCGCTGCTCACCGCGACGGCGCGTACAAACGTGAGCCGTCAGACCCCGAGGACGTACTTCAGGTGGGGGTTGGTGAAGACGCGGTGGGGGTCGAGCCGGTCGCGGACGGCCTGGAAGTCCGCGAAGCGGGGGTACGCGGTGGCCAGCGAGGCGGCGTCGCGGTAGTGCAGCTTGCCCCAGTGCGGGCGACCGCCCAGCCCGGCGGCCACCTGCTCGAAGGCCCGGAAGTACGGCTCGTACGGCATGCCGACGTACTGGTGCACGGCGATGTAGGCGTTGTCCCGGCCGTAGCCGTGCGACAGCCAGACGTCGTCGGCGGCGGTGAATCGCACCTCCACCGGAAAGAGCACCTTGAACGGCAGGCCGTCCACGATCCGCTGGAGCGCGGCGAGCGCCTCGGGCAACGCCTCCCGGGGCAGGCCGTACTCCATCTCCACGAAGCGGACCCGGCGCGACGTGCAGAAGACCCGGTCGGAGCGTCCGGTGTACTGCCGTTCGGTGAGGGCGCGGGCGGAGACCGCGCTGATCCCCGGGGCCAGCGCGGGCACGACCCGGCCGAGTCGGCAGGCGCCGGCGAAGACCCGGTTGGGCAGGAATTCGTCGTCCAACCAGCCGCGCCAGCGGGACAGCGGCCGGTCGTTGGCGGGTACCCGGTCGTTGGCCTTGACCTGCACCCGGGACGTGTACGGGAACCAGTAGAACTCGACGTGGTCGTGTCGGCCGATCAGCTCGGGTAGTTCGCCGAGCACGTCGGCCAGTTCGGCAGGTCGTTCGTGGGCGCGCAGGACGAAGGCGTCCACGCAACGCAGGGTCACCTCCACCAGGACGCCGAGCGCGCCGAGCGACACCCGGGCGGCGGCAAGGACGTCGGGATGCTCGTCGGCGGAGCAGCGCAGCACCTCGCCGGTGCCGGTGACCAGTGTGATCGCCTCGACGAAGGTGGAGAGGCACCCATAGGCGGCTCCGGTGCCGTGGGTGCCGGTGGAGATCGCCCCGGCGACGGTCTGCGCGTCGATGTCGCCGAGGTTGGGCAGTGCGAGGCCGTGCCGGGCGAGCAGGCCGTTGAGCGTGTGCAGGGTCATGCCCGCGGGCACGGTGACCAGTCGGTGTGCGACGTCCACGCTGACGGTGGTGTCCAGGTCGGACAGGTCCATCCGACGGTCGTCGGGGAGCGCGACGGCGGTGAACGAGTGGCCGCTGCCCGTCACCCGGATCCGACCGCCGTCGTCGGCGGCGGATCTGACGGCTTCTGCGACGTCGGTCGGCGAGCCGGGGCGCAGGATCGCGCTGGCGCTGCCACGCTGGTTCCCGGCCCAGTTGGACCATCCAGCCCCGAGCGGTGCGGTGCGGACCATGCGCGCTCCTCATTCATGAATATGAACTGACTTCATATCAGGAACGTTCTAGCTGGTAAATACCGCAATTGCGATCCGCTCGTTGTACCGGTAGTCACGGACTCGTGACGTGGAGATATGTTCATCCGTCGAAGGGGGGTGGCGCAGAGTGTCCACACCAGCCGCCACGACCGGGCCGCTGCGCCGCGTACCGGTGCAAGGTCGAAGTGTCGCGCGGGTACAGCGCATGTTGGATGCCTGCGCCGAACTCGTCGACGAGGTGGGGTACGAGGGGCTGACCACCACCCTGCTCGCCGAGCGGGCCGAGGTGGCGATCGGGTCGGTCTACCAGTTCTTTCCGGACAAGCGAGCCATCGTGCAGGCGTTGACCCTGCGGACCATGGAGTCCTACCTCCAGCGCCTCGACGAGCGGTTCGCCTCCGACGAGATGACCCACTGGTGGGACGGCGTCGACGCGGGCATCGACGAGTACATCACGATGCACCGGACCGTCCCCGGCTTCCGTACCCTGCACTTCGGCGACGTGGTCGACCTGCACCTGCTCGACGAGCAGCGGGACAACAACGGCGTGATCGCCGACCAGTTGGCCCGGGTGCTCACCGAGCGTTTCGGGCTCACCGACGTGCCCAAGCTGCGCTTCGTGCTGGAGATCGCCGTCGAGGCGGCGGACGCGCTGATCAAGCTCGCGTTCCGTCGGAAGTCCGACGGTGACGAGCGGGTGCTGCTGGAGGCGAAGGCGTTGATCCGGGAGTACCTGCACCGCCAGGTCGACGGCCCGGACAACGGCCGGTCCGCAGTCGGCAAGCAGGCCGAGGCGCCCCAACCCGCCTGAGTCGGCGCGGGGCGCCGGCCCCGGCCGGCGGTGGGGGCGGCTGTCCGGTCTCAGAGGAAGGCCTGCCCCTCACCCCGGTAGGTGGGGACGGTCGCCACGACCGTGTCGCCCTCGATCAGGTGCAGCTCGTTGACCCGTTCACACAGCTCACCCGCCTTGGCGTGCCGGAACCACACCCGGTCGCCGACGCGCAGCCCGGCTGCCGCCGCTCCGGACAGCGGAGTCTGCACCTCGCCGGCGCCCTCGGCGCCGACCAGCTTCAGCCCTACCGGTAGCCACGGCCGGGGCAGTCGACTGTCGGCGGCCGGACCGGAGGCGATCCAGCCGCCGCCGAGCACCGTCGCCAGTTCCGGCGTCGGTCGGCGGACCACAGCGCAGGCGAAGAACGCCGCCGGGGTGGGCCGCCAGGCGCGGTACGCGTCGAACAGCGTCGGCCCGTACAGGCCCGATCCCGCGGTGATCTCGGTTACCGCGGGATCGGCGCTGGTCGCGGCCATGCTGCCGGTGCCGCCGCCGTTGACGAACTCCAGGTCGGCGTGCTCGCGTACCGCGGCGACCGCCGCACCACGGCGGGCCAGCAACTCGCGGTACGACCCGCGCTGGGCCAGCCTGATCGCGCCCGCCAGCAGCGTATTGCCCGGCGGCGCGTCACCCAGGCCGGCGATCTGCGCCTCGTACGACATCAGCCCGACCAGCCGGAAGCCGGGCCGACCGGCGACGGCGGCGGCGAGCGCGCCGGCCGCCCGGGCGCTGTGCACCGGTGAGCGGCGGACGCCGACGTGCACCCCGCGCAGCGGTCGCCAGGAGGCGTCCAGATCCAGGCAGAGCCGTAGCTCGGCGCGCTGCTCCGGGGCCTTGATGGCGTCGATGAGGTCGAGTTGGCCGGTGCTGTCGATCATCAGGGTGATCGCGGCGGCGAGTGTCTGGTCGGCGCCCAGCTCGGCGAGGGCGGCCCGGTCGGCGCTCGGGTACGCGACCAGCACGTCGTCGCTGACGCCGGCGCGGACCAACCAGATCGCCTCGGGCAGTGTGAAGGCCATCACGCCCTGCCAGTCGGGCCGGGCGAGGGCTCGACTGATCAATTCCCGGCTGCGGACCGACTTGCTGGCGAGCCGGACCGGTTTTCCCGCTGCGCGGTCGGCCAGGGCGGCCGAATTGGCGTCGAAGGCGGTGAGGTCGACCACCGCGTACGGGGGGTCGAGGTGGGCAGTCGCCCGATCCAGGCGCTCGCGAAGTTTGTCGCTTTCGATGGCCACGTGTGCACGCTAACTGTCTGACGGAGAATGCGAAATACCCTCGCGTACGTCCGGGCTGCGGTCGGTACCTTCGGCGGCCTAGGCTCAGCGAGCAGGAGAATGTCGCCCGGGGGGTGGCCCCCACCGGGTCTAGAGTGTTGCACCGGAGGTGCCCAGCGATGGGCCGGCACGTGGAGGTACGGCCATCGAAAGCCAGAACAGCGGCGAGTCGCCCGGCGTGTCGCGCTCGGGTGACCAGTCGGACAACGCCGCCACGCAGCCCAACAGCGGTCAGGTTGATCCGTCCGGTTATGCCGCGATCCGGTCCGTGCTGCGCATCCGGCCGTTCCGCCGGCTCTGGATCGTGCTCGGCGCGGCCTCCTTCGGTGACTGGCTCGGCCTGCTGGCCACCGCACTCTTCGCCGCCTCGCAGGTGCAGGGCAGCACCGCCCAGGGCGCCGCGTTCGGCGGGGTCACCGCGATCCGGCTGCTGCCCGCGCTGGTGCTCGGCCCGGTGGCCGGCGTCTTCGCCGACCGGTTCGACCGGCGCTGGACGATGGTCATCTGCGACCTGCTGCGCTTCGTGCTCTTCGCGTCCATTCCGCTCTACGCCCTCAGTGGGGCCGCGGGCGGCCTGGTGGTCGGCTGGGCGCTGATCGCCACCTTCCTGATCGAGTCGCTCACCCTGCTCTGGATCCCGGCCAAGGAGGCCGCGGTCCCGAACCTGATCCCGCGGGCCCGGCTGGAAGCGGCCAACCAGCTCACCCTGATCACCACGTATGGCCTCACCCCGATCGCCGCCGCCATCGGCCTCGCCGTGCTCGACCGTGGCGTCCGTGGCGCCGCTGGCGGCGACCTGCCGAACTGGGCGGAACCGGCCCAGCTCGCACTCTGGTTCAACGCCTTCTCCCGGCTCGCCACCGCCCTGGTGGTGGCGTTCGGGATCAAGGAGATCAGCGAGGCGCAGCGCGGCGAGGCGGAGCGTGCCGAGCAGAGCATGTTCCGGCAGTTCTCCGAGGGCTGGAAGTACATCGGCCAGACCCCGCTGGTGCGTGGCCTGGTGCTGGGCATCTTCGGCGCGTTCGCCGGTGGCGGCATCGTGGTCGGTACCGCCAAGTTCTTCGCCAACTCGCTGGGCGCCGGCGACGCCGCGTTCTCACTGCTCTTCGGCGCCATGTTCGCCGGTCTGGCGCTCGGCATCGGGCTCGGCCCGATGGTCGTCAAGGAGATGTCCCGGCGTCGCTGGTTCGGCATGAGCATCGTGCTGGCCAGCGCCGCCGTGATGACCCTCGCCTTCGCCATCCACCTGTCCATGGCGATCGTCGGCGCGGTGCTGGTCGGCGCCGGCGCCGGCATGGCCTTCCTGGCCGGCACCACGCTGCTGGGCGGGGAGGTTGCCGACGAGGTGCGCGGCCGGGTCTTCGCGGTGGTGCAGATCGGCACCCGACTGGTGCTGATCCTGGCCATCGGGCTGAGCAGCGTGTTGGTCGGCGTCGGTGGCTCGCGCAAGCTGGAGATCGCCGACCTCGGCATCTCCGTCTCCTCCACCCGACTGCTGCTGCTCGCCGCCGGTGCTGCCGGCATCTTCGCCGGGATCAGCGCGTTCGGCCAGATGGACGACAAGAAGGGCGTCCCGGTCCTCGCCGACCTGTGGGGCTCCATCCGTGGCCGTCCGCTGATGCCCGCCGAGCCGTTCGTCTCCGCCGGGCTCTTCGTGGTCTTCGAGGGCGGCGAGGGCGCGGGGAAGTCCACCCAGCTCACCGCGCTCTCCGAGCGGTTGCGCGGTCACGGCCGAGAGGTGGTGCTCACCCGCGAGCCGGGGGCCACCGGCGTCGGCCGGCGAATCCGGTCGCTGGTGCTGGACACCTCCGGCGACGACGCGCCCTCCCCCCGGGCCGAGGCGCTGCTCTACGCCGCCGACCGGGCGCACCACGTGGCCACCGTCGTCCGGCCCGCGCTGGTTCGGGGCGGCGTGGTGATCAGTGACCGGTACGTCGACTCGTCCCTGGCGTACCAGGGCGCCGGCCGGACACTGCCCGTCGACGAGGTCTCCTGGCTCTCCTCCTGGGCCACCGGTGGGCTCAAGCCCGACCTGGTGGTGCTGCTGGACGTCGAACCGCGCACCGGTCTGTCCCGGGTGGCCTCGCGCAACACCGGCACCGACCGGCTGGAGGCCGAGTCGGTCGCCTTCCACGAGCGCGTCCGGTACGCGTTCCTCGACCTCGCCGCCGCCGACCCGAAGCGCTACCTGGTGCTCGACGCGTCCCGGCCGGCCGACGAGATCACCGGGCTGGTGGTCCGGCGGGTCGAGGAGATGCTCGGCAAGCCGGGTGGCATCGTGCACCCGCGACCGGCGCAGGGCCCGGACACCTCGGTGCAACCTGAGTTATCCGACGCGGAGCTGGTGACGATGGAGCACAAGACCTGATGCCGGACGTCTTCGCCGACCTGGTCGGCCAGGACGAGGCGGTGGTCGAGCTGCGGCGCGCCGCAGCGGCGGCCGCCGCCGTCCTGCGTGCTGGCGCAGCCGCGTTGGTCACCGCCGGCCCGAACGGCGGTGACGGGTCCGCGGGCGACGACGCAGTGACCGGCGTGGACCCGTCCGCCGGGATGACGCACGCGTGGATCTTCACAGGGCCTCCCGGTTCCGGCCGCTCGGTCGCCGCGCGCGCGTTCGCCGCCGCACTCCAGTGCGTGCACGGCACCGGTTGCGGTGAGTGCCCCGGCTGCCACACCACGATGGGTGCCACCAACGCCGACGTGCGGATGGTGGTGCCGGAAGGGCTCTCCATCGGCGTCGGCGAGATGCGCGCCCTGGTGCTCCGCGCGGCCAGCACCCCGTCCGGCGGGCGCTGGCAGGTGGTGGTCATCGAGGACGCCGACCGGCTCACCGAGGCCGCCGGCAACGCGCTGCTCAAGGCGATCGAGGAACCACCGCCGCGGACGGTCTTCCTGCTCTGCGCCCCGTCCACCCACCCGGACGACATCTCGGTGACCATCCGGTCGCGCTGCCGGGTCGTACCCCTGCGGCAGCCGCCGGCCGCAGCGGTGGCCGAGGTGCTGGTTCGTCGGGACGGCATCGCACCCGACGTGGCGCAGTGGGCGGCGTCGGCCGCGCAGGGTCACGTGGGTCGGGCCCGCCGACTGGCCCGCGACCCGGAGGCCCGCAAACGACGCGAGGCGGTGCTCGCGGTGCCGCGCCGGTTGACCGGTGTCGGCGCGGCGTTCGACGCGGCGTCCGCACTCATCGAGGCGGCCGAAGCGGAGGCCGAGGCGTCGGTCACCGAGGCCGACACGACCGAGCGGGCGGCACTGGAGACCGCGCTCGGCGCGGGCGGCACCGGCCGGGGCGCGGCCGGCGCCCTGCGAGGCGCTGCCGGGCAGCTCAAGGAGCTGGAGAAGCGGCAGAAGTCCCGGGCCACCCGGGCCCAGCGGGACGCACTGGACCGGGCACTGGTCGACCTCGCGGGCTTCTACCGGGACGCGCTCACCATGGCGCTGCGCGCACCCGTCGCCCCGGTGCACACCGACACGGCCGCGCTCGCCGGTGCTGGCGCGCAGAAGTGGGACGCCGACGGGGCGCTGCGCCGGCTGGAGGCCGTGCTCGCCTGCCGTGCGGCGATCGAGGCGAACGTCAAGCCGCGGATCGCGGTCGAGGCGATGATGCTCGCTCTCTGGAAGGGCTGACCCGCACTTCCCGGCCGTTGTCCACAGGCATCGACAGGCCCGATTGCGGTGCGGTACGGTCCCTGTGCCGTGGTGACGGTGGCACCACACTGAGTGATGAATCACCCGGGAGGAGTCGGCCGATGCCGCGGGGGGAGATCGACGAGGCCTGGATCGAGGAAGCGGTGCGACGCTACCGCCGGATCGAGTCCCTCCAGGCCGAGTTCGACCAGGCGGTGTCGACCGTCGAAGTGACCGTCCGCTCGCCGGACGGCCTGGTCGAGGTGGTGGTCACCGCCGGTGGACGGATCACCGACGTCCGGTTCCTCGGGCCGCTGCACAGCCGCAGCCCGCGCGACGTCGCCGGTTCCGTGCAGGCTGCGGTCACCGCGGCGGCCGACGCCGCCGAATGGGCCCGGGAAAAGCTGCACAACGAGACGTTCGCCGCCTACCGACCGCTCGCGGGGGCCTGAGATGGACACACTGCGCGCGCTCTCCGCCCGACTGGACGAGGCGAGCGCCACGCTCACCGTCATTTCGCACACCGTCACCGCCAGCGATCCGGCCCAGGCCGCGTTCGGCGCCGACGCACCGGGCCGCCCGGGCGAGATCGGTCGGGCGCTGCACCGGCAGTGGACCACCGCCACCGACGACCGGGCCCGGGAGGCCCGCGCCGCGGCCGGTCGACTGGCCGCCGCCGCGGCTGCCGTGCGGGAGGCCGCCGACCGCTACGCCGAGGTCGACCGGGCGGCCCGCCGCCGGCTCACCGGGGAACCGTGATGGACGCGCTGGACCGGCTCGCCGAGCCCGGCCTCGACCTGCTCCGCCGGGTGGACAGACTGATCGCGGCCGGTGTCCCCGAGGGGCACCGGGTCTGGCCGCTACTGCGCCGCATGCAGGTGCTGCCGGGCGACGCGGTTCGCGGCTTCCTCGACCTGCACCCCGTGCCGCTCGCCAGCGCCGGCCACGCGGTGCGCCGGCTCGTCCGGGGGTACGACGACGTCTCCGCCGCGCTCACCGACCCGGTGCTCTGGTCCGGTCCGGCCGCCACGGCGTACGGGCACCAGCGGGCGGCGCTGCTGCGCCACCTCGACGAGGGGCCGGACAGCCTGGTCGGGCGACTCGAATCCACCGCCGGTTACGCCGACGCCCTCGCCGACTGGGTGGAGGGCAGCCGACTCGCGCTGGCCCGCACGTTGGCCGATGTGCTCCGCTCGGCCGAAGCGGTCGCCGTGGTCGCCGCCACCGCCGCCGGTGCGTCGACCCGCCCCGGGCCGGTCGGGCCCGGTGTGGCCGACGCCGCCGAGATCGCCGCACGGGTGCTGGCGGTGCTCTGCGTCGCGTACGACGGTGCGGAGACGCTGCTGCGTCAGTGGGGGCCGAGCCTGGCCGAGACCGCGTGGCGTCCGCCAACGGAAGGGCGTCCCCACTACGACCAGCCCACCCGGGTCGGCTGGTAGCTGAGCCCGGCCCTCCGGCCGTGACCGTTCTGCCTCGGACAGGCCACGGCGTCGCTCGCGGGCGCCTGACCTGAAGCCGGCGCCCACGGCGACGCCGTGGTCTTCCCCCTGCACCCCCCGCAGGTCTGCCTCCACTCAACGCCGCCGAGGCACGTCTTGTCTCCTGCCCGGCCCCGGATTCAACCGTCCGGGCGAGCAGCAACGGCACGACGGGACGCCAGGCAATAGGTCGAGTCGACGGTCATGAATGGCAGCGGGGCGTAGCCGGCCGGTGCGCCTTGCGCCGTGACCCGTCGTAGGGTGGGGGGATGGGCATGCTCTGCGCGGTCAGCTTCAACCGGTACGGGCGGCTCTACTACCTCGACCCGGGCGAGTTGCGTCCGCAGGTGGGCGACCGGGTGCTGGTGCCCACCGATGACGGGCCCGAGGTGGCGGAGTGCGTGTGGGCCGCGCAGTGGGTGACCGAGGAGACCGACGGCTTCCCCCGCCTGGTCGGGTTGGCCGGCGATGACGACCTCCGCCGGGACGAGGCGTTGCGTCGCCGCAAGGCCGAGGCCAAGGTGGCCGCGAAACGGCTGATCCGCTCGCACGGCCTGCCGATGAAGGTGGTGGCGGTCGACCATGTGCTCGGCTCCGCCGAGAGCGGCGGTGAGCGCAGCACCGTCTACTTCACCGCCCCGCACCGGGTGGACTTCCGGTCCCTCGTCCGCGACCTGGGCGCGACCCTGCACTGTCGGGTGGAGTTGCGTCAGCTCTCCGCCCGCGACT
The DNA here is from genome assembly GCF_040608275.1 of Micromonospora sp. NPDC005205. Taxonomy (NCBI): domain Bacteria; kingdom Bacillati; phylum Actinomycetota; class Actinomycetes; order Micromonosporales; family Micromonosporaceae; genus Micromonospora; species Micromonospora sp. NPDC005205. Next base: position 678,535 of record NZ_JBEXHV010000001.1, read on the forward strand.
CCGCGCGGGTGCAGGGCGGCATCGGCTCCTGCGGTCGGGACCTGTGCTGCGCCACGTTCCTCACCGACTTCGAGCCGGTGACCATCCGGATGGCGAAGGACCAGGACCTTCCGCTCAACCCGCTGCGCATCTCCGGCGCGTGCGGGCGGCTGATGTGCTGCCTCAAGTACGAGCATCCGCTGTATCAAAGATTTCAGGAGACCGCCCCGGCGGTCGGCAGTCGGGTCTCCACCCCCGAGGGTGACGGCCGGGTCGTCGGCCACAGCGTCCCCCGCGACGCGGTGACCGTACGCCTGGACGCCGACGGCTCGCGCTCCTCCTGCTCCCGCGCTTCCGTGTGCGGGCCGAGACAGGCGCACGAGCAGCGATACCCGGAGAGCTGAGCCGGACGAACGGGGCGGGTCCGTCACCGCGACCCGCCCCGCGCCGGATCAGAGTTCCCGGTAGTAGACGGTTACCGGCAGTGGGGTGCAACCGAGTGTTTCGTAGAGGGCTCGGGCGGGCGCGTGGAATCCGTCTCCACCCGTGCCGATCATGACGACCTCGGCCCCGAGCCCGCGCATCGCGCTGAAGGCGTGTTCGCACAGCGCGGCACCCACCCCTTGCTGGCGGTGCCTCGCGGCCACGGCGAGGATGGTGATGCTGCCATTCTTCCGCGCTGGCTCCACGGACCAGGCCACGTAGCCGGCGGTGGTGTCGTTGAGCTCAGCGACAGCGATGTACCGGTGCTGGTCGGGGTCGTGCAGCTCGGCGACCTGTTTGACATAGTCTTCGCGCCAGGTGCCGTGCTGGTTGGCGAAGACCAACTCGCCGACAAGGGGCCGGAAAGAGTCTTCGTGGAACGGTCCGAACGTCTCGATGGTCAATTCGGTGAGCTGGGCGAGGTCATGCTGAAGAAACGAGCGGATACGCATGTGATGGTGCCTCTCAAGCTGAGGTGCTGAAGCCAACAAATCGGGCATCAACCGGTCAGCTAGCGGCCGGGAACGGCGGCGAGCCGACCCTCAGTGGCGGGTGCGCCAAGCGGCGAAGCAACTCACGGGCAAAATCCTAGCGGGCACTGCAACCGCATTCGTTGTGTAGTGCGGCGAGACGAATGCCTCTGGCAAGGTGAGGGCACCCGCTGTGCCAGCGCTTTCAGGAGACCGCCCCGGCGATCGGCAGTCGGGTCTCCACCCCGAGGGTGACGGCCGGGTCGTCGGCCACACCCCTAACCCACCGCCGGACCGCCCCCTCCGGCCCACCGCCGGACCGCCCCCTCCGGCGTTGATCATGAAGTTGTTGCCGTCCCGAACGACGTGTCGGGGCAATAACTTCATGATCAACGGCGGCATGAGGTTCGCAGGTGGGGGTGGGGTGGGTTGGGTCAGCGCAGGACTGTGGGGGGTTCCGTTAGGTGGGGAGTCAGGGGGGACTTGGGGGTCAGCCAACTTTGGGTGGGGGACTGGTCGGGGTTCACCTGCCAGTCGCGGGAGGCCCGGTCCACCCCCAGCGGATAGATGGTCAACGTGCCGTCCGGGTCGATGCGCAGTCGCAGGAACGACTTCGAGTCCTCGATGCCCTGGCCGGCGAAGAGTTCGTTGACGTTCACGCCGAACGAGCCCGCCACCAGCAGGTACGCCGCCACCAGTTGGCTGGCGACCAGTCCGATCACCGGGCCGTAGAGCACCGCCGCGGCGACCGCCGGCAGCGGCCACGGCCAGTCGTAGAACGGCAGCGCCAACCAGACCCAGGTGCCGCCCGCCGCCAGAGCCACCTGCGCCACGCCGTGGCCGACGCCGAGGATCCAGTGCCTTGCGTGGCGTTTGCCGCTCGCGCTCGGCGGCTTGGCGAACAGGGCCGCGGCGATCACCGTCACGAGCACCATCACCACCAGCGGGACGCTGAACAGCCGCTGGTCGGTGCTGTCGGCCCAGTTCGCCGTCGCACCGGCCATGGCCAGCATCAGCAGGGTGTGCAGGGTGCCAAGCAACGTGGTGAAGCCGGGATTGCGCAACGGCAACCGGGGGAAGATGCCCCAGCCGTAGCGGCGCGACCGCGCGGCGTCCGGGTAACGGGCCACCAGGTCGTACGGCTGGGCGGTGCTGGCCTTGCGGGTCAGCGTGTCCCGCGGCGGCACCTCGATGCGCTCCGGCAGCTTGTGCGTGGGGTAGAGGTACGCGCCGCCCCCACCGCAGGTAATGAGCTGCCGGTCGGCCCCCGAGTAGCGGGCGTAGTGGTGCAGGTCGCCCGAGAGCAACAGCCGCACCCGCGCCCCGGTCGGATCGATGATCGTGCGGATGAAGTAGTCGATCGAGTCGTACGCCGTGGGGTCGTCGGCGGCCTTGACCCAGGTCGGCGCTGGCGCCGCAATGATCACCTTGGACTCCGGCCCGAGCCGGCGGGCCACCTCGTCGAAGTAGGCCAGCTGCGGGTCGTCCAGGTACGAGCCGGACTGGTCGTCCACGCCGAGCAACCACCAGTCGGCCGGCAACTCCACGGCGAAGTACGACCGGGACTGCCCGGTGCCCCAGCCCGCGAAGTTGCGGTCCCGGGAGCGGACGAACAACCGCAGGAACGCGGTGAGGCCGTCGTACCAGTCGTGGTTGCCCGGCACCGCGAAGAGCGTCGGCTTCTCGGCCGGCGCCACCGGCAGGGCGGCCTGGTAGGGCCCCTTGCACCGGTCCTCGTACGCGGCGTAGGCCGCCGACGGGTACACCTGGTCGCCGCCCATCACCAGCGTCTGCGCCCGGGGCAGGCGGTGCCCGTCGACGGTCAGTTCGGGTTGCGCCAGCAGGTACGCCACGGAGTAGGTGGCGTTGAAGCCGTCGCCGAGGTCGGCCACGTAGTCGAGCCACAGCCCGCCGTCCGGCCCGACCTGGCGGAAGACGTCGTCGCCGAACGCGTTCTGCAACTCACGCTTGTCGAGGTACGCCCCGAAAAGCACCGCCAGCAGCGTCCGGATGCCGGTGCTGATCAACAGGAACGGCGCCAGCCACGGCACCGGCTTGCGCGGTGTGAAGCCCAACTCCAGCGGGTCGGTGCTGCGCGGCCGGTGGGCGGCGCGTTCACCGGCCGGCGCACGGTCAGGGCGTTCGGCGGGCTCGTCCTGACGTTCGGGGTGGTCGCGTTCGTCGCTCACCCGCCGCAGCGTAGTCCCGGACCCGATCATCCGCTGTCCGGTAATCGTCCAGATGGCGGCCGATGTCCGGTTGGTGCTGGCCGGCGCGACGGGGGTATCCCGTTCGGTCGGTGGCGCCGGGGTGCCGTACACTTGCTGATCGTTGCCGCCTTAGCTCAGTCGGCTAGAGCGACGCACTCGTAATGCGTAGGTCGACGGTTCGATTCCGTCAGGCGGCTCCACGGAAAGGCCCAGGTCACTGACGTGATCTGGGCCTTTTGCATGCCGCCGAGCGGCCTGCCTGCTCACCGGACCGCAGCGTCCTGCTCCGCTCATGCCGATGGACCGTCGTCCCATTAGCGTGCACCCATGGCCAAGTCGTTGGACGTCTCAAGTCCGGCTGCGCGTCGGGAAGCGCTCCGGATGGTTGACGTGGACGATCCTGGGCCTCAGCACGCGGTGCTCCGCGAGATTTTCGACCTCGAAAGAGCCTGGCGCGAAGGTCCGGACCCGGGTGGGAGCGATGAGTACGAGCAGATCTACCTAGCAGCCTTCCTGCTGTTCCTGATCGGTGACCCCGCGGACTCGCCGCGCCTTTACGGAGCGAAGTTCCGCACAGGTGACATGGACCTGGGCATCGGCTTCGATGCCCAGGCCATCTTCGGAGCGGGCCGGCGTGAAACGCTTCAGTGGCTACTGGACAACGGCTACACCGACGAGCACGCGCATCTGTCCGAGTGGCTACCACAGGGGGAAGACCCGAAGATCGAAGACTGGGCTGCGCATGTACGCCGATACTTCTACTCACCGGACGGCATGCTGCGTCTGGATCCGCTCTAGGACAGAGGTCACCCGCCAAACGCCGGCCCTGCTGCGAGTTGCATACCGCGCCGGTACCCGAGACCGATGTGCCTCCGGCAGGGATCTTCGACAGAGATGGGCTTTGATGCGCGTTGGTCACCCGTGCATAAGCTTTTGCGTGACAGAGCCAGATCCGCCACTGCGGCACCTGAGCGCGAACGAGGCAGGAGTCCTAGAAGCGCTTCTCCGCCACCACTTCGCAGGTGCTGAGGAGCTCCGCGTGCAAGCGCGAGACGTCCTGGCCCGCCCCGGATGCGGGTGTGGATGCGGGACCATCCACCTCTTCCCACAAGGCAAGAACCTTCCCGCCTCGCCGGCACAGACTCCGGTGCGGGTAGAAGGGCAGTTTCCCGATCAGGAAGGGCAGTGGTTTGGAGGCATCTTGCTCTTCCTTGCCAGCGGGCAGCTCGCGGAGCTGGAGGTTCACTCGTTCGGTGACCCGTTGCCCATGCCGAAACCCGATCAGGTGCTCTGGCTCCTGAGAACCGGCGAAAGCACCTGTGTTCCACTGCCCAACCAGCCGGAGCGAGGACCGGCAGGGGATCAGTGATTCGAGAGCAGCCAGCGTGGCGACGCAGGTCAAGCCAGGCCGCTGCCGGGCGAGGTGGGTTTCTGCAGGGCGATCGTCGCCGCCATGGAAACGTTGGGCACGCAGGCCAGGGTCTATGGTGTCGCGGTGGATGATCATCACACTACCGAGACCTCCGGACACTCGGACCAGCATGAGATGTTCAGATCCCTGCCGTTCCCCTTCAGCGGCGGCCGGTTCCCGGACAACCTGGGGGCAGTGGTGCAGCGGACGGTGCTGGAGGGTCGAGAGCCGGCGCGCGAGGTGACCCACACCGACGACAACTCCTGGTTGGTCGGCGACGGCGTCAACGATCCGAATCAGCCTGACGCAGTAGTCGCGACATGCCTCAGGCATGTCATGGAGCTGAACTCATCGGTGGCTCAACTTGCCAGCCTCCCGCTCGGCCAGTCTGCTTTTCGGAAGAACCCGGGCGAGCCGTGGGTGATTGAAACTCACTCCTGGTCGGAGGAGTGATCTACCGACTACATGGCTGATGGCCTGCCTCACTCCTAATCCGGTCCTTGAGAGGCCGGACCGCGGGCACCGGCACTGAGAGATGCCGGGAGCCGTATCAGCAGCTCGGGTCGGTCGGAGGGCTTGCCGCCGTCCAGCGAACCCGGAGCTCGCGCAGGTTGTCGACCCCGCAGAGCCTGATCAGTCGACGAGCATATGTATTCGGGCAAACCGCTGCTCCGGCAATCTGTGTCAATTTGACGACCGAAATGCTCGGTGCGCGTGGTCGCAGCTCTCGACCGTAGTGATCGTTCGACCATTCCTCGCATCAGCCAGAGGGATGATATGTCCGGCATGCTTACGTTTATGTGGAGTCGCTAAGAGGTCGTCGCTCGCGGCTAAGCCAAACAGCCTTGGCGCAGATTGCGGTAAGGAGCTCTGCTGGGCGGCTGCCGGCATGCGGCGGGCCGGGGTGGTGTGGTGCCGCCGTGGGACCATGCGACGGTGCCACTTGAGAGCTACCTCCAAATGATCCAGGGCGTCATTACTCGGTTGGCTACCCAATCGACGACGATCAAGGGATGGTGCGTCACGGTGACTGCGGCCGTACTCGGATTTGGGGCAAACGCGACATCCCCGATCATATCCATCATTGCCTTCTACGTAATATCGGCTTTCGCGTGCCTTGACGCCTACTACTTGGGACTAGAGCGAGCGCACCGTGACCTGTACCAGTTGGCAGTGCAAGGTATAGCTGAACCTTGGTCGTTCGGTATTCGCAGGCCGGGTGCCAGGGAGATGATGCAGGCCATGCGCAGCCCTTCAATCGCTTTGCCCTATGGCGCATCGCTGCTGGCAGCTACCGCAGTTAGTGTGTACGTCACGCTCAAGTGACGGCAGGGCCCTTCCGTCCGAGAGGTTTCAAGCAAAGTGAAACCAAACTGTGAGTCCTTTACTATATGGCGCGGAGTTTCCCTGCCTCGTTATCTATCAACCGATTATGCCGGTGGCCGGAGTCGTTGATATGCAGAGAGAAAAGCAGTTTGGTCCGGAGCTGCATCGCCTACGGACGGCCTGTGGCATGTCGCTTCGCGCACTCGCGATGGCCGTGCCCTGCAGTGCGGGCTATTTGAGCAAAGTAGAGCGAGGTCTGCGGCATCCAGCTCCATCAGTCGCACAGCGGCTCGACGCAGTGATGGCTGCCGACGGTGAGCTAAGTATGTTGGCGCGTACCCTTGGCCGTCGGAGTGGAGCTGCTGCCACTGTCCCGGGGCAGGCCGCGCCAACAACCCGGTTGGCGCGCGCCTTTGATGCCACCGCCGCGGCAGCGGCGGCCTTTGCGGACGACCACGAACTGTTGGCGCAAAGCGCGCGGAACGTTTTCGAGACGTTGCGTGAACAGGGACGAGTCGTCTCACCAATCGTGCTGTTGCCAGCGTTGGCGTCGAAATTCGGTGCCATACGCGGGGCTGCCGACATGGTAAGTGGCGAAACTCGTTCGCAGCTGCTGTCAATAGCGGCTCGCTATGCGGAGTACGCGGGTTGGATGATTCAGGAGGCCGGGGATGCTCCGGGCGCGCTGGTGCTGACCGAGAGAGCCGCCAATCTTGCTCGTGCGGCGGGTGACCACACGATGGCCGAGTACGCGTTGCTACGACGTGCGGATATTGCCTTGTACGGGCACGACGCCCGGATAGTTGTTGCCTGGGCCATCCGGGCGGAGAGCGGCGTGTCGCCTGAGGTGCGTCTGCTGGCTGCTCAGCGGGCAGCGCAGGGCTGGGCGGTACTTGGCCAACGATCTCGTTGCCTATCGGCGTTGGCGCGTGCGGCCGACGAGACAGCTGCGGTGGAGGAGTCAACAGTCGACCTTGGATCCTCGCTGGGATCCCGGGGTGGCGGTCGATTGATGCAGATCGTGCGGGGATGGTGTTACCTGGACCTCGGCATCCCGCGTAAAGCTGTCGATGCGCTCGAGATCGGGATGTCTTTGGTGCCTACGGACGCCCGCCGTGCGCGTGCTCTGTATGGCGTCCGGCTCGCCCTCTCGCACGCAGTCTGCGGGAACGTGCATCACGCTTACGATGCGGGGATGACGGCGTTGGACGAGGCCGCGCATGTGGATTCGGCCTCGGTGCGGCATCAGTTGCGTCTACTGGCCGCGGCGGCGCGAGGGTGGCCACATGATGCGCGACTCGACCAATTCCGTAGACGGATCGATGGTGAGCTGGCCGCCGCGCGACGTCTATCGTGATGCAACTCGACGGTGCAAATGGGGCGTGTCGGGACAAAGTGTCCGAACCAGGGCGCCTGAGCGATTCATCTGGACTGATTGGTGCGGTCGCATCATCGCTGACAGTCAGCGTCGACTGATCTCGCCCAAGCGGCGTTGAGGTAGCGGCAGCAGGCAGCAGGCAGCAGGCAGCAGGCAGCAGGCAGCAGGCAACGGGCAACGGGCAACACCTGCTGATCATGGATTGCGCTGCCCATACTTACGGATGGGTCAGCGCTCTGTAGCGTTCCAGGAACGAACGAATGGATCTATTGAATGAGTGGCATCTTCATCAATTACCGAACGGTGGATTCAGCTCTGGGTGCCGTCATGCTTGACAACAAACTCGTCGAGCGCTTCGGGAGGGATCTGGTCTTCCGTGATGACCGTTCTCTGCCGATGGGGAAAGCATTTGAGCGGATCCTTTGGGATCGACTCCAGACTAGCGACGTAGTTCTCGCCGTCATCGGACCGCATTGGTTGACAGAAGCCGTTGACGGTTCGCAATTAATTGCGGACTCGAACGACTTCGTGCATCGAGAGATTGCCAAGGCGCTGGACCTCAACCTTAACGTCGTCCCCGTGCTGGTAGGCGATACACGGTTGCCAAAGCCTCAAGAGCTCCCGCAGGCGCTGCGGCGGTTGCCCGAGTATAAAGCCTTTTCGATTCGGGCCCGCAATCCGGAACCGGACATTAACCGGCTGGTCGACCAGCTCGCAGAACTTCCAGCATTTGCGAGCTTGGCCCCGCCGGAGAGCCCTCCGCAGCGGCGCCCTACGCCAGCTGGCGAAGGTCAGGCCGTACATAATCACGTCGACACAGTGCGCGGCGAGAACATTGTATTCGGGTTCCAGAACCGTGGTTGACGTCACGGCTTCTGAAGATGGAAAGAGCCCAGAACCCGAATACCTCGATCGTTGCGATGCAAACGCCGGTCGGCAGGTGGTTTACAACATCATCCATCGAGCCGAAATCCAAGGCAGTGCGACCTTCGGCTTTGATGGTCCAGGCCGCAAGGAGGCGTACCAACTTACCGGCCGGGTGGGCTCGTCGGAGTTGGAGCGACTCAATCATTTCTACGTCCACCCTCGTTCGTTTCGCGCCGTAGCAAAGAGGCTGCGCGAACAGCACATCGTTGTGCTTCAGGGGCAGCCGAGTAGTGGGCGTCGCGCTGGAGCAATTCAGCTTCTGCGTGAGGTCGCACCAGAGCTGCCGCTCGTAAGTTTTTCTCCGACGTGCACCTTTGCCGACTTAGGCACGAAGAAACTCGAGAAACGGGGCTACCTGCTACCAGACAAGTTGGATGAGCGGGACGTCAGCGGATCCCAGCTAGAGGGAATCGCGCAAGCGGTCAAGGATGCCGAGGCATTTCTTGTAGTGACGGCCACCATCGCCACGACGCCGCACGATATGAGGGATATAGTGCATCCTTGGCCGATGCCTGCTCCCGAGGTGTTGCTCGCCGAATACCTGGAAAAGTACGGCGCCGGAGTCGCTGAGGACGATCGGCGAGTGGCACTGGCCCAGCTGCCGGCCGACGCTACACCGCGGCAGGTGATCACAGTTGGAAAGCGCCTCGTCGCCGGGAAAAGTGGCACAGAAGCACTGGGCGTGCTTAGCGAAGAGAACGCCGCCCGCGTCGCGCAGTGGTTTGACAGCCAGCCGACGTTGGCCAATGTGCAATTCATTTCTGCCTTGGCCTTCCTTGAGCAGACCTCGGAATCAGACTTCGAGCTGGCGTTGCGGCAGCTGGTTGATGCCATGGCACCCGAGACCGCAGCTCCTGAGGTCATGGCGGCGGACACTGTGGTCCCCCAACAGCGCAGTAACCGTTTCGCCGCAGGCAGTCTGGCTGCTGTAATCAGTGAGGCTGACGCGTACGGGACGACCGGCCGTCGGGTGGAATTCAAACAGTTCGTCAGCCACGAACGGCTCGTAGCGTGCCTCCATGAGCGTTACGACGCACAGCTATGGGGCCCGCTTACGCATTGGATCCGGATGTTGTCCAAGCGGCGCCATCTTGAGGTGCAGGCTTCGATCGCTCGGGGAGTTGCCCAGCTTTGGAAAATCGATCGGTCGGTTGCTGAGGATTCTTTCCTGACGCCCTGGTCCAAAGGGACCGCTGCAGAACAGCTCACCGCTGTCCTGATGTTGTGGTGGCTCGGTCATGACAGCGGAACCGCCGACGCCGCACTGAAATATGCCACTCAATGGGCCGCCATGGGCACTGTCGCGCAGCGACGTGCATCGATCGTGGCACTGAGTGGTTCACTAGGCCTCCGGTATCCCAAGGATGCTCTCAAGTGGATGTGGCGATCAGCGACTGTGGCCCGCAATCAGAAAGAGCTTGAGTTGGCCCGATCCTCAATGGTGGACTTTTGCGCCGAGGCCGGAAAGGATCCCGAGACTCTTGCCGTGATCCTGCGTAAAGTGCTGTCATTGGTTGAGGGCCTGCCCCCGCATCCTTTTGTGCAGCGTGAGGGGTTCCGGCTTGTTGCGGAGATCCTTGCGGTGCGATCCGGTCGGCTGTTGCTACCGACGACCTGTCTTCTGAAGGTGACGGACAGTGCGAGCGTGCTGGGTCAGCTGTGGGCCCGCGTCCTGGTGTTTCGTCCGGCTCGCCGCCGCGCCGTCGAATCCCTCTGTACATGCCTGCGCGAGCTGGAGCACACAGGCTCTGGCGGGAAGCGCCTGATAAACCAATCCGGCATCGGTTCGCAGCACACCACCGAAGAGCTGGGCCGGCGCTTGTTGGCAGCCCTGCCAGACGGCCTGGAGCGGAGGCTGCTCTACGCCGATGTCGCTCGCTGCCTCCAACGCCTTGATCGGCACGACGGCGACCGTATCCACAGCGACCGGATCCTGCACGCCCTTAAAGCGGCCTTCTAGGGGAGACTACAAATGCCATATCCCATCATCGAAGAGGTCCAGCTCGACGAGGTGCGGCGCGGACTCTTCCGGCGTACCCGCCGTGACGTGGGACAGCTACCCCGGCAGCGTCCTGGAACAGTTCTGGTATTCCAGGTCAGTAACCGTTACGTCATCGCGCCAGGGCAGCGACTTCGCGGAGACGAACCCGTCGTCGTCGATGCTGCCTCCGTGAGCGTCGTTGACGTTCGGCAACGCATGGTGCCCGTCCGGCTGGAGCTACCGTCGGCGAATCCGGCGAACGTCTTTGCCGTGCGGGTTACTTTCAGCTGTCGGGTACGCGAGGCGGAGACGGTCGTCGCCACCCATGCCGACATGATGGAGGATCTGGCGTCGTATTTGCGGCAGGACCGGCAGCTTCGGGCGCTGGCCAACGGTTACACGCTCGAGGAACTAGCCGACGCGCGAGACGCCTTGTCCGCACAGATTGAGGCCCGGTTTAGCCTGAAGCCGGTGGAATTGGAGGGCGTCGAGGTCCTGCTCGGCGACGTCGATGTGTTGACGCCGAAGGACCTTATCGACTTTGAGCGCTCGCGCCAGGAGTTGAACCGGAATCAGATTTTGGAAATGGTCCACCGAGACTTCGACCGCAGCCAGGCCGCACTAATCGAGGACATTCTTAACCGTGGTCCGCAGGCCGTCGAAGCTCTGGCTATCCGCCTCGGTGAGGTCAGTCTCGGCAACGCCACCATACGTAGCTACGGCGAGGACGACAAATCAACCGGCCGGCTTCTTGAGATGCTGACGAACCTAGCCTCCTACGGGCATGCTGACCAAGTGCCAATCGACACTGCTCTCATCATCGACAAGATCGTTGCGAAGGTCGCCGGCGATTCGCAATCGGTTACGTTTAGGGACACTGCCCTTCCACTGGGCGATCCTGCGACTGCGATCGGCCGTCGGGCAACGTCCCAGGAGGCCCGTTCAAACAGCGGGAAGGAAGACGATGATTGGCGCGGCAGTTCGGAGCCCCAGGACGTCGACGACGATGACTTCTGAGCAGCGCAGGAAGGGGCCGGTAGTCGGTCCGGGAACTTCTTCCGCTGGATGGCTCCTTAGCCGGATTGGGGGCAACGACGAAGAGGTGCTCGCGCACGTCCCAGCAGAGAAGTCACGTGCTAGCGCCCTCGGCGGCGTGGTACTTGGCACCGCCCTGCTATCGGCGCTCGAAATGTATTTACTGATCCACACTGTAAATGACGGCTTTGCTTTTCTCGCTCTTGTCGCCGTGCCCGCATGGTTCGCATTCATCTTGAGCTTCGACCGACTCCTGATGATCAAATTATCCGGCGGTCAGTGGACTAGCAAGCTCAAAATGACCGCACCGCGGGTCGCTTTAGCGATCCTGTTCGGATTTGTGCTGGCCGAGCCGTTGCTGCTGACAATATTCCACACAGCAATTGAAGAGCGAATTCGTTCGGAGCGGGCAGCCACCGTGAGTAATGCGGAGGCCAGTTATCAGCGCTGCAACGCTCTGGCCTCGGATGGTCGCCGGGCCGGGCAGAACCTGCCGGAGTGTCGTGAGTACCTTCTGAGCGTCACCGCTGACGTTGTCGGTCCCACCGACGAGCTAACTCGGACTAAGCAAAGTTTGGATACTTTGCAGAAAAATTTCGCTGACGTTCAGGCTGCTTACGACAAGATGACCCAACGAACCTGGCGTGAGTGCAACGGGCTTACTGGTGACGACGTAACTGGGCGGCCTGGCGTTGGCCCAGAATGTCGGAACTTCCGCAACCAGCAGGATTTGTTTTACCGTGCTAACCAGATTGCGGTCAAAGGCGAGCAGGTCAAGCTCCTACAGGATAAGTTGCCGATGCTCGAGCAGGACGTGCGCTTGGCAGTTCAGCTGTACACAGAACAGGTGGGCGCACAGACTAGTCAAGCTCTGAATCAGATCCGAGCAACGCAGCAGGAAATCGGCTTGCTTGAAAGAATGGCATCATTCGACGAGCTGCGCGCGGATAACAGATACTTGACTACGGCGACCTGGTTCCTCCGCCTGTTCCTCACTGCGATCGAGTGTGCCCCCGTGATCGTCAAGCTGTCCAGCGATAAGACAGCCTATGACGACGTTCTGGATGCGACATTGCGTAGCCAGCAAACAATTGCGATGACTCGCATAAAGCGCACGGAACTGGACACTACCTATGGTGACCGGTTGGCCGTCGAAGAGCGTCAGCAGGACCTGAAGGATGAGCAGCAGAAGCTCCGCCGACGCGATCGAAGTCGAGATCTTCAGAGTGACATCGATCTGGATCACGCTATTCGTCAGCGCGCTGAGCAGTTGCGCTCTCAGAAAGCGAAGACTTAGGGGGAGGCTGCGCAACTGTCCGTCGTTGGCAACTACCGGAGCGGTTTTCGACGGCCTGGCTTGCTGTGGAGGCGTGGTCGGGAGCGTGCTGCGTGCCGTGTGCCGCTGTTGATCCAACCGCCGGCCACGGCCCCGACGCTGGTGCCGACGGTGGGCCGCCTCCTGGGTCACTGTCACTTCATCGGCCCCGAGCCCGGCGCGGACGCCGACCTTCAGGCGATGCCGGCCAGTCCGCCGCCACCGAATATCCAGGTTGCTGCGTCGCGGATCATCGATCGCCGCCCACGGCCGAATACTGCTACCGACGTACGCAGTCTCGGCTGGCGGCGGCGACGGAAGATTGACGACTGGCGGTCAGGGGTGCCGTCGGCCGACGATGATTCCGCCGAGTCGGCTCTCCGCCGAGGTGACGGTGGTCTGCGAGTCGACGGTGAACCCGTGCTGACGCAGCCAGGCCGCCACCTGGGATGGCTGTCGACGATGGACGCGCACGTTCATCGGGTGCCCGCCGTACCCCTCGGTCTTCAGGGTCGTTTCGTCGCCCACGTGGAAGCCGAGCAGCAGCGGGCCACCGGGGCGCACGACCCGCCGGAAGTGCGCGAACACGACGCCGATCTGGTCGTCGGGGATGTGGATGAGGGAGTACCAGGCGACCAGGCCGGCGACCGAGCCGTCGGCCAGATGGAGGTCGGTCATCGAGCCAACCTCGAACCTCAGTTCCGGGTGATCGCGGCGGGCCACGTCGATCATCCCGGGCGAGAGGTCGATCCCGAAGGCGTCGACGCCGAGCGTGTGCAGGTGGGCGGTGATGCGCCCCGTTCCGCAGCCCACGTCCGCGACCGGCCCACCGCCGGCGGCCAGCACCAGCTCCGCAAACGAGGCCAGAGCAGCTCGTTCGTACGGTGCTTCCGCGAGGAGGTCACGCACCAGGCGCGCGTAGCTGACCGCCACGGTGTCGTAGGAGGTGCGAGTATCAGACAGCCAGCCGTCTACCGTCACCACGCCAACGTTAATTCAGCGACACGACCGGCACCTTGGAGGCGTCCACCCATGACTCCCGCACCGGTGATCGTGAGTCTGCCCATCGCCGACCGTCCGACCTCCTACCGGTTCTACCGCGAGGGCCTCGGCCTCCAAGCCGTGGGCGAGTTGGCCGACGACGGTCTCCCGGAGCCGTTGCAGTTCGTGGTCAATGACGGGCTGCGCCTGATGCTCGTCCCGACCGGCGGCTTCGGTTGGGTGATCGGCCGGCACGAGGTCGCCCCGAGGGGCCAGAGCGAGTGCCTGCTGAACCTCACTGTCGACTCGCCTGTCGACGCGGACGCGGTCGTCGAACGGGCCCGCGCTGCCGGCGCCGAGGTCATCACCGAGACGTCCGACCACCCCTGGGGGTACGCGGGCGTCTTCGCCGACCCGGACGGTCACTTGTGGATGGTCTCCGCCGCGGAGTCCTGAAAGCGTCGGTGGTGGTGGTTACGGTCTTGCGGTGACCGTGACCACGGATGCCCCTGGAACGCTGCCCACCGCTGCTGACGAGGCCCGGCTGTGGGCCCTCATCGAGTCGGCCTGGGCCGAGTTGGGCGCCGAGCCCCTGGCGCTGCGTCAGGCCCTCGTCGAGCGCGACCCCGCCGCTGACGACGGCGATGATGTCGACGATGACGACCCGTCCTACGCGATCGACGCCTGGCTTGATGCCTTCCTGGACCGGCTCGGGCAGTTGACCGTCGAGCTGACCGGGCAGGAGTTGACGGATCTGGACCGGGTGGTGGAGCGCAAGCTGTACGACATCGATCGGGAGGACATCCACGAGGTGACCGACGGGTCGGACGACGGCTTCCTCTACGCCCGAGGTTTCATCGTCGCCCTGGGTCGGGCCTACTACGAAGCTGTTCGTGCCGACCCCGCGATGGCGCTGCTGGACGCCGACTGCGAAGGCATGTGTTACCTCTTCGCGCACCTGCACAACGACCGGTTCGGTTCGTGGCCGGAGACCGGCTCGGGGATCTCCCGGGAGTCGTTCGGCAACCCGGACGGTTGGTCGGCCTGGCCTGCCGACGAGGCGGACCGGTCGCAGTCGGCCGAGGCGTAGCCGATCCGACCCGGCGCGGCCGATCAGACGTAGATCTTCGTGGCGTACTCGGGGCCGTAGTGCCGTTCCAGATCTTCGAGGCTCTCCGTCGGGGCCTCGACCTCCTTGATCAGGCGTGGCCGGGACGGCAGTGCCTCGGGCTGCCAGGTCTCCGGCCGCCACAGCGCGGACCGCAGGAACGCCTTCGCGCAGTGGTAGAAGATCTGCTCGATCTCCACCACCACGGCGAGCACCGGCCGGTGCCCCTTGACCACCATGTCGTCGAACCAGGGCGCGTCGCTGACCAGGCGGGCCCGCCCGTTGATGCGCAGCGTGTCGGTCCGCCCGGGGATCAGGAAGAGCAACCCGATGTGCGGGTTGTCGAGGATGTTGCGGTAGCCGTCGGCCCGCTTGTTGCCGGGCCGCTCCGGCAGCGCGAGCGTCGTGTCGTCCAGCACCAGGGCGAACCCGGCCGGGTCGCCCTTGGGTGAGACGTCGCAGCTCCCGTCCGCGCCGGCCGTGGCCATCAGGCAGAACGGTGAGGCAGCGAGCCACTCGCGGTCCCGTTCGTGCAGGCGGGTGCGGTCCTTGTTGGCGGTCCGCGTGCTCGGCTCACCGAGCAACTCGCGTAACTCCTCGTGCGAGGTGATCTCCACCGTCACGTTGGTCCTCCCTCAGGCGTTGACCCGGTGGTGGGCACCACCGTCATCAGCCTAGGCCGCAGTGACCAGCGCGAGGTTTGTGCCGGGTTGCCGGGGGTACGGCCTCACCCGATGCGCTCGCCGACGTGGACCGTTCCGCAGGACGCCGACCAGTGGAGGCCGGGAGATGGAGAGCCGACTCAAGGTGCTGGGTCACCCAGTCCATCCGATGCTTGTCATGTTCCCGGTGGCGCTGCTGGCCACTGCGGTGCTGTTCGACCTGGTGGACGCCGTCGGCGGTCCCGACTTCCTCGGCGAGGTCGCGTACTGGAACATCACCGTCGGCCTGATTGGCGGCCTGCTCGCCGCGGCGGCCGGCTCGTTCGACCTGCTGGCGATACCGAGCGGCACCCGCGCCAAGCGGGTGGGTCTGCTGCACGCGGGCGCCAACGTCGCGGTGATCCTGCTCTTCGCCGCCGTGTGGGCGGTGCGGCTCAACGCGGACTCCCGGGCCGCCGGCGGGGCGCTGATCGCCATCGAGCTGGTCGCGCTGGCGATTCTCGGCATCAGCGCCTGGCTCGGTGGCGAGCTGGTCGACCGGCTCGGTGTGGGAGTCGACAGTGACGCCGGCCTGGACGCGCCCAGCTCACTACGGCCGCCGACGGCCACCCAGCGGATCGGAGAGGTGTGATGAGCGAGCAGCAGTTTGGCGGCTTCGGCCGGGGGTGGCGCGGCAGCCGGCAGCAGGGCTGGGACCCGATGGGGGAGTTGCAGTCGCTGCGCTCTGAGTTGAGTCGCCTGGTCGGTGGTCGCGGCGGGGCGTCCGACGTCGAGTTGACCGAGACCTCGGACGGCTGGGAGGTCGTCGTCCGGTTGCCCGGAGTGGCGCCGGAGGAGGTGGCCGTCGAGTTGGACGACCGCGAGTTGTGCGTGCGAGCCCGCTCGGAGGCGGAGGTCAACGCCGACCACGGAATCCCCGGCGGCTTCGAGACGCGCGGCTTCGAATACCGGGTCAACCTGCCGGCGCGGGTCGACCCGGACACCATCGACGCGGTGATGGACCACGGCCTGCTGCGGGTGCGGCTGCCACGGGCAACGCGGCCCGCGCCGCGCACCATCACCGTCGGCCGCACCGGGCCGCGCTCCGGCGACCTCTCCACTGGTACGCCGATGCCAGCCGATCCCGCCGCGGACCGGGAGCTGCACCGCCCGGACACCGCCGGCGAGATCGACCGGCCGTAGCGGGTCGGGTGGTCACCCCGTCCGTGCTCGGCCCGACCGCCGAGCGCCTTCCCGACGTACGGCGGATCGCCGTGCTGCGCGCCAACGCGCTCGGTGACTTCATCTTCGCCCTGCCGGCGCTGGACGCCCTGCGCACCGCGTACCCCTCGGCGGAGATCGTGCTGCTCGGCGCGCCGTGGCACGCGAAGCTCTGGCGCGACCGGCCCGGCCCGGTGGACCGGGTGCTGGTGGTGCCGCCGGCCCCCGGCATCCGTACGCCGGAGCCGGGCGAGCCGGAGTCGTCGATCGACGACTTCGTGGCCGCTGCCGCCGCTGCGGAGTTCGACCTGGCGGTGCAGATCCACGGCGGGGGTGCCAACTCCAACCCGTTGATCAGCCGACTCGGTGCCCGGTTGACCGTCGGCCTGCGCGCCGAGGACGCGCCGCAGCTGGACCGGTGGCTGCGCTACGTCTACTACCAGCACGAGGTGATCCGCTACCTGGAGGTGGTGGCGTTGGCGGGAGCGCCGGCCACCACCATCACGCCGACGCTGGCGGTGACCGACGCCGACCGGGCCGAGGCCGCCCAGGTGCTCGGCCCGGCGAGCCGTCCCCGGGTGGCGTTGCATCCGGGCGCCACCGACACCCGCCGCCGCTGGCCCGCCGAGCGCTTCGCCGAGGTGGCCCGTGCGCTGCACGAGGACGGCTACGAGGTGCTGGTCACCGGCACGCCCTCCGAGCAGGAGGTGGTGGACCAGGTCGTCGCTGCGGCGCAGGTGCCGGTGGGCCCACAGGTGGGCACGCTCAGCCTGGGTGGGTTGGTGGGCTGCTACGCCGACTGTGCGTTGGTCGTCTCGAACGACACCGGGCCGCTGCACCTGGCCGCCGCGGTGGGCACGCCAACGGTGGGCATCTTCTGGGTCGGCAACCTGATCAACGGGGCCAGCCCGCTGCGGGGCCGGCACCGCCCGATCAGCTCGTGGACGGTGCACTGCCCGGTCTGCGGGGTCGACTGCACGCCGGGCATCTATCCGCACCGACCCGGCGACGGTGACTGCCCGCATCGGGACTCGTTCGTGACCGACGTACCGGTGATCGAGGTGCTGGAAGCCGCCCGGGAGTTGCTCACCCGGTAGTTCAGGCCGGCTGCGGGGTGTCCTCCTCGGCGAGGACGACCTCCCACGCCTCCACGTCACGGTCGGTGACGGTGGTGGGGGACTCCAGGTGGTACGCGCCGCTGGGCAGGATGCCCGCGCCACCGTAGCGGGACAACACGGCCAGCTGCGCCGCCACGTCCTCGCCCTGGTGCTTCTCCTGCACCCGACGCCAGAAGTCGAAGCCGCCGGCGTCGACGAGCTTGGCCCGGTCGTAGAGCACGCACCCGCCGATCCAGGAGACCTTGTACGCCCGCCACGCGCCCGGTGGCAGCGCCAACTGCTCGGTGATGTGCAGCAGGTTCGCGGCCGAGTGGATCCGGGCCCGGTTCCACTGCGGGGTGTCGGGTCGGATGCGCTCCGGTGTGGGCGGCCCGACCCACTCCTCGTAGTGGCCGTGCGACTCCGGCCGCACGTCGTCGGTGTACGAGAGCCCGTGCACGCCGTTGCCGACGAACCCGCAGCCCAGCTCACCGATCGCGGTGACCAGTCGGTGCAGCGCACCCGGTTCCAGCCAGATGTCGTCGTCGAGGCTGAGGACGTACCGGGCGGCCGAGGCGGCGAGCAGGTAGGCGCGGTGTTCGGCCAAACCCCGTCGGGGCAGCCGGCGGGTCAGCAGCACCGGGTGGCCCCGGTGGCGCAGCGCCCGGACCATTGTGGCGGCGGCGGGATGCGCGTACGCCGGATCCCCGTCGGACTGATCGCTGACGACCACGCCGAAGCCGGGCACCCCGTCCTGGGCGGCGAGCCCGCCCAGGGTGACGGCCAGTTCGGCGGGCCGGTTCCGGGTCGGAATCAGCACGTCGACCAGCCGGTCGGTGCGGAACTCCTCCGGGGTGCCGGCGTCGAGAGGGCGGTTCACGACGCCTGGGTGCGCAGCGACGGGTCGGGCTCCCGGTCGTCGAGGTGTGGCGACGGGTCCTGGCTGTGCGACCGGATCCGCTCGATGATCGCGGAGGTGGACCGGTCCGGCACGTACCCCAGGGTGCGCACCTGGCCGCCGAGGCGGCGCACCAGCGGCGCCTCCGGCACCAGCTCGGGCGGATAGTCGCCGCCCTTGACGTACACGTCAGGTCGGACCGCCTCGATCAGCGCCGCTGGTGAATCCTCCTCGAAGACCACCACGTGGTCCACGCAGGCGAGCGCGGCGAGCAGGGCACCCCGGTCCTCGACCGGGTTGACCGGCCGGTCCGGGCCCTTCAGCCGTCGTACGCTGCCGTCCGAGTTGACCGCCACGATGAGCAGGTCGCCCAACGCGCGGGCCTGTTCCAGGTAGCGCACATGCCCGCGATGCAGGACGTCGAAGCAGCCGTTGGTGAAGACCACCGACCGTCCCGCCTCGCGGTACCCGGCGACGATCGTGTCCAACTCGTCGCCGCTGACCAGCGCGGGGTGGCTCGTGGTGTCGGTCGGCTCGCCCAACGCGGCGAGCAGGTCGTCGCGTCGGCACACGCAGGTACCGGTGTCCGAGACGGTGATGGTGGCCGCGAGTTGGGCGAGTTGGGCGGCGGTCGGCAGGGGCGCGTCGGCGGCCAGGGCCAACGTCATCGCCGCCAGGTACGCGTCGCCGGCGCCCACGGCGTGGCTTGCCGGCACCGGAGTGCTGTGGCTGCGGCGTGGCTCCCCGTCGGCTCCGCCGACCACAGCGCCCTCGGTGTCCAGGGTCACCGCGACCACGTCGGCACCGGTGTGCGCACGCAGTTCGGCCAGCCGCGACTTGGCCAGGACAGCCCGGTCGACGCCCTCCCCGGCCCGGGTGTTCACTGTGACGCCGGTGCCTGTGACGCTGAGCCCGTCGCCGGTGAGGGCGACCCGACCCTCGCCCGGGGTGGGCTCGCCGACCGGCCCCGGGCGGTCGGCCCGGGTCAGCTCGGCGGCGGTGTCGTCGGCGCGTACCGCCCCCGGGGCCGCGCCGACGGTCATCTCGGACGGCCCGTCGACGGGGTCGCCGTCCGGGTGTTCCAGGTGCAGTTCGGTTCCGCCGGTCGGTCGGGTCGTACCGCCCGCGCGGGCCAACAGTCGGGTCGCCTCGGCGAAGCTGGGGGTGACCACTGTCGGCGCGAGACCCCTCCAGTCGGCCAGGTCGTGGGCGTCCAGCGCGACTGTGGCGTACCGCTGGCGGTTCTCGACCAGCCACGCGCGGACCGGCGCGGGCAGCGCGCCCAGGCCGTAGTCGCAGACCACCAGGGTCGGCGCCTCCCCACCGGCGGCGGCGCGCAACTCCTCGGTGGCGCAAGTCAGGGCGGTGAGCAGCCGGCTCACCCCGTCGTGGTCCAACGCGTCCTCCGGGTCGCCGGAGTCCTCACGCAGCAGGATCTGGTTGCCGGCCAACATCCGCCGCTTCACCGGTGTGGGTCGCCCGGGTTGGTTGACGGTGCGGTCCCAGACGCTCGCGCGGTCTAGGCAGTCGTGCAGTTCGTCCCCGGCGACGTCGGCGCCGACCGGTGCCACCAGCACCGCCCGGCCGCCGAGGGCGGCGACGTTGACGGCGGTGTTCGCGGCCCCACCGGCGGCGGAGATCCGCCGACGCAGGGTGAGGACCGGGGCGGGCGCCTCCCGGCAGAGCCGGTCGGAGTCGGCGAACCGCCATTCGTCCAACATGGCGTCACCGACGATCAGGACTGGGCGTCCGAGCCAGCTCTCCACGACGGTGGCGAGCCGGCGCTGCTCCGCTGCTGCTCCTGCCATGCCTCCCCGGGTCCCCAGCGGCCTGGCGGACAAACCTGCGCGCCGACCGGTCCCGCCGCTGGTCAGGCGGTCTTCGGCGGTGTCTGACCGGTCCGAGCCGGTCCGACACCGCTCCGACCTGTTTCGGGCGTTCGAGGGCGGGAAGGGGATTGAGGTACCCCCGAGAGGAGATGTACCGAGATGGCAGCGACATTGCAGGGCAAGCGGATCGCCTTCCTGGCCGCCGACGGCGTCGAGGAGGTCGAGTACGTCCAGCCACGCGAGGCGGTCGAGGCCGCTGGCGCGACGGCCGAGCTGGTCTCGCTGAAGCCCGGTTCCATCCAGTCCTTCAACCACCTGGACCACTCCGAGACGTACGACGTGGACGTGACCGTCGACAAGGCCGACGCCGCCGGCTACGACGCGTTGGTGCTGCCCGGAGGGGTGGCGAACCCGGACTTCCTGCGGGGCGACCCGGACGCGGTGCGGTTCGTGAAGGCGTTCTTCGACGCGGACAAGCCCGTCGGGGTGATCTGTCACGGCCCGTGGACGCTGATCGAGGCGGACGTGGTGCGTGGCCGTCGGATCACCTCCTGGCCGACCCTGCGTACCGACCTGACGAACGCGGGAGCCACCTGGGTGGACGAGGAGTGCGTCACCGACGGCAACCTGACCAGCAGCCGCAAACCCGACGACCTCCCCGCCTTCTGCGCAACGATCACCAAAACCTTCACGACCCCCTAACCCCACCCCCAGTCTTTCCCCGGTGATCAAGAGGTTTGCGTCAGGAATGCGGTGCGTCCTGACGCAAACCTCTTGATCACCGCCAGGGTGCGGGGCGTGAGAGGGGGAGCGCGCGGGGGTTGGTTTTTTGGTGGGTTGGCGCATGTTCTGCGGCTCGCGGGATAGAAGGCCACATGACCACCGAAGCCTCAGATGCGCCGGTGCTGAACCGTCAGCAGATCCGGCTGCTCATGTTGGGCCTGATGACCGGCATGCTGCTGGCCGCACTCGACCAGACCATCGTCGGTACGGCGCTGCCGACCATCGTGGGCGAGCTGGGCGGGATCAACCACTACTCGTGGGTGGTCACCGCGTACCTGCTCGCCTCGACCGCGTCGACGCCGCTCTACGGCAAGATGGCCGACCTGTACGGGCGTCGGCCGGTCTTCCTCTTCTCGATCGGCACGTTCCTGGTCGGGTCGTTGCTGGCCGGGCTGTCGCAGAACATGACCCAGCTGATCGTCACCCGGGGCATCCAGGGTCTCGGCGCCGGCGGTCTGCTGACGCTCGCGTTCACCATCATCTCGGACGTGGTGTCACCCCGGGAACGTGGTAAGTACCAGGGCCTCTTCGGCGCGGTCTTCGGGATCTCGTCGGTCGCCGGGCCGCTCGTGGGCGGTTACTTCGCGGAGACCGACTGGAGGTGGATCTTCTACATCAACGTGCCGCTGGCGATCCTGGCGATCGTCGTCTGCTACCACGTGATGCGGCTGATCCCGTTCGAACGCCGGGACCACTCGATCGACTGGCTCGGTGCCGGCCTGCTGGTGGCCGGGGTGAGTTCCCTGCTGCTCGCGCTGAGCTGGGGCGGCAACGAGTACGCCTGGGGCTCCGGCGTGATCATCACGTTGTTCGTGGTCGGTGCGGTGCTGGGGGTGCTCTTCGTCCTCCAGGAGGCCCGGGTGGCCGAGCCGATCCTGCCGCTGCGGCTGTTCCGGAACGCCACCTTCGCGTTGGCCAACTCGGCGCTGCTCATCATCGGTCTGGTGATGTTCGGTTCGATCATCTTCATTCCGCTGTACCTGCAGATCGTGAAGGGCGCCTCGCCGACCCGGAGCGGTCTGCTGATGCTGCCGATGATGGCCGGCATCATCATCACCTCGATCCTGACCGGCCGCGCGATGACCCGGATCGGCCGGTACAAGTGGTTCCCGGTGGCCGGTTCGGCGACCCTCCTGGTCGGCATGTTCCTCTTCACCCAGTTGGAGGTGGCCACCTCGCTCTGGGTGGCGTTCGGGTACATGGTGGTGATCGGCGTCGGGCTGGGCCTGTGCATGCAGTCGCTGATCCTGGCGGTGCAGAACGCGGTCTCGGTACGCGACCTGGGTGCCGGCACCTCCTCGGCGACCTTCTTCCGGTCGCTGGGTGGTTCGTTCGGGGTGGCGATCCTCGGCACTGTGCTCTCGTCCCGGCTGACCGGTGGGCTCGCCGACCGGTTGCCCGGCGCGATCGCGCAGCTCCCGCCGCAGGAGCAGGCCGCGGTCGCGGCGAGTGGCGGCGCCAACATCTCGATCAACGATCCGGCCACCATCCTGGCCCTGCCGGGGCCGGTGCGCGCGGCCATCCAGGGTGCCTTCGTCGACGCGCTGGACATGGTCTTCCTGACCGCCGGCCTGATCGCGATCGTGGCGGTCGTGGTCACCCTGACCCTGCCCAACACGCAGCTGCGGGGTGCCGGCCCGAAGGGTGCCACCGGTGGCGCCGACCCGCTCGGCGGGGAGGCACCGGCTCCGGGCGGCAAGCCGTTGACCCGCGAGTCGAAGGAGGAGGCGGCCGCCGACATGGAGGCCAAGTCCCAGACGATGATCTGAGCGTCTCGACACCGACCGTCCCGGATCGCTCCGGGGCGGTCGGCGTCATCCGGGGCGTCGGTGGTCAGGCGGGGCTGCGGTACGCGCCTTACCACCAGGTCGACCCGGGGTGCGGCCCTACTTGAGGATGAGCCGGTTCGTCTTCTCGAAGACGTCCAGGTCGGCAAGGGTTTCGACGACCGAGGTGGAGAGTGGGGTGGGAAACCGGTCGCGGGCGAAGAAACCCGCGTCGGTGGTCTCGTCGGTGACCCGGGCCAACTGCCCGTCCCACTCCTCGACCTTGAACGCGGTCGTGAACACCTGGTACGTGTGCCCGTACATGTTGGTGCTCGTCCGGTCCGGGCCGGTGTAGAGGGCGAACGCGCAGACCCGCAGCGCGCGCAGGCCGGTTTCCTCACGGACCTCGCGTACCGCGCAGTCGGCTATCGACTCGCCCAGCTCCATCGCGCCGGCCGGCATGGCCCACTGGCCGTTGTCCGAGCGTTTGATCAGCAGAATGCGTCCGGCGTCGTCGTTGACCACGGCACGAGCGCCGACGAACATCAGCGTCCGATCGCCGGCGATCGCCCGCAACTGCCCCACGTACGAGTCGGCCCAGGAGATGCTCACCTGCGACAACTTACCGGGGGTTCCCAACGTGTGACCGGCGACACTAGCTTGTTACCCATGCGTAGCACGATGATGGACGCCCCTCTGCAGATCTCCCGGATCCTCGACCACGGTGCACTGGTGCACGGCTCGGCCGAGGTGGTCACCTGGACGGGCGCCGAGCCCCGCCGGATGACGTACGCCGAGGTGGGCCGGGCCGCCGCCCGGCTGGCACACGGGCTACGCGACGAGTGTGGGGTGACCGGCGACGAGCGGGTCGCGACCTTCATGTGGAACAACAACGAGCACCTGGTCGCCTACTTCGCGGTGCCGAGCATGGGTGCGGTGCTGCACACGCTCAACATCCGGCTCTTCCCCGACCAGGTCGTCTACATCGCCAACCACGCCGAGGACCGGGTGGTCCTCGTCGACAGCACGCTCATCCCGCTGCTGGCCCGGGTGATCGGTGAGCTGACCACCGTGCGGCACGTCGTGGTGGTCGGCGGTGGCGACCCGGCGCCGCTGGTGGCCGCGGCCGGCGACCGGATCACTGTGCACCACTGGGACGCGTTGCTCGCCGACCGGCCCGAGGTGTACGACTGGCCCGAGGTGGACGAGCGCGACGCCGCCGCGCTCTGCTACACCTCGGGCACCACCGGCAACCCGAAGGGCGTGGCCTACTCGCACCGGTCGATCTATCTGCACTCGTTGCAGGTCTGCATGCCGGAGGGTTTCGGCCTCGGCCCGACCGACCGCGAGTTGGCCATCGTGCCGATGTTCCACGCCATGTCCTGGGGCCTGCCCTACGCGGCCTTCCTCTCCGGCGCGTCGCTGATCATGCCGGACCGGTTCCTCCAGGCCGCGCCGATCGCCGAGATGATCGCCGCCGAGAAGCCCACCCTGGCCGGTGCGGTGCCGACCATCTGGACCGACCTGCTGGCCTACCTGGACACCCACGACGTGGACACCTCCTCGCTCGGTGAGGTGATCGTCGGCGGCTCGGCATGCCCGCCGGCGCTGATGCACGCGTTCGACGAACGGCACGGTATCGACGTCATCCACGCCTGGGGGATGACCGAGATGTCCCCGCTGGGGTCGGTCTCGCGTCCGCCCGCCGGAGCGACCGGTGACGATGCCTGGCGCTACCGCTACACCCAGGGGCGGGTGCCGGCGGGCGTGCAGGCGCGGATCGTCGGCCCGTCGGGCGACCCGATGCCCACCGACGGCACGGCAGTGGGTGAGCTGGAGGTCCGGGGGCCGTGGGTGACCGCCCGGTACGTCGGTGACGACGCCCCGGACGAGGAGAAGTTCCGCGACGGCTGGCTGCGGACCGGCGACGTGGGCACCCTCTCGCCGGACGGGTACATCAACCTGACCGACCGCGCCAAGGACGTGATCAAGTCCGGCGGCGAGTGGATCTCGTCGGTGGAGTTGGAGAACGCGCTGATGGCCCACCCGGCGGTGCTGGAGGCGTGCGTGGTGGGGGTCCCGGACGAGCGATGGGACGAACGTCCGCTGGCCACCGTCGTGGTCCGGGAGGGCGCTTCGGTGACCGCCGAGGAATTGCGGGACTTCCTGGCCGGGTCGGTGGCGCGCTGGCAGTTGCCCGAGCGCTGGGCGTTCATCGACACGGTGCCGAAGACCAGCGTGGGCAAGTTCGACAAGAAGGTCGTCCGTTCGCGGTACGCCGAAGGCGAGCTGACTGTCCGGGAGCTGACAGCCCCGTAACGTTTTCCCCGGCACTGTCGCCTGTTGGGGCGGGAGTACTCCTGAACCCTCCCCAGGGGCGGCCCCGGCGTTCGCACCGCGCCGGGGCCGCCCGCTCCACGCGGGGTAACCCGCACCGCCATTGTTGCGAAACTTGTTCGCATCTGTCCTGCTGACGGGAAAATCGGGTGGTCGGCGACCCGATCAGGCGTCGCTGGTGGTGATGAGCACCTTGCCCACCGTCGAGTCCTCCACCGCCTGGTGCGCCGCGGCCGCCTCCGCCAGCGGGTAGTAGTGCAACGGCAGGCCGGCGTCCGCGCCGACCCGGATGCCACCCTGGCTGGCCGCCGCCGCCACGTCCTTCACGCCCTGCGCCTTGGCCGCCTTCGGCTCGGTGTAGACCAGGACGAACTGCCAGCGGGCGTTCGGCGCCATCATCGCCCGGATCGGGATGCTCACCTCGTCCCCGCCGTTGTCGGCGTACATGCAGACCGCGCCGCCGTGCCGCAGCACCCGTGCGTCGACCGAGGCGTTGCGGGCGGGGGCGACCTCCACGATCGTGTGGACCCCGTCGGGAGCGATCTTGTGGACCTCCTCGACCACGTCCTGCTCCCGATAGTTGATCACGAAGGATGCGCCGGCCGCGGCTGCGAGCTGGGCCTTCTCCGCGCTGCTCACAGTGGCGATCACAGTGGCGTCGGCCCACCGGGCGAGCTGGATCGCGGCGTTGCCGACCGCGCCCGCGCCGCCCTGCACCAGCACCGTGTGATCCGCCAGCGCGCCCGCCCGCAGCGTGTCCGGCATGAACTCGCCAGCCGTCAGGCAGCGGTGCGCGGTGAGGAACGGAATGCCGAGGGCCGCGCCCAGCTCGAACGGAGCGGCACCGAGACGTACCGCCTGCCGGACCGGCACCAGCGTGTACTCCGCCGTCGTGCCCCACTGTCGCTGCCAGGCGGCCTCCCAGACCCACACCCGCTCACCGATCAGGTCGGGGTCGACCCCATCGCCGACCGCCTCGACCAACCCCGCGCCGTCCTGCCCGGGGATCTGCCACCCGTTCGGCGGGCTGTTGCGGCGGGACTTCCAGTCGGTCGGGTTCACCCCGGAGACCGCCATCCGCACCAGGACCTCGCCCGCCCCCGGCTCGGGCACCGGGCGGTCGACCAGGTCGAGCACCGAAGGGTCGCCGTTGCGTTCGTACACGATGGCCTTCATCCGTGGTCTCTACCCGGCTCGAACCGGGTCAACCCAGCTCGTCCACCAGCTCCGGGGTCAGCTCACCGATCGCGTTCAGCGTCGCCACGGCCAGCCCGGCGGCGTCCGGATCGAGCGGGTACGAGCCGTGCGGCACCGCCACCACCCGCATCCCCGACGCCGCGGCGGAACGCACCCCGTTGGACGAGTCCTCCACCGCCACACACCGGGTCGGGTCGACGCCGAGGCGCTGCGCCACGCTCAGGTACACGTCCGGTGCGGGCTTGCCCCGCTCGGTCTGCTCGGTGGAGAGGGTCGCGCCGAACGCGTCGGTCAGGCCGGTCGCCGCCAGCGCCGCCTCGATCAGCCGGGTCGGCGACGAACTGGCCAACCCGAGCGGCCACCGCGCGGCCAGCCCGCGAACGACCTGGTCGGCGCCGTCGATCAGGGGTACGTGGTCCCGGTAGCGTCGGGCCATCTCCTCGACCACCTCGACGGCGACCTGCTCGGCGGTGCGGTCGACGCCCAGCTCTCCGCTGAGGTAGTGCGCCCACTCACCGGTGCTCATCCCCATCAGTCGGCGTTGCGTGTCGGGCTGCCACGTCCCGCCGTGCGCCGCCACGTACGCCCGCCGGACCTCCTCCCACACCGGCTCGGAATCCACGATCACGCCGTCCAGGTCGAAGACCACAGCATCAGTCACGGGCCCATCCTGCCCGACCGGTGGGTGCCCGGTCAGCCGGGCAGCGCGGGTAGACCGAGCGGGCTGCCCTCGGGGAGCAGGGTGTGGGCGGACCGGGCGATCGGCTCCAGCAGCTCCCGCAGCCGGTCCGTGTCGTCGGCGCCGAGCGCCTGCCAGGAGTGCGCGGCGGCCAGGTCGGTGGCGTCCTCGATGGCCTGGAACTCGGCCCGGGCGTGGTCGGTGGCCGCGCCGTCACCGGTCAGCCAACCCCGCTCGGTGAGCCGTTCGCGGGCGGCCTGCCACTGCTCCTCGGACCAGCCCCGGCCCAGCAGGTACTGCGGTGGCGAACCGTCCAGCGCCATCCGCGCGGTCAGCGTCTCCACCGGGTCCAGGCCGGCGGCCACCAGCGCCGCCACGTGCCCGTCCCCCCGGTGCTCCCGCAGCGTGGTGGCGGCCTGCCAGAGCCGCGCCAACGGGTACTCACCGGCCGGGAGGGCCGCGTTCGCCGCGCCGAGCACCCGGCCGGCGGTCTGCGCCGCCGATGCGGCCCGTTCCAACAGGTCGGCGGCCTCCACCAGGTGCGACTCAGGAAGCTCGTAGGTCAACTCGGCGAGCGCCTGCACCGCACCGGTCAGGCGGGCGCGCAGCGCCTCCTGGGGAGTGGCCAACCGCCACACCGCAGGCAGTGCCCGGGTCACCATCGGCGGCGCGAAGTTGAAGAAGGCGGCGATCACCGGGGCCGCCTCGGCGGCTCCCAGCGGCGCGGCCCGGCCGGCGAAGTAACCGCGCCAGTAGCCGCGCAACCCGACCGCCTCGTACGCGGCACGCGCCCGGGGGTGAAGGTAGGTGACAGCGTGGACCGGCTCGAAGTACGCCCACATCGACCGGGCAGTCCGCCCAGGCTCGTCCAGCGCAGTCACATGCACCTCCGCGTCGCGGTTCCGGATGCTCACCCCGGGCGGTGAACCGCCCGGGGTGACGCCGAACCTACTGCCGCTGGGTGACGGGCCGGAAGCCCCATGTGAACAACTCCATCCCGTCCCGGCGACAACCGGGACGATCCGGACAGGTCACTGGGCGGCGAGCACGTCCACCACGAAGCGCAGCGGACCGGTCGGACGTCCACCGGCGTTGGCCTCGTCGTTGCCGTACGCCAGCTCGCCCGGGATGTCGAGCTGCACCCGGCTGCCCACTGTCACCCCGACCAGGCCCTGGTCCCAGCCCGGAATGACCTGGCCGACGCCGATCGGGAAGGTGGCCGGCTGCCCGGCCTTCCACGAGGAGTCGAACTCCTTGCCGTCCTTGAAGAACACCCCCACGTAGTTGGTGGTGATGTTCTGGCCCTTCTGCACGGCCGGGCCCTTGCCCTTGATCAGCGGGGTGACGGTGAGCTTCTTGAGCTCACCGGTGCCCGGCGTCACCGTCGGCTTGGTGCCCAGCGCCGGGTCGGAGCCCTCGGGCAGCTGCGGAGCGGGGGGCGCGCCAGCCTCGTCGGGGGCCGGAGCGGAGGCGGACGGGGTCGCGTCGGCCTGGGTCTTGGGCTTGTCGTCGCCCCCGCCGATCGCCACGAAGACGCCGATCAGCGTCGCGGCCACGGCGAGGGCGGCGAGGCTGCTGAGCCCGGCGTTGATCTTCCGCCTCCGGTCGGCGGCCTTCTTCTCCGCCAACTGGGCGGCCAGGCGGCGCCCCGACTTGGTTGCCGGGCTCTGGTCCGGGCCCGTCTGCTGCGTCCGCTCGCTCACGTCGTCGACTCCCTGCTGCGAAGTGTGGCCGGCACCCGGTGCCGGGGGGAAAGCCGACGCACACGGTACCCGCACAGCGGCCCACCGTGCCCGCCGCGGACGCCTCGGATCGCCCAGCGCGACAGTTCCGGGTCTTTCCCGGGCGGTTATTGCGGGACGACCATGAAGTCGGTCACGAACGAGGTGACCCGCCCGTCGGCGGCACGGCCGATCCAGGTGCCGTAGCAGCCGTCGCCCCAACCGGTGGCCACTGTGACGACGTTGGCACCGCTGGCCTCGTCCAACACGGCGGTGATCAGCCCTGGAACCGGGGACGAGGGCAGCTCGGCCGGAATGAAGACCTCCTCGACCAGGTCGGAGTCCCAGCCCTCCAGGACGGCGAGGGCGGTCGGGTCGGCGAAGGTGCCGACGCCGGCATCCACCCCGTAGCCGAAGTAGTCGTCCCCTCCGAGCGTGGCGACGTCCTGGTCACCCGCGACGGCCGGCTCCCAGCGGATCGTCGGCTCGGCTGAGACGACCAGTTCCAGCGCGGCGACCCGCCGGTCCACCTCGGCGTCCTCCCGGAGCACCACAGCCACCCAGGCGCGCGCGGGATGCCGCCCCGGCGGCACTGTCACGGTGAACGGCTCCGCCTCCGGGCAGACCAGCGGGTCACACCCGACCACACGGCCGGTCGGCAACACGATGTCGCCCACCGGGTGCACCTCGATCAGGTATCCGCCGTGCTGGTCGGTGAAGCGGGCGCCGGGCGTCAGTAACCGGTCCAGATCAGGGGTGTACGGCATGGGGGCTCCTCCGGTCGCCAGCGGCCGGCGGAGCGTACCCGGCGAGGCGGACACCGCCGCCGCTGCCGTACGGTCAGGCGCTCTTGCGGGGTGCGGTCTTGCGTGCGGCGGTCTTCTTCGCCGGCTCCGCCTTCTTCGCGGCGGTCTTCTTGGTGGCGGTCTTCTTCGCCGGCTCCGCCGCCTTCTTCTCGGCCGTCTTCTTCGCCGCGGTCTTCTTCGCGGGTGCCTTGGCCGCCTTCTGCTCGGCTGCCTTCTGCGCCGACCGGGCCGACGAGATGGGCGTCGGCGCACCCCCGCCACCACCCCCGCCGGCGGGCTGCTCGCCGCGAGCCGCCTTGGCGCGCTCCACCGAGGCCTTCAACGCCGCCATCAGGTCCACCGCCGCGGCCGGGGCCTCCTCGACCTCCTCCGGCTGGACGACCTCCCGACCCTCCACCTTGGCGTCGATGACCTCCTGCAACGCGGCCCGGTAGTCGTCTGTGAAGACGTCCGGCTCGAACTCGCCGGTCATCGAGTCGATCAGCGAGCTGGCCATGGCCAGCTCCGGGGGGCGCACCTTGAGGTCCTCGTCGAGGAAACCGAAGTCCGGGGTACGGATCTCGTCCGGCCAGAGCATGGTGTTGAGCAGCAGCACACCCTCACGGACCCGCAGCGTGGCCAGCTGCTCCCGCTGGCGCAGCGCCACCTTGACGATGGCCACCCGCTCCGAGTCGATGAGCGCGTCGCGCAGCAGCACGTACGGCTTGGTCGCGGCGCCCTCCGGCTCGAGGAAGTACGCCTTGTTGTAGAGGATCGGGTCGACCTGCTCGGCCGGCACGAACTCCAGCACGTCGATGGCACGGGAGCTGGTCAGCGGCAGGTCGGCGAAGTCCTCGTCGGTGAGGATCACCATTTCACCGCCGCCGATGTCGTAGCCCTTGGCGATGTCGTCGTAGGTGACCTCTTCGCCGCAGACCGAGCAGGTGCGCTTGTAGCGGATCCGGCCGCCGTCCTCGCGGTGCACCTGGTGGAACCGAATGTCCTTCTCCTCGGTCGCGGAGTAGAGCTTCACCCCGATCGAGACGAGCCCGAACGACACGGCTCCCTTCCAGATGGCACGCATCCTGCGCTCCCTTCCCCGGTATCGACCATGCTCGCATCCGAAGGAACCTGACGCGAGGTGTTCGGCCCGCTACTACAATTCGGGTCGTGCCCGGAGCGCCGCTCAAGCCGATGCTCGCGATGACCGGGCCGCTCCCGGCCGGCGACGGCTGGGCGTACGAGTTCAAGTGGGACGGTGTCCGCGCCCTGGCCGACATCTCAGGTGGTGGTCAACACCTGTATGCCCGCTCCGGCGTGGAGATCACCGCCGCGTACCCGGAGTTGGCAACCCTGCCCGAGCAGGTCGACGACGCGCTGCTCGACGGTGAGGTGGTGCTGCTCGGCCAGGGTGGGCAGCCGTCGTTCACCGCGCTGGCCGAGCGGATGCACGTCCGGGACCGGGCCAAGGCGGCCCGGTTGGCAGCGGTCATGCCGGTGACGTACATGATCTTCGACCTGCTCCGGCTGAACGGCGACGACCTGACCGGCTGGCCGTACGAGCGCCGCCGTGAGGCGTTGGACGCGCTGGCGCTCGGTGGCCTCCGGTGGGCGGTGCCACCGATGTTCACCGACGGGCCAGCGACCTACGAGGCGGCCGGGGAGCACGGCCTGGAAGGTGTGATGGCCAAGCGCTCCGGGGCCGTCTACCGCCCGGGGGTGCGCTCGCCGGACTGGGTGAAGGTCAAGCTCGAGGTGACCGGCGACTTCGTCATCGGCGGTTGGCGACCGGGCGCTCGCCGGATCGGCGGGCTGCTGGTCGGGGTGCCCGGCCCGGACGGTCGACTGATCTACCGGGGTCGGGTCGGCGGCGGGATCGGCGCGGCCATCGAGCGGCAGCTCCTCGCCGAGCTGGAGCCGCTGCGCTCCGGCGTGTCACCGTTCGCGCCGGGGGTGCCGCGCGAGGATGCGCGGGGCGCCATCTGGGTAGAACCCCGGGTGGTGGTGGAGGTGAAGTACGGCCAGCGCACCCCCGACGGCCGGCTGCGCTTCCCCCGGGTGCTGCGGTTGCGCCCGGACAAGCCTCCGGAGGAGGTCGACGATGCCGGCTGATCGGCTACGGGTGGACGTCGAGGGCCGCGCGCTGGAGCTGTCCAACCTGGACAAGGTGCTCTACCCGGCGGCCGGGTTCACCAAGGGTGAGGTGATCGACTACTACACCCGGATCTCGCCGGTGCTGCTGCCGCACCTGCGCGGCCGACCGGTCACCCGGATCCGCTTCCCCAACGGGGTGGACGACAAGTCGTTCTTCGAGAAGAACACGCCGGCCGCGACCCCGGACTGGGTGCGGGTGGAGAACCTGCCGGCACCCGGGTCGACGAAGGGCCGGGAAACCATCGACTACGTGGTCGCCGACGACCTTCCCACCCTGGTCTGGCTGGCCAACCTGGCCGCCCTGGAGCTGCACACACCGCAGTGGAGGGTGGGCGAGCACCCGGACATGATGGTCGTCGACCTGGACCCGGGCCCGCCGGCCGGGCTGGCCGAGTGTTGCCCGGTGGCGGTGCTGATGCGCGACCGCCTCGCCGACGACGGCATCGAGTCGTACCCGAAGACGTCCGGCAAGAAGGGCATGCAGCTCTGCTGCCCGATCGCCGGCACCCAGTCGTCCGACCTCGTCTCCGACTACGCCCGGCGGATCGCGCAGGAGTTGGAGAAGGCCCACCCGAAGCTGATCGTGTCGAAGATGGCGAAGAACCTTCGACCGGGCAAGGTCTTCATCGACTGGAGCCAGAACAACGCGGCGAAGACCACAGTGGCGCCGTACTCGCTGCGGGCCCAGTCGGTGCCGTCGGTGTCGACGCCGCTGACCTGGGACGAGGTGGAGGCCGGCGCTCGCGGCCGGAAGCCGGCCGTCCGCCAGTTCACCGCCGCCGAGGTCCTGGCCCGGGTCGAGGAGTACGACGACCTGCTCGGCCCTCTGCTCGACGGCGGCCCGGAACTGCCCACCCACTGACGCGGCGCAGCCGCCACCAGGCGCCGCCGACCAGGGCGAGCGTGAGGACTGTGACCGCGACGTCGCCGGCCAGGGCCGCCGCCGGGCTCGCCGGGGAGTAGGGCGGCACCAGGTACGCGAACGCGGCGGCGATGACCAGGCCCGCCGACCCGGCCGCGAGCACGTGCCGTTGCCCCCAACCGCTGCCCGACGACCAGTAGGCGATCAGGGCCCCGGCGAAGGCTGCCAGCGTCAGTGCCACAGTCACTCCCGCCCAGCCGGGCGTCAGGTCGCCGCCGAACCGGACGAGGACGACCAGCAGACCCACCCAGAGCGGGTGCGGCACCCGACGGGCCCGACGCGGGCGGGGGTGACGCCAGCGGGGCAGCAGGGCCACGGCGACGAGGGCGACGACCACCACGGCGGCGAAGGACAGTTGGAGCGGGCTGGCCAGGAAGCCTTTGTCCCCGTTGATGTCCGAGAAGATGAACAGACTGCCGAGCAGGTAAATCAGACCGACGACGAGGAGGCCGGGGCGGCCCAGCCACGGCCGCAGCCGGCGATCCGCACCGAGGAACGACTCGATCAGTACGATCGGCGCGCAGATGGTCAGCACGATGTGGTTGCCGACGTAGTCGAACGCCTGCCGGAGGCTGAATTCGAGCCCCGGCACCAGCGACGCCTCGGCGGCGGCGCGGGTGTCGGCGTACTGCGTGTCGTCAAGGAAGTCGGGGTTGAACAACGACTGGTCGACCAGCCCGGCCTGGAGTACGCCGAACGCGGCGGCGAGCAGCACGATCGTCGGCCAGCCCGCGCCGAGGTGCCGGGCGGTCTCCCGGATGAGGATCGCCGCACCGCCGTACATCGGGCCCAGGAAGATCAGCACCGGGAGGAAGCCGTCGATGGCGAAGCCACCCCACGAGCACTCGGCCGCCCACGGGGCGAGCAACAGCAACGCGATCACCGGCAGGAGCCGCCGGCGAAGAGGCAGACGGTCGGCGGATACGAGACGGTCGGCGGCGGGGCGGTCGCCGGTGACGGGGTCGGAACCGGTCGGCATGGGCGCTCCTCGGCGGCGTTCTCTTCGGGGGTCACCTGCACGGTGCCCGGGCCACCCGGCCACCCGATACGGCCATCGGCTGACGACCGGCGCTACCAAAGTCGTTGAGTACTGTGATGCCGACGTCGACCCGGGGAGCGTGGAGATGCAGCCAACCGACACGGCCGACCTGGCGGCCCGGCCCGTCGAGGCCGAGCGCCCGCTGCTCAGCTACCGCGACGAGGCGACCGGCGAGCGCGTCGACCTGACCGCTCAGCAGGTAGGCCAGTGGGCGGCCCGGAGCGCCGGCCTGCTGCGGGACGGTTGCGGCCTTGGCCCCGGCAGCCGCGTAGCGGTCCTGCTGCCGCCGCACTGGCGTACCGCCGCTGTGTTGTTGGGGGCTTGGGCCTCGGGCCTGGCGGTGTCGTTCCGCCCGCGCGCCACCGCGGGCCTGGCGGTCCTCGAACCGGGCGGCGACCGGCCGTTCGATGCGGTCTTCGTGACGCCGGAGCGGCAGGACGACTGGCTGGAGGACGTGCCGGACGCGCCGCACCGATACCTCGTCGGCACCGGTCCGGGGCGGCTGGACGACGTGCCGTTGGGCTGGTTGGACTGGTCCGCCGAGGTGCTCCGGCACGGCGACGGCACGCCCGACCACGCGGCCATCCACCCGTCGGACCCGGCCACCGCTGACGGCACCACCTACGGCCAGTGGGGTGCGCTCGCCCAGGAGTTCGCCACGATGCTGGACCTGCGCGCCGGCGACCGCCTGCTGGTCGACGCCGCCGAGACCGAGCAGCCGCTGAAGTGGTTGCTCGCACCGCTCTCGGTCGGCGCGTCAGTGGTGATCAGCGCCAACCTCGACCCGGCGCGGCGGGACTCGATCGTCACCGCGGAACGCATCACCCGCGTCCTCTGAGGCCGTCTCGAGTCACCCGACCGATGGAGCCGCCGCCTTCCGTCAGCTCTCACATTCCCCCTGCTCATACGCTTCGCCGAAGGCACGCGCGATGGTCCGGGCGCGGCCACTGTGCACAGCGGCGGAGGGTTGATGGCTTCGAGGCGTACACCTCGGGTTGTGGTCGCGGCGGTCGCCGGCGGACTCTTCGCCCTCGGGGTGGTCGCGCCCGGCCCGGCGGCGGCGCCGCTGCCCCGCGCGGCCCAGGCCGACGGACCCACGGACCCCGACCCGCGCGAGCCGCGCCCGCCGCTGCTCCCCGCCGACTTCCAGGGCACCGGCCGGTACGTCGTGCGGGACCTCGGCATCGACGTGCCGTTCTCCTGGCAGGGCCGGGACGGCAACAGCCAGATGATCGCCGGCGGCCCGGACCACCCGATCTGGTTCACGAACCTGATCTACGAGAACACGCTCTACACGCTCACCTACAAGTGGCCGAACATCCCGCTGTTCCCGCCCCGCGCGTGCAGCAAGGTCCCGGGTTTCTTCAACCGGCAGATCTTCAACGACAAGCTGAAGACCGCCCGTTACGTGGGGCCGGAAATCCTCCAGGGTGAGAAGGACCTACATGTCGACCACTGGCGGGTCGGGGTGGTCGGCGGCTCCGCGGTGCCAGGGGAGTTCTTCCGGTTCCCGATCGCGCTCGGTGACATCTACGTCGACCAGCACGACCCGAGCCGGTGGTGGCAGGTGTTGCAGTTCGGGTTGCAGAACCTTTTCGACCCGGAGCTGGACGAATGGTTCACAATGGACACCTTCGACCACCGCTCCGGCGAGGTCACCCTCCCCGACCGCTGCCCACCCCCGACCTCGTAGCGCATCCGGCGCACGCCTTCCGCCTTGATCGACCCGGTTCCCGCGAGGCCGGGGCATCCGAGTGCTGCCGGGCGCCGCGATATTGGCATTGAGTCGATCAAACAAGGTGTCGCTACTGTGGTACCGCCGGTAGTACCATTTGCAGGTGCCCTCCATAGACAAGCTCGTCGAGGCGATGCGAAGGAACCAGCAGAACGTCGCCTACAACGATCTCTACGGGGTGTGTGAGCACTACTTCGGCAAGCCTCGGCAAGCTGGCAGCTCCCACGCGGTCTTCAAGATGCCCTGGGTGGGTGACCCGCGCGTCAACATCCAGAACGACAAGGGCAAGGCCAAGGCATATCAGGTACGGCAAGTGATCAAGGCGATCGACAAGAAGGGGGCCTCGTGATGCAGACCGAACCCCGTCCTGAGGTGTCCCACTACACCTACCGCGTCACCTGGTCCGTCGAGGATCGCGAATTTGTCGCCACCTGCGCCGAGTTCCCATCCCTCTCCTGGCTGGCGCCTTCGCAGATCGATGCTCTAGAGGGCTTGCAGGACTTGCTAAGGAAGACTGTGGCCGACATGGAGGATGAGGGAGAGCAGGTGCCGCAGCCATTTGCCGAGCGGAACTACTCGGGCAAGTTCAACCTCCGCGTCGGGGAGAGCCTGCACCGCGAACTCGCAATCCAGGCTGCCGAAGACGGGATGAGCCTCAACCAGTACGTCTTGCGCAAGCTCCGCGCCGCCTGACGGCGACCACGCTTCCCACTTGCTGAACGCGAAGGTCGCCCCGAACGCCCTACCGCTGGACACGTCACCAGGAAGCGCGGTCAGAGGGCGAACAGCAGGGCGGCGTCCAGGAGGACGACGACGGCTGTGGCGAAGTGGATGCCGAATGCCACAGCCTTCGTTCCGCCGTTGCGCAGCACGATGACGGTGTCGCCCAGCGGGACGAGCGCGACGATCAGCATGAACCACGCGACCGCGTCGGCGGTCGTGAAGGCGATCAGGGCGAGGCCGAGCAGCCCGAACGTGAGGTCCTTCAGTCCTTTGACCGTCAGGTAGGCGGGGTCGCCGTCCGGACGGGCCGGTACGCCGTACCCGGCGGCGGCGGCCTGCGGTACCAGCAGGAACCGCGCACCGATGAAGACGACGAAGAGGCTGAGTACGACGGCGAGCCCGTAGGCGATGAAGGACAGCATGAGTCCGGCTCCAATTCCTAGCGCTGCTAGATACGGGAGCAACGCTAGCAGAGCATCGGCAGAACTGCTAGCAGTGCTAGGGTTGCTGTCATGTCGATGCAGGGACGCCGGGAGCGCGAACGGGCGGAACGGGAGCAGGCGATCATCACCGCGGCTCGCGACCTGGCCCTGGCGGAGGGCTGGGACGCGGTGACCACCCGGCGGCTGGCGGCCGAAATCGAGTACAGCCAGCCCGTCCTCTACAGCCACTTCAAGGGCAAGGACGCCATCATGGCGGCGGTAGCCGTCGAGGGCTTTGCCGAACTGGCCGCCACGCTCGTCTCAGCCCGAGCGTCGGCCGCCGACTCCCGTCAGGCGGTCGCCGACGTCGCAGCGGCGTACGCCTCCTTCGCCGAACAGCGGCCCGCGATCTACGACGCGATGTTCACCCTCGCCGTGGACCTGCCGTTCGCCAGCCAGGACGTCCCGACCGACCTGGCCCGGGGCTTCGCCGAGTTGGCCGAGACGGTGCGCCCATTCGTCGGCAACGACGACCTGGAGGCGGTCACCGAGACGTTCTGGAGCGGCCTGCACGGGCTGGTCACGCTGATGCGCAGCGGCCGGCTCCGCCGCGCCGACCACGACCGCCGGCTCGCGGTCCTGGTGGACCGCTTCTCCCGTTGAGCGATGCCGGTCAAGGCTGACGCGGTCGTCGCGCGCACGGCGCGAGGTGGTCGGTGGGCAGAGCGCACCGCGCTGATCGACTCGGGTTCCAGGAAAGCGGGGCATCACAGCGCCCCGAACACCGCGACTTCCTGGAAACCGAGTCGATCAAGGCCGCGCGGGGGTCAGTCGACCGTGGGCAGCTTCGGGCCGAGGACGTCGTCGGCGTCGACGATCGTGTACGCGTACCCCTGCTCGGCGAGGAAGCGCTGCCGGTGTGCCGCGTACTCGGTGTCGATCGTGTCCCGGGACACCACGGTGTAGAAGTGCGCCTGCCGGCCGTCGGCCTTCGGCCGCAGCACCCGACCGAGCCGCTGCGCCTCCTCCTGGCGCGAGCCGAACGTCCCGGACACCTGGATCGCCACCGCCGCCTCGGGCAGGTCGATGGAGAAGTTGCCGACCTTGGAGATCACGAGGGTCCGAATCTCACCGGTGCGGAAGGCGTCGAAGAGCCGCTCCCGCTCCTTGTTCGTGGTCGAGCCCTGGATGATCGGCGCGTCGAGGTACTCGCCGAGTTGGTGCAGCTGATCGATGTACGCGCCGATCACGAGCACCTGATCCTCGGGATGCCGCTCCACGAGCGCGCGAACCACAGGTAGCTTCGTCCGGGCGGTCGCCGCCATCCGGTAACGCTCCTCGGCCTCCGCCGTCGCGTACGACATCCGCTCCGCGTCGGTGAGGGTCACCCGGACCTCGGTGCACTCGGCCGGGGCGATCCAGCCCTGCGACTCGATGTCCTTCCACGGCGCGTCGTACCGCTTCGGCCCGATCAGGCTGAACACGTCGCCCTCGCGGCCGTCCTCGCGTACCAGAGTCGCGGTGAGGCCCAGCCGACGGCGGGCCTGGAGGTCCGCCGTGAACCGGAAGATCGGCGCGGGCAGCAGGTGCACCTCGTCGTAGACGACCAGGCCCCAGTCGCGGGCCCCGAAGAGGTCCAGGTGGGTGAACGCGCCGCCGCGCCGCGAGGTGAGCACCTGGTACGTGGCGATGGTGACCGGACGGATCTCCTTGCGCTCGCCCGAGTACTCGCCGATCTCCTCCTCGGTCAGCGAGGTACGGGCGATCAGCTCCCGCTTCCACTGCCGACCGGCAACCGTGTTGGTGACCAGGATCAGGGTGGTCGCCTTCGCCTCGGCCATCGCTGCCGCGCCGACCAGGGTCTTGCCGGCACCGCAGGGCAGCACCACCACCCCCGACCCGCCGGCCCAGAACGCCTCCACGGCTTCCCGCTGGTACGAGCGCAGCGTCCACGGCTTGCGCCCGTCCTTGCCGGCCTCGGCCAGCTCGATCGGGTGCGCCTCACCGTCGACGTAACCGGCCAGGTCCTCCGCCGGCCAGCCCAGCTTGAGCAGCGCCTGCTTGAGACGGCCACGCTCGGACGGGTGCACCCGGATGGTGTCGTCGTCGATCTTGTCGCCGAGCATCCCGGCGAGCTTCTTGCTCTTGGCCACCTCGATCAGCACCAGCCGGTCCAGTGCGCGCAGCACCAGCCCGTACGCCGGGTCGTTGGCGAGCTGGAGCCGGCCGTACCGGTCCATCGTCTCGGCCACGTCCACCAGCAGCGCGTGCGGCACCGGGTAGCGGGAGTACTTGAGAAGCGAATCCACCACTCCCTCGGCGTCGTGCCCCGCCGCGCGGGCGTTCCACAGACCCAGCGGGGTCAGTCGGTAGGTGTGCACGTGCTCCGGCGAGCGTTCCAGCTCCGCGAACGGCGCGATCGCCATCCGGCAGGCCTGCGCGTCGGGGTGGTCGATCTCCAGCAGCAGGGTCTTGTCCGACTGCACGATCAGTGGTCCACCGCTCACGCCAGCGTCCTCTCCTCGGTTGGCCGACCGGCCGGAACGGGTCGCATACCCGCTGCTGGCCGACCATCCAGTGTTGCACGATGCGGGACGGCGAAAGAAAGATGCTCACCGGACGCAACCGTGATGGCACTCACGAACGTCTAGTAAAGGGACAACTGTCTGGGGAGGGCCCATGGAGCATGTTCGGATCGCCTCCCGGCTGGTTGCCCTCGTGGTGGTCGTGCTGGTCGGCGCGGGAGCGTGCGCGTTCGATCCGCAGTCCGGCGGGAGTGGTGGCGGGGGAGCCGCCCCAGCCGGTGCGGCGGAACAGGCAACGGGGGCGGGCGACACGTCCGGGTCCGACCAGCACGGCCGGCCCACCCCGGCCGCGCCCACCGCGAAACCCTCCCGGAAACCCACGCCGAAGCCGACCCGCCCGGCACCCACCACGACCCCCGGCACCGGTACGCCGACAGTCGCCGGCTGCCCCCAGGGGCAGCACCAGCGGGCGGTGGAGACCCACCTGGCCCGGTTGGGCGGGTTCGGGGCGGTGACAGTGGACGGCCGGCAGTCCGCCGCCGACTGCGCGGCGATCAAGAAGTTCCAGAAGAGGTACGGCATTCGCCCCGTCGAGGGTCGCGCCGGACCAACCACCCTCGACGTGGCCCAGCGCCTCGCCACCACCGACACGACGCGCTGCAAGGCCGGCACCGGCACCACGTTCTGCGTGGACCTCACCCGGCAGACCGTCTGGGCGCTCCGCGGCGGCAAGGTGATCATGGCGCCGACGGTGACCCGCACCGGCATGTCCGGCTACCGCACCCCGGCCGGCACGTACGCCGTCAACTACCGCAACCCCAAGGAGTGGTCCAACCCGTACGAGGTGTGGCTGCCGTACTGGCAGCACTTCACCCAGGGGATGGGCTTCCACGAAACCACCACCTACCTGCACGAAAAGTCGATCGGCTCGCACGGCTGCGTCAACCTGCTGCACGCCGACGCCGTCCGGATGTGGGAGCTCGGCAAGGTCGGCACCCGGGTGGTGCTGATCGGCCGACGCCCCGGCACCTGAGTGACACGGAGCGAATCGCGGCGATAACCCCCTGTCCGACCGGACCAACGAGTGTCACCCTTGGAGTCCAGGGCCGGACCGGGCGGGGAGGCTGGGCATGACGGTCGACCGTGACGTGATCGCGGAGCACGAACACGCACCACCCGACGAGGTGTCCCGAGCGACGGTGATCGCGTACGTCGTCGCGGCGACACTCCTGCTCGGGTGGTTCCTCTTCGGCTGGCTGGTGCTCCAGCAGGGCTTCGTCGACTCCATCGGCGAGTCCGCCGGTGCCGGCTTCGCGCTGCTGCTGATCATCTCGGTGGTCGGCACCGTACGCCGCAGTCGCCGCTGACCGACGGCGTCCGCGCGGTGGCACCCGTCGGTCAGTCCGCCACCACCGCCGCGGTGATCCGGTGCAGCGCGAACGTGTGCAGCATCTCGGTCCGTTCGTCCTCGGCCCGCAGGTAGCCGGCACCGATCGAGACCGGCTTGAGCAGGCGTGACGCCGTCGCCCCGTGCGCGTCGACGTAGCCCACCCAGACCAGCGCCTTGTCCCGGACCGCCTGCTGGAGCACCGCCAGTGCCTCGCTGTGGGTGTGCGCCGGCACCGGGCCGCCGCCCAGCCCGGGCGCACCGCCGCGCACCACGGCAGGCGCCCGTCGGGCGGCCCGTGCCGCCGCGTCGCCGCGACGGATGTGCTCCACCACACCGAGCAGCCGGGGCATGGGCAGCTTCGGGGCGGCCAGCGGATCGATCGTCCGGGTGGTCACCGACACCCGGGGCGGGGCCCGCCGGATTCGCGGCCGGGCCAGCACAGTGCTGCCGGTGCCGTCCTCCTGCACCGGGGCGTACCCCGCGTCGCGCAGCGCACCCAGCAGCCGACCAACCTGGTACTGCGTACACAGCACCGTCGGCGCGAGCCGGCGCAGCGCCAACGACTCCAGCCGCCGGTCGGCCAGCACCTCGCTGATCAGCGTCTCGTCGTCGCTGCGCAGGTACGCCCCGGCCAGGCCGACCCGCAGCCCGCCGTGCTTACGGGCCACGTCGTCGATCAGGTAGGTGAGCCCCTGCGGCACCGGGGTACGTGACCGACGCCGGAACACGTCATGCAGGTCGTCGGCCGTGTAGCCGGAATCTAGGGCCCGCCGCACGCTCGCCGTGGTGACCCGGTGCACGCTGGCCCCGCCGGCCGACTCCAGCTCGGTCATCGCCTCCAACTCGACGGCGAGCGCCGGCTCGGGTGGGCCGGGCACCACCACTGTCAGGTCGGCCTGCACCAGGAAGTGGTCGACCGGTGCGGGCAGCAGGGCGTCCAGCGCCCGCGCGGTACTGGACGGGTCACCGCTCTCGACGTCGGCGTGCACGCCCAGCGGGTCGTCACCCCGCTCGTCGGTCGACGTCAGGTCCCCCAGCAGCAGCCGACCGTACGAGGTGAGCGCCCCCAGCCCTGTCACGCCCAGCTGTGCGGCCTCGGCCAGCACCTCCCGGTGCGCGGCGTCCCGGCCCCGGCTGCGACGGGGAGACCGCCAGTCCAGCAGCTCCTGCACCTCTTCCGGGGTGGGCGCCGTCGCCGGCTCCAGATCGGCGAGTACGCCGAGCACCGCCCGTCGGGTGGCCGGCACGCTGGCCCGCTCGGCCTCGGCGGAGAGCGCGGTGATCGGCCGGTCCCGGTCGTCACGGCGGCCCACCAGCCCCACCTGCCGGGTCATGGTCAGCCACGCTCGGGCGAGCTGCTCCCACCGTTGGGCCAGCGAGGCGGCCCGCCACACCTCGTACCCGCCGGTCGGCAGCACCTGCTGATCCGCCCCGTACCGGCCGGTGGTCGCACCGGGCATCTCCAGCTCACCGAGGAGCCCCGCCGCGTACGCCACCTCCAGCAGCAGCGCGGTGGTCGGTTCGTCCAGCCCGGCGGTACGCGCCAACCGGCGCAGGTCCCGTACGCCGATGCCACCCGAACGCAGCACCGGCGCGGGCTCGTCGGCGAGCTGCTCCAGCAGCCCTTCGGTGTGCCGGACCACCTCCATGGACTGCCCGGCTCCGGCCGAGTCGACCGCTTTCGGCTCGCGCGGCGCGGCGGCCACCGGCGGCGGGCTGGTACGCAGCGGCCCGAGGGGGCCGCTGTCGCGGCGCAGCAGCAGGCCGACCTCGCGGGGCAGCTCCACAGTTCCGCTGGCCGTGGACGAGCCGGTCGTCGCCGGGACCAGCAGCCGGTTGTCGACGAGCCACCGCACCGGGGAGCCGGTCGGCGCGCCACCGTTCGTCGGGTCGGTGAGGACCGGGTCCGCCGCGCCGAGCGGCGGCGCCTGCAACGCCCCCGGCGGCACGCTGCCCACCGGTGGGCCGGCCGCCAACCGGTCCAGGATCGCCCGGGCCGAGGGCGGGGCGGCGAGCACCGTCCGTCGCAGCTTCGCCGGGTCCGCGCAGAGCGCGGCCGCGCGCGGGTCCAGCTCCGCGGCCGGTCGGCCGAGCCCAGCGGGGTACGGGGAGACTTCGTCGACGGCGGGCAACACCTGGAGCGCGTGCTCCGGGCCGTACAGCAGGAAGAGCGCACGCAGTCGGCCCACGGCGGCCCGGACGGCCGTCGGAGCCGGCGGGTGCGGCCCGGCGGTCGCCATCGCGAGCACGGTGTCGATGGCCGTGGTGGCGTCGTCCGGGTTCCGGGTGAGGCGGGCGGCGTCGAGGATCTGGAGGGTGAACTGGTCCAGGCCGTCCAGCGCGCGGGCCACGGAGACCCGGGACTGGGCCCGGATGGCCAGGGCGGAGACGTCGGCCGGCACGGGCACGACGAGGTCGGGCCGCAGTTGGAGGAGCGCGGCCAGTGACTCGTCGGGCAGCGACCGCAGGTGGTCGGCGAGTGAGGTGGTCATCGTCTTTCCACGCTAGCCCGGCACCGGGCTTCCGCGCCCCTCGGACGTCCGGTCGGCTGGGAGTAGCCGGTACGTTTCTCGACATGCCCGCACTGACCGTCGGATTCGACCTCGACATGACCCTGGTGGACTCCCGCCCCGGCATCGCCGCGGCGTACCGGGCGTTGACCGCGAGGACCGGTGTGCCGGTCGACGCCGAGCTGGCGGTGTCCCGGCTCGGGCCGCCGCTGCGTACCGAGATCGCGCACTGGTTCCCGCCGGATCAGGTCGAGTCGGCCGTGCGGGTGTATCGCGAGCTGTACCCGGCGTACGCGATCACCCCGACGCTCCTGCTGCCCGGCGCGCGGGAGGCCATCGAGGCGATCCGTGCGCGCGGTGGCCGGGTGCTGGTCGTCACGTCCAAGATCGGCCGGCTGGCCCGGTTGCACCTGGACCACCTCGGTCTCACTGTCGACGAGTTGGCCGGCGACCTGTTCGCCGAGCAGAAGGCGACCGCTCTGCGGGAGCACGGCGCCACCCACTACGTCGGTGACCACGTCGCGGACATGGTGGCGGCGGCGGCGGCCGGGGTGCCCGGCATCGGTGTGGCGACCGGCCCCTGCTCCTCCGATGAGCTGCGCGCGGCCGGGGCGGAAGTGGTGCTGGACGAGCTCACCGAATTCCCAGCGGCGCTCGACCGGATGATCCAGCTAGCCTTGGAGCAGTAGCGGCTCAAGTGAAGCAGGGGTTTTCAGGTGCCTACGGGTCGAGTGAAGTGGTACGACACGGCCAAGGGATACGGCTTCGTCACGAGTGACGAGGGCGGCGACGTGTTCCTGCCCAAGGGGGCGCTGCCGGCGGGTGTCACCGACCTCAAGGGTGGCCAGCGGGTC
The DNA here is from genome assembly GCF_040608275.1 of Micromonospora sp. NPDC005205. Classification (NCBI taxonomy): domain Bacteria; kingdom Bacillati; phylum Actinomycetota; class Actinomycetes; order Micromonosporales; family Micromonosporaceae; genus Micromonospora; species Micromonospora sp. NPDC005205. The sequence continues at coordinate 722,367 of NZ_JBEXHV010000001.1, forward strand.
GACTTCAGCGTGGTGGACAGCCGCCGGGGCTCGCAGGCCATGGGGGTCAAGCTGCTGGACGCGCCGCCGTCGATGTCGGAGCTGCGCCGTCGGCCGGCTGAGGAACTGCACGGCCTGGTCGAAGACATGATCAAGGTGCTGGAGGCGAAGGTCCAGCCGGACCTGCGCCGGGGTCGGTACCCGGACAAGAAGTCCGCGCAGAAGATCGCTCAGCTGGTCCACGCGGTGGCCCGCGAGCTGGAGGTCTGAGGCACCAGGCCGGCGGTGGCGGCCCGGTCGAGCAGTGCCGCCACCGCGGCGAAACCGGCCTCGCCCAGGTCCGCTGTGAACTCGTTGACGTAGAGGCCGATGTGCCGGTCGACCACGTCGAGTTCCATCTCCTGGGCGTGCGCCAGCACGTACTCCCGGCTGGCCGCCGGGTCCGCCCAGGCCTGCCGGACCGACTCGCGGACCCAACCGGCCGCGGCCTGCGGGTCGACCGCCTCGCGTCGGGCCAGGATCGCGCCGAGGGGGATGGGTAGGCCGGTGTCGGCCTCCCACCACTCGCCGAGGTCGACGAGGGCGCTCAGGCCGTGCCGGTGGTAGGTGAACCGGGCCTCGTGGATGACCAGCCCAGCGTCGTAACGCCCAGCCGCCACGCCCGGCATGATCTCGTGGAACGGCACCACCTCGATCCGGGCCGGTGGCCGCCCGGCCGACCAGAGCCGGAACAGCAGGTAAGCGGTGGTCCGGTCACCCGGCACCGCCACAGTGGCACCGGTCAGGTCGGTGCGGTCCGGGCCGCCGTCGCGGTCGCCCCGGGTGAGCACCAGCGGACCACAACCTCGACCGAGGGCGCCGCCGCAGGGCAGCAGGTGGTAGTCGTCGAGCAGCCAGGGCAGCGCCGCGAAGCTCACCTTCACCAGGTCGAACGCGCCCCGCTCGGCCGCCGTGTTGGTGACGTCCACGTCGGCGTACGTCACCTCGACCGGCGGTGCGCCGGGCACCCGCCCGTGTACCAGCGCGTGGAAGACGAACGTGTCGTTGGGGCAGGGCGAGATCGCCAGGGAGAGCGCCACACCCTCACGGTAGTCCCGCGCCCGGCTCGCGGCCCGCGCCCACCCCACCCGGTGTGATCCGCGTCGGAGATCCGTGATGACCGGCTGGTGGGCACGGGCCGTGGCCGGTCGCCGGCAGCAGCGTGGGTGCCGGCCCGTTGTGACGCGGGGGTCGGGCACCTGTCTCGGATTCCCTTTGGAGCTGATATCGCAAACGAATCGCACTGGGCTCAGGGCGGTCGTCCACCGACCCGAGCGGTTGTCCACAGCTTTGTCCACAGCTCTGGCCGGGGTGTTGATAGTGCGCTGACCAGCGGGGAGCATCGGTCTGTGACCGAGGCGAGTGACCACACGGATGAGAGCAGCGGGGTCGATCTCGGTCCGGCGCTCCGCGCTCTGCGTCGGCGGGCCGATCTGAGTCAGCGGCAGTTGGCCGAGAGATCTGAGGCGCGCCGCGCTGCCGCACTGCGCCTGGGCCATCCTGGCAAGCGCCGCTTCTCCTGAGCGTCGGCCGGGTCAGCGCAGTGCCGGGGCTGCTGCGGTCAGGGCGGCCAGGGCTTCGCGCAGCCGCCAGGCGTCCCGGTCGCGGGGGCCGATCGGGTTGGAGATCGTGCGCAGTTCGGCGAAGGGCACCCCGGCCTGCGCCGCGGCGACCGCGACGCCGTACCCCTCCATGGCTTCGGCGACCGCTTCCGGATGCCTCCGGCGCAGCTCGTCGGTGCTGGCCGTGGTGCCGGTGACGGTGCTGACCGTGAGCACCGGGCCGGCCGTGGCCGTCGGGAGGGCGGCCCGCAGTGCCGCCAGCAGGCCCGGGTCCGCCGGCACCCTGCTGCCCGCACCGAGCAGCGCGGGCGGCATGCCCAGCTCGTCGACCGGGATGAAGCCGTCGGGCGACTCGGCACCCAGGTCGGCGGCGATGCTGGCGGTGCCGAGCACCGTGTCGCCGACCTCGGCCCGCCCGGTGAAGCCGCCGGCCACGCCGGCGCTGACCACCGCACGGTACGGACGACCGGCGGCCTCTGCCAGCGCCAGCAGCCGGGCGGTGGCGGCACCGGCGAGGGCCGGGCCCACACCGATCGGGGTGACGGTCACGCTGGGGTCGGTCAGCCCGGAGCGGACCGCGTCCGCCTCGGCTGGAACCGCCGTCACCACGAGCAGCCCGGTCACGAGACTGAGCCGGGGGACTCGCGGCGGGTTTCGTCGTCGGCCCCGCCACCCGGGCCGCCAACGGCCGACGACGGGCGGTAGATGTGGTAGCCCGGCGGGGCGAGGCTCGGGTCGTCGTACTGCGGTGAGCTGGTCTGGGCCGGGGCCGGTGAGGTCGGTGTGGGGTCCCCGGGCTCGTCCGCCGGCTCGTCCTCGGTCAGCTCGTCGTCACCGAGCGGTCGGCCGGCCAGCTTTTCACCGCGCAGCCGGGCGGCGGCCAGCACACCCCGGATCGCCGCCAGTACGCCGACCCCGGCGGCCACGGCGATGCCCATCCGGCCGTCGAACGGCACCAGCCCGAGCCCACCGCCGGCGACGAAGGCGAGCATCAGCACCGTCTCGGAGTGGGCGAAGGAACTGGCCCGCAACCGTTCCGGGATGCGCTCCTGGATCGAGGCGTCCACCGCCAGCTTCGCTATCCCGCTGGCCAGCGCGGCGACAAGGCAGAGCAGGGCGACCATCAGCAGCGAGAACTGGATGACGGCGAGCACCGCCACCCCGGCCACGATGATCATGCTGCTGGACTGGATGGCGGTCGGCCGGTGGATGCGCAGCCGGGTGCCGATGGCGGTGGCCAGGAAGGTGCCGACCGCGAGCGCGCCGCCGACCACGCCCAACGCCCACTCGGCGCCCAGATCCCGGCCGAACACCACTGTGGTCAGGTCGCCCTTCTTGATCGCGAAGGCGAGGAAGAGCAGCAGGAAGCCGTAGAGCGCGCGTAGCGTCGCCGCGCCGATCAGGGTGGCGATCACCAGCCGGCCGGACGGTCGGCCCCGGCCCAGCGGCCGGTCGCCACGGCGGCGGCCCAGCGCGCGCAGTGGCCGGGGGACCCGCTCCGGTGGCTCCGAGTCGGCCTTCGGTGGCAGGCGCAACGAGATCACCATGCCGACCAGGAAGATCACCGATGCGACCCGTAGCGGCCACTGCGGCCCGAACCAGAACGCGGCCAACCCGATCGGCGCCACCAGCGCACCCGCGACGGTGCCGTAGACGCTGGCCCGGGCACCCACCTGCGACAGACCGAGCCCTTCCGGCAGCAACCGGGGCACCGCCGCGGATCGGGCCACGCCGTACGCCCGGGAGAGCGCGAGCACCCCGAACGCGGCCGGGTAGAGCCCGAAGCCGTGGATGTAGTCGGATATCAACCAGGCCAGGAAGGCGCGCCCGAGCATCGTCGCGGCCAGGGCGTACCGCCGGCCGTGCCGGAAGTGATCCAGCAGCGGGCCCACCACCGGGGCGAGCATCGCGAACGGCACCATGGTCACCAGCAGGTAGAGCGCGACCTTGCTGCGGGCCTCGCCGAGCGGCACGTTGAAGAAGATCGTGCCGGCCAGACCGATGGCGATCAGGGTGTCACCGGCGCAGGAGAGCGCGTGCAGGTCGAACAGGCGAACCATGCCGACCTCGCCGCCGGCACCCCGGGCGCGGGCCCGACCGGCCCGGCGGGTCACCCAGCGGCCGCTACCCACCGAACCACGCAACAGCAGACGGATGGCGCGAATGCCGGTGCCGACGGTCCGCCCGAGGACGGATCGCCCGGAGCGGGAGTACGACGGCATGTGCACCATCCTCGCCCATCTGATCCGGGTACGCCGCACCACCGCTGGGAAAGGTTCCCCGGGAGTCCCTGTCACCCCTGCGAGGCGCATGGGGAACAATGGTCGGGTGACCAGGCCCGTCTCCACCCGTGCCGCCCGTCTCGACCAGGTCTGCGCCGCCGCCGTCGAGGTGGCCCGCGCTGGCATCACCGAGGTGGACGCCGACGATGTCGGCGACCACCTGCAGGTCGTTGCCGAGGGCGATCGGCTGGTCACCCACTACTTCGAATGTCGCCTCGCCGGCTACAACGGCTGGCGCTGGGCGGTCACCGTCACCCGGGTGTCGCGCAGCAAGACCGTGACCATCTGCGAGACGGTGTTGCTGCCCGGCCCGGACGCGCTGCTCGCGCCCGGCTGGCTGCCCTGGCAGGAGCGGCTCAAGCCGGGCGACCTGGGTCCGGGTGACCTGCTCCCGACCTCGCCCGACGACGATCGACTTGTCCCCGGTTACCTGCTCTCCGACGACCCGGCGGTCGAGGAGACGGCCTGGGAGTTGGGGCTCGGGCGCGCCCGCGTGCTCTCCCGGGAGGGTCGCATCGACACGGCGCAGCGCTGGTACGAAGGTGACCACGGCCCCGCCGCGGCCATCTCGTCCGCCGCTCCGGCCGCCGCCCGCTGCGGCACCTGCGGCTTCTACCTGCCGCTGGCAGGTGCCATGCGGCAGGCATTCGGGGCGTGCGGCAACTTCTACGCTCCCGACGACGGCCGGGTGGTGAGCGCCGACCACGGGTGCGGCGCACACTCCGAGACGTTGATCGAGGTGGCCGAGACCGCTGTCGACGAGCTGCCCACCATCTACGACGACAGCGCGGTGGAGGCCATGTCGGTCAGCCGGGCCCCGGGCTCGGTGGAGGCCGCTGAGCCGGCGGAGCCGTACGGGCACTCCTGATCGTCCGCGCCGGAGTGCTCCGGCGCGGCGGCCAGCTCACCTCGCGCGGCGACGTCGTCGGTTGGCGTCGTGCCGCATCATCACGGCGAGGCCCGGGAAACCCCACAGGAAGCCGGCGAGGCAGGTCCAGAGCCAGTTCTGGTGACCGTGGTCGGTCAGCCAGCCTCTGAAGAAGATCAGCAGGACCAGCCCGGCCACGGCCCACGCGATCAACCCGGCGAGGGCGAACGGCACCATCGGCGGATCCAGTGGTGCGGGCCGCGGTGGCTGCTCGTTCGGCATTCGGCAAGCGTACGGGATCTACTTCCCCTGCCCACCGACGATCTGGGACGATGCGCGCGACAACTGGAAGATCACCTGCGAGGACCTGATGGCCGTAGCGCCGCCCGAGAACGGCACACCTTCCAACTCCGCCCCTCCGCGTAACGGTTTCGACCGGTTCTTCGAGATTTCCGCCCGTGGCTCGACGTTGAGCCGTGAGGTACGCGGTGGTCTGGCGACCTTCTTCACGATGGCGTACATCGTGGTGCTCAACCCGCTGATCCTGGGTGGCGCCGTCGACGGTGACGGCAAGAGCCTCCCGATTCCCGCGCTGGCTGCCGCGACCGCGCTGGTCGCCGGCCTGATGACCATCCTGATGGGTGTGGTCGGCCGGTTCCCGCTGGCGCTCGCCGCCGGCCTGGGTGTCAACGCGCTCGTGGCGTACGAGATCGCCCCCGAGATGACGTGGGCAGACGCGATGGGCCTGGTGGTGATCGAGGGTCTGATCATCGCGGTGCTGGTGCTGACCGGTCTGCGGACCGCTGTGTTCCGCTCGGTGCCGACCCAGATGAAGAGTGCGATCGGGGTCGGCATCGGTCTGTTCCTGACCATCATCGGCCTGGTGGACGCCGGCTTCGTCCGGCGCATCCCGGACGATGCCAACACCACAGTTCCGGTCGGCCTGGGCATCGGCGGCAAGCTGGTGAGCTGGCCGATGCTGGTCTTCGTGGTGGGCCTGCTGATCACGCTGGTGCTGGTGGTCCGTCGGGTGAAGGGCGCGATCCTGATCGGCATCCTCGCCTCGACGGTGCTCGCGGTGATCGTGGAGGCGATCGGCAACATCGGCCCGTCGTTCGTCAACGGTCAGCCCAACCCGAAGGGCTGGTCGCTGAACGTGCCGGAGTTGCCGAAGTCGGTGGTCGACCTGCCGGACCTGTCGCTGCTCGGCAAGTTCAACGTGTTGGACTCGTGGGGCCGAGCCGGTTGGCTGGTCGTGCTGATGTTCATCTTCACGCTGTTGATCACGGATTTCTTCGACACCATGGGCACGATGGTCGCGGTCGGCCAGGAGGGTGGCCTGCTCGACGAGCAGGGCACTCCGCCGAAGGCCAAGGAGATCCTGCTTGTCGACTCGATCGCGGCGGCGGCCGGCGGTGCGGCCAGCACCTCCAGCAACACGTCGTACATCGAGAGCGCCGCCGGTGTCGCGGAGGGTGCCCGGACCGGTGTGGCCAACCTGGTCACCGGCGTGCTCTTCCTGCTCGCGATGTTCCTGGCGCCGCTGGTCGTGATCGTGCCGTTCGAGGCGGCGTCGACGGCACTGGTGGTGGTCGGGTTCCTGATGATGACAGCGGTCCGGACGATCGACTGGTCCGACTACGAGATCGCCATTCCGGCCTTCCTCACCATCGTGTTGATGCCGTTCACCTACTCGATCTCCAACGGGATCGGCGCCGGTCTGATCACCTTCGTGGTGGTCAAGCTGGCGCGGGGCAAGGCCCGGGAGATCCACCCGTTGCTGTACGGGGTGGCCGTGCTGTTCGTGCTGTACTTCCTGCGTGGGCCGATCGAGTCCCTGGTGCTCTGAGGTCTCGTCCGGGCGGGGAGTCGATCAGGATTCCCCGCCCGTACCATCTGAATCCCCTCGTGAGCCTGGTCATAACGGATGTCGTTAGCCATGCTCATTAGTTAAGCTAACTACTGTGACGGAGCGGACGGTGACGGCGGAACGCGTGCCACCGGCGCAGCTGGCTCCCCAGCTGCGTGATGCGATCACCCGACTCAACCGGCGGGTCCGACAGGCCCGACCGGTCGGCGACCTCACGGTCACCCAGGTCTCCGCGCTCACCAGCCTGCGGCTGGCGGGCGCGATGACACCCCGTGAGCTGGCCGACGTGGAGCGGGTGCAGCCGCCGACGATGACCAAGATCGTCGGGAAGCTGGAGGACCGCGGCCTTGTGCAGCGGACACCCCATCCGACCGACGGGCGGCAGGTCATCCTCGCGGCGACCGAAGGAGCGCAGGCCGTGCTCGACCAGTTCGAGCGGGCCCGCGACGAATGGCTGGCCCACCGGCTGGCCGCGCTCGACGAGGACGAACGGGAGACCCTGCAGAGGGCCGCCCAGATTCTTCAGCAGCTCGCTCGCGCCTGAGCCGCGCCCGCGCCACCGGGTCCGTGCCGTCACCTGTCGATGACGCGTACGTCCGAGGAGGCGCACCAAGAGTGCAGGCCAAGCTGAGCACGATGTTCCAGTCCCTACAGGTCCGCAACTACCGGCTCTTCGCATCCGGGCAACTGATCAAACTGATCGGTGTCTGGATGATGTTCATCGCCCAGGACTGGCTCGTCCTCGACCTCTCCGACAACTCGGCGACCGCGCTCGGTGTGGTGACCGCCTGTCAGTTCACCCCGGTGCTGCTGCTCACCCTGTTCTCCGGCCGGCTCGCCGACCGGTACGACAAGCGGGTGCTGCTCTTCGTCGCCAACGCCTTCTGGAGTGTGCTGGCGCTCGGCATGGCGGTGCTGGTCCTCACCGACCTGGTGCAGCTCTGGCACGTCTTCGCCTTCGCCGCCCTGCTCGGCACGGCCAACGCCGTGGAGACCCCGGTCCGGCAGGCGTTCGTCTCCGAACTCGTCGGCACGCCGCTGCTGCCCAACGCGTTGTCGCTGAACGCCGCCGTGTTCAACTCGGCGCGGATCGTCGGCCCGGCCGTCGCCGGCCTGGCGATCGCCGCGTTCGACGTGGGCCCGGTCTTCCTGTTCACCGCCCTCAGTTCGGTCGCGCCCCTGGTCAACGTGGTCCGGATGCGGACGGCCGACCTGCACCGCGACGCCCTGCTGCCCCGCGACGAGCGGGCGTCCGCAAAGGTCATCGACGGGCTGCGGTACGTGTCCCGTCGCCCCGACCTGCTGCTGCCGATGGCTGTCATGTCGGTGATCGGCATGTCGCTGTTCAACTTCCAGCTCACCCTCGCCGCGCTGGCGAAGACGGTCTTCCACACCGGTGCCGCCTCCTTCGGCCTGTTCAGCACGGCGCTGGCCGTGGGCGCGCTCGGCGGCGCGCTCAGCGGCACCGGTCGACGCAGCCGGCCGTCGGTCTGGCTGGTGCTCGGCGCGGCGATCGCCTGCGCCAGCTTCGGCACCCTGGTCGGTCTCGCCTCGACGTACTGGCTGGTCGTGGCCCTGCTGGTGCCGACCGGCTTCTTCATGGTCTTCTTCGCCCAGGCCGCCAACCAGCGGGTCCAGTTGGGCGTGGACGCGGCCTTCCGGGGTCGGGTGATGGCGCTGTGGGTGCTGGTGTTCCTGGGTACCAACCCGGTCGGCGCGCCGCTGATCGGCTGGGTCGCGGAGCACTACGGTGCCGGTGCCAGCATCTGGATGGGTGGGCTCATCTCGCTGGCCGCCGCGGTGATCGCCCTCACCTGGCAGCTTCGCCACTCCGGTGCCCGGCTGCGTTTCCGGGTGCTGCCGATGCCCCGCTTCTACGTCACCTCCACCGACTGCTGAGGTTTACCACCAGCTCCGGCCGCGTCCGGTTGCGCGGATTGCTCGGATGCGGCCAAATCGCTGGCGGGGTGGCACGGTGGGGCTTAGCGTCGATGCGTGGGAGTCGGACACGCGCTGATGCTGGCCCTGGCGTTTCTCGCCGTGGCCACGCTGCCGGCGGCGTTCGCCCTGCTCTTCTGCTACGACGAGATTCTCGACCGGGTGGTCTGCGGCTGGTCCGAGTGGCGTGACCGCCGACGGGAGAAGCGCACGATCGCCAGACTCGACCGTGCCATCGAGGCCGACGCGCTGACCCGGGACATCGACCTCAGCGAGTTCGACAGCGTTGACCGCCGGCCGCTGGAGCAGCTCGCCGCCGACCTGCGCCGTCTCGGCGGTCAGCGGGTCGGCGGTAGCGGTCGCTCGATGGTCTGGCACAGCGCGCTGCTCCAGGCGTACGACGACCGGCTTCGTCTCGCCTGCCGCGCCCTCGGCATCGCCGAGCACCTCGCCGAGCTGGAGGGCGTCGACCAGGAGATCGAGCGGGTGCGGGTGGAGGGCGTGCTGCACGCCGCCGGTCTGGCCCTTCCGGCGGCCCGCCCCGGGCAGCGGCAGCGACACCGCTGACCCGCCCGCCAGTCGGTCACCGCCGATCCGGTTGCCCGGTGGCCTGGGCAGCGGGTTGGGTCCCGGTGTGAAGCACCGCGCGGCCCTGCTCGGCGGCGCGGACGACGCTCTCACTGATGAAGTCGAGGAAACGGGCGATGTTCTCCAGGCGGGCGGCGGCGGGGGTCTGCGGGCCGAGAATGGCGACGCCCTGGCGCGCGGTTGCGACGAGCTGGTCGTTGGCCCGGGCGCTGGCGATCGTCGCCTGGTAGAACAGCTCGTCGTCGACCACGTAGCGGTCGCGGCGGCGTTCGTCGCGTTCCCGGCGGACGAGGCTCTGACTCTCCAGGAAGGTGATGGCCTTGGAGATGGACGCCGGGCTGACCTGGAGGCGCTGGGCGAGCTGTGACGCGGTGAGGCTGGCCGAGTCGGTGATGAACAGGTGGGTCAGGACCCGGGCCGCCATCTTGGGCAGGCCCGAAGCCATGAGGACCGTGGTGAACGTCTCCCCGTACTCCGCCACGGCCCCGGCGTCACGTCCATGCTCCTGAGGGAGCGCGCTGGCCCCCGGTGAGGTGACTGTCCTGCGCCGCTGGGCGCGACGTTCGGTGGCGCGGTGGGCCAGCTCGGCGCGGTAGGCGGTGGGGCCGCCGTTGCGCATCACCTCGCGGGTGACTGTCGACGTGGGACGGTCGAGGCGCCGGGCGATCTCCGCGTAGGGGAGGCTGTCGATCAGCCCCAGCGCGATCTGCTGGCGCTCCTGCTGACTGAGTCTGCCTCCCGGCATCACGATCTCCCCGGTGATTCCTCGTCGCGTCCGCTGACTGCCCCACCATAGCGTTCACCCTCCGCCTGTTGCAACGGTTGCGACCTAGGTCGTTGCGTTATCTCCGGGATCGTTGCAACACTTTATGAACTCTGAGCTGCATTTATGCAACTCCAACGCAACAGACTTGTTGCCCAAATCTGGAAAGCAACGTAGCGTTTCCGTTGTCAGAAAGAACTGCCAACGCAGGAGAACACGATGCAGACGTTCGACACCCCCGCCCCCATCTCGGCCGTCCTCGACATCCCCGCCGGACGGATCCAGTTGATCGCCGCGGACCGCGCCGACACCGTCGTCGAGGTTCTGCCCAGCGACCCCTCGAAGAAGCGCGACACCAGGGCCGCCGAGCAGACCACTGTCGCCTACACCGACGGCGTCCTGCGGATCACGGCCTCGGCCCCCGGCAACCCGCTCGTCGGCCCGTCCGGGTCGCTGGAGGTGACAGTTCAGCTCCCCGCCGGCTCGACGATCAAGGCCAGGACCGCCAGCGCGGAACTTCGCGGCGTCGGGCGTCTCGGCGACATGGCCTTCGACGGGGCGTACCGCCAGATCAAGATCGACGAGGTCGCAAGCCTGCGGCTCACCGCGATCGACGGCGACGTCGAGGTCGGCCGGCTCAACGGCCCCGCCGAGATCAGCACCGCCCGGGGTGACATCCGGATCGCCGAGGCCGTGCGCGGCGCGGTCGTGCTCAGCACCCAGTCCGGCGACATCTCGGTCGGTGCCGCCGCCGGCGTCTCCGCCGCACTCGACGCCGGCACCGGCCACGGCCGGGTCAGCAACGCCCTCAAGAACGACGGCACCACGACGCTCGACATCCGCGCCACCACCTCCCAGGGCGACATCACCGCCCGGAGCCTCTGAACCCCACCACGACCAGGCGACAGGAGTACGACATGAACCCAGCTACCCCGTGGACCGGCATGGTGTCGGTCGACGACACGGCCCTGGCCGTCACCGACACCGGTGGCCCCGGCATCCCGGTGGTCTACCTCAACGGCCAGTTCGCCACCCAGGGCTACTGGCGGCGGGTCATCGCCGAACTGGGCACCGAGTTCCGGCACATCACCTACGACGAGCGGGCTCGCGGCAGAAAGTCGCAGCGCTCAGCCGACTACTCGTTCGAAGCTGCCGTCCGGGACGTCGACGCCGTACTCGTATCCCGGGGGGTGGCCCAGGTGTTGCTGGTGGGCTGGTCCTACGGAGCGGTTGTCGGGGCGCACTGGGCCAACCGGAACCCGGAGCGTGCCCTGGGCGCGGTCCTGGTCGACGGCGCGTTCCCGCACGACTGGCTCGACGATGCCATGGCGCAACGGATCCGCAGGATGTTCCGACGGATGAACCTGTTCATGCCGCTGCTCCGCCCGACCGGCCTGACCCCACGGATGAACGCCGACCAGATGGCGGACAGCAACATCGAACTGGGCGAACTCTCCCGCGAGCGCGAACTGGGCCCGGTGCTGGACGCCATCAGCGTCCCGGTGCGGTACGTCGTCGCCTCGGGAACGTCCCTCGGCAGTCGCGGGGACGAGCAGGAGCAGATCCGCGCCAGCCTCGACGCGGTGACCGCCCGCAACCCGCACATCACCATCGGGGCGAAGGTCGCCAGCAACCACGGTGCGATCCTCAAGAAGGACTTCCGCGCCGTCGCCGAAGCGGTACGCGGAGTCAACGCCCTCAGCCGAACCGCAAGAAGGACCCTCAACGAGGATGCGTAGTCGGCCGCTACACCGCGCCGATCTTGCAGTTTCGGTCGCCGAGACGGGCGGATTGCCCAGTGAGTCTGGACAGAAAGTGCAAGATCGCCGGGCGGACCGTGTCGCTCAGGGAGCTGAGGTTCGAACGCGCGCGTTGACGGGTGACACAGGGTCACCCGTCAACGCGAGGCGTCAGGAGGATTCGCGGGCGGCCGGGCCGCTGCCGAAGAGCACGTCGTCCCAGCTCGGCAGCCGCTTGCGTGGCTTGCCGTTGGCGTCGGTGGACTCGCCGCCGGTGGCCGCCGCGGCGCCCGTGCGGCGAGGCCGCAGCACCGCCAGCGACGGCACGGCCGGCACCTCCTTGGGCGCGTCCGAATCGTCGTCGAAGGCCGAGCCCTGGCCACCGCCGAGCAGCGCGGCGGCACCCCCACCGACCGGCCGCTGCCGGGGCGCGTCCGACCCGGCCAGGGCAGCCGGGGTACGCGGCTCCAGCCCGCGACCCGACGAACCGCCGAGCGGACGGTCCAGGGAGGCGAGCAGGGCGTCACGGCCGGCCCGGATCGGATCACGGCCAGGGCGCGGGTGCTCGGACGCCGCTGGCAGACCGTGCCCGCCACGACTCGGCTCGCCGCGCGACGGGCCCGGCAGGGCGTGCCCGCCGCGCTCGGGTGCCGGCTCCTGGCCGAGGATCGGCGTGGGCCGCTCGGCGCACAGGTACTGCGCCATGTCGTCGTGCGGCGTGACCACCTGTCGCGCCTTGTCCATGTCCCAGATGGCCTGCGCGGTGGCCTTGCCCGACGGCCAGGTGGCGATGATCCGCCAGGTGCCGTCGTCGCGCCGGTACGCGTCCCAGGAGATCTTCTCGGTGTCGATGCCGTGCTGGCTCAGCCGGCCGTTGACCACCTCGGCGAGCGGGGTGGGCTTCTCCGCGCCCTTGAGTCGGGTGCGCCGGGCGTGCTGGGCGAGCATCGCCCGCTCCTGCAACACCGGGCCGGCGTAACGCAGCACGCGGTCGACCGGCACCCCGGCGATCCGGGCGACGTCCTCCGCGGACTCACCGGAGCGGATGCGGGCCTGGATGTCCCGGGGGGACAGTGAGGGAATTGGGTCGACGGTGCTCGGTGCCACCGCGAGCGGCGGGGCACCCGGCTCGGGGTGCATCACACCGGCGATGCGTTCGTCGATGGGCAGGGCCAGGAGGCGCCCAACCTCGTCGGCGAGCACCAGTGCCTGGCCGTCCTCGGAGAGGGCGACGAAGCGTACTGGGCGCATAACGTTGCCTCCGTCCCGCTTCGCTGGCCGCACACCACGAGTCGGCCACCCAGGCGTCTCGGACCACCGTACGCGCATCTGTCTCGGGGTGGGGGAAGCGACACCCCGCATGTCGTGACTGAGCTGCGGCGATGATCACGGTCGGTGTCCGTGGAGGCTCCAACGGACACCGACCGTGACGAACGTCAGAGTCGCTCGACCACGTAGTCGATGGACGCGGTGAGCGCCTCGACATCTGCCGGCTCGACGGCCGGGAACAGCGCCACCCGCAGCTGGTTGCGACCAAGCTTGCGGTAGGGCTCAGTGTCCACGATGCCGTTGGCGCGCAGCGCCTTGGCGATCGCCGTGGCATCCACCCCGTCGGCGAAGTCGATGGTGGCGACCACGTTGGAGCGCAGCGCCGGGTCGGTGACGAACGGGGTGGCCACGCTGGACCGCTCGGCCCAGCCGTAGACCGCTGCGGCGCTCTCGGCGGTGCGCTTCGCCGCCCAGGACAGGCCGCCCTGCGCGTTCATCCAGTCGGTCTGCTCGGCGGCCAGGAAGATGGTGGCCAGCGCCGGGGTGTTGTAGGTCTGCTCCAGCCGCGAGTTGTCGATAGCGGTGACCAGGTCGAGGAAGGCGGGGATGTAGCGCCCCGACGCCTTGATCTCGGCGGCCCGGTCCAGTGCGGCCGGCGACATCAGAGCCAGCCACAGACCGCCATCGGAGCCGAAGCACTTCTGCGGGGCGAAGTAGTAGACATCGGTCTCACCGACGTTGACGTCCAGGCCACCCGCGCCGGAGGTCGCGTCGACAAGCAGCAGCGCGCCCTCGTCGGCACCGGCCACCCGGCTGATCGGGACGGCCACACCGGTCGAGGTCTCGTTCTGCGGCGTCGCGTACGCGTCCACGCCGGACTCGGCGACCAGGGTCGGCGCGCTGCCCGCCTCGGACTTGCGGACGGTCGGCTCACCCAGGAACGGGGCGTCCTTGACCGACTTGGCGAACTTGGCGCCGAACTCGCCGAAGCTGGCGAACTGGGCCCGCTCGCGAATCAGGCCGAAGGTGGCGACCTCCCAGAACGCGGTGGTGCCGCCGTTGCCGATGACCACCTCGTAGCCCTCGGGCAGCGAGAAGAACTCGGCGATGCCGGAGCGCAGCCGGGCAACCTGGTCACGGACCGTCTTCTGCCGGTGCGAGGTGCCGAGGTAGGTGGTCGCGACCTCGGTGAGGGCGGACACCGCCTCCGGGCGGACCTTGGACGGGCCGCAGCCGAAGCGTCCATCGGCGGGCTTGATCTCATCGGGAATCCGGATGATCGGTGCGTCAGCCACGGTCTTGAAGATCCTTCCGCAAGGGCGAGGGCGGGCCCGGCGACACTGCCGGCCCTCATCCTCGCACCCGGACCGGACGACGGTGGGCGGGGTCCCGGCGGTCGGTCTGAGTCCTTCGCCACAGTCGGCTCCGGTGACCGACGACAACGACCACTCTTCGACGCGCGGCGTGGACAAGGGGCCCTTCCTCGACGCCGGACGTCGAGGAAGGGCCCCTTGTCGATCAGCTCAGACGCCGTGCGGGATGGCCGCCCAGCCCTCGACGTCGGACGGCTTACGGGTCTCCGGACCCATGTAGCGGGCGGACGGGCGGACCAGCCGCTGCAGGCGCTTCTGCTCCAGGATGTGCGCGCTCCAGCCGCCCATCCGCGCGCAGGTGAACATCGAGGTGAACATGTGCGCCGGTACCTCGGCGAAGTCCAGCACCACGGCCGACCAGAACTCGACGTTGGTGGCCAGCACCCGGTCCGGGCGGCGGGCCTGAAGCTCGGCGAGGGCGGCCTTCTCCAGCGCCTCGGCGATCTCGAAGCGCGGCGCGCCCAACTCCTTGGCCGTACGCCGGAGCACTCGGGCGCGCGGGTCCTCGGCACGGTAGACGCGGTGGCCGAAGCCCATCAACCGCTCACCGCGGTCGAGGACGCCCTTGACGTAGCCCTCCGCGTCGCCGCTGCGCTCCACCGCCTCCAGCATGCTGAGCACCCGCGACGGGGCGCCGCCGTGCAACGGGCCGGAGAGGGCGCCGATGCCCGACGAGATGCAGGCAGCCGCGTCCGCACCGGTGGAGGCGACGATGCGAGCGGTGAAGGTGGACGCGTTGAGGCCGTGCTCGGCGGCCGAGATGAAGTACGCGTCGACTGCCTTGACGTGCCGCGGGTCCGGCTCGCCGCGCCAGCGCTTCATGAACCGCTCGACGATGGTCTGCGCCTTGTCGATCTCCTTCTGCGGCACCGCCGGCAGGCCGAGGCCGCGGGCGGACTGGGCGACGAAGGATAGCGCGGTCACCGAGACCCGGGCGAGATCCTCACGGGCCTGCTCGTCGGAGATGTCCAGCAGTTGGTTGAGACCCCAGTACGGGGCCAGCATGGCGACTGCGGACTGCACGTCGACGCGGATGTCACCGGAGTGCACCGGCACCGGGAACGGCTCCGCCGGCGGCAGGCCCGGCCCGAACCGGCCGTCGACGAGCAGCGCCCAGACGTTGCCGAACGACACCTGGCCGATCAGATCCTCGATGTCGACTCCGCGATAGCGCAGCGCACCGCCCTCACGGTCAGGTTCGGCGATCTCGGTCTCGAAGGCGACGACGCCCTCCAGCCCGGGTTTGAAATCGGCCATGTCGCTCTCCTGGATCTGGTCGGTGCGCCCGATCGCTCATCCGGCCCGGATCGGCCGAGCGCCTTAGGCGACCCTCAGGGATGTGTTCGCAACATACTGCCTGCTGAGTAAGGGATACGCGACCCGCTGCGACTGTGCTGCACACGACATCCCCGGGCGCGCATTCTCCGTCCGGCTCGGTGAGACTGGGGCAGGGCGGGCTGGTCAGCGCGGGAGGGTGCTGGTGGGGCCCCCGAGAAGGAGTGGGACGTGACGGGCGACACACCCGCCCCGGCCGCGATGCGTAACGAGTACGCCGCGGACCTGGGCCTGACCGAGGCTGACCTGGCCGCCGACTGGCACACCCAGTTCGACAGCTGGTTCGCCGACGCGGTGGCCTTCGGGCTACCCGAACCGAACGCCATGGTGGTGGGTACCGCCGACCCGGCCGGCCGGCCGAGCGGACGGACGGTGCTGCTGAAGGGGTACGACCCGGAGGGCTTCGTCTTCTTCACCAACCACCTGTCGCGCAAGGGCGTCGAGGCGACCGCCAACCCGTACGCCAGCCTGGTCTTTCCGTGGTTTTCCATGCAGCGCCAGGTGGTGGTCGCCGGACGGGTCACGCCGGTCGACCGTGCCACGAGCGAGGCGTACTTCGCCAGCCGACCGCGCGGCTCCCAACTGGGTGCCTGGGCCAGCCCGCAGTCGCAGGTGGTGTCGGATCGGGCGGCGTTGGAGCAGCGGTACCAGGAGGCGGTCGAGCGGTTCGTCGACCAGGCCGAGATTCCGACCCCGTCGCACTGGGGAGGGCTGCGGGTCCAACCCGAGTCGGTGGAGTTCTGGCAGGGCCGGGCCGGCCGGTTGCACGACCGGCTCCGCTTCCGTCGCCTCGACGAGGGTGGCTGGATCGTCGAGCGGTTGGCGCCGTGACGGGTGTGCGGGAGACCCGGCCGCGCGCAGCGCGCCGCTGGGCGATCGACGTGCGTCCGCTGCGGGTTCCGGCGTACCGCCGGCTCTGGCTCGGCAACACGGTGGCGATGTTCGGCTTCCAGTTCACCGCCGTCGCGGTGCCGGTGGAGATGTACGCCCTGACCCGGGACTCGTTCTGGGTGGGCCTGCTGGGCGTGGCTGCCTTCGTACCGTTGCTGGTCTTCGGGCTCTGGGGCGGCGCGGTCGCCGACGCCCGTGACCGGCGTGCGGTGCTGCTCGGCGGCTCATTGTTGCTCTGGGCATCCACTCTCGGGTTGCTGCTCCAGGCGGTGCTGGACGTGGGCAGCCCGGTGCTGCTGCTGGCGTTGATGGCGTTGCAGTCGGTGGCCTTCGCGATCAGCTCGCCGGCCCGTAGCGCCATGCTGCCCCGGCTGGTGCCGGAGGACCTGGTGGCGTCCGCGACCACCCTGAACTACACGACCTTCACCGCCGCCTCGGTCGCCGGCCCGCTCGCCGCCGGTCTGATCCTCTCCGCCTCGTCGGACACCACTGTGGTCCTGCCGATCGCCTACGGGCTGGACGCGGTGCTGTTCACCGCGATGCTCTGGGCGGCGCTGCGGCTGCCCTCGCTCCCGCCCGAGCCCAGCGCCGACGGCCAGGTCCGGCGTGCCGGTCTGGCCAGCGTCGTCGACGGGTTCCGCTACCTGGCCACCACCCCGGTCCTGCTGCTGTCCTTCGGGGTGGACCTGATCGCGATGATCCTCGCCATGCCACGGGCCCTCTTTCCGGAGATCGCGCACGAGCGCTTCGGTGGCGGTGGCTCGGTCGGTCTGCTCTACAGCGCCATCGCGATCGGCTCGATGATCGGTGGGTTGACCTCCGGCTGGATCGGCCGGCTCCGCCGGCAGGGGCTCGGCCTGGTGCTGGCGGTGGTCGGCTGGGGCCTGGCGATCGCCGCCGCCGGGTTGGCCCACCAGCTCTGGCTGATGGTCGTGCTCCTCGCCGTGGCCGGCGCCGCCGACCTGATCAGCGCGGTGCTGCGTCAGTCGATGCTGCTGGTCTACGCACCGGACCGGATGCGCGGCCGACTCCAGGGCGTGAACACGGTGGTGGTGGCGGGTGGCCCACGCCTGGGTGATCTGCGCGCCGGCACCATGGCCGCCGGGTTCGGTGGCGGGGTGGCCTGGGTGGCCGGTGGGCTCGCCTCCGCGGTGCTCGTGGTGGTGCTCGCTGTCGCGTTCCCGGCGCTGCTGCGCTACCGGGCGGCGACGGCGTCGAGCGACAACCGGACCTGACCGGTTAGTGTCGCCGGCATGGAAAGCCCCGATCCGCGCCCGTTCTCCGGCGCCCAGTGGACCATCTCCGCCGCCGGCCACGAGGCCGTCATCGTGGAGGTCGGCGGTGGGCTCCGGACGTACCGGCATGACGGTGTCGACCTGCTCGACGGGTACCAGACCGACGAGGTCTGCCCCGGTTGCACCGGGCAGGTGCTGGCACCGTGGCCGAACCGGATCCGCGATGGTCGCTACTCGTTCGACGGGCGGACGCACCAGCTTTCGCTGACCGAGCCGGAGCGGCACGTGGCCATCCACGGGCTGGTCAACTGGGTGCCGTGGCAGTTGCTGGAGCAGTCGGCGGAGGCCGTGACGGTCGGATACGACCTGCCGCCGCAGCCCGGCTACCCGTGGCCGCTGCGGCTGCGCAGCCGGTGGAGCGTCGACGCGGACGGGCTGCGCGCCGAGCACGAGGTGACGAACATCGGCGGGGAGCTTGCCCCGTTCGGCTTCTCCGTGCACCCGTACCTGCAACTGCCGGGCGTCGCGGTGGACGACCTGGTGATGCGGCTGCCCACCCGCAGCCGTGTGCTGGTGGACGGTCGACTGCTGCCGGTGGGGGTCACCCCGGTGGCCGGCACCGAGTACGACTGGACCAGCCCCCGCCGGATCGGCGCTGCCGTGTTGGACTCCTGCTTCGGCGAGGTGATCTCCGACGCCGACGGCGGTTCGTCGGTGAGCCTCGCCGCGCCGGACGGTTCAGCCGCGGTGAGCATCTGGGCGGACGCCGAGTTCGGCTGGTGGCAGGTGTTCACCGGGGACGCCCTCACCGGCGAGCGGCACCGCCGTTCGGTGGCAATCGAGCCGATGACCTGCCCACCGGACGCGTTCCGGTCGGGCAAGGACCTGCTCACCCTCAAGTCCGGCGCGACCTGGCGAGGTGCCTGGGGCATCCGCCCCGGCGCCTGATGGAGTTCGCCGAGGTCGTCCGCCGGCGGCGGATGGTGCGCAACTACGACCCGGACCGCCCGGTCCCGCCCGACGTGGTGGACCGGTTGCTCGACCACGCGGTCCGCGCGCCGTCGGCCGGCTTCGCCCAGGGCTGGGGTTTCCTGGTGTTGGAGGAGTTGGCCGATCGGGAGCGGTTCTGGGCGGCCACCACGCCCAATGGCGGCGGGCGGGAGCGTTGGCTCGCGGGCATGCGCCGGGCACCAGTGATCGTGGTGCCGCACGCCAACGAGTCGGCCTACCTGCGGCGGTACGCGGAGCCGGACAAGGGCTGGACGGATCAGTCCTCGGACCGGTGGCCGGTGCCGTACTGGCACGTGGACGCCGGCTTCGCGGCGTTGCTGATGCTGCTCACCGCTGTGGACGAGGGGCTGGGGGCGTGCTTCTTCGGCATTCCACAGCAGCGGATCGCCGCCTACCGGGACGCGTTCGGCGTGCCGGCGGAGTACCAACCCATCGGTGCCGTCACAATCGGTTACCGTGCGGCCGACCATCGGTCACCATCGTTGCGCCGTGGACGTCGTCCGATGGACGAGGTGGTGCGGCGCGGTCGGTGGAACTGACGCTGACGTCCCGTTCGTCCGGTTCAGGATCGGACGAGCGATAGCGAAACTGACATCAGGGAGCAGAACGTAGCGTGCGCTGGGCGGCTAGGCTGGCACGGTCATCGGTGCCGCGCCGCGCGGTGCCCGCCGCGGCCCGGCTCGGCGCCGTCGGTCGGCCCGGCCACGGGGAGGGGAGCGTGCCGTCGTGATCTTCAGAGCGGTCCGGGACGGGCGTCCCTATCCGGAGCACAATCTGACGCTCAAGCAGTGGGCGGAGATCCCGCCGAGGCCACTGCGCCTGGATCAGATGATCACCACCAAGCGCGAGTTGGCGCTGGACAAGCTGCTCGCCGAGGATTCGACCTTCTACGGTGACCTCTTCCCGCACGTCGTGCAGTGGAACGGCGGGCTCTACCTGGAGGACGGGCTGCACCGGGCGCTGCGCGCAGCCCTCCAGCAGCGCAACCAGATCCACGCGCGGGTGCTGGTGCTCTCCGGGCCCATCGAGTGACGAGCCCTTCTTTCCCGCGCTGAGCCTTCGTTAGGGTGGCGTCCATGACCGCTGCGCTGGATCTGCTCGACCTGGACCCGTCGCTCAGCGAGGAGGAGCGGCAGATCCGCGACGTCGTCCGCCAACTCGTCGACGACCGGGTGCGACCCCACGTCGCCGACTGGTACGAGGACGGCCGGGTGCCCGCCCGGGAACTGGCCCGTGAGTTCGGCAAGCTCGGCCTGCTCGGCATGCACCTGACCGGCTACGGCTGCGCCGGCGCCTCCGCTGTCGCCTACGGCCTGGCCTGCCAGGAGCTGGAAGCCGGCGACTCCGGCCTCCGCTCCCTGGTCTCCGTGCAGGGATCGCTCGCCATGTACGCCATCTGGCGTTACGGCAGCGAGGAGCAGAAGCAACGGTGGCTGCCGTCGATGGCCACCGGTGAGGCGATCGGCTGCTTCGGCCTGACCGAGCCGGATCACGGCTCCGACCCCGCCTCGATGGCCACCCGGGCCCGCCGCGACGGCGACGACTGGGTTCTCACCGGCGGGAAGATGTGGATCACCAACGCCCCGATCGCGGACGTCGCGGTGATCTGGGCGCGCACCGACGAGGGCGTACGGGGTTTCGCCGTACCCATGGACACCCCCGGCGTCACGGCCCGGGAGATCCGCCGAAAGATGTCGCTGCGCGCGTCGGTGACCGGCGAGATCGTGCTCGACGACGTCCGGCTCCCGGCCGACGCCCAACTACCCGAAGCGGTCGGGCTCAAGGCACCGCTGAGCTGCCTCACCGAGGCCCGCTACGGCATCGTCTGGGGAGCGGTGGGCGCGGCCCGCGACTGCCTCGACACCACACTGGCGTACGCGACCACCCGCACCCAGTTCGGTCGCCCACTGGCCGGCTTCCAACTCACCCAGGCGAAGCTCGCCGACATGGCCGTCGAGTTGGTGAAGGGGCAACTGCTCGCGCTGCACCTGGGCCGGCTCGCCGACGCCCGGCGACTGCGGCCCGAGCAGGTCAGCGTGGGCAAGCTGAACAACGTGCGGGAGGCGCTGGCCATCGCCCGGCAGTGCCGCACCATCCTCGGCGCCAACGGTGTCTCCGGCGAGTACCCGGTGATGCGGCACGCCAACAACCTGGAGAGCGTGCTGACCTACGAGGGCACCTCCGAGATCCACCAACTGGTCATCGGGCAGCGGCTGACCGGGCTCTCCGCATTCGCCTGACCTGCTCGTTTGTCACTTCCTGGCGCTCGCCGCGCGACTGTCGTATCGGGGCCGTACCGTCATTGACAGACGACGTGTCTGACGAGGACGGTGAGCGTGATGGCCCGCGACGCTGGCAGCAACGAGCCCACGAGAGAGTTCCCCGGTTACCCGACCGGTGACGATCTCAAGGCGCGGTCGACCGCTACAACCGGGTGGACCATGGACACGCCGGGTGGCCCCGGCGAGCCGGCCGGTCCCGGTGGACCCGCTGGCCCCGGTGGGCCTGGAGATCCCGGTGGCCCGACGAGCGGTGGCGATGGCCCCGTCGGTGGTGGTGGCGGTGGGGCGGCCCGTGGTCTGCTCCTGCTGCTCGGCGCCGCCGCGCTGGCAGTGGTCGTGCTGCTCGGCATCCAGGCGACCGGCATTCTGCCGGAGTTCCGCAACCCGTTCGCCAAGGAGCAGACCGACCGCAGCCAGCCACCGCTGCTGAAGTCGATCCAGGACCTGAGCCGCTACGTGGCCGCGGAGGGCAACTTCCAGGTCGTGGTCGACACGCAGAACGACAGGCGCAACGTTCCGGACTTCCTGCTCAACGAGCGCACCCTGTTCGTCGGGGCCGGCAGTGTCGAGGCGTACGTCGACTTCACGAAGATCGGTGAGGGCGCCGTCGTCCAGTCCGCCGACGGCAAGTCCGTCGAGATCAAACTGCCCGCTCCGCAACTCGGTGAGACCAACCTCGACATGGAGAAGAGCTACGTCTTCGCCGAGCAGCGCGGTCTGCTCAACCGACTCGGTGACCTGGTCGGCAACGACCCCAACCGGCAGCAGCAGGTCTACAAGCTCGCCGAGGACCGGATCACCGCCGCCGCCCGGGACAGCGGGCTCTCGGCCCGAGCCGAGGAGAACACCCGCAAGATGCTGGAGGGGCTGCTCCGCTCCCTCGGCTACCAGCAGATCACTGTCACCTACATCGCCCCCTGACCTGCCCTCCGTACGCCGAAGCGCCCGCCCCGACCTCCGTCGGAGCGGGCGCTCCCGTCTCTACCGCCGCCGCGTCCTCCCCCAAGATCCGCCGCCCGGGGTGGGGTGTGACCGTGGCGGGTGGGTCAGTGTTGGGCGGATCAGTGTCCGGTGGACGCGAGGTAGCGGTCCTCGTTCGGCATCAGCACCCACAGGATCAGGTAGACGATCACCTGCGTGCCGGGCAGTAGCAGCGACAGCAGGAACAACAGCCGGACCATTCCGGCCGACATGCCGAACCGCCGCCCGAGACCGGCGCAGACACCAGCCATCATGCGCCCCTCGCGGGGCCGAACCAGTTTGCGACTCATCGTCGTACTCCCACTCTGCGGCGGTGCGCCGCGTCTGCAATCCACGGTAGAAAGGGATGGCCACCTCGCCCTCGGTCCCGAGGAGGAGCGGCGACCCGTGGACCCGTAGGTGCTTTACCCGGGCAACCCCTCGCTGACGCCTCCCCGAGCCGCCCGCCGCAGCCAGGCGGGCGTGGCGGGCGGGGCGTGGGGCAGGAGACGGTGGTCGGGTGTTCACGTCCCGGACCGGGTGGCGGGTGAGCTGGGCGGGTAGGCTGGTAGATCGGCCTTCCACACCCCGGGAGGCCGGCACCCCATACCCCGGACGGTCACGAGCGGGGCCGCCAGACCGGCGGTCACGACCCGGCCGGGTCCCGTACGCCGGGACGACGGCGAGGAAGCGCAGCCATGATCAGTGTTTTCGACCTCTTCAGCGTCGGTATCGGGCCGTCCAGCTCACACACGGTGGGGCCGATGCGGGCCGCGCGGACGTTCGTCGGAGGGCTGAAGGCCGACGGGCTGCTCAGCGACACGGCGCGGGTGCAGGCCGAGCTGTTCGGCTCGCTGGGCGCCACCGGGCACGGCCACGGCAGTGGTCCGGCGGTGCTGCTCGGGTTGGCCGGCGAGTCGCCGGAGACCGTCGACACGGACACCGTCGGTCCTCGGGTCGAGCGGATCCGGGCCGAGCGGCGGATCAACATCCTCGACGCGCACGAGATCGACTTCGACCCGGATCGGGATCTGACGCTGCACCGCCGCCGGTCGTTGCCGTACCACCCGAACGGGATGACCTTCGCGGCGTACGACCGGGCCGGCACCGAGCTGCGCAGCCGCACCTACTACTCGGTGGGTGGCGGGTTCGTGGTGGACGAGGCGGCTGCCGGGGCGGACCGGATCAAGCCGGACAGCACCGTGGTGCGGTACCCCTTCCTGACCGGGGCGCAACTCCTCGACGTCACCACCCGCACCGGGCTGTCGATCAGCGAGGTGATGCTCGCCAACGAGCGTTCCTGGCGCAGCGAGGCGGACATCCGGGCCGGTCTGCTGGAGATCTGGCGGGTGATGCAGGAGTGCGTGCGCAACGGCTGCGAGCGCGACGGCGTACTCCCTGGGGGGTTGAAGGTCCGCCGGCGCGCGGCGGAGCTGCGGCGTGGCCTGGAGGCGGAGGCCGGGTCGGCCGACCCGCTGCACGCGATGGACTGGGTGACCCTGTTCGCGCTGGCGGTCAACGAGGAGAACGCCGCGGGTGGCCGGGTGGTCACCGCGCCGACCAACGGCGCGGCCGGGATCATTCCGGCGGTGCTGCACTACTACACCCGGTTCGTGCCGGACGCCGATGACGAGGGTGTGGTGCGGTTCCTGCTGACGGCGGGCGCGATCGGTGTGCTGTTCAAGGAGAACGCCTCGATCTCGGGCGCCGAGGTGGGCTGTCAGGGTGAGGTCGGTTCGGCGTGCTCGATGGCGGCGGCGGGGCTGGCCGAGGTGCTCGGTGGCACCCCGGAGCAGGTGGAGAACGCGGCCGAGATCGGGATGGAGCACAACCTCGGGTTGACCTGTGACCCGGTGGGTGGCCTGGTGCAGATCCCCTGCATCGAGCGGAACGCGGTGGCTAGCATCAAGGCGATCACGGCCTCCCGGTTGGCGTTGCGCGGCGACGGGGTGCACAAGGTGTCGCTGGACAAGGTCATCAAGACCATGCGGGAGACCGGCGCCGACATGAAGGTCAAGTACAAGGAGACGGCGCGTGGCGGTTTGGCCGTCAACGTGATCGAGTGCTGAGTCCGGTCGATTCGGGGCAATCGTTCACCGACTGCTAACCTGTCGTCCGTTTCAGGAGGCGGGAGGCTGCGGTGACCTCTGGCGTCGCGGCGTTGTGGTCGCACCGCAACTCGCTGCGCATCCTGGTCAGGCGGGATCTCGCGGTCAAGTACCAGCAGTCGGTGCTGGGCTACTTCTGGTCGTTGATCGAGCCGCTCGGCATGGGCGCCATCTACTGGTTCGTCTTCGGGGTGCTCTACTCCCGGGACACCGGTCGGCACCTCGGTGAGGCGGCCGGGTCGTACCCGTTGTTCCTGATCACCGGCATCTTCGCCTGGATGTGGACCAGCTCCGCGCTGAGTGAGGCGACGAACGCGCTGACCGGCCAGTCCCGGCTGATCACCACGATGAACGTGCCGCGTCAGGTGTTTCCGATCGGCCGGGTCACCGGCCGGTTCGCCGAGTACGCGGCCGGCCTGCCGATCCTGATCGCCATCGCGGTGATCTACGCGGTGCACGGCCGGATCCACCCGGGTTGGTCGCTGCTCTCCCTGCCGCTGGCGGTGGCCGTCCAGGCCGTTCTGCTGACCGGGCTCGCCCTGCTGCTGTCCGCGTGGAACGTGCTGATGCGCGACGTGGAACGGCTGATGCGGCTGATCATCCGGGTGCTCTTCTACGCCACGCCGATCATCTACCCGCTCAGCCTGGTCCGGGAGTCCGGGCTGCCCGGCTGGCTGAAGGTGGTGTACGAGCTGAACCCGCTGGTCGGGATCTTCCAGCTGCACCACGCGATCTGGTACCCGGACGAGTTCCCGGACGCCCGACTGCTCGCCACCACGATCGTCGGCAGCCTGCTGGTGCTGGCCGCCGGTTGGTGGTCGTTCCGCCGGTTGGAGCCTGCCGTGCTCAAGGAGCTCTGAGGTGGCCGCGCCGATCATCGAGGCGGACGGCCTGGGCATTCGGTTCGTCCGCAACCGTCGCCGTCAGCTCCGCCTGCGGGAGTTGTTCATCCACCGGGGCGCCCGTGGCGCGCTGCCCGGCCAGTTCTGGCCGTTGCGGGACGTGTCGTTCGCAGTGCAGCCCGGCGAGACCGTCGGGGTGATCGGGCGCAACGGCACCGGCAAGAGCACACTGCTGCGGCTGATCGCCGGGGTGCTCATCCCGGACGAGGGCGACATCCGGGTGCACGGCGCGGTGGCGCCGTTGCTGGAGTTGTCCGCCGGTTTCTCCAACGACCTGACCGGGCGGGAGAACCTGCACCTGGTCGGTGGGCTGCACGGACTGTCGACGAGCTACCTGAAGCGGCACTTCGACGAGATCGTCGAGTTCGCCGGTGAGCAGGTGGAACGGGCCATCGACACGTCGGTGCGGCACTACTCGTCGGGGATGAAGGTGCGGCTCGGCTTCGCGATCATCTCGCACCTGCCGCACCCGATCCTGCTGATGGACGAGGTGACCGCGGTCGGGGACGCGGAGTTCCGCAAGAAGTGTTACGCGACGATTGATCGTCTGCTCGGGGAGGGGCGCACGCTGGTGCTGGTGTCACACAACGAAAAGGACCTGACCCGGTTCTGCCGTCGGGGGTTGTACCTCGACGCGGGCCGGTTGACGCTCGACGGCACCATCGCCGAGGCGCTCGACGCGTACCACGCAGCGGTTCCGCGGTGACGCTCGCGATCGTGCTCGCCGCCGGAACGTCCGCGGCGGGCCTCACCACGGCGGGCCTCACCACGGCGACAGGTGAGCCACTGGCCGACCGGTTGGCCGCCCAGTTGCGCCTGGCCGGGGCGGACGAGGTGCGCTTCGCCGCCACCCTCGACGAGTTGTCCGACCTGGTCACCACCGCGACCGCCCCGGTGCTGATCACCGGCACCGACCTGGTCGCGCACACCGCCGTACTGCGGCACCTGGCCACCAGCCCGGTGGGCCCCACCGTGGCGCTGGTGCTCGGCGACCCGCCGGTGCCCGGTCGGACCGCCGTGCGGGAGGAGCGCGGCCAGGTGGTCGACGCCGGCGCGTTGGACGCCCTCGACGGGGCTGCCACGGGCGTGTTCGGCGGCGCGCTGCGGGTCGGCGTGGACGACCTGCCGACCCTCGCGGCCGCCGCCCGGGCCGCCGCGTCCGGGATGCTTCCCGTCGCCGCGCCGATCGGCCCGGCCGGAGACGTGGCGCCGCTGCCGGCGGCCGGCGGGGTCGGGGCCGGCGGGTCGGTTGCGGCCGGTGGCCCCGGGTCCGCCGTGGACCGGCTCTTCGCGGGCCTCACGGCGCTCGGCACCCTGGTCTTCGCCCAGCGGGTACGCCTGCTCGTCGCCCACCGGGTCGAGGACCCGGCCGGGCTGACCGCTGCCGAGGCGGCGGTGACCGCTGTCGACGAGGACCGGGCCGAGTTGCGGCTGTCGGTGAAGGAGAAGGACGACTTCTTCTCCACCTACTTCGTCAGCACCTGGTCGCCGTACCTGGTCCGGCTCTCGGCCCGGCTCCGGCTCACCCCGACCGGGGTGACGGTGATCTCGGTGCTCTTCGCGCTTGGCGCGGCGGTGCTGTTCGGGGTCGGTGGGCGGCCCGCGCTGGTCGGTGGCGCGGTGCTGCTCTACCTCGGCTTCGTGCTCGACTGCGTGGACGGCCAACTGGCCCGCTACACCCGGCACTTCAGCGCCTGGGGTGGCTGGCTGGACACCATGGCGGACCGGGCCAAGGAGTACCTGGTCTACGCCGGGTTGGGCTTCGGTGTGAGCCACGCTGGGCTGGGCAACGGGTGGGCGCTCGCGATCGCCGCGATGACGTTGCAGACCGTCCGGCACATGACCGACACCTGGTACGGGGTGCTGCACGACGAGGCGGCCCGCCGCCCGCGTACGGCCACGAACGCCAGCGGCGGGATCGGCGACCGGCTCAACGCCGCGTCGACCCGGGTGCAGGCGGACACCGGGTCGGTGTCGTACTGGCTGAAGCGGACTGTGGTCTTCCCGATCGGTGAGCGGTGGGCGCTGATCGCGCTGACCGTGGCGCTGTTCAACCCACTGGTCAGCCTGATCGCCGTGCTGGTCTGGGGGGTGCTGGCGTTCGCGTACACCGGGGCGCTGCGGACCCTGCGGGCCCGGTGGATGTGGGTGCCGGTGCTGGACACGGTCGACGCCACCCTGCACCGCGATGACGGCCCGTTGGCCCGCTGGCTGCCGGTGGTCCGCCCGATGGGGCCACTGACCCTGGCGGTCATCGCCGCGCTCGGCCCGGCGGTGCTTCTGGTAGCGGCGCTGCTGAGCGACGCCCCGGACGGGCTGCGCTGGGCGGTGCCGGTGGCACTGCTGGTGCTGCTCATCGGTGGCCTCGGGGCCGGGGCGGCGCACAACGGCCCGCTGGACTGGCTGGTGCCCGCGGCGTTGCGGGCCGCCGAGTACCTGTTCGCCATCGCGGTCGGGGTGGTCGGTGCGGCACCCGGTTGGCTGATCTTCGGGTACGTCTTCGTGCTCACCGTGCACCACTACGACCTGACCGCCCGGTTGGAGAAGCGGCAGGCGGCACCGCCCCTGCACGCGGCGACGCTGGGCTGGGAGGGGCGTTCGGTGCTGCTGGCCCTCGCGGCGATCGCCGGTATTGCGGGTGTCGGACTGGCTACACTCGGTGCGTACCTTCTCGTGGTTTTCGTGGTGAGCGTCGTCCTGGCCTGGTTCGTGCGACCGGCCCGTAGCGCGCGGGCGTCGGTGGCGCCGGCGGGCGCTGGAGGTGCCGCGCCGCGCTGACGGAGGGCGGCCGGATGACTCTGATCAGCTTCGTGGTGCCGGCCTTCCGGGTGCAGGGATACCTGCGGGAGTGCCTGGACTCCATCCTCGGTCAGCCGGAGACCGACATCGAGGTGATCGCCGTCGACGACTGCTCCCCGGACGCCAGCGGCGACATCATCGACGAGTACGCGGCCCGCGACCAGCGGGTCCACTCGGTCCGGCTGCCGGAGAACGTCGGCCTCGGTCCGGCCCGGAACATCGGGCTGGACCGGGCCGTCGGCGAGTACGTGTGGTTCCTCGACGGCGACGACTGGCTGGCTCCGGAGTGTCTGACCGAGGTCGCCGAACGGTTGCGGGTCACCCGCCCGGACGTCCTGCTGGTCGACCACGTCCGCACCCACTGGAACAACACCGCCACCCGCAGCGCGATGGCCGAGGTGTTTCCGGAGTCCCCGGGGCCGGGCACCTTCCGCCTGCGGGACCGGCCGCAGGCGATGCACCTGCTGCACACCGCGTGGAACCGGCTGGTCCGGCGGGAGTTCCTCACCGACCTGGGGTTGCGTTTCGCGCCCGGCTGGTACGAGGATGTCTCCTTCAGCTACCCGGTGCTGATGGCCGCGCACCGGATCGGCGTACTCGACCGGGTCTGCGTCAACTACCGCCAGCGCCGCGCCGGCGCGATCACCCGGACCCGGGGTGACCGGCACTTCGAGGTGTTCCCGCAGTGGCACCGGGTCTTCCACCTGATGGATGCGTGGGGGCCGGCGACGGAGGCCCTGCGGCCGGCGGTCTTCGAACGGATGATCTGGCACTACCTGACAGTGCTCGGCAACGGTCAGCGGATCGCCCCGGAACTGCGGGAGGCGTTCTTCGCGCAGATCACCGCGGACTACGAGCGCTGGCTGCCGCCCGGCGGCTATCCGGTGCCGGACGGGGTCGAGGGGATCAAGCACAAGCTTGTCGCCTCCGGCCGGTGGCGCACCTTCAGCGCGTTGCGAGCCGCCAGCCGGGCCCGTGACGCCGCCCGTCGACGGGCCCGCACCGCGCGGCGCACTGTCGGCCCGGTCGCCCGGCGCGGTGCCCGGCTGACCCGGGACGGGCTGCTGCGTGAGTACTACCGGGCCGAGTTGCGGCGGCCGGTCGACCCGACGCTCGCGGTGTACGCCGCGTACTGGTACCGGGGCTACTCCTGCAACCCGGCGGCCATCTACGAGGTCGCCCGCCGGTTGGCGCCGGGGGTGCGCGGGGTGTGGGTGGTGCGCCGGGACCGGGTGGAGGCCGTGCCGGCCGGAGTGGAGTACGTGGTGGCCGGCACGCCGGCGTACTACCGGGTGCTCGCCCGCGCCCGGTGGCTGGTCAACAACGTCAACTTTCCGGACTTCGTCCGCAAGCGACCGGAACAGGTGCACGTGCAGACCCACCACGGCACGCCGGTCAAGGTGATGGGGCTTGATCAGCAGCGCCACCCGATCGGCGCGGGTCGGATGGACTTCGCCGGGCTGCTGCGCCGGGTGGACCGCTGGGACTACAGCGTCAGCGCCAACAGCTTCTCCACCCAGATGTGGGACCGGGCGTACCCGGCCACGTACACCACGCTGGAGGTGGGGTACCCGCGCAACGACCGCCTGGTCACCGCGGGCCCGGACGAGGTGCGCCGACTCCGCGCGGAGTTCGGCCTCGACCCCGACGAACAGGTCGTCCTGTACGCCCCGACGCACCGCGAGCACCTGCCCGGCTACCGGCCACCGTTCGACCCGGACCGGTTCGTCCAGGCGCTGGGTGACTCGGGCCGGTTACTGATGCGCAGTCACTACTTCCACGACCGTGATCGACGCCCCGGCCAGCCGAGGGACTGGGAGCGGGTTAGGGACGTCAGCGGCCATCAACGGGTGGAGGATCTGTACCTGGTGGCGGATGTGCTGGTCACCGACTACTCGTCGGCCATGTTCGACTATGCGGTGTTGGACCGGCCGATCGTGCTCTACACCCCGGACTGGGAGGCGTACCGGCTGGCCCGGGGGGTCTACTTCGACGTCACCGCCGAACCGCCGGGCGCGGTGGCCTCCACTTTTGCCGATCTGCTCGATCTGTTCCGCACCGACGGGGTGCGCTCGGACGCGGCGACCAAGGCCCGCGAGCATTTCCGGGACCGGTTCTGCACGTTGGACGACGGGCGGGCGGCGGAGCGCGTGGTGCGGCGGGTGTTCCTCGGGGAGCCGGACGAGCGGTCAACGCGCTGCTGATCGCGGTTTCTGTCGTGTAATAGCAGCGTCATCGATCGAACATGAGACGTTTACCCGATGTCACAAACCCATGATCCTGGTCACAGTCTTGGGGGGTTCGGCCAACGCGCGCTGGGGGGGAAGACGGTGAGCACCGTCACGCTCAAGGATGTGACCAAGGTTTTCCGAGATGGCACGCTGGCCGTCGACAGCATCAACCTCGATGTGAACGACGGCGAATTCCTGGTGCTGCTCGGGCCGTCCGGGTGCGGCAAGTCGACAGTGCTGCGAATGATCGCCGGGCTGGAGGAGCCGACCACCGGTGCGGTGATGCTCGACGGGGAGTTGGCGAACGACCTCCCCCCACGCGACCGCCGGATCGCCATGGTCTTCCAGGACTTCGCCCTCTACCCGCACATGACGGTCGGCGACAACATCGCCTTCCCGCTGCGACTGGCGGGGGTCGAGCCGGAGCCGCGGGGCGAGCGGGTCAGCGACGTGGCGAGCGCGCTGGGCATCGGTGACGTGCTGGCCCGCAAGCCGGGTCAGCTCTCCGGCGGGCAGCGGCAGCGGGTGGCGATGGGCCGCGCGATCGTCCGCCGGCCCGGCCTGTTCCTGATGGACGAGCCGCTGTCCAACCTGGACAGCGGCCTGCGCGCCGAGTTGCGCGCGGAGATCTCCGGCCTGACCCGCGAGCTGGGCGTCACCACTGTCTACGTCACGCACGACCAGGCCGAGGCGCTCACCATGGCCGACCGGGTGGCGATCATGCGTCGCGGCGTGCTTCAGGACGTGGGCACACCGACCCAGGTGTACGGCCGGCCGGCGACGCTCTACGTCGCGGCGTTCCTGGGCAGCCCACGGATGAACCTGCTGGAGGCGTCGGTCTACGTCCATCTCGACCGGTACGTCACGCTCAACCTCGGTGACCAGTCGCTCTACCTGCCCTGGAACGACATCCGCAGTCGGGCGGTGGCGCACTACCACGGTGAGCGGATCGTGGTCGGCATGCGGGCCGAGGCGCTCACCCCGGTCGCACCGGACAGCCCAGGCGACGTGCTGCGCGGGCGGATCCGCTACCTGGAGCACCACGGGCACGAGTCGCTGGCGTTCCTCGACATCGGCGCGACCGCGATCGTGGTCGACGAGATGGGTGCTCCGCTCGACCCGCCGCCGGTCGGCCAACGCGGCCTACGCCGCTTCGGCTCGGTGATGCAGCGGCTCACCGGCAAGCCGGTGGACGCGCAGGAGGCTCCGGCCAGTGGCGTCCAGACCAGCGTGCTGCCCGATCCGGGCCGGCACCACCGCCGCCCGGCGGAGCTGGCGGTGCGGCTGGCGCCGTACCCGGCGGTCAGCGCCGGTCACCCGCTCGCCGTCTCGGTACGGATGGACGCGCTGCACTTCTTCGACGAGCGTGGCGACCGGATCGACGTGGGTTGGCGCTGACGACGTCTGACCGTGCCATGGCGGCGAAGTCGCTGGTTGCCGGCCTGGTTACCGGTGAGTAACGTCAGGCCATGACTATCGACTCCCGCCAGGTGGCGGCCGGCATGCTGGAAGCGGTGCCGTTCGCTCGCACGCTCGGTATCGAGTTCGTCGAGGTGGCACCCGAGGCGGAGGGCGGCGTGCGGGCAGTCGTCCGGCTGCCCGACTCGGCGGCCACCCACAACCACATCGGCGGGCCGCACGCCGGCGCCATGTTCACCCTCGGCGAGACGGCCTCCGGCGCGGTCGTGCTGGCTGCCTTCGGGCGACTGCTCGACCAGGCCGTGCCACTGGCCGTCCGGGCCGAGATCGCCTACCGGAAACTCGCCATGGGTCCGGTGCTGGCCACCGCGCGACTCGGCCGGCCGGCGGCCGAGGTGACCGAGGAGTTGGCCGCCGGTCGACGACCGGAATTCCCCGTCACGGTCCAGATCACCACCGAGGACGGCAAGCCGACCTCGGAGATGACAGTGATCTGGACGCTGCGACCGAACTGAAACACCTCAGGGCGGCCGAAACGGGTTTGCGTGCCCAGCAGGGTGGATAGATTCGTACCGTGCTGGGCCTACCTGCTCACGTGACCGCCTGTCTCTTCGACCTGGACGGTGTGCTGACGCAGACCGCCCGCGTACACAACGCCGCCTGGACGCAGACGTTCGACGAGTTCCTCAGTCAGCGCGCAGCGACCTCCGGTGAACCGTTCCAACCGTTCGACCCGGGCCCGGACTACAACCGCTACGTCGACGGCCGCCCCCGGGCCGACGGCGTGCGGTCGTTCCTCGCCTCCCGAGGGATCGTGTTGCCCGAGGGCAGCCCTGACGACCCGCCGGAGGCGGAGACCGTCAACGGCCTGGGCAACCGCAAGAACGTCCTGCTGCTGCACCGTCTGCGTACCGCAGGCGTCGAGGTCTACCCGGGCTCGGTGCGGTATCTGAAGGCGGCGAGCGCCGCCGGGCTCCGCCGCGCCGTGGTCACCGCCAGCGCGAACGGGGGCGAGGTGGTGGCCGCCGCCGGGCTGGAGCCGCTGCTGGAGGCGCGGGTGGACGGGATCGTCGCCCGCACGCAGGGGCTGCGCGGCAAACCACACCCCGACTCGTTCCTCGCCGGTGCCAGGCTGCTCGGCGTCGATCCGACGCAGGCCGCCGTCTTCGAGGACGCGCTCTCCGGTGTGGCCGCCGGCCGCGCCGGGGGCTTCGGCTACGTGGTCGGCGTCGACCGGGTCGGGCAGGCCGACGAGCTGCTGGCCCACGGGGCCGACATCGTGGTGACCGACCTCGCCGACCTGCTCGACGGCGCGAACCCTCCGGCGCCGAACCGCACCGCCACCGACCCGCTCGCCGCCGAACGAGGCTCCGGATGATTCGGGAGCGCGCCTACCCGGTCGAGCCGTGGCACGTCCGGGAGACCCGGCTGGACATGGACGTGCTGGCCCAGTCCGAGTCGGTCTTCGCGCTCTCCAACGGGCACGTCGGCCTGCGGGGCAACCTCGACGAGGGCGAACCGCACGGCCTGCCCGGCACCTACCTCAACTCGTTCTACGAGCTGCGTCCACTGCCGTACGCGGAGGCGGGCTACGGCTTCCCCGAGTCCGGGCAGACCATCGTCAACGTCACCAACGGCAAACTGATCCGGCTGCTGGTCGACGACGAACCGCTCGATGTGCGTTACGGCGAGCTGATCGCCCACGAGCGGATCCTCGACCTGCGGGCCGGCACGCTGCACCGGGAGCTGCACTGGCGCTCGCCCGCCGGCCGGGAGGTCAAGGTCCGCAGCACCCGTCTCGTCTCGTTCACCCAGCGGTCCGTGGCCGCCATCAGCTACGAGGTGGAGGCCGTCGACGGCCCGCTGCGGTTGATCGTGCAGTCCGAGTTGGTGGCGAACGAATCGCTGCCCGCGCAGAGCAAGGACCCCCGGGTCGCGGCGGTGCTGGAGTCGCCTCTCCTGGCCGAGGAGGAGCTGACCACCCCCGACGGCGGCCAGCTGATCCACCGCACGAAGGTCTCCGGTCTACGGGTCGCCGCCGCCATGGAGCACGAGGTGCACGGCCCGGACCACACCACCATCGAGTCCGAGGGTTACCAGGACTGGGTCCGGACCACCATCGCCTGCGTGCTCCAGCCCGGCGAGAAGCTGCGGGTGATCAAGTATCTGACGTACAGCTGGTCGAGTCGCCGCTCTCTGCCGGCGTTGCGCGACCAGGTCGGCGCGGCACTCGCCGGCGCCCGACTCGACGGATGGGACGGGCTGCACCGGGAGCAGCGCAACTACCTCGACGCGTTCTGGGACGCCTCCGACGTGCTGGTCGAGGGCGACCCGGAGGTGCAGCAGGCGGTCCGCTTCGGGCTCTTCCACGTGTTGCAGGCCGGCGCGCGGGCCGAGCAGCGGCCGATCTCGGCGAAGGGGCTGACCGGCCCCGGTTACGACGGACACGCCTTCTGGGACACCGAGATGTTCGTCCTTCCGGTGCTCACGTACACCCAGCCGAGCGCGGTGCGCAGCGCGTTGCAGTGGCGACACAGCACGCTGGAATCGGCGCGCGAACGCGCCGAGACGCTCAACCTCAAGGGCGCCGCCTTCCCCTGGCGCACCATCGGCGGCCCGGAATCATCCGGGTACTGGCCGGCCGGAACGGCAGCCTTCCACATCGCCGCCGACATCGCCGACGCCGTGCGCCGCTACGTGATGGTCACCGGGGACACCCAGCTGGAACGGGAGATCGGGCTGGAGCTGCTGGTGGAGACCGCCCGGCTGTGGCGCTCGATCGGTCACCACGACCGGCACGGGCAGTTCCACATCGACGGTGTCACCGGCCCGGACGAGTACACCGCAGTGAAGAACGACAACGTCTACACCAACCTGATGGCGCAGCGGAACCTGCTCGCCGCCGCCGACGTGGTCATGCGCCACCGGGACGAGGCGTTCCACCTCGGGGTCACCGACGAGGAGGCCGCGAGCTGGCGGGACGCCGCCACCTCCATGCACGTCCCGTACGACGATGAGCTCGAGGTCCACCAGCAGGTCGAGGGCTTCACCCGACTCCAGGAATGGGACTTCACGCACACACCGGCGGAGAAGTACCCGTTGCTGCTGCACTACCCGTACTTCGAGCTGTACCGCAAGCAGGTGGTGAAGCAGGCCGACCTGGTCCTCGCCATGCACTGGCGGGGCGACGCCTTCACACCCGAGGAGAAGGTGCGCAACTTCCTCTACTACGAGCGCCGCACCGTACGCGACTCGTCGTTGTCGGCGTGCACCCAGTCGGTGCTCGCCGCCGAGGTGGGCCACCCCGAACTCGCGCACACCTACCTGCGTGAGGCCGCGTTGATGGACCTGCACGACCTCAACGAGAACACCCGCGACGGCGTCCACATGGCGTCGTTGGCCGGCGCGTGGCTCGCCCTGGTCAGCGGGTTGGGCGGTCTACGCGACCACGACGGCGAGCTGTCCTTCGCCCCCCGGCTGTCCAGCCGACTCAGCCGGTTGGAGTTCTCACTCCAGTGGCGGGGGCTGTCGCTGCGGGTGGATGTCCGGCCGCACCAGACGACGTACTCGCTGCGACACGGCGGCCCGGACGACGTGGTGGAGCTGCGCCACCATGACCAGGTACTGCGGGTGACCTGCGACGAGCCGGTGACGGTACCGGTGCCGCCGGCCGAGCCGTCCGGCCCGCCGCCCGAGCAGCCACCGGGCCGGTCCCCGCTGCTGCGGTTGCCCGAACGCGAACAGTGACGGGCGGGGCGGGAGTCTTCCCGCCCCGCCCGCGCTGTTGATCAGACCGGATTGCCGGCCCAGGTTGATCAGACCGGCTCGCCGGTCGAGGTGGATCAGACCGGCTCGCCGGTGGACGGACGCCCGATCGCGTCCCGGGGCGCCGCCGCCTTCGGGTCGTCGGGCAGCCGGGCCGAAGCGGCCTGGTCGCCGAAATCCTGGTCCCCGACGTCCTGGTTGCGCTCGGCGTCCTGTTCACGCTGGGCTCGCTCGGTCAGCTGCTGCTGCCGGGAAATCTGCTGCTTGGCCATGGCGATCCTCGCGATCCGTCGGGGCGCGGCTGCGCCGACACGGTCTGCGGTCGCTCGTCGCGTACCCGGCGCCCCAGCCGACAAACGCGGCCCGGCAGCGGGCGCACGGCCTCGGGTGAACGCCGTCGCGGCGTGCGTGCCCGGCGGCTGGCGGGGTAACCGGGCCACCGGCGAGTACGCGGAGGTGGGGCATGGACGAGCAGCGCAGCGTGACCATCCCGGTCGGGGACGCTCAACTCCCCGCCGACCTGACGCTGCCCGCCCAGCCTGTCGGCGTGGTGCTGTTCGCGCATGGCAGCGGCAGTTCCCGGCACAGCCCGCGCAACGTGGCGGTGGCCCGGACGCTGAACGACAGTGGGCTCGGGACGGTGCTGGCGGACCTGCTCACTCCGGCCGAGGACGAGGTGGACGCGCGAACAGCCGAACTGCGCTTCGACATCGGGCTGCTGGCCAGCCGGCTGGCCGGGATCGTCGACTGGCTGGCCGTCGAGCGTCCTGCCGGCGATGCGCCGATCGGCCTGTTCGGGGCCAGCACGGGTGCTGCCGCTGCCCTGGTCGCGGCGTCGTCCCGCGCCGATCGGGTGGCCGCAGTGGTCAGCAGGGGTGGTCGGCCGGACCTGGCCGGGAACGCGCTGGCCCAGGTGCGTACCCCGACGTTGCTCCTGGTCGGCGGGCTCGACGAAGAGGTGATCACGCTCAACGAGCGGGCGCTGGCCGAGTTGGGGGAGGTCGGCGAGTTGCGGGTGATCCCCGGCGCCACCCATCTCTTCGAGGAGCCCGGCACCCTTGAGCAGGTCGCCGATCAGGCTGGCACCTGGTTCACCACGCACCTCGGTCGATGATGATCACTCCGAGGGCAGGAGAGCCGAGGCCGAGCGGCGCTGTTGGACGGTGTCGATGACGCGCCAGAGGACGGCGGTGATCGGGACGCTGACGAACGCCCCAGCAATACCCGCGATCAGCGTGCCAGCGGTGACCGCCACCAGGATCACCGCCGGATGCAGTCGGACCTGCCGCTTCATGACCAGCGGCTCCAGCAGGTTGCCCTCGATCTGCTGCACGGCGATCACCGCCGCGAGGGTGAGCAGCGCTGTGGTCGGCCCGTTGGCTGCCAGCGCCACCAGCACCGCCACCGCGCCGGCCACCGTCGCCCCGATGATCGGCACGAACCCGCCGAGGAACGTGATCAACGCCAGCGGCAGGGCTAGTGGCACCCGCAGCACCACGAGAGCCAGCCCGATGCCCAGCGCGTCGATAGCGGCGATGAACATGGTTCCCCGGCTGTACGCGCCCAACGTCTGCCAACCGTTACGGCCGGCCTCGGCCAGCACTGGTTGGTTCGGGCCGGACGCCCGGGACAGCACCCAGTGCCACATGGACCGGCCGTCCTTGAGCAGGAAGAAGAGCAGCACCAGAGCCAGCAGCGCGGAGCCGAACACCTCGGTGGCGGTCCGGGCGCCGGCCACCGGGTCGGGTGAGCTGCCGCTGAGCCCTTCCCGGGCCTGGTCGACCAGCCGGTCCAGCTGTGCCTCGCTGACCGGAAGGGTGGACGTCACGAAGTCCCGGCTGCGTTCGACCCCCTGCGTCAACTCCTGGCTGAGCTGATCGAACTGGCTGGCGGTCAGGTTCCACACCAGAGCGCCGACGCCGACCAGGATGCCGAGCAGCAGCAGTACGGTGCAGAGCGCGGCCAGCGCCGTCGGCAGGCGCAACCGGCGCAGCAGCAGCAGGACCGGATCCAGCAGCGCGGTGAGGAAGATGGTGGCGGCCAGCGCGATGGCCAGCGGCGCCAACAGGACGGCGATCCGGCCGAGCAGGTACAGCCCTGCGGCGATCACCACCAGGCAGGCGCTCCACAACACAGCGGTCCGGACCAGCCACGGCAGCGCCGCCCAGGTCTGGCGCGGCCCGGGGCCGCCTGTCGGTCCGGGTACCTCTGCGGCCATGTCGGTCCTCCTCGATGTCGACGAGGTCGGTACCCGGTCGGTCGTGCCCCGACACCCGAATCGCTGGCCGTTGCCCGCGCGGATCGTACGTCGGCCGGAGTGACGCCGGTGGGTGTTCGCCAATCACGTCCGGAGCGGCGGCGTTTGGGTGGTCCGGCCGAGGGAACGCGAAGGGGACGGACCAGACTGAGGAGGAACGCCATGGGTGACTTCATGGACAAGGCCAAGGACTTCGCGGACAAGCATGACAAGCAGGTCGACCAGGGTGCGGAGAAGGCCGGCGACATGGCCGACAAGCGCACCGGCGGCAAGTACGGCGATCAGATCGACAAGGGCGTCGACCAGGCCCAGGCGCGCACCGGCGAGGGCGATCAGGTCCGCTGACCCGCCGCGCTTCTCCCGGGCCGCCGAGCCTCGGCGACCCGGGAGTGCCGGGTCCGGACGATGCGGATCAGCGCTTGTCGCGTAACTCGTCCATCGTGGTCGGCCGGCCGCTCAACGCGTCGCGCAACCGGTCGACCAGGCCGATGCCGGGGGCGAGCAGCTTGTTCGCCGGTGGGTGCTCCGGGCTTCCCGGGTGCGGCCGGGTCGGCCCGATCTCCTTGATCACCGTCACCCGGGCGGCGATCTCGACCAGCTCCTCCCGGGCCGTCGCCGCGCGCAGCCGCGGAAAGAGCTCCTTCTCCTCTTCCGCCACGTGGTGTCGGACGGTGCTGGTCAGGTGGGCGAGCAGTTCGTCGAAGCGGGGGTCGGACGGGTCGGCTGACTCCAGCTCCTTCATGGTCCGCTCGGCGTCGGCGTGCTCCGCGATCTCCCGATCGGCGATCTCGTTGCCGTCGGGCAGCACCTTTCGGGCGATCGGATACACGTACGCCTCCTCGGCCACCGAGTGGCGGACGAGTTCGGCGATCACCACGTCGGCGAGGTGGCGGCGGTGCTCGGCGGTGCCCTGCCGGGTCGCCAACTCGACGAGGACCGCCTCGATCGCACGATGATCGGAGACCAGGATGTCGACGGCGTCGTGGTCGTCGGTGTTCGGTGGATTGGTCATTGTCACGGCCCCTTACCGGTTGCGGATCGGTGGGAGGTGTGTGGCTCTGGTACCCCCACGGGGCTGCACAAACCCACGGTTGACGATGCGTACGACGTTGTTTTTGGTACCTGCGGGGGCTGTGGTGCCCGGCCGCCACGATTGCTGTGCCGCCGCCGGGGTAACCGCCGCCATGGCCGACGAACGCCCACCCGCCGACCGCGATCAGTCGCGGTTCGATGAGACCGCCGAGCGGACGGTCCGGCGGGTGCGGCACCGTGGCGGGCAGGCCGGCCGGATCCGGGCCCGGCAGTGGGAGGTCACTCTGGTGATCTCCATCCAGGCCGGGCTGGCCGCGGCCATCGCCGCCCTGCTCGCCAAGAATCTGCTCGGCCAGGGATCGCACGTCTTCGCCCCCGCCGCCGCCGTCGGTACGATCGCCACCGCCATCGGGCAGCGGGCCCGCCGGACCTTCGAGCTGTTGGGCGGCGTGGCCCTGGGCATCATCATCGGCGACACGCTGCGATTCCTGCTCGGCTCGGGACCGTGGCAGACCGGCGTGGTGGTCGCGTTGGCCATCGCCAGCGCGTTGCTGGTGGCCGGCAAGGGTGGTCCGCTCGTCGGCCAGGCCGGCGGTACCGCCGTGCTGATCGCCACGCTGGCCCCGATGCAACGTGGCCTGGAGGTGCCCCGCATCTTCGACGCGCTCGTCGGTGGGGCGGTCGGCCTGGTGGTGGTCGCGCTGTTGTTGCCGATCAATCCGATGCGGGTGCTGGACCGGGCCGCGGCACCGATCTTCGCGATCCTCTGCGAGCAACTCGACGAGCTGGCGCAGGCGATGCGCGAGCGCGACGTCGCCCGGACCATGGGCGTTCTCGACCGGCTTCGCAGCACCGAGGACGACCTGGGCCGGTTGCACGATGCGCTCAGCGGCGCCGAGGAGGTGGTGACGATCGCCCCGGTGCGCTGGCACCGCCGGCAGCAGTACCACCGTTACGCCCGCAGCGCGGGCCACCTGGAGCGGTTACTGCTGGACACTCGCGCCATGGCCCGCTGGTCGACCACCGCGTTGCAGTACGACGAGCCGATCCCACCGGAGCTGCCGGACGCGATGGCCCGACTGGGTCAGGCGGTGGCGGAGATGCGTGCGGAGTGCAAGGTCGGCGACGACACCCAGCGCACCCGTCGACTGGTCGAGCAGTGCGCCGAGTTGGCCGGGCGGGCATCGGCGACCGGGGTCAAGTCGTTCGGCGAATCCCTCGTCACCGGGCTGCGTACCGCAGCCAGCGACCTGCTCCGGGCAGCGGGTTCCGAACCGGAGGACGCCAACCGGATCGTGCGCCGCGCGGCCGGAGCCGGCGAGGCGGAGATCCACCCGCCACTCCACCGACAACTGCACAGGGCCCCACCGACGCGAGCCGCCCGAGCCCGCCGACGCGCGCACCTCGCCAACCGCCGTGACAACGGTCGGGCCGGCCTCCCCGCACGGGAGAGGCCGGCCCGGTGAAGCGTCCGGATCAGGAGGAGTAGCCGCGCTCGGCGATCCAGTTGGCGACCTTCGGCAGGCTCATCCAGTACTCGCCCAACGCCGGGTCGGCCGGGTCGGCGACCCGGATCGTGTCACCACCGTCGCGGTAGCCGACGAGGGTCAGGTAGTGGCCACCCTCGTACGAGTGCGGGTTGCCGTCGGTGTCCACTGTCGTGCCCTTGATGTTGGCCACCACCGGGCGGCCGGCGTCGACCGCGGCCAGCACGTCACGGCGCAGCTGCTCGACCTGGTCGGGGCGGGCCACCGAATCACGGATCTCGGTGGTCCGGTACTTGCCGCCGGTCAGTTCGTTGAGCACCCGGGTGGTGTCCAGGGCCGAGGGGGTGCCCGCCTCGGTGGTGCCCAGCAGCCGGGCCACCTCGTCCTGGGAGAGCGCCTTGCCCTGGGCGGACAACGCGATCCTGGTCGCGGCCGGGCCGCAGTAGTAGAAGTTCGGCTGGGCCTGGTAGTCGACGCCGAGGACCCGCTCGGCGTGCCTGTCGGTCTGGCTCGGCGAAGCCGGAGCGGCGGGTGCCGGCGCGGCCTGCGCGGCCACCGCCGGGCCGAGGGCGCAGCCGCCGGCGACGAGCAGGCCGACGACGGACAGGCCGCTCTTCTGGACGATCGGGTTCATGGTCGAGTCTCCGTTCGGGGGTTGTCGGCTCCGACAAGCGGAGGGCGGCAGCACCGGGAATGGCGCTCGGCGCAACACGGGGGCCGACCACCTGTGGTCTCGGCCCTGGGCGTACCGAGGGCGTAACGGCTCTGCTCCACGGAGAATTCCGCCGGCTGAGGGCACCGGGCCCGCACGGCGTCCCTGCCCGACCCGAACCGGTCATCGGGGACAGACGGTCAGCTCAGAGGCTGCCCAACAACCTGGTCACGGTGATCTCGATGACCACCCGCTCCGGATTCGGGCGTGGTGTCCGATACCGCTCGGCGTACCGCCGCTCGGCCTCCGCCACCGCGGCCGGATCCGACCGCAGCACCGCGCGGCCCTCGATGGTCAACCAGCGGCGGCCATCCACGTGGCAGACGGCCACCGCCGCGCCAGCCTCGCCGGCAGCCGCCACCTGACGGGCTTTGCGGGAGGCGCCGGAGGTGATGACCCGGGCCAGGCCGGCCGCCGGGTCGAGCGTCACCCCGACCGGTACGACGTGCGGGGTGCCGTCCGCCCGCAGGGTGGTCAGCGTCGCCAGGTGTCGTTCGGCGCAGAAGGCGACAACCCGCTCATCGTGCACGTCCAACCGATGATCGCCCGCCATGCCCGTCCCCTGTCCGCCGAACCGACCCCGATCATGGCACGCGGCGGCGCACCTGGCCCCGATCCGGCGGGGCGTCCGGCTGACCGGGCAGCTGGCGACCTGCCGCCCGACGTTGGTGCACCAGCCGGGTCAGGTAGATCAGCGCGGCGGCCAGGACCCCCATGTCATCCAGGTAGATCGGGTCCGGCAGCACGTCGACCGGGAAGATCGTGTAGATCAGCGCCCCGTAGAAGGCGACCTTGCCGCCGGCGCCCAGCCCGGTCAGCATCCGCCGGGTACGCACCACCCGCACCGCCAGCACCACGGCACCGACCAGTGTGGCGAGCGCCAGGATGCTGGCGATCACCACGAGGACCCACGCCTGTCGGGACATGCCGTCACGCTAACCCACCCGAGCCCGCGCGGCTCAGAACGCGGGCACCGTCGCACGGCCGCGAGCGGTCACCTTGTTCTCCCGGGTCTGCTCGACGTTCTCCCGGGGCTGCGCGCCCACCGGCCGGGCAACCTCGCTCAGCGGCAGCACCGACGCGGACTCGGCGACCCGTCGCCCGCTCGCGGCGTGCGCCTCCTCGCGCAGACTGCGAGCCGCGGCAACCGCCAACTCCGCCGCCCGCCACGCGCTCTGCTCCCGCTCGCGGGCCGCGGCGTGCCGGGCCGCCAGGTTGTCCCGGATCGCCCGCTGGAGCACCAGCTCCTGCTCGACCGGGTGCAGTCGCGGGTCCCAGCCGTCGCGGTGCGCGAAGACGTCGCTGAGCTGCTCCACCGACAGGTCCCGCCGCCAGTACGCATCCAGCGCCGCCCGGTGCAGGTAGCGCTCGCGGTCCGCGTACTCGGCGGGGGTCCGCGCGGTGTGCGGCAGCGGCATGGCGGCCGCCGCGTCCAACCGCCGTACGCCAGCCTCGGCCGCCTCGTACGTCAACCAGGCCGCTTCGACCGCCTCCTGCGCGGCCACCCACTCCGCCCGGCGGCGCTGCACGGTGGTGGTCGCCCGCTCGGCGGCCACCGCGACCTCCTGCGCGTAACGGCTCTGCTCCCGCTCCTCCTGGGCCTGCTCAAGTTGGCTCGGCATTGCGGCGCGCCGGATCCGGGAACCCGGGTCGAAGCGGAGCCGGCCGGGTCGCAGCAGGAGAGCGGAGACAACGACGGCTACCACCCCGAGCAGGCTCAGCCAGATGACGGCGGCCCGGGAGAGGTCGGGCAGGACGGCGGAGAGGATGGTTTGCATGTAACAGCACCTCGCGGTCGAAGGCGGGTATCGACGGGCGGCGGGAAGGCGCGGCAGCACCGGTCGGCACGGTGGCGGGATGATCCGTGGACGGCGAACTCAGGTGCCGTGCGGGAGGATCAGCCGGGATCGGGCCCCGGGGATCGCCGGGCCTGGCTCAGCGGGCGGCGGGTGGGCCGCGTCGCGCGGGGGAGCCACGGCCGGGATCGGCGGCCGGGACGTGCACCGGGCTAGCCGCGACCGGACCGGTCGCCGTGGCGGTGTCGAGCGTGCCAGCCGGCGGGGCTTCAGCGGCCTGGTCGGCTCGCTCGTCGGCCGGGCCGGCGTCGGGGCTGACACTCGCCACCCGGCTGCTCACGGCGCTGGGCCGCAGCTGCGTGGGGGTGGGCGGTGGGGTCGCGGCGAGAGCGGCACCGAGGCCGACCGCGAGGACCAGTGCGGTGACCGCCAGGCGGGTCAGTTCCCGCAGTGACCGCAGCGCAGCCCACCTGGCTGGGCGGACGGACGCTACGGAAGGCACCCGACCAACCTATCGCCAGTTCCGGCCAACCGCAGCACGGCGATGGACGGCGCGGGCGTGACCGCCACCACCATGCGCACTGTGGACGCCGCCGATCAGGGCCCAGGAACGGCAACGCCCCCGACCGGATCGGGTCCGATCGGGGGCACCGTGAATCGGTGGGCCGTGGTCAGTCGCCGGTGCCGAGCACCGGGGGCGCAGGCCTCTCGTCGCCCTGCCACACCATCTCGTCCTCGGTCAGCCAGGTCAGCCGCTCGTCGGAGTCGTCGTCCTGCGCACGCCCCTGCCCGCCGAGCACACCGGGACGACCGCCGCCGGACCCCGGCCGGGCGTTGCCACCGGTCATGGCCGGACGGCCGCCGCTCCCACCACGCTGGCCGTCGATGCTGCGCCCGACCCCGTTGGCGGCACGGGTCTCCGCCGGGGGCGCGCCACCGCCGGTCGGTCGAGCCGAGGTGGGGGCCGCGCTGCCCGAGCCGGCGAGCGCGCCGCTGCGCAACACCCCGCCGGCCGGTGCCCCGCCCTGCGCCCCGTAGAGCAGGCCGGGGCCGGTGCTCGCCGCGGTGGGCGCGCCGGCCGGCCCGGACAGCCCGACCAGCCCGGCGGCACCCCCGCCGAGCAGCGCGCCGCCGAGAAGCGGGTCGGCTCCGGCGAGGGATGTGCCGCCGCCAGCGAGGTCGCTGCCAGCGCCGGTCGGAACGGTGACGACAGCCGCCCCGCCGCCGGTGACCGCGCCGACCTCGCCCGGCGTCGAACCGTCGCCCGGCAGTTGGGCGACATGGTCGGGCGTCGAGATGGTGGCGTCACCCTTGCGCCCGGTGTCGGCGCCGGTGTGGGGGCCGCCGCTCACCCGGGCGATCGCCGAGACGCTCTGTGGCGTCGTCGGGTCCTTCCGGGCGGTGGTCGGCGTGTCCGGGTCCGGTGGGGGCGGTTCGACCACCCGGTCGTAGGCGGAGATCTCGTAACTGTTGGCCAGGCCGGCCACCAGGTTCACCATCCGCTGGTGGGCCTTCTCCTGCTCTGCCTTGTCCTGCTGGTGACCCGCGATGCCTCCGACGATCAGACCGGTCAGACCGAAGACCGCGCCACCCTTGATCGCACCGCCGATCGCCTTGTCGTTGTCGTCGGTCTCCTCCGGGCTCTCAGCCTGCTTGTGGGCGTCGCGCAGATGGTCGGCCATCATGGTCAACCCCTGCCTGATGCCGGCCATCCCTTC
Source organism: Micromonospora sp. NPDC005205 (assembly GCF_040608275.1). Taxonomy (NCBI): domain Bacteria; kingdom Bacillati; phylum Actinomycetota; class Actinomycetes; order Micromonosporales; family Micromonosporaceae; genus Micromonospora; species Micromonospora sp. NPDC005205. The sequence goes on from NZ_JBEXHV010000001.1 coordinate 766,577, forward strand.
GCCCAACGCGTCAGTGTGGGCGACGATGAAGCTGAGTCGCCGGTGGAACTCCTGACCCGCCGAACCCGTCCAGGTGTTGGCGAGCTTGTCGAGGTCGCCGCTCAGCTCCCGGCCGAGACCGTCGAGGATGCCCTTGAGCTCGGCCCACTGGGTGGCCACGCCCTCGATCTGCTCCGGCTTGCCCGCCATCAGGCCGTCGTACAGCTGCTGGTGACTGTTGCCCTGGTAGCGCTGGGTGTAGTCAGACACGCCCGTCCTCCTTCGGCTGCAACGCCCGGTCGACCGGGGTCAGCGCGGCGGTGACATCGTCGGCGTTTGCCGCGTTACGCGCCTCGGCGGTGCGGTAGTTGTTCAGGATCGTGCTCGTCGCCTGCTGTGCCGCCAGCACCGCCTGCCGGATCCGTTCGGCCTGGTCGACATAGGACTGGTGGACCTCGCTGTAGCGACGCGCCTTGTCGGTGGCGTCGAAGAACGAGCCCAGAGCCGGAGGACGGCACTGCATCTCGGTGTTGAGCTTGCGCAGCACCGACTCGGCCTGGCTCAACCGCGACGCCAGGTGCTCGTGGAAGTCCTCAAGGGACAACAGGTCGACTTCCGTACGCCCGGCCATGGCAACATCCCCGTCGTTCTGGTTGACAACCGTCAGCGGCATCCAGGTTAGTCCACCAGTGCGACTCCGGGCGACCCGTCGAAGCTGCTCAGCCGTCGGCGTCGGTCGATTCCGTGGACCCCCCGCCGGTCCCACCGCTCGACGGGGTGCCACTGGCCGGACTCGACGATGTCGACCCCGACGGTTGCGCGGCGGACGGCGTGCCCGACGGCGGTGCCGCTGACGGCGAGCCCGACCTCGGCGCGGTCGACGGCGGTGCGGTCGGTGCCGGCCCGTCGGCAGCGAAGACGGCGAACGCGTCCTCGCGGTCCAGCGTCGGCCCGGTCGGGATCAGTGCGAGCAGGGAGCCGGGCACCGCCAGTGGGGTGATCCCGCCGTAACCGAGCACGTCGAGGGTCTCCGCCGAAGCGAGCGGATACCGGATGCCCTGCGGGCTGATCAGGTAGATCGTCGACCCGGCGGCACCGGAACCGCTGGTCCCGGCACCGGGCGAGGCCTGCGCGATGACACCCTTGCCGCCGGGCAGCAGCACCGCCTCAGCGGTGCGTACGGCGTCGCGCCTGGTCTGGCGCACCGGCACCAGGCCCGGATCGCTGTCGGTCAACTCGGTCGGCACCCGGTCGAAGACCTCCAGGGTGGTGGTCGGCGGGCCGCCCGCGCTGCCCTTGCGGTACGTAGCGCACAGCGTGGTCTGACCGGGCTGGGCCGGGTAGAGGGCGGGCATCGTCGCCGGCACCCCCTCCTCCTCGATCCGCCGCTCCTCGAACGCCTCGCTGGCCTGGTTCGGGGTGATGTCGGTGATCCGACCGCCGTTGCTGACGAGCAGCAGAGCGGTGATCTCACTGATCGAGACGAGAGCGTCCCGGGTCAGCACGTAGTGCCGCCCGGCGGCCTTGAACACCGAACCGACGTCGTACGTCTGCCCTGCCACAGTGCGACTGCTGGGTTGACCCTCGCCGGGCAGTGACGGCCGGCGCAGCGGTGGCCCGGCCGGCACGGCGTTGAGCAGCTGCTGTCCGACCTGGAGTCGCTCGGTGCCGGCCATCCGCAGCGCCGTGATCGTGCGGGACGGATCGAGCAGCTGGAGTCGGGTGTTGTTGGTGACCAGGTACCGCTGGTCGTTCACCGAGACCAGCACCGCCCGGTCACCCAGCGGCGTGCCGCCGGGCAGCGCCCGGTCGATCACCAGCCGGGTGCTGGAGCGCTGCCGGTCGACCGGGTCGGGCACGTCGCAGACCGACCAGGGCAGGCCGGTCAGCGACTTGCGGTCCGGCAGGGCGTCCGGTGCCCCGACGATGCCGACGGTGACGCCGCGGGGCCGGTCCCGCAGCGACGCCTGGGACATCGTCCGCACCTGGGCACTCGCATCGTTCACGATGAGGCGTGCCGAGGTGTAGTTGAGCGTCGGGTGCAACTTGCCCTCGATGAACACGTACGTCGCGCCGGTCTCCCGTTCGATGACCAGGGTCTGGTCGTCCAGCGGTGCCGCGCCACCGGTCAACTGGCCGTAGGCCCCGACCCCGCCCAGCACGATGGCCGCGGTGAGGACACTGCCGAAGACGGCCATGCCGAGCCGTCGCATCGGCAGGTTGGTGGTCTCCGGATCGCCCGACAGCAAGGCGGAGACGATGCGGCGGGTGACGAAGCGGTACGCCTGCACCTGATCGCGGCGGGTCCGCATGACTTACCTCCGGCGGGGTGGATCCGCGACGATCAGGGTCGGGGTGCCGTCGCGGGCTTCCCTACGATAAGGGGCCGACTGTGGTTCCTAGGGACCACCGCTCGTGGCCGGCACCGGAGAAGACCCGGCGCAGAGTCGTACCGTGCAGGAGGGACAGTCAGCGATGACGCAGGTTCAGGCGCCACCCGTCCGAGCGGTCACGGACCCTGTCGACGTTCCGACCCGGCCGGCGCCCCCGGCCGAGCAGCCCGGCCGTGGACGGGTCGGCCCCGTGCTGGTCGGGCAGCTCGTCGTACTGGAGCTGTGCGTGGTCGGCGTCTGGGCCGCCACGGCCGGACCCAGCTGGGTGCTCGCCGCGGCGGGTGTCGCTTCGCTGCTGGTCGTCCTGGCGGCCTTCGCCCGTCGGGGTGGCCGCTGGTGGTTCGAGGACCTGCTGCTGCGCCGGCGTCTGCGGCGACGTGGTGACCGGGCGTCGGCAGCGCTGGCCAGCGGCACGGCGACCGACCCGAGGTTGGCTGCGCTCGCTCCCGAGCTGAGCGTCATCGAGTTGACCGACCGAGGCACCCGGCTCGGCATCGGGCGCGACGACCAGGGCTGGTTCGCCGCCGTCGCCCTGCAGTCCGCCACCGGTGCGGCGGTCGGCTCGGTCGACGCCGCCGCCGTGGACCGCGCGCTGCGGGTGCTCGCGGACTTCAGCGCCCCGGTCTCCCGGGCCCAGGTCGTCGCGCACACGTTGGTCTGGTACCCGGCACCCGGCGCGCCGCCGGCTGCTCACCGGACCGTCTGGGTGGCGGTGCGGCTCACCGTCCGGGACGCCCGGGTCGAGGCGGTGAGCCGGGGCGGCGGGTTGACCGGCGTACACCGGACGGTGGCGGCCGGCATCGGCCGGCTCGGCAAGGCGCTGACCTCGGCGGGGCTGGCACATCGCCCACTGGGCCGGGAGGAGCTGCGTGCGGCCATCGTCTCGGCTGCCGGCCTCGACCTGGTGCCCGAGGCGCCGGCCGAGAGTTGGCGCGGGTTGCGCGGCGGCGGCTGGACGCACCGCTGCATGGCGCTGCGGGGCCGCTTCGACGCGCCGCTCGGTCCGCTGGTGGACGCGATCACCGCGACCTCGGCGCCGTCGCACACGGTGGCCGTGACCGTCTCGTCGGACGGTCGGGTGGCGGCACCGCTGCTGCGGGTCGCGGCGATGGACAACCACGTCGAGGCCCTGGTCAAGGTGGTTCGCGACGTCGCCGGCCGGGTGGGCGCGTCCACCCGGCCGATGGACGGTCAGCACGGCCCGGGGGTCTACGCCACCGCTCCGGTCGCGTCGGCGCTGGGCGTCTCCACCGATCTGCGGTCGCGCTGACCGGTGCGGGGGCGCACGGTCAGGGGCGGAGGTTGACGATCCAGCCGTAGAGGCCGCAGACCCAGAAGGCGAGCGGCACCAGCGAGATGATGAGCAGGATCTCGGCGATGTCGAGCAGGCGGCCCCAGACCGGCGAGATGCGCTTGCCGGCGACGGTCAGACCGTAGATCAGGCTGATCACCGCGGCGAGCACCAGACCGCCCAGGATCAGGCCGAGCCGGACCGGCAGCGACCCACCGGCGAAGGTGGTCGCGGCGGCCAGGCCCAGACCCACGGTGCCGGCCAGCAGCACCGGGGTGCGCTGCGCCCGGCCCAGGAGAGGACGGGCCCGCAGCAGTGCCAGCAGGGCCAGCACCAGGCAGAGCAGCACCGCGGGCAGGCGCCCGTCCAGGGCCAGCACGAGTTGCGCGCCCAGCACCAGCAGCGACACCGTCCACAGCAGACCGGTCAGGAACGCGTCGGCGCGCTCACTCTGCTGGAGCACCTGCCGGCCGTCCACCGACTCGCTGTCGGTCTTCAGGTCCTCCGGACCGGTCGGAATCGACGGCACCGGCAGCCGGGCCAGCCGGTAGGCCATCATCGGCAGCGCCGGCACCACGCCGAACGCGACCGCCGCGACCACCGCGGCGGAGGCCGCCGCGTCGAGGCCGAGGGCCAGGCAGAGCACGGCGCCCAGGCCGGTCGCGGCCGCGACCCCGATCGCGGCGAAGAAGAGGGGGTACCGGTCGCCGACCGCCAGCACCGCCACCGCGCCGGCTACCACCGCGGCGGTCGCCGCGAGCAGGACATGCGGACTGGCCAGGTCGTTCAGCGCCCGATCACCGGCCAGCAGCAGCAGGCCACCGGTGGCCGCGTGCACCAGGCCGACCAGGGCCAGCACCGCGCCGATGCCGCTGTCACCGGCGGCCCTGGACAGCACCGCCGCGCCCACCAACAGCGCCACCGCGACCAGCAGCGCGGCCAGCGCGCCGGGCAGGTGCGGCGGACCGGCGAAGAGGGCGGCGAGCGCGCCGGCGCCGAGCGCCGCCGCCGCGAAGACCACAGCGAAGGATCGGGTCGCGCCGACCTGCCAGGCGCCTGGGCGCTGGTTGGTCGCGGTGGCGACCGCGTCCACCACGTCGTCGAAGACGATCTCCGGCGCGGCGTCGGACCGGGGGTTGAAGTAGAGCACCTCACCGTCCCGGACGCTGAGCTGCGCCGCGGTACGACCACCGTCGAGGGGCGCACCGCCCAACCGGGACAGTGCCCAGCCGCCGTGCCGCGCACCCTCGTCGGCCATGTCCTCACCGGCGTAGCGCAGCAGCGTGGGAAGCAAGTCGGCCAACGGCACGTCCGACGGCAGCGCCAGGTCCATCCGGGTACGCGGGGCCACGATGGTGATCCGGCTGAGACCGCCGGTCGCCGTCTTCGTCGCCACAGTGGCCTCCAGGTGTGCGTCTGTGATCGGCTGGCTGGGATGCCGCGGTCCGGGTCCACCGCGCACACGGCAGATTACCTACGATGACGGCACGTACGATGCCCACCCGCGGGCGGTGTTCCGCGGGCCGCACGTCATCAGGGCCGCTTCTGGGGAGGAGACAGCCGTGAGCACTGTGGTGTTCCGCCGGCTCCCGCGTCAGCCGGGGCCGGCCCTGCCGCGCGGCGAGGTGCTGCTGGAGTCGCCTCCTGAGCTGCCCGAGCCGACACCCCGCGGGATGGGGCAGCTGCTCATGATCCTGCCGATGTTCTGCGGGGTCGGCGCCATGGCGTTCCTCTACGCCGGCAAGGGCGGCGGCATGATGACCTACGTTGCCGGTGGTCTGTTCGGTGTCTCGATGCTCGGCATGGCGATCGGCTCGTTGGCCAACAGCGGCGGCAAGGACAAGGCGGAGCTGAACGCCGATCGCCGTGACTACATGCGCTACCTGGCGCAGATGCGCAAGCGCACCCGGCGTGCCGCCGAGCAGCAGCGGGCCGCGATGGCGTGGCGGCACCCGGAGCCCGACGCGCTCTGGTCGATCGCCGCGTCCCGGCGACTCTGGGAGCGGCGGATCACCGAGGACGACTTCGGTGAGACCCGGATCGCCCTCGGCCCGCAGCGGCTCGCCGTGGAGATCGTCCCACCGGAGACGAAGCCGGTGGAGGACCTGGAGCCGATGAGCGCCATCGCGCTCCGCCGGTTCGTCCGGGCACACTCCACGGTGCCCGAACTGCCGACGGCGCTGTCGGTGCGCGCGTTCAGTCGGGTGGTGCTGCGCGGCGACCGCGAGCCGGTGCTCGACCTGACCCGGGCGGCGCTGGGGCAGCTGACCACCTTCCACGCACCGGACGACCTGGTGATCGCTGTGGTCGCCGCACCCGACCGGCAGTCGTCCTGGGACTGGGTGAAGTGGCTGCCACACGCCCACCACAGCGGTCGGACGGACGCTGCGGGCGCACGCCGGCTGGTCTTCGCCAGCCTGGCCGAGGCCGAGGCCTCGCTCGCCGCCGAGCTGGCCGGGCGGCCCCGGTTCGCGCCGGAGGCCAAGCCGCTGACCACCGCCCCGCACCTGGTCGTGGTGATCGACGGCGGGGAGATCTCGCCGACCTGCCAGCTGGTCGGCCCGGGTCTGCTCGGGGCCACCGTGATCGACCTTTCCGGGACGGTGCCGCGCGACGCCGGCCGCTGGCTGCTCTGCCTCGACGTGAACGACGGAGGCTCACTCGACCTGGTCCGGGGCACCTCGTCGTCGACGCTGGGTCGTCCCGACCGACTCAGCGCGGAGGCCGCCGAGGGGTTGGCCCGACAGATCGCCCCCTTCCGGCTCTCCCAGCAGCAGACCGGCGGCGACGAGCCGCTGGCCCGCAGCACCGAGCTGCCGGACCTGCTCGGCGTCGGCGATGCCGCGGCGGTGGACGTGCAGAACACCTGGCGCCCGCGTGGGCACCGCGACCGGCTGCGCATCCCGCTCGGTGTCGGCCCGGACGGCAACGTGGTCGAGCTCGACTTCAAGGAGTCGGCGCACGAGGGCATGGGCCCGCACGGTCTGGTGATCGGTGCGACCGGCTCCGGCAAGAGCGAGCTGCTGCGTACGGTGGTGGCCGCGTTGGCGGTGACCCACTCGTCGGAGGAACTGAACTTCGTCCTGGTGGACTTCAAGGGCGGCGCTACCTTCGCCTCGCTGGAGGCGCTGCCGCACACCAGCGCGGTGATCACCAACCTGGCCGACGAGCTGCCGCTCGTCGACCGGATGCGCGACGCGCTCGCCGGTGAGATGGTGCGCCGCCAGGAGTTGCTGCGGGCGGCCGGCAACTACGTCTCCCGTTTCGAGTACGAGAAGGCGCGCTCGGCCGGTGAGCCGCTGGCGCCGATGCCCAGCTTGTTGATCATCTGTGACGAGTTCAGCGAACTGCTCGCCGCCAAGCCGGACTTCATCGACCTGTTCGTGATGATCGGCCGGTTGGGTCGGTCCCTCGGCGTGCACCTGCTGCTGGCCAGCCAGCGCCTCGAGGAGGGCAAGCTGCGGGGCCTCGACACGCACCTGTCGTACCGGATCGGTCTGCGGACCTTCTCCGCTGTGGAGAGCCGGATCGTGCTCGGCGTCCCGGACGCGTACGAGCTGCCGAACGCGCCGGGCCACGGCTATCTGAAGACGGACACCAGCACCATGCTGCGGTTCCGGGCCGCGTACGTGTCCGGGGCGTACCGGGCGCCGGGGCAGCAGGCCTCCGCCTCGCAGGCGCTGGTGCAGCGCCGGATCGTGCCCTACGGTCTCGACTTCGTGCCGGTGCAGGTCCCGCAGGTGCCGGTGACCACCGCTCCGGAGGCGGAGCAGCCTGCCGACGGCAAGGCAGTGGCGATGCTCGACGTGCTGATCGACCAGCTCAAGGGTCGGGGCCGCCCGGCGCACCAGGTCTGGTTGCCGCCGTTGGCCGACCCGCCGGGTCTGGGCGAGCTGCTCGGTCCGCTGGCGGTGGACCCGACCTACGGGTTGTGCACCGCCTCCTGGCCGGGGCGCGGGCGACTGACAGTGCCTGTCGGCGTTGTGGACCGCCCTTACGAGCAGCGTCGGGATCCGATGATGGTCGAGCTGGCCGGGGCCGGCGGCAACGTGGTCATCGTCGGTCGGTCGCTGAGTGGCAAGAGCACGATGCTGCGTACGCTGCTGGCCTCGTTGGCGCTCACGCACACGCCGCGGGAGGTGCAGTTCTTCTGCCTGGACTTCGGTGGGGGCGCGCTGCGCAGCATGGAGCGGTTGCCGCACGTGGCCGGGGTGGCGGGGCGGCGCGACGTCGAGGCGGTCCGCCGGACGGTGGCCGAGGTGGTCGCCGTCCTGGACGATCGGGAGGGTCGTTTCGCCCAGCACGGCATCGACTCGGTGGCGAGTTACCGTCGTCGCCGTGCCGCCGGTGAGTTCGCCGACGACCCGTTCGGCGACGTGTTCCTGGTGGTGGACGGGTGGAACACCCTGCGTCAGGAGTACGAGGAGCTGGAGCAGACCATCACCACGTTGGCCAACCGGGGCCTCGGCTTCGGTGTGCACGTGGTGCTCACCGCCGTGCGGTGGGCGGAGATCCGGATCAACATGCGGGATCTGCTCGGCACCAAGTTGGAGTTGCGTCTCGGTGACGCGTCGGAGTCCGAGATCGACCGTCGGGCGGCGAACAACGTGCCGGAGAAGTCGCCCGGTCGCGGCCTGACCCGGGACAAGCTGCATTTCCTCACCGCGATCTCGCGGATCGACGGCCGTCGCGACATCGATGATCTGGGCGAGGCCTCGCTGTCCCTGGCCGGGCACGTGGCGGCGAACTGGCCGGGGCGTCCGGCGCCGAAGGTTCGGTTGCTGCCGCGCCGGCTGCCGGTGACGGAGCTGGCCCGGATCATCGACCGCTCGGCGCCCGGTCTCCCGATCGGTGTCAACGAGTCGGCACTCGCGCCGGTCTACCTGGACCTGGCCAACGAGCCGCACCTGACGGTCTTCGGCGACGCGGAGTGCGGCAAGACCAACCTGCTGCGCCTGATCGCCCGGGGGATCACCGAGCGGTACACGCCGGCGCAGGCCCGGCTGGTGATCGCCGACTACCGGCGTGGCCTGCTGGGGGCGGTGGAGGGTGATCACCTGCTCGACTACGCCCCGTCGAACCAGGCGTTCGCCCAGGGGCTGGGGTCGATCCGCAGCGCGCTGTCCAACCGGCTGCCCGGCCCGGACGTGACCACCGCCCAGCTGCGTGATCGGAGCTGGTGGAAGGGTCCGGATCTCTACATCCTGGTGGACGACTACGACCTGGTGGCATCGGGCGGCAGCAACCCACTGAGCGCCCTCCAGGAGTTGTTGCCGCAGGCCCGCGACATCGGTCTGCACCTGATCGTCACGCGCCGCGTCGGTGGTGTGTCCAGGGCGCTGTACGAGCCGGTGCTGCAACGGCTGCGCGAGTTGGACTCGCCGGGCCTGCTGATGTCCGGCAACCGGGAGGAGGGCGCGGTCTTCGGCACGTTGCGGCCGAGCCCGCAACCGGCCGGTCGGGGCACCCTGGTTCGCCGTCGCGATGGCCAGCAGCTGATTCAGACGGCCTGGTCTGAGCCGGCCTGAGCGCTGTCGTTCGTTCGGTAGGGGCCGGCGGCCCGTTCCGGTCCGATTCACCACCATCCATCGAACGTCGCCGGTCAGGGCTGCGAGGGCTGGACAGGTTCCGCTACGGTCTTCACTGGAGTGTCCGTCGGTGGGGTGTTGCTGCCTTGCCGCGGGGGAGGGGTGCGGCGAAGCCGCCACCACAACAGACGGAAGGGTGTGAAGCATGGCGTTCGAGGTCGAAGCTGCGACTCTGCATACCGCCGCGAGTGACGTGCGGTCCACGCGCAGCGAGGTCGACGGCGAGCTGAAGAAGCTCTGGAACGTGGTCGACGACTTGGCCATGGCGTGGAAGGGTCAGGCGTCCACGGGCTTCCAGTCGCTGATGACGCGCTGGAACGAGGACACCGTCAAACTGCTGACGGCGATGGACAGCATCGCTGACCTGCTCGACAAGTCGGGTACGACGCACCAGGTCAACGACGAAGAGCAGCAGCAGATGCTGGACAAGTTCCACTCTGCTCTCAACCCGTGATCCGTAGCCGGCAGAGGAGGAAATCGTGACGATCAAAGTTGACTATGCGGTCCTCGAGAGCAGCAACCAGCAGATGCAGGCCATCTCGAAGACCCTCGAGGAAAAGCTCGACACGCTGCGGTCGATGCTGACCAAGCTGCACTGGGACGGCGAGGACCGGGTTGCCTACGAGCAGCACCAGGCGAAGTGGGACGCGGCGGTCCGGGACATCAACCGGATCCTGAACGAGATCGGCGGTGCCGTGGGCATCGCCCGCGAAAACTACCTCACCACGGAGATGAGCAACTCCAAGGTGTGGAGCTGAGGCATTCGCACAAGCGGCTCCGGTCCGGTTCGCCCGGCCCGGAGCCGCTTCGTGTCTGGCGTTGGCGGGCGTAGGCGTCGGCGTCGGGCTGCGGTGCTCAGCTCAGCCGGCGGTTGGTGCGTCGTTTCGTCGGCCGGGGCGCCAGTCGCGTCGGCGGCCCAGGGCCATGATCGGTCGCGCGAGCAGCAGCAGCCCGGCGAGTAGCCCGCCGATGACCGCCACCCAGATCGCTGTGGGGCGCTGCCAGCTCAGCGGGTCGTCCCGCACGGCGGGCGCCGGGAGCGCGCCGGCCGGCGGGTTCGCCCTGGTGCCGAGCAGGCTCGACACCGCCCGGTACGGGTTGACCATCCCGTGCCCGATGTCGGCGTTCTGGCCCTCGGGTGGGTTGTCCGCGGTGCGCTTCAGCCGATCCGCTACCTGCTGCGGGTCGAGACCGGGGTAGGCGGCCCGGACCAGCGCGGCCGCTCCCGACACGTACGCGGCGGCGTAGCTGGTGCCGCCCTCCGGCACGGTGCGGTAGCCGCTGTTTCCGGGTGCCGGCCCGACGATGTTCATCCCGGGTGCGGCGATGTCGACGTAGTCGCCGCTGATCGAGGTGCCGACGTGGCCGCCCTGCTCGTCCACCCCGCCGACCGCTATCACCCCGGGGTAGGCGGCCGGGTAACCCGGCAGGTTCTGCGAATCTTCCGACCGGTTGCCCGCGGCGGCGACCAGCACCACCCCTTTGGCCAGCGCGCGCTCGACGGCCGCCGTCAGTTCGGGGCGGGGAACCGTGGTCAGGGACAGGTTGATCACGTCGGCGCCCTGCTCGACCGCCCAGTCGATGGCCGCGGCGATCTGCGCGGGAAGTTGCGGGTTGTTGACCGCGCCGAGTTGCGGCAGCACCCGGATCGGCAGGATGCGGGCGGCCGGGGCGATGCCGCTGAAGGGGACGACGGTGCCCTCCCGGCCCGCGATGATGCCCGCGATCAGCGTGCCGTGCCCGGCCTCGTCGCACTGGCCCTGGCGGGCCGGCAGGCCGTTGAAGTCGCGACCCTCGAGCACCTGCCCCTTGAGGAGCGGGTGGGCGGCGGAGACTCCGGAGTCGATCACGGCCACCGTGATCCCGGCGCCCCGGGACAGCGGCCACGCCGAGGACGGCTCCAGCCGGCGGAGCGCCCACGGCATCTGGGTCAGGCTGTCGGTGCCGGTGGGACCGCAGAGAGGCGGCGCGGCGCTCGCGGGGGAGGGTGCCACCACGCCGGCGCCGAGCAGGACCGCCAGCGTTCCACTGAGGACGCCGCGAAGGGCACGGCGGGACGGGGTCGCGCTCAACGACGGGCATTCGCGCACCCGCAAAGGTTACCGCCGTGACCGTTGGTCAGCGGCCCCGGTGACCGGGGTCAGGCCCGGGGCTCCGCCTTCGCTGTGGACGCGTCGGCGAACAGCGCGAGCAGGTCGCCGACCTGCCGGTCGGCCTCGGCTGGGTGCCGGAACCGGCCGGCCGGGTTGAGGGTGTATTCGTTGCGTCGTCCGACCCGGGTGCGGTGCAGGTAACCGTCCGCCTCCAGGTCGGCGACGATCGCCTGCGCGGCCCGTTCGGTCACCCCGACCTCGGCTGCGACGTCACGCAGCCGGGCGGTCGGATCGCGGGCGATGGCCAGCAGGACGTGCCCGTGATTGGTGAGGAACGTCCAGTTCCGCCCACTGCCGGTGTCGCCTGTCACCGTGCTCGCCATCGTGTGACCGCCCTTCCGGATGTCCGTCTGCCCTCGCGAGAGTCTGGTCCGCCCCGCCCCGGGAAGGTTGCCCAGGGTATGGCCGGAGTCAACGTATGAAATCTAAATCACGCATACCTTGACGCATCTTACGGTGCGTGTGACGGTGGAGCACGAGCCAGCGCCCGCCGCCCGGCCGGCGGAGAGCCGGTTTGACCAGGTCAGATGCGTCGAGACGAGGTGCGGGATGAGTCATACCGGGAGCTCCGGCGGTCAGCCGGGTCCGCAGCGGATTACCGACGGGGCCACCGCGCTCAGTGAGCCGACCCGGGCGTACGCGGAACTGGTCGCCGGCAACCGGCGCTTCGTCGATGGCGCCCCACGCCACCCCAACCAGGATGCCGGGCACCGGGCCGCGGTGGCCGACGGGCAACACCCGTTCGCGGTGATCGTCGGCTGCTCCGACTCGCGACTGGCTGCCGAGATCATCTTCGACCGGGGGCTGGGCGACCTGTTCGTGGTTCGCACCGCCGGGCACACCGCCGGCCCCGAGGTGCTCGGCAGCGTCGAGTACGCGGTGACAGTGCTCGGCACCCCGCTGGTGGTGGTGCTCGGTCACGACTCCTGCGGTGCGGTGCAGGCCGCCCGGGAGTCCGCCGCGACCGGTACCGCGCCGAGTGGCCATCTGCGCGCCGTGGTCGACGCCGTGCTGCCCAGCCTGCGCCGGGCCGCGGACGAGGGCGTGGACGACATCGACGGCATCGTCGACATCCACATCGCACAGACCGTCGAGACGCTGCTCGGGCAGTCGCCCGTGCTGGCCGACGAGGTGGCGCGGGGGCGGTGCGCGGTGGTGGGCGTGTCCTACCGACTGGCAGCCGGAGCGGTACGCCCGGTGGCCGCCGTTCCGGCCGGCTTCACGACGTTGACGACTCCGGCCTCGACCGACCCGGCCGCGCCTGCCACCGTCTGACGCGACGAGGGCCGCTCCGCGTTACGCGGAACGGCCCTCGACGGGGATCGTGCGGGTCAGAGCAGCGACATGTGGACGTGGTCGGTGTGGTTCGACGGCCCGCTGTACGAACTCCAGCCGGTGGCCGGGAACCAGATCTGCCGGTTCCAGATCACGTAGTAGATGCCGAGCCGGTCGGCGTTACGGATGAGGAACGCGGCGACGTTGTTGCCGTACGTCCGGGTGTCGTTGTTGTGCCACGGGGAGAACCCGCTCTTCTGTAGCGACCAGTCGCAGGCGCGGCCCTTCGGGTGCTCCCACGGCCCGCCGGGGCGGTAGCAGCCGACGAACCGGTTGAAGCCGGCCGCCTTGACCTCCTTGTACGCGTGCAGCGTGCGCGGCGTGATGCAGCCGGAGGTGGTGGGGTCGTTCTCGCTGCACGACTGGGCCTTCCAGTCACCGTCGGCAGTGCGACCCGGGCCGATCTTCGCGACCTTGGAGGTGGCATCCACCAGGCCGCCGGTGAAACCCTTGCCGCCGACGAGGGAGAGCGCCTTGTCGGCCTCGCTCTTGCGCTTCGCCATCAGGGCGGTCTGCTTCTGCTGCTCGCGCACCTCGGTGTCGAGGGCCAGCTTGGCCTGCTCGGCGCGGGCCTTCACCTCGTTGACCTCGGAGAGCTTCTTCTCGTTGACCATGTTGATCTCGTCGAGCAGCCCGGCGCGCTGGACGAACGAGTCGGGCGCGTCGCTCTCCAGCAGCATCGCGACCGCGCCGATCCGGCCGGTCCGGTACGCCTGTGCGGCGATCTGCCCGACCTGCGGGGCCAACGCGTCCAGTTCGGCCTTGGCCCGGTTGACCTCCGCCGCCAACTCGCTCTGCCGCTTCTTGGACTTGTCCAGCTTGGACTTCGCGGCGGAGTAGTCACGGTTGGCCTGCTCGATGACGTCGTTGAGCAGCTTGGGCTCGCCGTCCTCCTCGTGCCCGGACGGTGTGGGGTTCGTCGGGGCGGCGTGCGCCGGGAACGGCCCGGCGAACACGGTCAGTGCGGCGATCACGGCCACCACGGGTGTCAACCAGCGGCGTAGGGGTGCCGTCACAATGTTCCCTTCCGTCGACCGCCGACCGGGTTAGCTGACGGGTTCGGGGCGGAAGTGGCCCCTACCGCTGATGCGGATTCACCCCAGGTACCTGGGTCCCCGGCTCGCCGGTTGGCGATTGGGCGGTGGCACCGCAGACGCCGCTTCGCGCCTTCATCGGTAACCGGCAGCGAGGTTACCCGAGAGTCGACCGGCTGAGCTACGCCTGGATGCCGACCAAAAGCGTCATTTCGCCATAGCGTTGAGTGACCAGTGACGGGGTTCTCAGGGTGGATGCCCGATCTGGTCACGCTGAGGAGTGTCACCATGCCGTATCCGTGCTCCTGTTCGACTTCGGCCACCGGTCGGTGGCCTCGGGTGGGGGTGCGGTCCGCGTCCGGTCCGGTTCGTCGGAGCCGGCCGTTCGCGGTGAGCTGAGTGCGGCCAGTGCCTCGCTGCGGTCCGGCTGGGGCCGGGGCTGGGGCGCGGGAGCGTCGGTGGGCGCTGAGGCGTCGCTGCGCCCGGCGGCGGTGACCACCGCGGCCAGCCCGGTGGTCAGCGGCACGGCGGCGATCAGACCGAGGGTGGCGACCGCGCTGCGGACGATCTCCTGCGCGAGGAACTCACTGGTGAGGATCTGCCCGATCGGCCGCGAGTCGGCGGTGAGCAGGAGCAGCAGGGGCAGTGACGCACCCGCGTACGCCAGCACGATGGTGTTGACAGTGGAGGCGATGTGCGCGCGGCCGACCCGGGTGGCGGCACGGTAGAGCTGCAACCGGGTCAGCCCGGGGTTGGCGTTCGCCAGTTCGGTGACGGTGGCCGCCTGGGTGACCGTCACGTCGTCGAGTACCCCGAGTGACCCGATGATGATTCCGGCGAGCAGCAGTCCGTGCAGGTCCACGTCGCCCTGGAACATCGACAGGGTGGTGGCGTCCTCGCTGCCGAAGCCGGTGAGGTGGGTCGCGGCGGTGGCGATGGTGGCGAGCACGCCGGTCAGGACCAGGCTGCCCAGGGTGCCGAGCACCGCGACCGAGGTCTGTGCGGTGACCCCGTGGGTCAGATAGAGCACCACGAACATGATCAGGGCCGCGCCGACCACCGCCACCAGCAGCGGTGACCTGCCGGCGCTGATGCCCGGCAGCACGAAGGTGAGCAGGATGGCGAAGCTGGCGGCCAGCCCGGCGAGCGCGGCCAGACCTCGCCACCGACCGAACGCGACGATCGCGGCCGCGAAGATCACCGCCAGCCACACCATCGGGGTGCCGCGTTGGTGCTCGGCGATGTTCCAGTTGCTGGTGGCGGGATCGGTCGGGTCGGCCAGCTCGACCAGGACCACCTCGTCGCCGACCTCGACCCGGGGTGCGCCGGGCCCGTCGGGCACCGGAGTCCGTACCTGCTGGCCGGCGGTCGGCCCGTCGTCCACCCGCACGTCGACAGTGCCGCACCGCCCATCGCCGACCCTCGGTGTGCCCTCGGGGACCGACGGCGCCGGCGGGCACGGCTCGCTCACCACCCGTGTGACAGTGCCGGGGTAGCGCGGCACGTCGGCACCACCATCGGTCTGCGGTGACCCGCCGCGCGGCCAGAGCAGCACCGCGGCCAGCACGGTGGCGACGAAGAGGGGTACCACAGTCACGACGAGGATCCGTCGCACCCGAGGCGGGGCGGACGGAGCGGGGTGAGTGTGGTCGGCGGCCAAGGTGAGACTCCCAACGATCCGGTGCGGGATACGGGTCAGCGGGCCGGGCGGTTCACCGTTGCGGTGGAAACGCGGCGGACGGCGGGGCGGATCGCTGCCTGATGACCGCTTGATCACGGACGGTCAGTGCTCGGCCCGGTCGGCCGAGGGCACCGCCACGACGTGGCGGCGCCGGTGCCCGACTGTGCAGCGGCATTCGGAGGGCCATCGGGGGAGATGCTAGCCAGCCCCTCCGAGGGTTGCAGGTCGCGGCGGAGTGTCGGGCGGCCGAACCGCTCGCGCGGCGGTCTCCGGGGCGGCATGTTGGAGCCATGCCCGCTCCGTCACCGTCCGGCCCCGACCGACCGCGACACGCCGAACCCGTGCCACACGACAAGCATTCCGGGCACGACAAGCACGCCGGACACGATCCGGCGATGTTTCGCCGCCGGTTCTGGGTCTGCCTGGTGTTGACCATCCCGGTGGTGCTGACGAGTCATCTCGTGTCGGGTCGGCTGGGCCTGAGCGGGGACGTCGTCCCCGGTCAGGGCTGGGTGGGCCCGGTGCTCGGCTCGGTGGTGTTCTGGTGGGGCGGTTGGCCGTTCCTGGTTGGCGCGGTTCGAGAGGTCCGGGACCGGGCGCCCGGGATGATGCTGCTGGTCGCGATGGCGATCACCGTCGCGTACGCCGCGTCCCTGGCGACCAGCGTCGGCGTCTTCGACCTGGACTTCTGGTGGGAGTTGGCCGCGCTGGTCACCATCATGCTGCTCGGGCACTGGCAGGAGATGAAGGCCATCGGACAGGCCCGGGGAGCGCTGGCGGCGCTGGCCGCGCTGTTGCCGGACGAGGCCGAACGGGTGCCGGCGGACGGGCGGGTCGAGGCCGTGCCGGTGACGGGCCTGCGGATCGGCGACGTGGTGCTGGTCCGGCCGGGAGGCCGGGTGCCGGCGGACGGCCGTGTCGTCGAGGGCGGCGCTGAGCTGGACGAATCGATGATCACCGGGGAGTCGCGGCCGGTCGTCCGGACGACTGGCGACCGGGTGGTGGCCGGCACCGTCGCCACCGACTCGGCGATCCGGGTGCGCGTCGAGGCGTTGGGTGAGCAGACCGCCCTCGCCGGCATCCAGCGGATGGTCGCCCAGGCCCAGGCTTCCGGTGGACGGGCCCAACTGTTGGCCGACCGGTTCGCCGCCGCGCTGTTCTACCTGGCCACCGGCACCGCCGTGCTGACCGTGCTGGTCTGGACCGCGCTCGGTCAGCCCGACGAGGCGGTGGTCCGTGCGGTCACCGTCCTGGTGATCGCCTGCCCGCACGCGCTGGGTCTCGCCATCCCGCTGGTCGTCGCGCTCTCCACCGCGCTCGCTGCACGGTCCGGGATTCTGGTCAAGGACCGGTTGGCCCTGGAGCGGATGCGGACCGTCGGCGCCGTGCTCTTCGACAAGACCGGCACGCTGACCCGAGGCGAGCACGGGGTGACCGACCTGGCGACGGCGTCCGGCGTCGAGCGGAGCGAGGTGCTGCGGATCGCGGCCGGTGTCGAGTCGGATAGCGAACATCCGTTGGCCCGGGCGATAGTGGCGGCGGCCGGCCGCGGCGGCCCGGCCCGGGCAGCCGGGTTCCGGTCGCTGCCGGGCCGCGGTGTGAAGGCGACAATCGACGGTACGGAGTACGCGGTGGGCGGGCCGGCGCTGCTGCGCGAACTGGGCGTTTCGCTCCCGGCGGAGCTGGAGGCCGCGACCGGGCGGTGGTCGGCGCGGGGTGCCGCGGTGTTGCACCTGGTGCGGCTGCCCGACGCCGTGCTCGGTGCGTTCGCGTTGACCGACGAGGTGCGTCCGGAGGCCCGGCGCGCTGTCGACGAGTTGCGTGCCGAGGGTGTCCGGACCATCGCCATGATCACCGGTGACGCCCGGCCGGTGGCCGAGGCGGTCGCCGCCGACCTCGGCTTCCGGCCCGGCGTCGACGAGGTCTTCGCCGAGGTGCTGCCGGCCGAGAAGGACGATCGGGTGGCCGAGCTCCAGCGGCGGGGGTTGGTGGTGGCGATGGTCGGTGACGGGGTGAACGACGCGCCTGCGCTGGCCCGGGCGGACGTGGGCATCGCGATCGGCGCGGGCACCGATGTGGCCATCGAGTCCGCCGGGGTGGTGCTGGCATCCTCGGACCCGCGCGGGGTGGGGGCCGTGGTGCGGCTGTCCCGGGCGTCGTACCGGAAGATGCGACAGAACCTGGCCTGGGCGGCCGGCTACAACGTGGTGGCGCTGCCGCTGGCCGCCGGGGTGCTGGCCTGGGCGGGTGTGGCGTTGAGCCCGGCGGTGGCCGCGGTGCTGATGTCGGCGTCGACGATCGTGGTGGCGCTCAACGCTCAGTTGCTGCGCCGGGTCCGTCTCGATCCCGCGCCGGACTGAGCGCGGTCAGCCGCGCTTCATGAGCCGGCCGACCGCCGCCATCATCTCGGTGGCCATCTCGTCGGCCCGACCCTCGGCGGCGCCCTCGTGCATGCAGTGCCGGGCGTGCCCGTCGAGCAGCCCGAGGGCCACCTTGTCGAGGGCGGCCTGGATGGCGGAGATCTGGGTGAGCACGTCGATGCAGTAGCGGTCGTCGTCGACCATCTTCTCGATGCCCCGGACCTGCCCCTCGACGCGGCGGAGCCGCGCGAGCAGCTGGTCCTTGCTGGCGGTGTATCCGCGGATCGGGGTGGGTGCGGTCATACCGACCAGGATAGCGTACCCCCAGGGGGTATGGTACGGTCGGTTCTGTTGAGATACCCCCACCGGGTACCGGTACCACGAAGGAGACGATCCAATGGTCGACACGACGTACCAGGTGCAGGGCATGACCTGCGGGCACTGCGTCAGCGCGGTGAGCGCCGAGGTCGGCGCCATCGCGGGTGTGCGTGACGTCCAGGTCGACCTCGCCGCCGGCCGGGTCACCGTCAGCAGCGACCAGCCGCTGGACACCGCCGTCGTCCGGGCCGCTGTCGACGAGGCCGGTTACGACCTCGTCGACGCGTGATCGGCGGGTCGGCGTGCGTACCGTGACGAAACTGGCCGGGTTCGCCGTTGGCCTGGCGGCGGTCTTCGGCGCCGCCTACGGGATCGGCCGGGTCGTCGACCCCGCCCCGGTCGCCGAGAGCCGGCACGACGATGCCACCACCCCGACGGCGGACGAGCGGGGCGGGACGGGCGATCGGCTGCCCGGCGGCTTGCTCGTCTCCGAACGTGGCTACACCCTCGAACCGATCGACGCCCCGGCCGACGAGTTCGCCTTCCGGATCGCCGGCCCGGACGGCCGCCCGGTCACCCGGTACGACGTGGCGCACGACAGGCAGATGCACCTGATCGTCGCCCGTCGGGACCTCTCCGGCTTCCGCCACGTCCACCCCGAGCTGGCCGCGGACGGCACCTGGCGGGTCGACACCCCGCTGGCCGGCCCCGGGCAGTGGCGGGCGTTCGCCGACTTCACCCCTACCGGGGGCGAGTCGCTGACCCTGGGCATGGACGTGACAGTCCCCGGCGAGCTGACCGAACGGCCGTTGCCCGCCCCGACGACCAGCACCACGGTCGACGGCTACACGGTCACCCTGACCGGTGCGCCGCAGCCCGGTCGGACGTCGTCGCTGACCCTGACCGTC
Source organism: Micromonospora sp. NPDC005205 (assembly GCF_040608275.1). Taxonomy (NCBI): domain Bacteria; kingdom Bacillati; phylum Actinomycetota; class Actinomycetes; order Micromonosporales; family Micromonosporaceae; genus Micromonospora; species Micromonospora sp. NPDC005205. The sequence continues at coordinate 785,617 of NZ_JBEXHV010000001.1, forward strand.
AGCCGGGACGGGCAGCCGGTCACCGACCTGGAGCCCTACCTGGGCGCGTACGGGCACCTGGTGGCACTGCGTCGGGGCGATCTGGCCTACCTGCACGTGCACCCGGACGGGACACCCGGCGACGGGCGCACCCGGCCCGGTCCGGCCGTCACCTTCCTCGCCGAGGTGCCATCGGTCGGCAGCTACCGGCTCTACCTCGACTTCCAACACGGCGGGAGGGTGCACACCGCCGAGTTCACAGTGGTCGCCGGCGCTGCCCCGACCGGAGACGCCCCCAAACCGAGCGGGCCCGCACCGACCGGCGGGGCCGACCACGGCACCCCCGGGCACGGACACGACTGACGGGACCAGACGATGACCACCACCAGCAGACCGCTGCCCGAGGCGCCGAACCGGATCGAACTGGCGATCAGCGGGATGACCTGCGCCGCGTGCGCCGCCCGCATCGAGAAGAAGCTCAACCGGATGGACGGGGTGAGCGCCACCGTCAACTACGCCACCGAGAAGGCGACAGTCCGGTACGCCGACGGCGTCACGCCCGACGACCTGATCGGGACAGTGCAGAAGACCGGTTACACAGCGGCGCTGCCAGCCCCGCCCAGCGCGGAACCCCCGGTGGACCCGTTGCGGGGGCCCCGTACCCGGCTCTGGGTGTCGGTGGCCCTGAGCGTGCCGGTGGTCCTGCTGGCCATGGTCCCGGCCTGGCAGTTCGACTACTGGCAGTGGCTGTCGCTGACCCTGGCCGCCCCGGTGGTGGTCTGGGGCGGGCTGCCGTTCCACCGGGCCGCCTGGACCAACCTGCGGCACGGCGCGGCCACAATGGACACACTGGTGTCGCTCGGCACGTTGGCCGCGTTCGGCTGGTCGCTCTGGGCGCTCTTCCTCGGTGACGCGGGGATGCCCGGGATGACGCACCCGTTCCGCTTCGACATCGTCCGGAGCGACGGCGCCGGCAACATCTACCTGGAGGCGGCCGCCGGGGTCACCGTGTTCATCCTGGCCGGTCGCTACTTCGAGGCCCGGTCCAAGCGAACTGCCGGCGCCGCCCTACGCGCCCTGCTCGATCTCGGCGCCAAGGACGTGACGGTGCTGCGTGACGGCGTGGAGAGCCTGATCCCGGTGGACCGGCTCGCCGTCGGTGACCGGTTCGTGGTCCGCCCCGGGGAGAAGATCGCCACCGACGGGGTGGTCGACGAGGGCACCTCCGCCGTCGACGCCAGCATGCTCACCGGTGAGTCGGTGCCGGTCGAGGTCGCCCCGGGTGACGGCGTGGTCGGCGCAACGATCAACGCGGGTGGGCGGCTGATCGTCACCGCCACCCGGGTCGGGGCGGACACCCAGCTCGCCCGGATGGCCGACCTGGTGGAGCAGGCGCAGAGCGGCAAGGCGGCGGTGCAGCGGCTGGCGGACCGGATCTCCGGGGTCTTCGTGCCGATCGTCATCACCCTCGCCGTCGGCACGCTCGGCTGGTGGCTCGGCACCGGGGCCGGCCCGACCGCCGCGTTCACCGCCGCCGTGGCCGTGCTGATCATCGCCTGTCCGTGCGCGCTCGGCCTGGCCACCCCGACCGCGCTGCTGGTCGGCACCGGTCGGGGCGCCCAGCTCGGTGTGCTGATCAAGGGCCCGGAGGTGCTGGAGTCGACACGTCGGGTGGACACCGTGGTGCTCGACAAGACCGGCACCGTGACGACCGGCCGGATGACGCTGGTGGATGTGGTGCCGGCGAGCGGCGTGGACCGGGCCGAGCTGCTCCGGCTCGCCGGGGCGGTGGAGGCCGCCTCCGAGCACCCGATCGCCCGTGCGGTAGCGGCCGCTGCCACCGAGGCGGGCGCGTTGCCCCCGGTGAGCGCCTTCGGCAACCTCGAAGGGCTGGGGGTGAGCGGCACCGTCGACGGGCGGGCCGTGCTGGTCGGCCGGGTCCGGCTGCTGCGCGAGCGTGAGATCGACGTACCCCCGGAGGTCGAGTGGGCGGTGCGCGACGCCGAGGCCGCCGGCCGTACGCCGATCGTCGCCGGCTGGGACGGCCAGGCCCGGGGCGTGCTCACTGTCGCCGACGTGGTCCGGCCGACCAGCCGGGCGGCGGTGGCCCGGCTGCGCGGGCTGGGGCTGACTCCGGTCCTGCTGACCGGGGACAACACCACTGTGGCTCGCGCGGTCGCCACCGAGGTGGGCGTCGACGAGGTGATCGCCGAGGTGCTGCCGGCCGGGAAGGTCGACGTGATCAAGCGGCTCCAGGCCGAGGGGCGGTCGGTGGCGATGGTCGGTGACGGGGTCAACGACGCCCCGGCGCTGGCCCAGGCCGACCTGGGGCTGGCCATGGGCACCGGCGCGGACGTGGCGATCGAGGCGGCCGACCTCACCCTCGTCCGGGGCGACCTGGACGCCGCGGTGGACGCCATCCGGTTGTCCCGCCGCACGCTCGGCATCATCCGGGGCAACCTGTTCTGGGCGTTCGGCTACAACGTGGCGGCCCTGCCGTTGGCCGCCGCCGGGCTGCTCAACCCGATGATCGCCGGTGCCACGATGGCGCTGTCATCGGTCTTCGTGGTGGCCAACAGCCTGCGCCTGCGTCGCTTCCGGTCGGCCGCTGCCGATCTGTGACGACGGTAATGATTGGGCCGGTGACGACGGGGGTACCTCTGTGGTTGTAGCGAAGCTTGCAATGCTTGCAATGGAGGTTGGCAATGGGATTCGACGACAAGATCAACAACGCCACCGAGGACGCGACCGGCAAGCTGAAGGAAGGCGCCGGTCGGGCCACCGACAACGAGCAGCTGGAGGCGGAGGGTCGCGCTGACCAGTCCACCGCCAAGCTCAAGCAGGCGGGCGAGAAGATCAAGGACGCCTTCAAGAGCTGACGTACGACGTAACCCGCACGCCGGGCCGGTGATCATCACCGGCCCGGCGTGCTGTGTGTCCGGCCTCTTTCGCCGACCCTGAGATCCCCCTGATTCCGCTCTGCATCCGCACCGCAGTTCGCCGACACCTGCTAACTTTCGTTGGCATGTGCAAGGGCTGGTTATGAGCACCGCCTCACCGCCGACCGGCGACGACCTGGTCCGGGTGCTGGCCACCCTGGCCAACCCGCACCGGCTGCGGGTCGTCGCCGCGCTGGCCCGCGAGCGTGCGTACGTCAGCGGGCTGGCCCGGCAACTGGGCATCAGCCGAGCGCTGTTGCAGGTCCACCTACGGAAGCTGGCGGCGGCCGGGCTGGTCACCGCCCGCCTGGAGTTGTCGGAGGACGGGAAGGCCATGAACTACTACGAGGTGGAGCCGTTCGTGCTCACACTCACCCCCGCGGTCATCGCGGCTGCTGTCGAGACGCTGACCGTGCCCGACTCGACCGAGCAACCAGGAGCGGCGCGATGACCGGGATGAGCGAACACGACTGGACCGAGGTGGTCGGCGCGATCGGCATCTTCGCCTTCCTGATCAGCGTGGTCACGGTGACCGTCGTGCAACTCGCCAAGACCCGTCGGGCCCGGTACGAGGCGGACCGGGCGGACGGCTACCGCCAGCTCGCCGAGACGGCCGCTCAGGCCCAGGCGGAGAACGCCCGACTGCTCGCGGCGATGGACGGCCGTCTGGGCGGGATGGAGACCCGGATGACCACGCTCGAACGCGTCCTGCGCGAGGTCGACTGACCCGGCGGACGAGAGAGGCCCCGGGCCGTCGAGCGGCTACTCGACGGCCCGGGTGGAAGCAGCATCACCTCGCCCAGTGGGCGAGTTTCACCGGCAACGCTCCTTCGAGGAGAGGACAGCACCTCATGCTGCGCGTACGCAAATCCGCAGTCGGCTGGGCCGTCGCCCTGGCCCTGACTGCCGCCGGCCTGACCCCGGCGAGCCCGGCCGCCGCCCGACCACAGCCCGCCCCGACGATCGACTGGCGGCCCTGCGCCACTGACACCAACGCCACTGACACCGGCGCCGAGTGCGGCACCCTGTCGCTGCCGGTGGACTGGAACCGACCCGGGGGTGAGCGCTTCGACCTGTCGCTGGCCCGCCGGCTCGCCGACCCGGCCACCCGGAAAGGCGCGCTGGTCTTCGGCCCCGGCGGGCCGGGCGACAGCGGGGTCGACCGGGTGGTGGACGGCAGCTCCCGATTCAGCGCCGACCTGCGCGCCCGGTTCGACATCGTCAGCTTCGACCCACGCGGCACCGGCGGCAGCCACCCGGTGGTCTGTGCCCGGGACCTGCTCGCCCGACAACCGCAACTGATCGCCGACCAGGCGCAGTTCGACGCCACACTGGCCAACAACGCGCTGCTGCGCGCCGACTGCCGGGCCCGCACCGGGGCGCTCTACGACCACGTCGACACCACCAGCGCCGCCCGCGACCTGGACGCGGTCCGCGCCGCGCTCGGCGAACGGCAGTTGACCTTCCACGGCAGCTCGTACGGCACCCTGCTCGGGCAGCGGTACGCCGAGCTGTACCCCGACCGGGTCCGGGCCATGGTGCTGGAGGCCACGATGGACCACAGCGTCGGCACCCGTGCCCTCCTCGACAGCCAGGCCCTCGCCGCGGAGGGTGCGTTCGACGAGTTCGTTGCCTGGTGTGACCGGTCCGCGGCCTGTGCACTGCACGGTCGGGACTTCCGGGCGATCTGGGCCGAGCTGCACGCGCGGGCCGAGCGCGGCCTGTTGACCGACCCGAAGCGGCCCGGGGTGGTGCTGACCCCGTTCGAATTGAGCCGGCTCACCCACAAGGAGTTCTACGACACCTGGCGGTGGCCGGGCCTGGCCGAGTGGCTGGGCAGGATGGATGCCGCCACCGCCATTCGAAGCGCCGGCCCATCGACCGCCGACGCCGTGGCTCCGTACCCCTTCGCGGTTTTCTGTCAGGACTGGAGCCTGCCGGTGCGCGACTACCGCGAGTACGTCGGACATCTGCGCCGGGCGGCCCGGCTCGCGCCGGACCTGCGCTACCCGCCGGCGCTGTTCGCCCTGGTCACCTGCCTGGGCACCCCGACGCCGGTGGCCAACCCGCAGCATCGGCTACGGGTCCACACCGACGTGCCGCTGCTGCTCGCCGCCACAGTGCACGACCCGGCCACTGGCTACGACTGGGCGCGCAACGTGGCGCGACAGTTGGGCCGGCACGGCGCGGTGCTCACCTACCAGGGGTGGGGGCACGGCAGCTACAGCAGTAGCCCGTGCGTGCAACGAGCCGTCGACTCGTACCTGACCGATCGGGTGGTGCCCGCCCGGGGTGCCAGCTGCCCGGCCATCGAACCCGAGGTGTGACCGCCGCTGCCGGCCGCCGGGCGCCCGGCGGCCGGCAGCGCTGTGCTCAGCGGCGGTGACAATTGTTGCCAAAGCGGCAAGGCGACGTCGCTCAGCCCTGCCCGGTCAGCCGGGCCGCCCGCACCTCCAGGTAGCGCTGCTCGGGCCGGCTCGTGGTGCCCCGCGCCGCCACCAGGTACGCCTCCCGCGCCGCACCGACCTCCCCGGCCAGCTCCAACAGGTGAGCCCGGACTGCGGCCAGCCGGTGGTGCCCGGCCGTGCGTTCGTCGGCGTCCAACGGCGTGAGCAGGGCGAGGCCGGCCCGGGGCCCGTCGACCATGGCCACCGCCACCGCCTGGTTGAGGGTGACCATCGGGTTCGGCGCGATCCGGGCCAGCAGTCGGTAGAGCGCGACGATCTGCCGCCAGTCCGTCTCGGCCGCCGTCGACGCCTCGGCGTGCACAGCGGCGATGGCCGCCTGGAGCTGGTACGGGCCGGGCGGCGACCAGGTCAGCGCCTCGGTGATCAGCGCTACCCCCTCCGCGATGGCGGCGGCGTCCCACCGGGAACGGTCCTGCTCCGCCAGCGGCACCAACTCTCCGTCCGGCCCCACCCTGGCCGCCCGGTGCGCATCGGTCAGCAGCATCAGCGCCAGCAGCCCGGTCACCTCGCCGTCGTCCGGCAGCAGCCCGCGCAGGATGCGAGCCAGCCGGATCGCCTCGCCGGTCAGCTCGGCCCGGCGCAGGTCCTGGCCACTGGACGCGGTGTAGCCCTCGTTGAAGATCAGGTAGAGCACCCGCAGCACCGTGCCCAGCCGCTCGCCCCGTTCGGCCGGCCCGGGCATCGTGAACCGTGCCCCGGCAGCCTCGATCCGCTGCTTGGCCCGTCGGATCCGTTGACTCATCGTCGCCTCGGGCACCAGGTGCGCCCGGGCGATCTGGGCGGTGCTGAGACCGCCGACCGCCCGCAGTGTGAGCGCCACCTGCGCCGAGCCGGGCAGCGCCGGGTGGCAGCAGAGGAACAGCAGCGTGAGGGTGTCGTCGTCGGCCGCAACGGTGGGCTCCGCGTCCGCCGCGGGCGCCACCCCGGCGTACGCCGGCTCGCGCCGCGCCACCGTCGCCTCGCGGTCCCGGCGCGCGCTCTCGCTGCGCCACTCGTCGGTGAGCCGGCGGGTGGCAACGGTGAGCAGCCAGGCGCGCGGGTTGTCCGGTACGCCCTGCCCGGGCCACTGCGTCGCAGCGGCGAGCAGCGCCTCCTGGACCGCGTCCTCGCACCTGTCGAACTGTCCGTGCCGACGGACCAGCAGGCCGAGGACCTGCGGCGCGAAGGTGCGCAGCAGATCCTCGACCGTCCGGTCCTCGGTCACATCTCCGTCCCGGCCTCGTCCATGATCGGGCGGACCTCCATCGCGCCGCCGTACCGGACGTCCGGCCAGCGGGCCGCGATCTCGGCAGCCCGTTGCGGGCTGTCGCAGTCGACGGCCAGGTAGCCGGCGAACTGCTCCTTGCTCTCCATGAACGGGCCGTCGAGGACCTCGGGGCTGCCGTCCACGAGCCGGACCGTCAACGTCTGCGACGGATTCGCCAACGCCTGGCCGCCGATCAGCTCGCCGGTCTCGGTCAGCTCCTTCATGATCTCGTCGACCTCACCGAAGAGGGCGGTGCGCTCCTGCTCGCTCAGACTCTCGGTGAAGCCGGGCCGGTTCCAGATCAGCAGCATGTACTTCACGGCGATTGCTCCTCAGGCTCTGGCCGCACCCCGATCGGGGCGCGACTCACCGGAGGGTCGGAGCCGATCCCCCGATCCCTACCGCGTACCGAAGAAAATCGCAGAAACATCCGCCGGGGGCGTTCCCACGCCGGACGGTTCAGCGCGGATCGGGTCGGCCGGGCACCTGTCGGGGCTTCCGGGCGCCACCGACGTCCAGCGAGGCCCGGTCGGCGGCCGAGGTGCCGGACGACCAGCCCTCGGCATCGCGAACGCTGAGCCGATGCCGGGTGACGCCGGGGAAGAGCGTGTCCAACCGCTCCCGGACCGCCTCGCCCCGCGCCGCGAGCACCGGCAACAGCCGTTCCGCCCCGGCCGTCTCGGCCGCCGCCTCATCCGCCGCGTTGGTCGCCGCCTCGGTGGCCGTGCGCAGCCGCTCGCCGATCCGCAGCGCGAACGCGTTGAGGAAGGACTCGTCCCAGACCTTCGTCCGCCGCCCCGACCCCGACCGGCGCTCGGCACGGCCACGCAGCATCGCCGCCGTGGCCTGGACCAGCAGCGACGTGTAGAGCAACTCGACCGCCACCAGGTCGGCCGGCCAGCCCAGCACTGTGGCGAAGCCCAGATCGTCGGACCAGACCGCCTCGCACCGGTTCGCCGCCGCCACCTCCTGCACCAGCAGCGCCTTCGCGCCCGCGTACGGGGTGTCGGTGCTCAGACGTACCCCGCCGGGCAGGTCCCCGCGCTCGGACCCGGCCGCCAGCAGCGCTTCGTCGATGCTGTGCCGGGCGATCAGCTCCTGGGCCTTTCCCGTCAGTGCCTCCGCCTCCGCCGGGAAGGTCGTCGACTCGGCCTTCGCCAGCAGCGCCCGCACCCGATCCAGCATCGGCGACCCGCTGCGAGCCGTGCCCGCCGTGCGGGGCAGTGCCGCGCCGCTCGTGCCCGGTGGTGGGCGCAGCACCGCGATCGGCGGCAGGCTCTCCACCAGCGCGAGAGCGTCCACTGCCGAGCGGAGCGCGTCGGCCCGGTCCAGTCCCTCCCGGCTGGCCCAACCGGCCACCACGCTGCCGTCGGCACCGCCCTCGGCGGCCACCAGTTCGCGTAACTGGTCGTCCCACCAGGCCGGGACCGGCTCGGCCTGGTCACGCCGCTGGGCGGCCATCGCCGCACGGACCAGCCGCGCCGCGCGGCCGTCGAGCCGTCGACTGGTGATCCGGTCCACGTCGACCGGCTGCCAACCGCGCGGCCAGAGCCGACCCAGTGCCCGGACCAGGCGACGCAGCAGAGCGGCGTCCACCGCCGTGCTGCCGTCCGCGGCGCCGGTGCCGACCATCAGTTGGTCCAGCTGCCGTTCGGCCTGCCGTACGTCAGTGCCGCGCACCGCCGCGAGCGCGTTGGCGACGAGTTCGTCCGCGTCCGGCACGGGCACCTCCTTCTCTGGATCTGGCTGTCGCTGCCCCTCCAGGCTCCATGATCATGCCGTCAGTGGCCCGGGAGCCACGAAACGGGGATGTGGCCGGCCCGTCCGGCCCTCCCACCCACGCTGATCCGGCTTGATCCACGCGGCACCGCCGGCTTGATCAACACGGCTTCCCGGAAGTCGCGGTATCCAACCCGGGCGGACACCCCGGTTTCGCCAAACTCGTGTTGATCACGCCCGGTTGGGTGCCCGTCATCAGCTTCGGCGGCATGGTTTGTCTGCTCCGGGGTAATTTGAGGCCCGCCTGACGTGGATGCGAGGTGTGTGATGGCTGGTTCACGCGCGTCGAGCCAACGCATCGTCGACGTCCGTTCCTCCACCCTCGTCGGCGTCCTGATCGGCATCGCGATCATGGCGGCGGTCGACGAGATCGTCTTCCACCAACTCCTCGCCTGGCACCACTTCTACGACCGCTCCACCCCCTCGATGGCGCTGCTCTCGGACGGGCTGCTGCACGCCGCCGAGGTGATCGCCCTGGTCGGCGGGTTCTTCTGGTTCGCCGACCTGCGTCGACGGAGCGCCCTCTCGAGCCGGCTGGCCTGGGGCGGCTTCCTGCTCGGCGCCGGCGGATTCCAGCTCTTCGACGGAATCGTCGACCACAAGGTGCTCCGGCTGCACCAGATCCGCTACGGCGTACACCTGCTGCCGTACGACGTGCTGTGGATCGCGGCCGGCGCGGTGCTGCTGCTGGCCGGCGTGGCTGTCCTGTGGCGGGCCCGTTCCCGCCGGCCCGACGCCGGCCCCCGATGACGGCGGTCGGGCCGCTGGCGCACGCCGGACACGGTGCGGCCGGGCCGACCTGGTTCCCGCTGGTCCCGGTCGCGTTGTTGGCGGTCGGTTACGTGCTGGCCGGCGTCCGGGACCCGCGGGGGTGGGACCATCGGCGGACCGCCTCCTGGCTGGTCGGCTGCGCCCTGCTGGCGGTCGCCGTCGGGCCGCTCGCCCAACTCCCCGACAACCCGGGCGGGCACATGGCGCAGCACCTGCTGCTCGGCATGCTGGCCCCGCTGGGGCTGGTGCTCGCCGCCCCGGTGACGCTGCTGCTGCGGGTCGCGCCGCCGCCGGTACGCCGAGCGGTCGGCCGGTTGCTGCGCGCGCGCCCGCTGCACCTGCTCGCCCACCCGGCCACCGCCGCGCTGCTGACCACCGGCGGGTTGGCGTTGGTGCTGCTCACCCCGCTGTACGCGGCGGCCGAACGGCAACCCGTCCTACACCACGCCGTACACCTGCACTACCTGGCCGCCGGGTACTTCTTCGCCTGGTCGCTGGCCGGGCCGGACCCGGCACCGCGCCGCCCGGGACTGGCGGTGCGAATCGGTGCCCTCCTCGGCGCGGCGGCCGGCCACGCCGTGCTGGCCAAGTACCTGTACGCCCAGGCCGAAACCCTCCCGCCCGGCCTCACCGACCGCGACCCGGAAGCGTTCCGCTCGGCCGCCCAACTGATGTACTACGGCGGCGACCTGGCCGAGTTGCTCCTGGCCGCGGCCCTCTTCGCCACCTGGTACCACTCCCACCGCCCCCGCCCGTCCCCACCTCCGTTGATCAAGAAGTTTGCGTCACCGGAAGGCGATTCCTTGACGCAAACCTCTTGATCAGCTCGAAGGCGGGGTTGCCAGTGCGGCGGAGAGCTGGCGTAAGAACGAGCGGATCTCGTCCTCACCGTGGGGCGTCTCCGCCTGGTCGTTCAGCGGGCCCGAATAGAGCAGCGCCTGCTCCAACGCGTCCCGCGTCTCAGCCCGGTCGCCCGGGTAGAGCCCGGCGGTCACCCCGTCGACGACCCGGGCCACTACCGAGTCGTCGATCACCCGGTCGAACTGAATCCCGTAGAGGATCCCGTTCACGTGGCCCTTCCAACTGTCCGTACCCATGCTCGTCGACTCCCCTAAAAGATCTGGCTGCCGTCCCAGGCAAGGATCGGAACCCCGCCCACACCGTTGCGCTTGAACTCGGCGTCGAGATTGGCCATGTGGCTCACGTCGGGCTGGTAATGACCGCTGCGCGCCGTGGCGTACTGGACCCTACCGTCCTTGACGACCAGCTCGCCCGCCGCGGCGACCGGCTGCCCGTTGCCCAAAGTGGAGTGGTGGAAATCGCCGACCTTCTGGTAGTTGGACGCGTAGAGGTTGCCGTTCCGGTCCATCACGAAGATCGCCTGACCGTTTCCGCTGAACACGGTCTGGGCGCTCGACGTGTCGAACGGTTCGCCATTTCTGGCGCTGCGCAACATGCCGTTGCTGTCGAAGAAGACCCGGTGCTGTTCGAGCTCCTCTGGACTGAGCCGGCGCACCGCCGTCGGAAAGTGCCCTCCGGGCAGGTGCTCGTTGCGGTACTTGTCGAGCATCGGCTTCGTGTGATGGTAGCGCGGGGAGGTGTGCGGGCCGGGTACAGCGGGTCGTCCCGGGCCACCCGGCTTCGCGCCCTTGCGGTTGAAACGGCGTAGCAGCGTCTTTGCACGCTTCAACAACCGCGGAATGATCTCCTTGACGACCCGCTCGATGATCTCCTTGATGATCCGCTGGATCGCCATCCGGGCAAGGCCGATCGATACGGGGATCGAGGCCAACGAGGAGCCGAGACTGGGTGCCGCTGCTGCCAACGCGATCGCTACCTGAACCACCAGAATCGTCAGCTGGACGATGACGAGGACCTTCTGGGTCAGGGTGATGATGGCCATCACCAGCAACGCCATGCCGATCAGCTCGGCAGCCTGCGCGCCGTCCTCCATCCGGCGCGGTGCACCCTCCTCGTCCTGCCACGCCTGCTCGAACGCGCGGACGTCGTCCCCGCTGTTCGTCATCCCGACCTTCGCCGCGCCCGCCTCCGCCTCCCCGACCGCTGTGCGGAGCCGGCCGGCGAACGCGAACCACAGTTGGGACGCCTGGAAAAGCAACTCCTCGTCGGCGGCCGGCCAGGTGAACCCGACCCATCCCAGGGCCTCGGCGAGTTCAGGAGGGAGTTGCATACCCACTGGGCAGCTCCATCCTCGTAAAGAGCTCGGTGTTCGCGATTTCGGTCGTCTCGTGGGCGTCGGCACTGGCGTCGAGGTTCCCGGCGGCCTCCAACAACTGGTCGGCCATCGACCGGTAGACGTCGAGCGCGTGGGTGAGGACTTCCATGTACGCGGCGCCGAAGAGCGAGCCCGCCTCGTCGTCGCCCCACGGGTTACCCGCCCCGTTGACAGTCGACTCGAGGCTGGCGATCTCCGCGCCGAGCTGCTGGCCGGTTGTCGCGAGCGACGCCGCCGCGCCGTGGAGAGCGTCGAGGTCGACCTGGATCCCGTCGGACATGACTCAGCGCGGGCCTGTCCGGCGGGTGACGACGTCGAGGTCGCCGATCATCTGCTGGAAACCCCGGAATGCGTCTTCCGAGACACGTTCGAGCTGCTTGCCGAGGGCCACGGTGTCGACGTGAGCGGCCGCCGTCAGCTCAGCTCTGCGGGCGCGTTCGTCGGCCTGCGCTGCCTGGACCGCCTCCAGGACATACTCGGCGATGGCACCGGTGCCAGCCCGGGACAGGCTCGGATCGATCACCAGGGTCTGCAGGGCGCCGAAGGCGGTGACCTCCGCCTCGACGAGACCATTCCCGCCGGTGCCCCGCCCCGTCAGTTGATCGAACGCGGGTGTGGCACGGTCATCCTGCTCGTCGGCGTCGTCCGGCTGTGGCGTGGCGGTACCCGGAATCTGGCCGAGCAGGCGCATGGCCTCTTCGAGTGAGCGGCTGAGGCCGGCCGGGTCGATTCCGCTCGCCATGCTCGTCCCCTTTGGTCTGCCAGTTCACGATCAGGACGACGGTATCAACGTGACACCCGTGGAGGTGCCCCGCCGAGTCCCCTGTGGATCGGCGCTGCCGTCGGCCGCCGGGCTCACCGCCAGGCGGTGAGAATCTCCTCGACCGGTAGGACGTCCTGCTCCAGATCGGGTGCCGGGGTCGGCCGCGCGGTCGGGGTGCGGTCGAAGCGGGGTGCGGGGGCCGGCTGGATCTCGCCGCCCACCTCGACGAACGTGCCCCGGGCCGCGTTGTGCGGGTGGGCGTGCGCCTCGCCGGGGGCGAGCACCGGCGCGACGCAGGCGTCCAGGTCGGCGAAGACAGCCGTCCACTCGTCCCGGGTGCGCTGGGCGAACCGTTCGGTGAACCGGCGGCGCAGCTCGTCCCAGCCGCTCGGGTCGTACTGGGCGGGCAGGTCCGGGTCGTCGGCGAGGCCGAGGCCGGTGAGCAGTACGGCGTAGAAGGCCGGTTCCATCGCGCCGACTGCCATGAATCCACCGTCGGCGGTGGCGTACGTGTCGTAGAACGGGGCCCCGCCGTCGAACATGTTGCCCCCGCGTGGGGCGGCCCACAGGCCGGCGCCGAGCAGCCCGTGCAGGAACGAGGTGAGCAGCGCTGAGCCGTCCACCATCGCCGCGTCGACCACCTGGCCGAAGCCGGAGCGCTCCCGCTCCAGCAGCGCGGCCAGCACCCCGACGGCGAGCAGCATCCCGCCGCCGCCGAAGTCGCCGAGCAGGTTCATCGGCGCGTACGGGCGTTCGCCGGCCCGTCCGAGCGGCTCCAACGCCCCGGCCACCGCGATGTAGTCGATGTCGTGCCCGGCTCGGGCTGCCAGCGGGCCGTCCTGACCCCAGCCGGTCATCCGCGCGTACACCAGTCGGGGGTTGCGGGCCTGGCACACCTCCGGCCCGAAGCCGAGCCGCTCGGCCACCCCCGGCCGGTACGCCTCGACCAGCACGTCCGCGCGCTCGGCGAGGCGCAGCAGGTCCGCCACCCCGGCCGGGGACTTGAGGTCCAGCGCGGTGACCTGCCGGCCGCGTTGCAACGGCCCGCTGGTCGGTGCGGCCAGCCGGCCCGCTCCCGGTGCGCCCGGCCGGTCCACCCGCACCACGTCCGCGCCGAGGTCGGCGAGCACCATGCAGCCGAACGGCGCCGGGGCGAGGCTGGCCAGCTCGACCACGCGCACCCCGGCCAGCGGCCCGCCGCGGGACGCCGTCACGCGACGCCCGCCGGTTCGGCCCGAAGGCGGCCATCGTCAGGCGCTCCCGACGGCGGGCCCGGCAGGGCGGCGAGCCGGTCGGCCAGGTCGGCGGGGGGCGTGAACCGGTCGCCGTAGCGGTCGGCCAGCTCGGTGGCACGGGCCGCGAAGCCGGCCGGGCCGCCCGTGTACTGCCGGACGTAGCGGATCACCCCGCCCGTCCACGCCGGGAAGCCGATGCCGAGGATCGAGCCGATGTTGGCGTCGGTCTCGGTGCGCAGCACCCCCTCGTCGAGGCAGCGCAGCGCGTCCAGCGCCTCGGCGAAGAGCATCCGCTCCTGAAGGTCGGTGAACGGCACCGCCCGACCCACGTCGGTGATCAGGTCGGCGAGCCCGGACCACAGCCGGCCCCGGGCACCCTCGTCGTAGGAGTAGAAGCCGCGTCCGGCGGCGCGCCCCGGCCGGTCGTACGCGTCGACCAGCTCGTCCACCAGGCGGTGCGCCGGCAGCGGGCGGAACTCCTCGCTGGCCGCCTCGAACTGGCGGCGGATCCGTTGGATCAGCGTGAGACTGACCTCGTCGGCCAGCGCCAGCGGCCCGGTCGGGTAGCCGGCCTGGAGGGCGGCCTGCTCCACCGATGCGGCGGGGACACCCTCGGCTACCATGCCGACCGCCTCGTCGATGAACCTGCCGATCACCCGGCTGGTGAAGAAACCCCGGCCGTCGTTGACCACGATCGGGGTCTTGCCGATCCGCCGGCCCAGGTCGAAGGCCCGGGCCAGCGCCACGTCCCCGGTCCGCTCGCCCACCACGATCTCCAGCAGCGGCATCCGGTCCACCGGCGAGAAGAAGTGCATGCCGATGAAGTCCGCAGGCCGGTCCACGCCGGCGGCCAGGCCGGTGATCGGCAGGGTGGAGGTGTTGGAGGCGAGCAGCGCGTCGGGTGCCAGGACGGGTAGCACCTCGGCGAAGACCTGCTGCTTCAGCGCCGGGTCCTCGAAGACCGCCTCGATGACCGCGTCGCAGCCGGCCAGCGCGTCCGCCTGGTCGGTGGTGGTGATCCGATCCAGTACGGCGCGGGCGTCCGCCTCGGTCGTGCGGCCCTTGCGTACGGCGCGGGCCAGTAGGCGCTCGGCGTGTTCGCGGGCCCGGCCGGCGGCCTCCGGCGTGACGTCCTTGACCACGACGTCCAGCCCGGCTGTGGCGCAGGCGTACGCGATGCCCGCGCCCATCATGCCGGCACCGAGCACCGCCACCCGGTGTACCGGTGCGGCGTCCACACCGGTCGGTCGGGCCGCGCCACCGTTGACGGCCTTCAGGTCGAAGAAGAACGCACCGATCATGTTCTTGGCGACCTGCCCGGTGAGCAGCCCGATCAGGTGCCGGGTCTCCACGGTCAGGGCGGTCTCCAGGTCGACCTGTGCGCCCTCGACGGCGGCGGCCAGGATCGCCTCGGGTGCGGGTAGCCGGGCACCCTTGAGCTGCTTGCGCAGCGTCGCCGGGAAGGCGGGCAGTTGTGCGGCCAGCGAGCGGCTTGCCGGGGTGCCGCCGGGCATCCGATAGTCCGGCCGGTCCCACGGTTGCGCCGGGTGCGGGTTCGCCGCGATCCAGGCCCGTGCCCGGTCCAGCAGTTCGGTGGGCGTGGCGACCACCTCGTCGACCAGCCCGACCGACAGCGCCTCGGTCGGGCGCATCCGCCGGCCGGTGAGCAGCACCGTGGTCAGCGCGCCGGCCAGGCCGAGCATCCGCACGGTCCGGGTGACGCCACCCGCCCCGGGCAGCAGGCCCAGCGTCACCTCGGGCAGCCCGAGCCGGCTGCCGGGGGTGTCCAGCGCGATCCGGTGGTGGCAGGCGAGCGCGATCTCCAGGCCACCGCCGAGCGCGGAGCCGTTGACCGCGGCGACCACCGGTCGGCCCAGCGTCTCCAGCCGGCGCAGGTCCCGTTTGATGGCGCCGAGCAGGTCGGCCAGGTCGGGCGCGTCGGCGCGGGTCGCCCGGATCATCTCAGGCAGGTCACCGCCGGCGAAGAAGGTCGACTTCGCGCTGGTCACTATGACGCCGACGAGATCGCTCTCGGCCTCCAGCCGGTCCAGCACAGCGCTCATCGAGGCGGCGTACGCCCGGTTCATGGTGTTGGCGGACTGGGTGGGGTCGTCCAGGGTGAGCGTGACGATGCCGTCGGCGCCGCGGTCGTACCGGATGGTGTTTGTCATTGTCGTCCTCCGGGTCAGCAGCGCTCGAGAACTGTGGCGACGCCCATGCCGCCGCCGATGCACAGGGTCACCACGGCACGGCGCAGGTCACGGCGCTCCAACTCGTCCAACGCCGTACCGAGCAGCATCGCTCCGGTCGCGCCGAGCGGGTGGCCGAGCGCGATAGCGCCGCCGTTGACGTTCACCCGGTCCGGGTCGAGGCCCAGGTCGCGGACGTACTTGAGCACCACCGCGGCGAACGCCTCGTTGATCTCGAACAGGTCGATGTCGTCGACTGTCAGCCCGGCTACGGCCAGCGCCTTGTGGGTGGCCGGGATCGGGCCGGTCAACATCAGCGTCGGGTCCGCGCCGGTGACCGCAGCGCCGACGATCCGGGCGCGCGGGGTGAGCCCAAGATCCCGACCAACCTGCTCCGAACCGATCAGCGCCAGCGCCGCGCCGTCCACGATGCCGGACGAGTTGCCCGCGTGGTGGACGTGCTCGATGGCCTCCAGCCAGTGGAACTTCTGCAACGCGACCGCGTCGAAGCCGGCCGCCTCACCCATTGTGGCGAACGACGGGGTGAGCTTGGCCAGCGCCTCCCGGGTCGTCTCCGGGCGCGGGTGCTCGTCCACGGTGAGGATGTCCAGGCCGTTGCCGTCGCGGACCGGCACCAGCGAGCGGGCGAAGTATCCGCCGGCCATCGCCTTGGCGGCGCGCTCCTGTGACCGCAGCGCGTAGCCGTCCACGTCGTCGCGGGTGAAGCCCTCCAGGGTGGCGATCAGGTCCGCGCTGACGCCCTGCGGCACGAACGACGTGGCCAGCGCGGTCTCCGGATCGGTGGCCCAGGCCGCCCCGTCGGAGCCCATCGGCACCCGGGACATCGACTCGACCCCGCCGGCGAGCAGCAGATGCTCCCAACCGGAGCGGATTCGCGCGGCGGCGGAGTTGACCGCCTCCAACCCGGAGGCGCAGAACCTGTTGAGCTGCACCCCGCCGACCTGGTCCGGCAGCCCGGCCAGCAGCGCGGCCGCCCGGGCCAGGTCGCCGCCCTGCTCGCCGACCGGGGTCACGATGCCGAGCAGCAGGTCCTCCAGCCGGCCGACGTCCAGGCCGGGGTTGCGCTCCCGCAACGCGTCGATCAGGCCGACCACCAGGGAGATCGGCTTGACCCCGTGCAGCGCGCCGGTGTCCCGGCCGCGTCCGCGCGGGGTGCGGACCGCGTCATAGACGTACGCCTCAGAGGGCACGGGCGATCAGCTCCTTCATGATCTCGTTGGTGCCGCCGTAGATCTTCTGGACGCGGGCGTCGGCGTACATCCGGGCGATCGGGTACTCCGTCGTGTAGCCGTAGCCACCGAAGAGCTGAAGGCACCTGTCGACGACCTCGCACTGCCCGTCGGTGAGCCACGACTTCGCCATCGCCGCTGTGGAAACGTCCAGGTCGCCACGGTCGTGCCGGACTATGCAGTCGTCCAGGAAGACCCTGCTGACCCGGGCGCGGGTGGCGCACTCGGCGAGCACCATCCGGGTGTTCTGGTGACCCATCAGCGTCTTGCCGAAGGCGGTTCGCTCCTTGGCGTACGCGACGGTCAGCGCGACCGCCCGTTCCATGGCGGCGACCGCGCCCACGCCGATGACCAGCCGTTCCTGCGGAAGCTGCTGCATGAGTTGGACGAAGCCCAGCCCTTCGGCGCCGCCGAGCAGGTTGGCCGCCGGCACCCGGAACTCGTCGAAGAACAACTCCGCCGTGTCATTGGCGTGCAGGCCGATCTTGGATAGCAACCGGCCTCGCCGGAAGCCGTCCGGGTCGCCGCCCACCTCGCAGACCAGCAGCGAGACGCCGGCCGCCCGCTGCTCGGGGTCGGTCTTCACGGCCACGATGATCAGGTCGGCCAGGCCACCGTTGGTGATGAACGTCTTCGCGCCGGTGACCAGGTAGTCGTCGCCGTCGCGGACCGCCCGGGTCCGCATCGCCTGAAGATCGGAGCCGCCGTCCGGTTCGGTCATCGCGATCGCGCCGACCAGCTCACCGCTGCACAGGCCGGGCAGCCAGCGCCGCTTCTGCTCCTCGCTGCCGTACGCCACCAGGTAGCCGGTGACGATGCCACTGTGGACGGCGAGGCCCAAACTGCTCTCCCCGGTGTACGCCTGCTCGTGCAGCAGCACCGCCTCGTGGGTGAACCCGCCGCCTCCACCGCCGTACTCCTCCGGGACCGACAGGCCGAGCAGCCCCAGCTCACCGGCGCGCCGGTAGTGCTCGCGGTCCGGGTGGCCCTGCGCGAGGAGGCGTTCGGCGTGCGGCAGCACCTCCTTGGTGAAGAAGGTGCGGGCCAGTTCGGCGAGGTCGTCGTGTTCCGGTTCGCGCCAGGGCGAGGGGGAGCCGTGGAGCGGGGGCGTCGGCATGTGCACCACCCTCGCGCGCTGTTGGCAGCATGTCAATAAGTCGTGATCGACTGCCGACACGGGGGTCGTCGCGGCGTTCCGGAACCGCAGCCCGGGGCAGTCAGGCCCGGGCCAGGTGCGCTGCGGTCTCCGTCACCGGACGCGCGGAGATCTTGGACCTGCGCTGCCGCAGTGACCGGACGCGCGGAGATCTTGGACCTGCGCTGCCGCAGTGACCGGACGCGCGGAGATCTTGGACAGTTTCCGCCGAGCTAACGGAAAGTGTCCAAGATTGCGAGATCTCGCTCCGTCGTGAGGCGGGAGTGCGAACTACTCGGCCTCGTCGCCGTCGGTGGGACGCGGCGGGCGATGCTCGGCGATCCACGCCTCCACATCGGCACGCAGCCAGACCGTGGTCCCGTGCAGCCGCTGGAACGGCGCGGGGAAGGTCGGATAGCGGATGAGCTGACGCATCCGGGACCGGCTCACGCCGCCGAGCAACTCCTGCAACTCGTGCGGACCGACCAGTGGACCCGGGATCTCACCCATCACCTGACGGTAGGGCGATCAGGAATGCCTAATTGCGTCTACCTACTTGCGCAGTCCTTCCGAACGGGTGAAGGTGAACTCATCGGCCCGGCTGGGGCTCGGGCCGAATTGGTCAGCGATCGCGAGTGCTGGGAGGAGGCCCGATGGATCAGGCGACGGAGTTGGCGTGGTTGCGGGAGCGGGTCGGGGGACTGGAGACGGCGCTGCACTGCGCGCGCAGGGAGCTGTTCGATCTCCGTTGTCGGCTGACGTTGATCGGCCGGGTGGTCCAGGACGTCGAGCGGGTTCAGCGAGCACCCGGGGTGGCGGTGGGTGCGATCAACGCGGCGCTCTACTCCGAGGCATCCAACCTGCGCCACCTGGGCCGGCATCTGGTCCGGCGTCGCCCGGGCGTCCGGTGATCACTTGATGCTGAGCAGCTCTGGAACCGCCTTGACAACTACTGAGCATCAAGCGATCAAGGTGAGGAACGGCGGCCGACCGGTGGGCTGTCGATAGGGTCGGGCAGATGAGTGTCGAGACGGCTCCGCGCCGCCGCCGTTTGGAGCCGGACACCCGGCGGGGGCAGATCCTGGCCTGCGCGGTCCGGCTGTTCGGCGAGCGCCCGTACGCGGACGTGTCGACCACCGACGTGGCCCGCGAGGCAGGTGTCGCTCGTGGCCTGGTCAACCATTACTTCGGTGCGAAGAAGGACCTCTACCTGGAGGTCGTCCGGGTCATGGTGACCATCCCCGAGGTTGCCCTGGAGCGGCTGCCCAAGGGTGATCTCCGGACCCGGGTCGACGCCAGCGTCACCTGGTTCCTCGACGTGGTGTCCCGGCACAGCACCTCGTGGCTGGCGGCGGT
Source organism: Micromonospora sp. NPDC005205 (assembly GCF_040608275.1). Taxonomy (NCBI): domain Bacteria; kingdom Bacillati; phylum Actinomycetota; class Actinomycetes; order Micromonosporales; family Micromonosporaceae; genus Micromonospora; species Micromonospora sp. NPDC005205. The sequence goes on from NZ_JBEXHV010000001.1 coordinate 804,963, forward strand.
CACCGCCCGGGGGATGGGCGGCGACGCCGACGTGGAGCGGGTGCTCGCCGAGGCCGAGGAGGTCGCCGCGGACCGGATGCTGGTCGCCGTCGGGCTGGCCGGCGAGGCGGAGCACCGGGAGGAGTTGCGCGGGATGGTCCGCGCGTACGGCGGGCTGGCGACGTCGACCGCCCGCGAGTGGCTTCAGCGCGGCGCGCTGACCCGCGCCCAGGTGCACCTGCTGCTCACCGCCACCCTGCTGACCATCGTTGAGCAGGTCATCCCGCAGGCCCTCGCCGACGACGGTTCGCCCCGCCCACCGGGCTGAGAGCAGCAGGACCCGCTCAGGCCGCGCGACGGCCGGCCCGACTCGTCCGTGATGCCCCAGCGGCGTGCCCCGCCCGCGCAGCCGAGGCGGCCTGACCGCCCGAAGCAGCCTGATCAACCCGCGCAGCCGGGGCGACTGCACCGAACTGCGCCGCCGGTGCGGCGAACCGGTCGGCCGCCTGCGCCGGATAGGACTCGGGGCGTACCACCCGCAGCGGCCGGTCGACCTCGTCGGCCCCGAAGCGCCAGCGGGACGGCGTCGGCTGCCGCTGTGGTGCCGGGCCACCGGGGCGCAGACCGGGCCGGGACAGCGCCACGGTGATCAGGTAGCCGACCACCAGGAAGCCGTGGCTGATCAGCCGTTCCCCGCCCACCGATCCGGTGGCCAGGTCATTGACCGACAGCAGCAGCAACGTGCCGACGAACGCGCTGAGCATCGGCAGCAGCCCGGCGGGCGGGCTGCGGCGCAACGCCACGAACAGGAAGCCGGCGCCCACTGCCACGTTCCACGCCGCCGACTCGTGCCACAGGTGCTGGCCGGTGGGGTGCAGGTGGTCGGCGGTCGCGCCCCGGCCGACCTGGGCCAGGCCGAGCACCAGTTGCACCGCGCCGAGCAGCCCGAGCGCCGACCGCAGGCCGGCGACGAGCGGGCCTCGTCCGAACGCCGCGCGCAGGCCGGCGGCGAACTGACCCCGTCCGGGCACCTTCCGCAGGCCGGCGACCAGCGGGCCACGCCGCCACCGTGACCGGCGGGCCGGGGCCGCGCTGACGGCGGCAAGGATCGCCGCCGTCCGGTCGGGCACCTCGACCACCAATCGGGTACGGACCCGACGGGTCACCGCGACCGCCGCCGTGAACCAGGCCCGGCAATCGGCACACCCGTCGAGGTGCCCCTGCACCGCCGCCAGTTCGGCGGCGGTCTCCTCCCCATCCAACTGCGCGGACAGGACCTCCCGCCACTGCTCACACCCCATGTATCGGTAGTCGCTCCGGCAGCCGCTCCGGTTCCCGGCGACCGTGACCCGTTGTGGAATACTCGCCGGATCATGACGCGTTACGGCCTGCTGATCCTGCCCGCCACCAACCGGGTGTACGCCCGCGCCGCAGTCGACCTCACCCGGGCCGAGCTGGAGATCTTCGGCCGCTCGGCGCTGGACGGCCGGATCGGTGAGCTGGACACCGAGGTCGTCGGAGGGGCGTCCTACATCACGTTCACCGGCGACGGGCTGACCGAGCGTGACCTGGCCGTCCTGGGCAACCTCTCCGCCGGGTACGCGTTGTTCGAGATCGTCGGTGAGCTGTTGCGGCCGATCGAGTGGAGCCGTCTGGACCGCTACGACGACGATCTGCTCACCATTCAGAAGTACCCGGGCAAGACCAATGAGCAGTTCACCAAGTTGCTGCTCAACGTCACACTGCTCGCCTCGGACTGGGCCGCCGAGATGACCAGCCGCCGGTTCCGGGTGCTCGACCCGCTCTGTGGTCGGGGCACCACCCTCAACCAGGCGCTGATGTACGGCTTCGACGCCGCTGGGATCGAGCGCGACCAGAAGGACGTCGAGGCGTACCGGGCGTTCGTCACCACCTGGCTGAAGCAGAAGCGGGTCAAGCACCGGGTGCTGGAGTCGGGGCCGGTGCGGCGGGAGCGCAAGGTGGTCGGCCGGCGGGTACGGATCGAGTTGGCGGCGACCCGTGAGGAGCACAAGGCCGGCCAGACGCAACTGCTGGACGTGGTCAACGCCGACACCACCCGCTCAGCGGAGTTCTTCCGCCCGGAGACCGTGGACCTGGTCGTCGCCGACGCGCCGTACGGCGTGCAGCACGGCAGCCGTACCGCCGGGCAGGGGTTGACCCGCGACCCGCTGGCGTTGCTCGCGGACGCCGCGCCGGTCTGGGCCCGGTTGTTGCGGCCCGGCGGTGCGCTCGGCATCTCCTGGAACACCCACGTCGCCAGTCGGGACGACGCGGCGGCGGCGTTGGCCGACGCCGGCCTGACAGTGGTCGACGACGAGCCCTACCGCGCGCTGCGGCACCGGGTGGACCAGTCGATCATGCGCGATGTGCTGGTGGCACGCCGCCCGGCCTGACCGCAGGCCTCGCCCCTCCGCCCCTCCGCCCCTGCGCCGCGCCGTGCGTCACCCCATCGGGGTCGCGCACGGTCTCGTGCGTCCTTTGCTCTGCACCCGCGGAGGCGACACTCACGGTCCGTAGCTGGTGCCTCCGCGGGTGCAGAGCAAAGGGGGTGGACAACTGGTCTCGACCCCCCGGACCACCGAGGGGTTTGTGCCGCATTTCACCTGTTCAGTGGGCGGGCGTGAAAACCACGTCAAGAAAAGGTTCGCCCCCGTCATGGTCGCGTTATGACCCCTGCCGTTCGGCGGGTGGTGGGGCTTTGATTGCCCGGCGCGACCGGAAGGCGGTCGCGACGAACCTTTCCGGCTGAGGAGTCAGCGTGTCTGACGTGGTGTTCGTGGTCCTGACGGTGGTGCTGTTCGCAGTGCTCGCCCTGGTGGTCCGGGCGGTGGAGAAGCTGTGAACGCGGTAAACGCCGTCGGTCTGGTGCTCGCGGTCGTCCTGGGCGCGTTCCTGGTGTTCGCCCTGCTGTTTCCGGAGCGCTTCTGATGACCATGACAACAGCGGGCGTCATCTTCGTGTTGACGCTGGTGGCGGCCCTGGTCGCCGTATACAAGCCGTTCGGCGACTACATGTTCCGGGCGGTCTCCGGGACGAAGCAGTCCCGTGTCGAGCGGGGCATCTTCCGACTGGTCGGGGTCAACCCGGCAGCCGAGCAGACCTGGGGCGTGTACGCCCGCAGCGTGCTGGCGTTCTCCGCGGTCTCGATCCTGTTCCTGTACCTGTTCCAGCGGGTGCAGAACCACCTGTGGCTGTCGCTCGGGTTCGACCCGGTGGTGCCGCACGGCGCGTGGAACACGGCCGTGTCGTTCGTGACGAACACGAACTGGCAGTCGTACTCGGGTGAGTCGACGATGGGCCACCTGGTGCAGATGGCTGGTCTGGCCGTGCAGAACTTCGTGTCGGCGGCGGTCGGCATCGCGGTGGCTGTCGCGTTGGTACGCGGCTTCGCCCGCAGCCGCACCGGGCAGCTCGGCAACTTCTGGGTCGACCTGACCCGGATCACGCTGCGGATCCTGCTGCCGATCGCGGTGCTCGGCGCCATCGCGTTGATGATCGGCGGGGCGGTGCAGAATCTGTCCGCCGGCACCGACGTGAGCACGCTGACCGGCGGCACCCAGACCATCACCGGTGGTCCGGTCGCCAGCCAGGAAGTGATCAAGGAGCTGGGCACCAACGGTGGTGGCTTCTACAACGTCAACAGCGCGCACCCGTTCGAGAACCCGACAACCTGGACGAACTGGCTGGAGATCTTTCTGATCTTCCTGATCCCGTTCAGCCTGCCCCGGGTCTTCGGCCGGATGGTCGGGCAGAACCGGCAGGGCTACGCCATCGCCGCGGTGATGGGCATCCTCGCGTTCCTCAGCGTCGCCATCACCAACATCTTCGAGCTGGCCGGCCACGGCACTGTGCCGCAGGCGGTCGGCGCGGCGATGGAGGGCAAGGAGGTCCGGTTCGACGTGTCGAACTCGGCCACCTTCGCCGCCGCCACCACGCTCACCTCGACCGGTGCGGTGAACTCGTTCCACGACTCGTTCACCTCGCTCGGCGGCATGATGACGATGGTCAACATGATGCTCGGCGAGGTCGCGCCGGGCGGCACCGGTTCGGGGCTGTACGGCCTGCTCATCCTCGCGGTGATCACGGTCTTCGTGGCCGGGCTGATGGTGGGTCGCACTCCCGAGTACCTGGGCAAGAAGATCGGGTCCCGCGAGATCAAGTTCGCCTCGCTCTACTTCCTGATCACGCCGATCCTGGTGCTCGTCGGTACGGCGGCGGCGTTCGGCACCGGCAACAACTCCACGGCGCTCAACGTCGGCCCGCACGGCCTCTCCGAGGTGCTGTACGCGTTCACCTCGGCCAGCAACAACAACGGCTCGGCGTTCGGCGGCATCACGGTCAACACCACCTGGTGGGACACCGCGCTCGGGTTGTGCATGCTGCTGGGCAGGTTCCTGCCGCTGATCTTCGTGCTTGCGTTGGCCGGCTCGCTGGCCCGCCAGGCACCCACCCCCGCGTCCGAGGGCACCCTGCCGACCCACCGACCGCTGTTCATCGGCATGGTCGTCGGCGTCACAGTGGTCCTCGTCGCGCTGACCTTCCTGCCCGCGCTCGCGCTCGGTCCGCTGGCAGAGGGGCTCTGACCATCATGAGGAACGAGGACATGTCCGTCACGTCCGCCCCAACAGAGCAACTCCCCGGTACGCCCGCCACCCAGGGCAACCGGATCGGTGGAGGGCTGCTCGACCCCAAGCAGTTGATCCGGTCCCTGCCGGACGCGGTACGCAAGCTGAACCCCGCCACGATGTGGCGCAACCCGGTGATGTTGATCGTGGAGGTCGGTGCGGCCTTCACCACCGTCCTGGCGGTGGCCGACCCGTCGGTGTTCGCCTGGGCGATCACCATCTGGCTCTGGCTGACGGTGGTCTTCGCCAACCTGGCCGAGGCGGTCGCCGAGGGTCGGGGCAAGGCCCAGGCCGCGACCCTGCGGCAGGCGAAGAAGGACACCATCGCCACCCGGCTGATCGACTGGAAGCCGGGCGCGCGGGCCAACACCTACCGCGACGAGGCGGTGCCGGCGCCGGACCTGCGTCAGGGCGACGTGGTGCTCGTCGAGGCGGGCGGCATCATCCCCGGTGACGGTGACATCGTCGAGGGCATCGCCAGCGTCGACGAGTCGGCCATCACCGGTGAGTCGGCCCCGGTCATCCGGGAGTCCGGCGGCGACCGCAGCGCGGTCACCGGTGGCACCAAGGTGCTCTCCGACCAGATCATCGTGAAGATCACCCAGAAGCCCGGGGAGAGCTTCATCGACCGGATGATCGCCCTGGTCGAGGGGGCCAACCGGCAGAAGACGCCGAACGAGATCGCGCTGAACATCCTGCTCGCCGCGCTCACTGTCATCTTCCTGCTGGCCGTCGTCACCCTCCAGCCGCTGGCCATCTTCTCCAAGGCGTACCAGGCGGCAGCGCCGGACAGCGGGGCGATCACCGGTTCCGGTGTCACCGGGGTGGTGCTGGTGTCGCTGCTGGTCTGCCTGATCCCCACCACCATCGGGGCGCTGCTCTCCGCCATCGGCATCGCCGGCATGGACCGCCTCGTCCAGCGCAACGTCCTGGCTATGAGCGGTCGGGCCGTCGAGGCGGCCGGCGACGTCAACACCCTGCTGCTGGACAAGACCGGCACCATCACGCTGGGCAACCGGCAGGCCGCCGAGTTCGTCCCGGTCGAGGGGGTCGACGCCGCGACGTTGGCCGACGCCGCGCAGATGTCCAGCCTGGCCGACGAGACCCCGGAGGGGCGCTCGGTGGTCGTCCTGGCGAAGAACGAGTTCGGGCTGCGCGAGCGCGAGCCCGGCGTGATGCCGCACGCCACCTTCGTACCGTTCACCGCGCAGACCCGGATGAGCGGCGTCGACCTCACCCCGGACGCCAGCGTGGACGCCGGCGCGGTGGGCACGGCCCGCCGGGTCCGCAAGGGCGCCGCCGCAGCGGTGATGAAGTGGGTACGGGAGAACGGCGGTCACCCGACCGAGCAGGTCGGCGAGATCGTGGACGCGATCAGCGGCACCGGCGGCACCCCGCTGGTCGTCGCCGAGCACGTCGACGGTGCGCCCGCCCGCGCCCTGGGCGTCATCCACCTCAAGGACGTCGTCAAGTCCGGCATGCGCGAACGGTTCGACGAGATGCGCCGGATGGGCATCCGCACCGTGATGATCACCGGCGACAACCCGCGTACCGCGAAGGCGATCGCCGACGAGGCCGGGGTGGACGACTTCCTGGCCGAGGCGACGCCGGAGGACAAGCTCGCGCTGATCAAGCGGGAGCAGGAGGGCGGTCGGCTGGTCGCGATGACCGGTGACGGCACCAACGACGCGCCGGCGCTCGCCCAGGCCGACGTCGGGGTGGCCATGAACACGGGCACGTCGGCCGCCAAGGAGGCCGGCAACATGGTCGACCTCGACTCCGACCCGACCAAGCTGATCGAGATCGTGGAGATCGGCAAGCAGTTGCTGATCACGCGTGGCGCGCTGACCACGTTCAGCATCTCGAACGACATCGCGAAGTACTTCGCGATCATCCCGGCCATGTTCGCCGGCCTCTACCCGAGCCTGGACGCGCTGAACATCATGCGGCTGGCCAGCCCGGAGTCGGCGATCCTGTCCGCTGTCATCTTCAACGCCCTGGTGATCATCGCGCTGATCCCGCTCGCCCTGCGCGGCGTGCGATACCGGCCGGCCGCCGCGTCGAAGCTGCTCAGCCGCAACCTGCTGGTCTACGGGCTGGGCGGCATCATCGTGCCGTTCATCGGGATCAAAATCATCGACCTGCTCATCCAGTTCATCCCGGGGATTTCGTGATGCGCCTACCCACCTGGATCGCCCAACACCTCGCCGCGCTGCGCGCCGTACTCGTCTTCACGGTGCTGCTCGGCCTGGTCTACCCGCTGGCCCTGGTAGCGCTCGGTCAGCTACCCGGCCTCAACCACAAGACCGACGGTTCGCTGATCTCCTCGGGCGGGACGGTTGTCGGCAGCGCGCTGATCGGCCAGTCCTTCACCGACGCGGACGGCAACCCGATCGCCCGGTACTTCCAGTCCCGCCCCTCCGCCGCCGGCGACGGCTACGACCCGACCTCCACCTCGGCCAGCAACCTGGGCCCGGAGAGCGTTGTCGACACCATCGCCACCGACCCGGAGGAATCCAGCGAGAGCCTGCTCACCCAGGTGTGTGGGCGCAGCAAGTCGGTCGGCGAGCTCAACGGCGTCGACGGCCGGCGCCCGTACTGCACCGACGACGGGGTGGGTGCCGTGCTCGCGGTGTTCCGCGCCGACGGTCTGACCGGCCCGGTCACCCGGGTGGTCAGCGTCAACCAGGCCGCCCCGGCCACGCCGTTCGTCAGCGAGTACCAGGGCGTGACGGTGGAGCCGGCCCAGCCTGGCGAGGACTACGTGGCCGCCGGCGGGGTGATCACCCCGATCCGGGGCGACGCGCCCGCCGACCCGGCGGTGCCGGCCGACGCGGTCACCGCCAGCGCCAGCGGTCTCGACCCGCAGATCAGCCCGGCGTACGCCGAGTTGCAGGTGAACCGGGTCGCGCGGGAGCGCGGCGCGGACCCGGCGGCGGTCCGCAAGCTGGTCAAGGAGCACACCGACGGGCGGGCGCTCGGCTTCATGGGTGAGCCCGGCGTGAACGTGCTGGAGCTCAACCTCGCGCTCGACAAGCAGTTCGCCGCACGCTGAGCACCCTCGCGGGCGGGGTCGTGCCCACCGGGCGCGGCCCCGCCCGCCGATCTGACCAGGGAGGATGGTCCCCGTGCCACGCGGAGAACTGCGCATCTATCTGGGGGCCGCCCCCGGCGTCGGTAAGACGTACGCCATGTTGGAGGAGGCCCAGCGGCGGGCCGCGCGCGGCACCGACGTGGTGATCGGTTTCGTGGAGACCCACGGCCGTCAACACACCGCCGCGATGCTCGGCGACCTGGAGCAGGTGCCCCGCCGGACCATGGACTACCGCGGCGCGGCGTTCACCGAGATGGACTTGGACGCGGTGTTGGCCCGCCGACCACAGATCGCGGTCGTCGACGAGCTGGCGCACAGCAACGTGCCCGGTTCCCGGCACGACAAGCGCTGGCAGGACGTCCAGGAGCTGCTCGACGCGGGGATCGACGTGCTCTCCACTGTCAACGTGCAGCACCTGGAGTCGCTCAACGACGTCGTCGCGCAGATCACCGGCACCACCCAGCGGGAGACCGTGCCGGACGAGATCGTCCGCGCCGCCGAGCAGGTCGAGCTTGTCGACATGACCCCGGAGGCGCTGCGTCGGCGGATGGCGCACGGCAACATCTACCGACCCGACAAGATCGACGCCGCGTTGGGCAACTACTTCCGGGTCGGCAACCTCACCGCGCTGCGCGAGCTGGCGCTGCTCTGGCTGGCCGACAAGGTCGACGAGCAGCTCGACCGCTACCGCAGCCAGCAGGGCATCGCTGCCACCTGGGAGGCCCGGGAACGGGTGGTGGTCGCGCTCACCGGTGGCCCGGAGGGCGAGACGCTGATCCGCCGCGCCGCCCGGGTAGCGGCCCGCAGCAAGGGCGCCGACCTGCTCGCCGTGCACGTGGCCCGCAGCGACGGCCTGGCCGGGGCCGACCCGGCCCAGCTGGCCCGGCAACGGGTGCTGGTGGAGAGCCTGGGCGGCACGTACCACCAGGTGCTCGGCACCGACGTGCCGGCCGCGCTGCTGGACTTCGCCCAGGGCGTGAACGCCACCCAGTTGGTGCTGGGGGCCAGCCGGCGGGGTCGCCTCGCGCAGGTCTTCGCAAGGGGCGTCGGGGTGACCACCACAGCGCTCTCCGGCTCGATCGACGTGCACCTGGTCACCCACAAACAGGCCGGCAAGGGCCGGAGGGCGGCGGCCGTACCGGCGGCGCTGTCCCGACGCCGCCGGCTGCTCGGCTTCGGCCTGGCGGTGCTGGGCATGCCGCTGCTCACAGTGCTGCTGAAGACCCTGCCCGACCTGACGTTGACGAACGACATCCTGCTGTTCCTCGCCGGGGTGGTCGGGGTCGCGCTGGTCGGCGGGGTGTGGCCGGCCCTGGTCGCCGCGCTCGGCGGCTCGCTGCTGCTCAACTGGTTCTTCACCCCGCCCTTCCGCACGCTCACCATCGCCGAGGCGGACAACCTGCTCGCCCTGGCCGTCTTCGTCGGGGTGGCCCTGGCCGTGAGCTGGATCGTCGACGTGGCCGCCCGGCGTACCCGGGAGGCCGCGCGGGCCGCCGCCGACGCACAGACCCTCGCCGCCGTGGCCGGTGGTGTGCTGCGCGGCGAACGTCCGCTGCCCGCCCTGCTCGATCAGCTCCGGGAGACCTTCGGGCTGCGCGCGGTGAGCGTGCTGGAGTTGGCTGAGGAGGCCAGCGGGCGACCGGAGCGGGCTCGCGAGGAGCACGCCTGGTGCGTGGTGGCGAGCGTCGGCGAGCAGCCGGCGTGCACACCCGACGCCGGCGAGACCGCAGTGCCGGTCGACGAGCGGATCACTGTCGTGCTCAGCGGCCGGCGGTTGGAGGCGGCCGACCGGCGCATCGTCGAGGCGTTCGCCGCCCAGGCCGCCGTCGCGCTGCGCCAGGAACGGCTCGCCGAGGAGGCCGCCACCGCCCGGCCCCTCGCCGCTGCCGACCGGATGCGCACCGCGCTGCTCGCGGCGGTCAGCCACGATCTGCGTACGCCACTGGCGTCCGCGAAGGCGGCCGTGACCAGCCTGCGCAGCCACGACATCGAGTTCGACGAGTCCGACCGCGAGGAGTTGCTGGAGACCGCCGAGGAGTCGCTGGACCGGCTCGCCCGGCTGGTCGGCAACCTGCTGGACATGAGCCGGCTCCAGGCGGGCGTGCTGGGCATCTCGGCGACCGCGATCGGCCTGGAGGACGCCGTACCCCTGGCGCTCGACGAACTTGGCCCGGTGGCGGCGACGGTCGGCACTGACATTCCGGCCGACCTGCCGGCCGCCACCGCCGACCCGGGCCTGCTGGAACGGGTGCTTGTCAACATCGTCGCCAACGCGCTGCGGTACAGCCCGCCCGGTCAGCCGCCCACGATCACCGCGAGCGCCCACGCCGGCCAGGTCGAGCTGCGGGTGATCGACCGGGGGCCGGGCATCCCGGAGGACCAGTGGGAGCACGTCTTCCTGCCGTTCCAACGTCTCGGCGACCGGGACAACCAGACGGGTGTCGGTCTCGGTCTTGCCCTGTCCCGGGGGTTGGCCGAGGCGATGGGTGGCAGCATCACCCCGGAGACCACGCCCGGTGGTGGGCTCACCATGGTGCTGCGGCTGCCTGCCGCGCCGACCAGCTCGGAGGGGCCGCAGGAATGACGCGCATCCTGGTCGTCGACGACGAACCGCAGATCCTGCGTGCCCTGCACATCAACCTGCGCGCCCGCCGGTACGACGTGGACGTGGCCGGCACCGGGGCCGCCGCGTTGAAGGCCGCCGCCAGCCACCCGCCCGACCTGGTGGTGCTGGACCTCGGCCTGCCCGACATCGACGGGGTGGAGGTGATCCGGGGCCTGCGCGGGTGGACCACAGTGCCGATCATCGTGCTCTCCGGTCGGGCCGGCAGTGAGGACAAGGTCGCCGCGCTGGACGCGGGCGCGGACGACTACGTCACCAAGCCGTTCGGGGTGGAGGAGCTGCTGGCCCGCATCCGCGCGGTGACCCGCCGTCTCGGCGGGCCCAGCGAGGCGGTGCCGGCCCTGCGGATCGGCCAGCACACCGTCGACCTGGCCGACCACAGCGTGCGGCGCGACGACGGCACCGAGGTCAAGCTGACCCCCACCCAGTGGAGCGTGCTGGAGAAGCTGCTGCGTCACCCCGGCAAGCTGGTCAGCCAACGTCAGCTCCTCCAGGACGTGTGGGGGCCGGAATACCAGAACGAGACCAACTACCTGCGGCAGTACCTGGCCCAGCTGCGGCGCAAGCTGGAGGACGACCCGGCCCGCCCCCGCCACCTCATCACCGAGCCGGGAATGGGTTACCGCTACCGGCCGTGAACCGTTGACACCCGCCGGCAGAGATTGAAGAATTTCGCTCGCAGCGGCAGCGGCGTGCTTCTGTAACCGTCCCTCCACCGGTTACCCCTCGGGAGCCCGCCGTGTCCGTGCCTCTGCCTCTGCCCCTGTCCCGTCGTCGGCTGCTGGTCGCCGGCGGTGCCGGCCTCGTCCTGGCCGGTCTCACCGACCCGTTCCGGGCCGTCTCCGCCCGAGCCGCCGTCACCACCGCCGACCTTGTCGTCTACGGCGCCACCTCCGGCGGGCTGGCCGCCGCGATCACCATGCGCCGGCTCGGCCGCACCGCAGTGGTGGTGGAGCCAACCGGTCACGTCGGCGGGTTGAGCACCGCCGGGCTGGGCGCCACCGACACCGGCGTCCAGGCGTCCATCGGCGGGCTCGCCGCCGAGTTCTACCGCCGGGTGTACGTGAAGTACCACGGCGGAACCCTCACGTCGACGTCGCCGCTGCGGATGACCTTCGAACCGCACGTCGCCACCGCCGTCTTCGCCGAGATGCTGGCCGAGGCGGGCGTGCCGGTGGTCGTCGACGCCCGGCTGGCCGGCCTGGGCCGAACCGCGAACCGGATCACCGAGCTGCGCACCGAGGACGGGTCGATCTACCGGGGCGGGGTGTTCGTCGACGCCACCTACGAGGGCGACCTGCTGGCCATGGCCGGCGTCGGGTTCACCGTCGGGCGGGAGTCAAACGACACCTACGGCGAGACGATCAACGGGGTGCAGTCGCGCAACACCCACCAGTTCGCCTACCCCGTCGACCCGTACGTGACGGCCGGCTCGCCCGCCAGTGGACTGCTGCCGGGCATCTCCGCCACTCCGCTCGCCCCGCAGGGCAGCGGCGACGACAGGATCCAGGCGTACTGCTTCCGGATGTGCCTGACCCAGGCGGCCAACCGGATCCCGTTCGGCAAGCCGTCCGGCTACGACCCGATCCGGTACGAGCTGCTGCTGCGGCACATCCAGGCCGGCTTCGCGGGACCGTACTTCACCACCCACTCGGTCGGTGGCGGGAAGACCGACTCCAACAACAACGGTGCCGTGTCGACCGACAATATCGGCTTCAACTACGCGTACCCGACGGCGAGCTGGGCGACGCGCGAGAGCATCATCGCCGAGCACCGCACGTACCAGCAGGGGTTGATGTGGTTCCTGGCCAATGACAGCCGACTGCCGGCGTCGGTTCGCGACTCGACCGCCCGGTGGGGGCTGCCGGTCGACGAGTTCACCGGCAGCGGCGGCTGGCCGCCGCTGCTCTACATCCGCGAGGCCCGCCGGATGATCTCCGCGTACGTGATGACCGAGGCCGACTGTCGGGGCCGGGTACGCGCCACCGACTCGGTGGGCCTGGCCAGCTACACGATGGACTCGCACAACTGTCAGCGGGTGGTCGTCGACGGCAAGGTGCGCAACGAGGGCGATGTGCAGATCGGTGTGCCGGCGCCGTACCCGGTGAGCTACCGCGCGATCGTGCCGCACGAGGCGCAGTGCGCCAACCTGCTCGTGCCGGTGTGCCTCTCGGCGAGTCACATCGCCTACGGCTCGATCCGGATGGAACCCGTGTTCATGATCCTCGGGCAGGCCGCGGCCACCGCGGCGTCCCTGGCCCTCACCGGGAACGTCGCCGTGCAGGCCGTCTCCGTGCCAGCCCTCCAGACCCGGCTGCGCCAGGACGGCGCGGTGCTGGAGTGGGGCTCCACCAGCGAGGTGATCCTGGACAACGCGTCGACCAGCGGGATCACCCGGGCCGGAACGTGGCTGCGCAGCACCAGCATCGGTGGTTACTACGGCGGGGACTACGAGCACGACGGCAACACCGCCAAGGGCGTCAACCGGCTGCGGTTCCGCCCGACGCTACCGGTCTCCGGGTCGTGGACGGTGCAGTTGCGCTGGACCGCTGACCCCAACCGGGCGAGCAACGTGCCGGTGGACATCGCGTACTCCGGGGGGTTGGTCACCCGGACCGTCGACCAGCGGCAGTCCGGGGGTCAGTGGGTACCGCTGGGCACCTACCCGTTCACGGCGGGCACGGAGGGGAGCGTGTTGATCCGCACCGAGGACACCGACGGCCACGTGATCGCCGACGCGGTGCGCTTCGTCCGGGCCTGACCGCTCGAAACGGCGGCGGTCTCCGAGCGGGCAGCGGTCTCCGGGCGGACGGCGGTCTCCGGGCGGGCGGCGGTCTCCGGGCGGGCGGCGGTCCTCGGGTCGAGCGGCGGTGCCACCAGCAGCGGGTCGACCTGGATCACCTCGATCCCGAGCGGGCGCAGCATGCCCCGCAGTGCCGACTCGCACAGCTCCTCCCAGGGCTGCTCCGCGCCCATCGCGGCGACCAGCAGCTCGGGTCTGGTGAAGGCGATGCCCACCCGTTGCCCCTGTGGGGAGCGGCCGGTCCGCACCGTCCGCACCAGCCGTCCCGGCAGATCGCGCACCGGAACGGCGAAGACTATCGGGGCCTCGTCCATTGTCGGGTTGGTCCTTCCCGTTCGTGCCGCGGTTGCGGCGGTTGCTGCCTGCGCCGCGGTTGCGGCGGTTGCTGCCTGCGCCGCGGTTGCGGCGGTTGCTGGCTGCGCCGCGGTTGCGGCGGTCGTTGGTTGTGCGGCGGTTGTTGGTTGTGCCACGGTTGCGGCGGTCACCGGCTGAATCGTTCGATGTCGTGGGCGAAGCGGCGGATCGTCGCGGCCCGTGCCCAGGACGGCGCGGGAACCGCGACGACCGGCACGGACGCGCGCGTCACGCAGTACCGGGTGACATTCCCGCGCGACCTACCGAACCGGCCGCGATCCGGGATGCCGACGACGAGCAGGTCGGACTCCCGATCCGCGTGGTCGACGAGCACCTGCCCGGCGTACCCCTGGGTCGCCACCAGCCGCACTGTCACGTCCCGGGGCAGGCCACCGAGCGCCGCGTCGAACACGCCGTGCAGGTAGACCAGGGCCGCCCGGTCGCACTCGTCCTGCCATCGCCAGGTCAGGGTGCCGGGCCGCCACGTCGGCGCGAAGACCCAGGCGCGGACGGCGTCCAGTTGCGCTCCGTCGCGGCGGGCCAACTGCATCGCGCGCCGCAACGCCTGCATTCCGGCGAACGACCTGTCGACTCCGACCACGATCCGGTGGGGCTGGGTTGGGCGGCTCATGCGGCGGACACCACCCAGGCCGGGGCGTCGGTCGCGGTACGCGGATCGGTCGGCGTGATCAGGTCGAGCGCGCGCAGGATGTAGTTGGCCTCGACCACCTCCACCCCGGCGCGCAGGCGCAGGTCGGCCACGGCGCGGTGCAGCACTGTGATGCTGCCGGCGGACAGACGGACCACGGCGTCGACGTCGGCGGCGATCCACCACGCCGCGACCGCGCACGGCTCGTGCCGCAGGTACTCCACCAGGTGACTGCCGGGCGCGGATGGGCCGAGCCGGACGCTGACCAGCGCCTCGTGCCGCCGCTCGGGCTCGCTCGCCCCGGTCACGGTCTCACCGGGGTCGCCGTCTGTGCCGGGTGGCGGTCCTCCGCGTTCCCAGCGTGTCATCCGCCAAGGACTCATGGACCCATCGTCACCACCGGGCGACGGCGGTGCGCCAGTCGATACGCCGTTTCGACGGGCCACCGCCAAATCTTGACGACGCGTTCACGCGGAGCGCTCTCCGGTCAGTTGCCGGAGAACCCGACGCCCACCAACCGTTCCGAGACGGCCCAGAGGCGGGTGGCGTCGTCGATGCTCCGGGCGGAACGGTAGACGGCCAACTCGGTCGGCGCTCCGGTGAACTGACCCAGCCCGTCCGGGCCGTAGAACCGGCCGCCCTGCGCCTGCGGGCTGGTGGCCGCGTACAGGGCGGGGCGCAGCCCGGCCTCCACCGAGTGCACCAGGAAGCCCCAACGGGCCAGCCGACTCATCACCGTGTGGTGCAGCGAGGGCCGGTTGCGGCCCAGGTTGGGACCGGACGCGTACAGGTTCGTCATCGTGGTTCCCGGGTGGGCGACGTTGCTGACGATTCCCCAGCCGCCGGCTCGACTGAGCCGGTCCAGTTCCAGCCCGAACAGCAGGGTGGCGAGCTTGGAGGCGTTGTAGGCGCGGATCGACGCGTACCTGCTGTCGCTCTGCAGGTCGTCCCAGTCCAGCCGGCCGGAGCGGGCGGCACTGCTCGACATGGTGGTGACCCGCGCCCGCCCGGCGCGGAGCAGCGGCAGAAGCCGTCCGGTCAGCGCGAAGTGGCCCAGGTGGTTGGTGCCGAGTTGCAGCTCGAAGCCCTCCGCTGTGACGTGCCGGGTGGGGGGTGTCATCACGCCCGCGTTATTGATCATGAGGTGGATCGGCCGGCCCTCGCCCAGCAGCGTGTCGGCCAGCGCGGCCACCGAGTCCAGCGAAGCGAGGTCCAGCTGCCGGGTCGACACGACGGCGCCCGGTGCGGCGGCCCGTACGGCGTCCAGCGCGGCGGCGCCTTTGGCAGGGTTGCGGACCGGCAGCACCACCTCGGCGCCGGCCTGCGCCAGCCGGGTGGCCAGGCCGAGGCCCAGCCCGTCGCTGCCGCCGGTCACGACGGCGAGTTTTCCAGTCAGGTCCGGAACGGTCAGGTCGAGCACGACATCCCCCAGGTCGACGGTGTCCTTCATCGGTCGTGGACAAGCCTGGATCGGTCGCCGGCCGGCACCCAGGGTGGCCTTGTCCAGGGATCACCGGTCCCTGGCTCGGGGAAGCTGCCGGCCGGGCCGACACGGGGAGTAGCGTTCCAGGCGGACCAAGATCGGCGTACGAGGAGGCACGGTGCAGACGACGACGGTGGACATCCCGACCAGCGACGGAGTGGCGGACGCGAGTCTGACCCGACCGGACGGCGAGGGCCCGTTCCCGGCGGTGCTGCTCTTCATGGACGCCTTCGGGCCGCGCCCCCGCCTGGTCGAGATGGCCGAGCGGATCGCCGCCCGGGGCTACCTGGTGCTGACGCCCCACTTGTTCTACCGGGGCGGCCGGGCACCGCTGTTCGACCTGGCCCGCCTCGCTGAGCCCGACCAGCGCGGCGCGCTCTTCGCGAAGATCGCGCCGCTGGCCCAGGCGCTGACCCCCGAGGCGATCAGCCGGGACACCGCCGCGTACACCGACTTCCTGGCCGCCCGCGACGACGTCCGGCCGGGCCCGGTCGCCATCACCGGCTACTGCCTGGGCGGCACGAACGCGCTACGGGCCATCGAGGCGCACCCGGACCGCATCGCGGCCATCGCCAGCTTCCACGGCGGGCACCTCGTCACCGACGCGCCGGACAGCCCCCACCTGGGCGTTGCCTCGATCATCGGCGAGGTGTACTTCGGGCACGCCGACGCCGACCAGTCGGCGACACCCGAGCAGATCGCCACGCTGGAGAAGGCGCTCGACGCCGCCGGGGTGCGCTACCGCTCCGAGGTGTACGCGGGCGCGCACCACGGCTTCACCATGGCAGACACCCCGATGTTCGACGAGCAGGCCACCGAGCGGCACTGGGCCGCCCTGTTCGACGTCCTGGACCGCGCCCTGCCCGTCAGCTGACGAGCGCGCCGGCCCGGTCAGCGGCGCAGCAGCACCGGGCCGGCGTCGATGCGCGTGCGGAACAGCGCGTACGGCTTGCGCCGCAGGTCCTTGCCCCGCTGGTACTGCGGCTGCCGGTGCAGTTGGTTGGCGGTGACGTAGAGGTACCCGTCGGTGGCCACCGACATGGTGTCCGGCCAGAGCAGTCGCGGGTCGTGTACCAGCGTCTCGTACTCGCCGTCGGGCAGTCGACGCAGCACTGCGTTGTGCTCGTACGAGGTGAGGTAGAGCCGCCCCGCGTCGTCGCTCTCCAACCCGTCCGAGGCGGTGCCCCGGTCGCCCTCGTCGACCACTGTGGCGGCGACCGCCTCCTGGGTGACGCCCGGGTCGACCAGCGCCTCGGTGGACACGCTGTGCAGGCGTCGGGACGCCAGCGGACAGTAGTAGAGCCGTTCGCCGTCGGCGGAGATGGCGATGCCGTCGGAGCCCATGCTCACCGGCTTCGGCGGGCCGTCGGCCGGCCGTTCGAGGAACGGTCGGCCCTCCACCACCGGCCGGAACGACGTCAGCGGTTCCGCCTTTGTGGACGGGTGGTCGTGCAGTCGCCGCCAGGAGGCTCCGCTGGCCAGGTCCACAACGATGATCCCGTTCGGCCCGGAGGCCGCCGAGTCGGTGATGTACGCGACCCCCGCCTCGCCCCGCCGCAGGTCGAAGCGGACGTCGTTGAGGTACGTCGTCGGCAGCGCCACGTCCGCCGGGAAGGTGATCACCTGGGCGACGGTGTCCGTGTCCAGGTCGATCCGGACCAGCTTGGGGCCGCCCGGCTTGGTGGGCTGGAACATCGGGCTGCCGGTGTCCAGCACCCAGAGCCGGTCGGCCGGGTCCACCACGATGCTCTGCACCGAAACGAACGCGCCCGCGTCGTCGTCGCCGGACGGGTCGTTCCAGGCCTGGTCGGGGTAGGGCACCTCCTGACCGTCGCGCAGCTCGACGACCGTGGCCGGCACCTCGTCGCCCCATTTCGGGAAGTTGACGAAGATCCGGCCGGAGTGCGAGACGCTCACCCCGGTCGGCATCGGCCCGGTGAAAGTGTGCACCAGATCCAGCTCGCCCATCGGCTCGTCGCCGACCGGCCCGTTCATGACGTCCGCCCCACGGTGCTCATCGCCCGCCCCTTCCGACCCGCCGGATGTCCCGCTCCACCGCTGCTATTCCCGCCCGGACGTCCGGTATGCGTCGCCGGTCAGCGGAGCCGGAAGGGACGGCGGGGCCGGAGGGCGGGCCGGTCCGGGTTTCGGTCAGGCCACCGGCGCGGCGGCCCTGGCTGCGGGCAGGCCGGGGACGGGGACGTCCACCGCGAGTAGCGCTCCGTCCTCCGGGCCGGGCGTGTCCAGCCCCACCCGGGCGGTGCCGATGAAGAGTCGCCGCAGGTCGGGGCCGCCCAGGCAGATCCCGGCCGGCTGTTTCGCGGGCAGCCGGATCTCCTGCTCCAGGGTCCCGTCCGGCCGGTAGCGGCGGACCGCCGAACCGCCCCACAGGGCGATCCAGAGGTGACCGGCGGCGTCGACGGTCATGCCGTCCGGGCCGCCGTCCGCGGATGGCAACCGGAGGAACGGCTCCCGCCCGTTCAGGGCCCCGGTCGCGGGGTCGACGGTGAACCGGTCGATCTCGCCGCGCGGCGTGTCGGCGAGGTACATGGTGGTGCCGGTGGCGTCGAACGCCGGTCCGTTCGGGATGGTCAGTCCGGTGACCGCGGGCACCGGTGCCGCGCCGGGGGTGAGGCGGAACAGCGTGCCTCCGCCGGGCGTCATCGCGTACGTCATGCAGCCGGCCCAGAAGTTGCCGTGCGGGTCGGCGACCGCGTCGTTCATCCGGGTGGGTTCGGGTGCGTCACCGACCAGGTCGGCGACCGGTCGGGGGTCGCCGGTGGCGGGCAGCACTGTGAGACCGGTTCCGGCGGCGGCCAGCCAGTCACCGGGCCGGCCGGCCACCGGGGCTACCGCGCCGAGCGGGACGTCGAGACGGCGCACCTCCCGTAGCGCGGCGGGGGCGTCGCCGTCGGTTTCCAGCAGTCGTCCGGCCAGCAGATCGACGAGGATCAGGCGGTCGTCGACCCAGCGCAGCCCTTCACCCAACTCCAACCGGTCGGTGCTCCAGACGGTCGGCTCGGTCAGCTCCATCTCGCTCCTCCAAACGATCTGCGGGGGCGGCGGCGGGCGGTCCTGCCGATAGCGGTGACCGCCCACAGCCCGGTCAGCGGACCGTACCGCCCGGCTCGTGGTCCAGCAGCGCCAGCTCCGCCCGGTCGGGCAGGCCCTCCCAGTCGCCCCGGGTGGCGACCGCGAACGCGCCGGTGGTGACGGCCCGGTCCAGTCGGCCAGGGCTCGGCTCGGCCTCACGCCGGTTCAGGCCGGGACGAACTCCCGGCATCGACGTAGCGCGGCGAGGGCGAGTGGAGCCTCACGGCCGGCGATCCCGGCTTCCAACTCGGCCACCGCACTCGCCGCCCGCGCCGGTTCACCAGTCGCGGCTGCCGCTTCGGCCAACACCAGCACGGCCTCGGCGGCCCATGCCAGGACGCCCTTTCCGCGTACCAGCGACAGCGCCTCGGCCGCGTGCCGGACCGCCTCGTCCGGCCTGTCGACCAGCAGCAGCCGGGCAAGCGCCGAGAGTGCCTGCACCAGTGGCCAGATCGCGCCGACCCGTCGAGCGTCGGCCACCACATCCCGTAGCGCCCGTTCAGCGGCCTCCACGTCGTCGCGGCGTCCGGCGGTGCTGCGGAGGTCGTTGCGTCCCTCGGCGGTGCCGCCGCGTTCGTTGCGTCCCTCAGCGGTGCCGCCGTGTTCGTTGCGTCCCTCGGCGGTGCCGCCGTGTCCGGTGCCGGCAACGAGCGCCAGCACCGTGGCCAGTTCGGCCCGCGCGTCCAGCAGGGTGACCGGCATCCGCTCGGCGTTGGCCACCAACCGGCCGAGCCGTTCGGCGAGCCCGTCCAGCCGGCCGGCGGCCCGGTCCAGTGACAGTTCGGTCGCCTGCACCAGGGACGCCAGCCGCTCGTACCCGGTCTCGTCGACAAGCGCCCGACCGGCCGTCAGCAACGCTTCGGCCTGCTCCGGGTGGCCGGCGTGCAGCGCGCCCTGCGCCCAGTTCAGGCAGGCTCGCGCGTGCTCGCGGGGCCGGTCGGCCAAGTCGGCGGACGCGCGCAGCTCGGAGATGATCGCCCACGCCGCCGGGTCGCCCAGCTCCAGCAGCAACGAGGCTCGGGCGATGCGGACCGCGAGGTGCGCAGCCGGATCCCCGCTGGCGGCGGCGGCGGTCTCCGCCTCCGCGCAGCGGGCCAGGTGGTCGTCGACGTGCCGGCCGACGACGGTGTCGGGGGCCGCCAGCACCGCGAGCGCCGGGGCCTTGCGGCGCGGCGCGCGCAGGTACGGCACGGCACGCTCGATCTCGGTGTACCCGCGCAGCGCCTCGCCCTGCTGTCGCAGCATCCGCCCGAGCACAAGACCCAGCTCACCTCGGGCACCCGGCGGCAGCCGCCGGTCGGCGAGCAGCCGTTCCAGCACCGGGATCGCCTCGGCCTGGCTGAGTCCGTCGATGGCGGAACGGCCCAACTTGGCGGCGAGCCGAACCCGTACCGGTCGGGGCAGTTCGGCGATGTCCATCGTCTGGAGCAGGAAGCTGGCCGCTGTCGCGTCGTCGCCGCGCTCGGTGGCGAGGTCGGCGGCCGCCTCGGCGTTGCGGACGAAGTCGGCGCCGCTGCCGGCTCGACGGTAGTGGTGCGCCAGTTGGGCCACCGGCCTCGGCAGCTCCTGTTCCAACACCCGCGCCACCCGCAGGTGCAGCCACTCCCGGCTCTCCCGGGGCACCAGGTCGTACACCACCTGTCGGGCCAGGTCGTGCCGGAACCGCAGGCCGTCTCCGGCGTCGTGCAGCAGGCCCGCCCGGTGCGCGGCGGTCAACGCCGCGCCGATCGCCACCCGATCGAGGGTGAGCACCGAGGCGAGGATGCGCTGATCAGGCGTCATCCCCAGTACGGCCGCCGCGCCGAGCACCTCCCGGGTGGCCTCGTCGAGCGGACGCAGCCGCCAGAGCAGCACGTCACGCAGGACGAAAGGGACACTGTCGTCGGCCAGCGGGTCGCCGCCCCGCTCGGCGAGCGTCCGCAGCACCTCCTCGACGACGAACGGGATGCCTGCCGTGCGGTCGAGCAAAGTGGCGGTCAGCTGCTGCGGCGGATCATCGAGGCGCAGGGTGCGGGCCGCCAACCGGCGTACGTCGGCGGCGTCCAGCGGGCCGAGCGCAACGCGCGTGACGCTCCACGGGGGAGTCCGGGCCAGGGCGTCGTGGATCGGCGTACTGCTTCCCGGGGTCGCCGTACGGGCGGTCAGCACCACTGCCAGCCCCTCCACCGGGTGGGTGCTCAGGTAGGCGAGAAGTTCGCAGGTCGCCGGGTCCGCCCAGTGCAGATCCTCCAGCAACAGCGTGGCCGGACTCAGCGCGGCGAGCACCGCCGCGACGGCGCGGAGCAGGCGATGTCGTTCGGCCGCCGGGTCGGTCAACGGGGGCGGGGCGTCCGGCAGCACGTCGGCCAGTTCGGGTAGCAGCGGCGCGAGGGCGCCGGCCACCGGGTTGAGCGGACCGAGTCGGTCGGCGCAGCCCCGGATCGCGTCCAGCAGCACGCCGAGCGGGAAGGGCTCGGGCACGTCGTCGCACTCGCCGACGAGGTGTCGTCCGGGGAGGTCGGCGAGCAGTTCGGCGACGAGTCGACTCTTGCCGATCCCGGGCTCACCCTCCAGCAGGATCAGGCAGGGCGGGGTGGTGACGAGCCGGCGTAGCTGCGCCAGTTCTGCCGCTCGGCCGACGAACTCGACGGGCCCGCGCAGACGTTCGGGGCGGACGGGAGTTGGGTTCCCGCCGCCCCGTTTCTTGTCCTCGCCACTGTCGATCACCGTTGGCCGAGCAGATCACCTCTGCCCGGCGCGACGGTGGGCCGGCGGACCGGCGGTGACCTGAGTCACACGCCGATCCGCCGGGTGGGGGGTGCAGTCAGGACTGGATGGTGACGGGCACTGTCTTCAGCGACCCGTCCCCGTTGCGGAACTCCACCACGCCGACGTAGCGCTGACCCGGAGCGAGTCCGAACCAGCGCACTGTCAGGTTCGCCGTCGCGCCCGGCTGTACGCTGCGCTGCTTCGGGTCGATGGTGAACCGGCCGGTGGAGGTGCCCGGCGCGCCCGGCAGGTAGCTGGTGACTGTGTACGCGTTGGCGCCGTCCTTGATGTTCTCGGTGAACTCCTGCTCGACGACCACGATGTAGTCACCGGCCCCGTCCGGCAGGGTGACCTTGGCGCCGATCCGGGTGCTGACCGTGGCGGTGACGAACTTCCCGGACTTGTCGTAGACGTTGAGGCTGAACTCGGTGCACTCCATCACGCCCTCCTCGTCGTCCCAGTCGATGTGGGAGCAGGTGGGCCGCGCCGACGTCACGTGGATCTCCGGACTGCGGGTGCCGGCCGGGACGTGCAGGGTGGTCCTGCTGATCGATGCGGGCAGCGGCACCGGCAGGTTGTTCGACGTGCTCCAGTCCCAGCTCGGCCCGTCGCCCTTCAGGGTGACCACGTTGCTGGTGCCCGAGGTCAGGCCGGAGAGCTGGGAGACCAGCTGACCCTTGAAGCCGACCTCGGCGGCGATCCGGACGCTGCCGAAGGTGCCCTTGCCGGTGATGGCGTCGGGGGCGACCAAACCGGAATTGTGTACGACGAGCGGGCTGCGTACCTCGTGCTTGAACTGGTCGCCCCAGGTCAGCGAACCGTCGGCCCAGGTGTCGAACGCACCACCTGTGTTGGTGACCTCCACCGTGAAGCGGGCGCTGTGGCCCGGACGGATCTGCAGCTTCTTCGGGGTGACAGTGACCTTGTACCCCGGCGGGGCCTGCACGGAGGAGGTGTAGGTGCTGGTCTTGTCGCTGACGTTGGTGACGGTGCGGGTCACGGTCTGCTTGCCCACCATCCGGCCCAGTGAGATCGACGGGTAGTTGAGCTGTGCCGTGTCGATCGCGCCGATGGTGTCGCAGCCGTCCAGGTCGCTGAGCCCGTAGTCGCTGCCACGGTCGGCGGACACCCCGCACAGGTACTTGATCCAGTCCTGCTGGTTGGAGTCGTAGACCAGGCCCGGGTCGAATGCGCTGCCCGGCTCCACCTGACCGGCGCCGTAGTTCAGCGGAGTCGCGTCGTACGTGCCGATCTTGATCGGATTGCCCTTGTCGGTCTTGTCCACGGCGCTGGTCATCAGCGCCGAGCGGACCGCGGCCGGCGACCAGTCGGGGTGCTTGGCCAGCAGCAGGGCGGCGATACCGGCGATGTGCGGCGCCGCCATCGAGGTGCCCGACTCCAGGGCGAAGTCGTTGCCGCCGATGGACGGGGAGAACGCGGCGACGATGTCCTGACCGGGCGCGCTGATGTCCGGCTTGAGCAGCTCACCGGCGTTCAGGTTCGACGGGCCCGCCGAGGAGAACGCGGCGACCGATGGGGCCTCCACCGTCTCCAGCCTGCTCGGCGAGATGGTCGCCGTGGCGTTGCCCTTGGCGACGTACGCCGTGACGGTGGCCAGGTCGACCTCGTTGATGTGCACGGTCGGCACGGTCTGCACGTCGGCGTTGAGGGAGTTCAGCTCTTCGTTGTACAACACCATGCCGACGCCGCCGGCCCGCGCCACCTCGATGCTCTTGTCGGTACGCGGGATCTCGCCGCGCAGGCAGAGCACGATCGCGCCCTTGACCTTGGCCGGATCCAACGTGTCGTCGGCGCAGAGACCGGCACCGTAGGCGCCGTCCGGATCGATCGCGCTGTCCTTCGCGAAGACCAGTCGGGCCGGCCCGACACCGGTCTCGCCCATGCCCACGCCGGCGATCGTGGTGCCGTTGCCGAGGGTCAGCTTCCGGGTGTTCTGCTGGTCGGTCGTGCTCGCGGCCACCGTGGTCAGCCACGGCGTCGAGTTGTCGACAGTGTTGGCGAACGGGCCGGAGTTGCCGGCGGCGGCGGCGACGAACACCCCGGCGGCGGCCGCGTTGAAGAACGTCGCGTCGACCGCCCCGAACCGCTCGGTGTCGTCACCGATCGAGTAGTTGATCACGTCGACGCCGTCCGCGACCGCGTCGTCGATGGCGTGCACGATGTCGATGTCGGTGCCGGTCGCGCCGCCCGCACCGTTGTCGTACAGAGCCTTGTAGATCGCCAACCGCGCAGCCGGCGCCATGCCGGAGATCATGCCCAGGTCCTGGGTGCCCGACGTGGCCCGCACGCCGTGGATACCGGCCGCGGTGCTGGCGGTGTGGGTGCCGTGGCCGTTGCGGTCGCGCGGCGAGGAGTAGTCGTCCGGGAAGGCATCAGCGATGCCGCTGTCGTTGTACCAACGTGCCCCGATCACCTTGTTGTTGCAGGTGACCGGCGCTTCGACGCCGACGTCGCAGGTGCCCTTCCACTTGGCGTCGATGACGGCCTGGTCGGGGCGCGGGCTGGGCAGCGGCGCGAAGCTCGCGCTCTCCGGCCAGTAGCCGCTGTCGATGACCCCGATGATGACGCCCTCACCAGCCCGGGAGTCTCCACCGAACTCCTTCTTCCACACCCCCCCCTTGCCGGTCAGGCCCAGGTAATCGGGGGTGTGTGAGGTGGCGGCGTGCACCTTCTGGCTCTTGTACACCGCTCGGACACCGGTTGTGGCGCGTAGCCGGGCGGCCTGCGGCCCGGTGAGGTCGGCGGCGAAGCCGTTGAACGCGGTCTCCATGGTGACGCGGGTACGGTCGGCTGGCACGCCGACGTGGTCCAGCACCGACTTACGCTGCTGGCGCAGGTGATTCCGGTACGCGTTGGCGTTCCCGGACGCGCGGTTCAGCTTGGCCCCGTCGGCCGGCTTGGTGGCCGCGATCCCTGGAACCCCGCCGGTGTAGGTGGCCAGCGGCTCCTCGGCGAGCTGGACGAGGTAGCGGGCGGTCGGCCCACTGCCGGCCGGCGCGGCGGTGGCGCTGGCGCTGGCGGGCAGGCCGGTCAGGCCGGCCGCGGTCAGCGCAACGGCGGCCAGCATGCTGACCCCGTACCTGGCCCGTCCGGTCCGATGTGCGTTCGGTTGTGGCACGTCGTTGCCTCCACGTTCGGTGCCGGCCGCCACGACTGATGACGGTGGCCGAAACCTAGGATCGGTACCGATCATCGAGAAGCACCCGTAACCTGCCTGTCATCTTGGAAACAAGCTCGTAACACAACGGGTACTTTGCGCGTCATTTGGAAGCGCCGACCTGAGGGATCTGTGCCATTTGGTCGGGCGCGACGCCGCCTGCCATCCGTCTCAATGGTCCTGTTCGGACGGTGCGCGACGTGGCTTGTCTGACGCTCGTCCACCCCTGGTACGACGGCAGCATCCGGAACCACGCCACAACGTACGCGCGGACCGCAGCCGACTCACCCGGTTCCAGGACCTGCCGGTCCCGTAGGTCGAGGTGGCGCTCGACGCGATCCTCGACGCCCACCTCGCCGTCAGCGCCGCCGGCCTGGTCCCGGTTGGCCTAGCCGCAGTCGGTCTTTGCGGCAGCTGCTTCCTGTACGACTTCGTCGCGAGCCTCGGCCCACCGATGAACAGGCGAAGCAAACGACAGGGTCGGTGGTTCGGTGGCCCGGGCCGCCTTCGTCCGCGTTGTCGAGCAGGCGGAGCGACGTCCGCGTGCCGTCGAGCAGGCGGGGCTTCGCCTATGTCTTGTCCAGGCGGAGCCGCGCCCGCGTCCCGTCGAGCAAGCGGAGCGGGCCGCCGATCCAGGACCTGGCCACCGGAGTAGCGCCTTGCCCGAGACCGCAGGCGGATTGGTGGCTCGGCTTGAGGGGTCGCGCTGACCGAGCAGGTCGGCCGCGTGCTCACCGGCCGGTCGGCGTTGGCTGGCGGGCTCCTCCTATGTGCGTCGGTGGTAGTGGTTGCGGCGGGGGAGTTGTTCGGGGTCGAGCCAGGCGGGTGGGACGAATTCGGGGTGACCGTCGCCGCTGAGTTGGATGGTCCAGTCGCTGTGGTGCAGGTGTCGGTGGTGGTGGCCGCAGAGGAGGACGGCGTTGGTCAGGTTGGTGGGGCCGCCGTCGGCCCAGTGGTGGATGTGGTGGGCGTCGCACCAGCGGGGTGGTCGGTCGCAGCCGGGGAAGGCGCAGCCGCGGTCGCGGAGTACGAGGGCGCGGCGTAGTGGGCCGGTGATGAGTCGGCGTTGTCGTCCGACGTCGAGGATCTGGCCGGTGCCGCCGAGGATGGTGGGCAGGATGGTGGCGTCGCAGGCGAGCCGGCGCACTGTTTGCGGGGTGAGGGGCAGGCCGGTGTCGAGGGTGCCGCTGCTCAGCTGCCGGGTCAGCGCGTCGTAGGTGGTGGTGACGACGATCTGGGCGGAGTCGGCGCCGCTGACGGGTAGCTCGCCGGTCCGTAGGGCGAGTCGGCAGACCTCGGTGAGGGCGTCGTGGCGTCGTTGCCCGGGGGACCGCGAGTCATCCGGCCCAGACGGGGCGGTCAGCGGATCGATGGCGGCGCGGAACAGGCCGGCGGTTTCGGTGTCGAGGGTGCCGGTGAGTCGCAGTCGACCGTCGGTCTGCTCGGACAGGGTGAGGTGTCGGTCGCGGGTGGCGCGGGCGGTTTCGGTGTCGAGGGCGGCTTGGGCGGCGGCGTCGGCGAGGTCGGGGGCGACGTGGTCGAGGATGCGGGTGCCGAGTTTGCGCAGCAGGGTGGGGTCGAACTGTGTGGCCCAGTCGGTGAGCAGGCTGACGGCTTTGTCGGCGGCCTGCGTGCCGGCGGTGGCGTGCACGGTGGTGGCGGTGTCGGTGATGACCCGGGCCTGGTCGAGGGTGATGTGTCCGTCGGCGAGCGCTTGTCGGATGCCGGGGCTGCCGGTGTCGAGGGCGGTGGCGAGGTCGACGAGCCGGCGGGCGGCGGGAACAGTGAGCCGGAGTCGTTCGCGGAGCCAGACTGCGGTGGTGGATGCTCCTTGGGTGCGGGCGGTGCCGCGGCCGTCGATCTCGCGGATCAGGGTCAGCTTGACGGCGGCCAGGCGCTGCTCCAAGCGGTGCGCGGCGTCGAGCGCGGCGATCAGATCGTGTTCCGGGAGTGACCAGGCGGGGGCGTCGACGCACGTGGCGATCGCGTCGTCTGCCTGCGCCAACTCCTCGACCATGACACGAGACTAGAACAGGTGTACGACATATTTGGTCGGCCATGATCGATGCGATGTCGGGGCTCGATGCCGATCACGGCTGCTCCGCGACCGAGGCGGACCAGGCTCGTTCAGTTGAGGAAGCTGCGCCCGTGCTGCGCCCGTGCCGCGCCGTCTCAGCTCGCGACTGTCGGCCGGGCCGAGGTGCCGCGAGGGGCGCTGGTGGGCGCAGCCAGCGAAAGGCCTGCGCCGGGACCGGGTAGCGCTGGTTCGGCCGCGCTGTGGTCAGTCGCGCCGGACGAGGCCTGGGCCGGCGATGATGTCGATGTCGCCGTCGGCGACCTCGTGGCCGGCGGCGCAGCGGAGCACCGCGCGGATCGGTTCGCCGCAGTCGTGGTGGGTGGCGACGACGGACGGGCCGGTGTCGGTGGCGGCCCAGGTGTCGCCCCAGTTCCGCAGTGCGGTGATGACGGGCAGGAGGTCCCGGCCCTTGCGGGTGAGTTGGTACTCGTGACGGGTGCGCTGCCCGGGCTCCCGGTAGGGGATTCGTTCGAGCAGTTCGGCGGCGACCATTTCCTTGAGGCGGGCGGCCATGGCGGGCTCGCCGACGCCGACCCGGCGGACGAAGTCGTCGAAGCGGCGCGTGCCGAGCAGGGCCTCGCGCATGATCAGGACCGTTGACCTGCTGCCCACGATGTCCATCGCCCGGGCTACCGAGCAGTTCTCGCTCGTCCAGGAATCGCGATCGTCTCGTAGGTCCTCCATGCCCACCAGCCTACCTGACTTGCATGAAGGCTAGCCAGGTGCTTAACTGGGTCGCGCTGACTTCAGCATACGCAAGTCAGACCCCAGCCTGAAGGATCTTCAGTGACCACCAGCGCCACGGCCCCGACCCCACCCGGAGCGACCCCACCCGGAACGAGCCGACCCGGAGCGAGCCCGCCCGGGAAGATCCCACCGGGTCCGGCGGCACACGGGTCGGCCGCCCCTACCCGCTCGTCCTTGCGCGGCTCCCGCCCGGTGACCCTGATCGCCATGTGCCTGGGCGCGATGATCACGTTCCTGCAGATCACCGCGACGGTCTCCGCGTTGACCACGATCCAGCGGGACCTGCGGGTCGACCCCACCACTCTGGTCTGGATCCCCAGCGCCTACACCCTGATGGTGGCGAGCGCCGTGCTGTCCGCGGCCACCCTGGGCAGCCGCTACGGGCGTAAGCGCATGTTCGGCGCCGGGGTCGTCGCGATGATCCTCGGCGCAGCCGTCGTGGCTGAGGCTCCGACCGTCGGGTGGGTGATCGTCGGGCAGTTGGTCGCCGGCCTCGGCGGGGCGCTGATCCTGCCGAACAGCCTGGCGATCCTCGGTGCGACGTTCACCGATCCGCACCGACGGACCGAGGTCATCACCGCCTGGTCGGCGGCGTCCGGCATCGGCCTCGCGATCGGCCCACTCATCGCC
The DNA here is from genome assembly GCF_040608275.1 of Micromonospora sp. NPDC005205. Lineage (NCBI taxonomy): Bacteria > Bacillati > Actinomycetota > Actinomycetes > Micromonosporales > Micromonosporaceae > Micromonospora > Micromonospora sp. NPDC005205. The sequence goes on from NZ_JBEXHV010000001.1 coordinate 833,067, forward strand.
GGCTTCCTGCTGCGGCACTACCAGTGGCACAGCGTCTACCTGTCGACGATCGCGCTGGGTCTGGTCACCCTCGTCGTCGCCATCGTCGGGGTGGTCGAGTCCCGGCCGAGCCCCGCCCGACTCGACGTGCCCGGCCTGCTGCTGGGTACCGTCGCCATCGCGGCCGCCGTCTACGCGCTGATCCAGGGCGGCAAGGTCGGCTACACCGACCCGGTGGTGTCGACGGCCTGGGTCGTCGCGGTCGTCGCACTTGTCGCGTTCGTGCTGGTCGAGCTGCGGACCAGTGCGCCGATGCTCGACGTGCGGCTGTTCCGGTCCGCGTCGTTCAGCGCCGTCATGGTCGTCGGCGCGGTGTCGCTGTTCGGCTTCACCGGCGTGGCGATCCTGCTGGTCCTCTTCCACGAACGTGCCCAGGCACTCAGCCCGCTGGACACCGGCTGGCGCATGCTGGTGCTCTTCGGCGCGTACGTGCTGGTCGCCTTCGGTGCCGGGCGCGCGATCCGCCGTACCGGATTCAAGGCGCCGTTGACCCTCGGCCTGGTCCTCGCTGCGGTGGCCAGCTTCGCGCTGGCCAACCAGGGGCCAACCACGTCGTTCGGTGACCGCTGGGCGCTGTTCGCGTTGTTCGGCGCGGCCACCGGTCTGGTGGTGGCCCCGGCGACGGCGGCGGCGTTGGCCAGCGTCGCGCCCGCCCAGGCCGGTATGGCCTCCGGCGCGGTGAACGCCGCCCGCCAGGTCGGCTCGGTGCTCGGCTCGTCCCTGCTCGGCACGCTCCTCACCACCACGATGGTGGCCGACCTGCCGGTCCGGCTCGCCGCGCACCAGATCGACGAACCCACCAGTACCGCCGTGCGGGCGGCGGTGGCCTCCGGCGCCAACGGCAGCCAACCCCTGCCCGACCCGGTCCGGGCGGCGATCGCGGAGGCGCTGACCTCCGGTGTCCAGGCCGGGCTGCGGGTCACCGGCATCGTCTTCCTCGTCACCGCGGTGCTGGCGCTCACCCTGATCCGCAACCGGCCGCACCAGCAGCACCAGCAGCACCAGCACTGAGCCGCACGAACGCTAGGAGGCGAGCGCGTCCAGTTCCTCGATGGCGTCGGTCGGCAGTTTCAGGTCGACCGCCGCCATGTTCTCCCGCAGGTGCGCCAGGCTGGAAGTGCCGGGAATCAGGACGGTGGTGGGAGACCGCTGAAGCAGCCAGGCGAGGGCGACCTGCTGAGGTGAGGCTCCCAGTCGGGCGGCCACGCCGTCGAGCGTGTCGGACTGCAACGGCGTGAACCCGCCGAGCGGGAAGAACGCCGCGAACGCGATGTTCTCCGCCGCGCACCTGTCGACCACTGCGTCATCCCGGCGGTTGGCGAGGTTGTAGAGGTTCTGCACGGTGACCACCGGCGCGATGGCCTGGGCCTCGTCGAGCTGGTCGAGCGTCACGTTGCTGAGCCCGAGGTGCCGGATCAGGCCCTCCTGCCGCAGCTCCGCCAGGGCGGCGAACTGCGCACCGAGCGGCGCGTCGCCGGTGCCCTCCGCCACGCCCACCCGCAGGTTGACCACGTCGAGGACGTCCAGGCCGAGATGCTGGAGGTTCTCCCGTACCTGGGCCTTGAGGTCGTCCGGCTCCAGGGCCGGGATCCAGGAGCGGTCGGCGCCGCGGCGCGCGCCGACCTTGGTGACCAGGTGCAGACCCTGGGGGTACGGGTGAAGCGCCTCGCGGATCAGCTCGTTGACCACGACGGGCCCGTAGAAGTCGCTGGTGTCGATGTGTCGGACACCCAGCTCGACGGCCTCGCGGAGTACGGCGAGCGCCTGCTCGCGGTCGCGGGGCGGGCCGAAGACACCCGGGCCGGCCAACTGCATCGCCCCGTAGCCCATCCGGCTCAGGGTGAGGCCGTCGGCGGGGGTGAGGGCGCCGCCGGGAAGGTTCTCGCTCATCTCATCCTCTTGTCAGTAGTCGTGATGACATCCGTGGCCGAACGGATCCGGCCCTTCGACGACTGTCCGCCGGGAGTGGCTGGGGTGGCAGGGCGAGCTGTTCCTGGTAGTGACACAGCCAGTCACCGGGCCGCCCGGCGATCTACCGTCGGTGGCATGGACGCAACGAACCCGCTCGGCGACTTCCTGCGCGCTCGCCGGGAGCAGACCCGCCCCGAGGACGTCGGGCTCGGCCCGGGGATGGGCCTGCGCCGGGTGCCGGGGCTGCGGCGCGAGGAGGTGGCGATGCTGGCCGGCATCAGCGCCGACTACTACCTCCGACTGGAGCAGGGGCGCGAGCGGCACCCCTCGGTGCAGGTCCTCGATGCCCTCGCCGGGGTGTTGCGGCTGGATCCGGAGGCGACCGCGTACATGATCGGGTTGAGCCGGGCGCGGTCGCGACGGGCGGCCCGACCGGCTGCCGAGCGGGTGCCGGCCAGCATCCTGCACCTGCTCAGGCAGCTCTCCATGCCGGCCTTCGTGCAGAATCGCTACCTCGACATCCTGGCCTCGAACCCGATGGCGAGGGCGCTGTCGTCGAATCTGGCCCCGGGTGCCAACCGACTCCGCGCCGTGTTCCTGGACGAGGCCGAGCGGGAGCTGTTCCGCGACTGGCGGCAGGCGATGCAGAGCGTGGTGGGGCAGATGCGTGCCGACTCCGGCGGGGCCACCGACGACCCACGGTTGACGGCGCTGGTGGGGGAGTTGTCCCTCAAGAGCGACTGCTTCCGGCAACTGTGGGCGCGCCACGAGGTGCGTCGGCGGGAGGGCGTCGTCAGCCGACTGCACCACCCCGAGGTGGGCGACCTCGACCTGTACTGCGACAAGCTCGCCGTGGCGGGCGCCGACGGGCAGCTGCTGGTGATCTACCACGCCGAGCCCGGTACGGAGTCCGCCCGCTCGTTGGCGCTGCTCGGCTCGATCGCCGCCAGCAGTGCGGACGACGTGCCGGACAGCCTCCGCCCCGGCGACCCGGCCCGTCTCTATCCGCTGGAGTGAGCCGGTCATGGCCGCTGCGGGCCGCCTGCGTGGGGATGTGCTCGTACCAACGGACTTGACGACGCTTGTTTGTGAGTGCACACTTACAAACATGCGATCCACCGCCGAGGCCCGCCGGGTCACCGTCCTGAACACTGCGGTGTCGGTGTTCGCGCGCGCCGGCTTCCACGCCACCCCGGTCACCGCCGTGGCCGCCGCCGCCGGCATCTCCGAGGCGTACGTATTCCGACTCTTCTCCGGGAAGCTCGGCTTGTTCGTGGCGGCGGCCGGGGCGTGTTTCGACCGGATCGCCGACGCGATCGAGGCGGGCGCGGAGCGCGCCGTGGGCGGCAGCCCGGAGGAGATCCTCGACGCCATGGGCGATGCCTACGCGGAGCTGATCGCCGATCGCGACCTGCTGCTCTTCCAGGTGCAGGCACAGGCCGTCACGGACATCCCGGAGGTCGCCGAGGCGGTGCGGGCCGGCTACCGGCGGGTCGCGACCTTCGTGCAGAGTCGGGCCCGGGCCAGCGACGCGCAGGTGCAGCAGTTCTTCGCGTACGGCCAGTTGTGCCACCTGATCGTGACGGCCGGCCTGGAGGAGGTCCCGGAGCCCTGGGCTCGCGCCCTGACCGCCGGTATCCGCCACCCCTGACCGACCCCGATGGTGGGCCGCCTCGGCGGCCCCATCTTTTGACCAGACAAGTGCGTGAGTGCACACTTACAAACAAGGAGCTCCGATGACGACCACCGACACGACGATCACCGAAGTGGTACTGCCCGGCGTGGTGGAGCCTGACGGCCTCCTGCTGCACCGACGCGCGATGCCCGTCCCCGCCCGGGGGCAGGCGCTCGTCCAGGTAGAGGCCACCGGCATCTCGTTCGCCGAGCAGCAGATGCGCCACGCGCTCTACCCCGGCCAGCCGAAGTTTCCGTTCGTGCCCGGCTACGACCTGGTCGGCACGGTGCGGGCGGTCGGCCCCGGCGGCGACGACGCGTTGGTCGGTACCCGGGTGGCGGCGGTCACCAAGACCGGTGCCTGGGCCACGCACGCGCTTGTCGACATCGACGCCCTGGCCCCGGTGCCCGCGGGTCTGGACCCCGCTGCGGCCGAGACCGTCGTCGTCAACGGGGTGACCGCCTGGCAGATGCTGCGGGACGCCAACCTGACGGCCGGACAGACCATCCTCGTGCACGGCGCGAACGGCGGCGTCGGGAGCGTGCTCGTCCAACTCGGCCGGCACCTCGGCCTGCGGGTCATCGGCACCGCCGCCGAACGGCACCACGCCGGGCTGCGCGAACTCGGCGTCGAACCGCTCGACTACCGCGACCCGGACATGGCCGCGCGGGTCCGCGAACTGTCGCCGGGCGGGGTCGACGCCGTCTTCGACCCGGTCGCCGGCCCGGGCGTACGCACGTCGTATGCCCTGCTCGCCCCCGGCGGCACGTTGGTCGTCTACGGCAACGCCGCTGCCGTCGGCACCGGGCAGTCGGTCGCGTGGGTCTTCGTGAAGCTGCTGGCCCGCCTCTACACCTGGAACGCGCTGCCCAACGGCCACCGCGCCGGCTTCTACAACTTCTGGGCCGGCCAGCTCACCCGGCGCTCCGCGTTCCGCCGTCGCCTGCGTACCGACCTCGGCATCGTGCTCGACCTGCTGCGGCAGGGAGTGATCGTGCCGCAGATCGCCGCCCGCTACCCGCTCAGCGAGGTTTCCGCAGCACTGGTGTTCGCCGAGAACCGCAGCCGGGCCGGCAAGGTGGTGCTGGAGCCCTGACCTCCGGCCCGCCCAGGGCGCTGGTGCGGCGGGCCGCCGGCGGCTCGGTCGTCACGACGCGCCCTGGGGCGTACGCCACTCGTGGACGCCGGGTTCGCGGCGGGCGAGGTAGCCTCACGCTCGCACTACGTGCTCCTGTTACCGGGGAGACAGGGGGAGGTGGAGCGTGGCCGACATCGGCGAGGTGGTCCGTTGGTTGCAGCTCAACGCGCCCCGAGGTGGCCCGGACGAGGTGTCGCAGCTGGTTGCCCGAGCGGCGCCCGAGATCGGCGCCAGCGAGATCGTGATCTATCTGGCCGACTACACGCAGACTCTCCTCGTGCCGCTGCTCGGCGCGGGAACCGACCGGGACCAGCTGCCGCTCGAGACGACGCTCGCCGGCCGGGCCTTCACCACCCTCGACATCCAGCGTGCGCCCGACAACCCGGACCGGCTGTGGGTGCCACTGCTGCTCGGGTGTGAGCGGATGGGCGTACTGGAAGTCGTCTCGCCGGCCGCCGCCGACGAGGCGATGGATGCTCCAGCCTGGGAGGTGGCGGTCAACGTCGCCCAGATCCTGGTGAACCGCCGGCTCTACGGTGACGTGGTCGAGCGGATGCGGCGGCGGATGCCGATGCAGGTCGCTGCCGAGATCGTGTGGGGCCTGCTTCCGCCGCTGACCTTCGCCACCGACGACCTGGTGGTCACCGCCATCCTCGAACCGTGCTACGACGTCGGCGGCGACATCTTCGACTACGCGTTGAACGACGACGTGCTCAGCGTCGGGCTCTTCGACACCTGCGGGCACGGCATCAAGGCGAGCACCCTGGCCTCGCTCGTGGTCAGCGCGTACCGCAATGCCCGTCGGTGTGGCCTCGACCTGGTCGACACGGCGATCAGCATCGACCGGTGGGTGCGCTCCGAGCACCCGAACTTCTTCGCTACCGGGTTGCTCATCGAGTTGGACCGCCGGACCGGCCGGCTCAGCATGATCAACGCGGGGCATCCCGGTGCGATGTTGCTGCGTGACGGCAAGGCCGTTCGGGAGCTACCCGGGCCGACCGTGTTGCCGCTCGGCCTGGGCCACATGTCACCCCGCCGACCGCAGGTGCACGTGGAGAATCTGCACCCGGGCGACCGCATCCTCGCCTACACCGACGGCATCACCGACGCCCGTAGCGCCCAGGGGGAGCAGTTCGGGGTGGACCGGCTCGTCGACTTCGTCAACCGTGCCCTGAACGACGGATTGCCCAGCCCGGAGACGATGCGTCGCCTGGTCCGCGCGGTCGTCGGCTACCAGGATGACCAGCTCGAGGACGACGCGACGGCCCTCTTCCTGGAGTGGCGGCCACCGCACCTGCCGCTCGCGCACCTCCGCGACCTCGCCGCGCTCAGACCCTGACCCCTCGCGCAGTGGGATTTTGCACTCGCAGTGCACTTGTCTCCGATTGCGGGGCTGTCTAGCGTCACCTCATGGCTGACTCATGGACCTTCGCCGTGGCGCGTGACGACCTCGGGCAGACCACGCTCGTCGATGGCTCCACCCCTGTCCTGTCCGACGGCGAGGCGCTGCTGCGCGTGGACCGCGTCGGCCTCACCGCCAACAACGTGACCTACGCGGTGCTCGGCGACTCGATGCGGTACTGGCAGTTCTTCCCACCGGCGGCCCAGGGCCTCGGGCCGCAGTGGGGTCTGCCGCCGCTCTGGGGCTTCGCCGAGGTGGTCGCCTCGGCGGTGGCCGGTGTCGAGGTGGGGCAACGGGTCTACGGCTACCTCCCACCCGCCGGTCACCTCGTGGTGCGGCCGGACCGGGTGGACGCGTCCGGGTTCCGCGAGGCGAGCCCGCACCGGGCCGAGCTGCCGTCGCCGTACAACGCGTACCGGTCGACCACCGGCGACCCGGCGTACCAGCGCGACCAGGAGGACCTGCTGATCCTGTTCCGGCCGCTGTTCTTCACCTCGTTCATGCTGGCCGACCAGGTCGTCGACAACGACTTCTACGGTGCCGAGGCGCTGCTGGTGTCATCGGCGTCGAGCAAGACCGCGTACGCCGCCGCGTTCGAGCTGCACCGGCGCGGGCCGCGCCTGATCGGTCTCACCTCACCGGGCAACCTGGCGTTCACCCGGTCGCTCGGCTGCTACGACGAGGTCGTGTCGTACGACGACATCGACTCCCTCGACGTGGTCCCGAGCGTCTACCTCGACCTGTCCGGCGCGCCCTCGACCCGCGCCGCCCTGCGTCGACGTCTCGGCGACCGGCTCGTCCGGGACATCGCGGTCGGGCTCACCAACCAGACGCCGAACGCCGACGCCGCCGAGGAGGTGTTCTTCGCACCGGTGCAGATGCGCAAGCGCAGCCACGACTGGGGTCGCGACGGGCTCGACCAGCGGTTCACCGAGGCGTGGCAACGCTTCGCCGCCGTAGTGAGCCAGTGGCTCGACGTTCGGGTGGGTGCCGGGCCGGCGGCCCTCCAGCACGCGTGGCTCGATGTCCTCGCCGGTCGTACGCCGCCACGGGTGGGTCACGTCGTCCAACTGTGAACCGGCTCAGGCGGCGATGTCGTCGCTGAGCTGGTGACGCAGCGTGGCCAGTGAGCGGGTGATCAGCCGGGACACGTGCATCTGTGACACGCCGATCCGATCGGCGATCTGGGCCTGGGTCAGATTGCCGTGGAAGCGCAGGCTGAGGATCTGGCGCTCGCGTTCCGGCAGCGTCGCGAGGGCCGGGCCGAGGGCGACGCGGATCTCGACGAGGTCGATCTCGTGGTCGTCGTCGCCGAGGGTGTCGCCGAGCTCCCGGTTGCCGTCGGTGCCGATCGGGGTGGACAGCGACGTGGCCCGGTAGGCACGCGCGCCCTCCAGCCCTTCCAGGACGGTCTCCTCGGACACGTCGAGGTAGGTGGCGATGTCAGCCACCGTGGGCAGGCGGCCGAGGCTCTGGGTCAGGACGCCGTTGGCGGCGCTGATCGACAGACGTAGCTCCTGCAGGCGGCGGGGCACCCGCACCGCCCAGGTGCGATCCCGGAAGTACCGCTTGATCTCGCCGATGATGGTGGGGATGGCGTACCCGCTGAAGTCGATCCCCCGGCTGTGGTCGAAGTTGTCGACGGCCTTGATGAGCCCCACCGAGGCGGTCTGGGCCAGGTCGTCGTCGGGGGCGCCGCGTCCGCTGTAGCGGCGTGCCAGGTGCCGGGCGAGTGGCAGCCACGCTTCGATGGTGCGCTCCCGCAGCGCCGGGCGCCGGGGGTCGTGCGGCGAGGTCATCGCCAGTGCGGCGAGGAGGTCCTCCGGGCTCTGGTCCCTGTTGCGCTGGCCGACCCGGGTGCTCGTGGCGCTCTCGGCGGTGGCTGTGGCTGCGGCGTTCTCGACGATCGTGGACATGGGTGGTCCCTCCGGCGTTCGCCCGTCGATCGGATCGACCGGAAGGATCTCCGAACCGGCTTGTGGCCGGGGGCGCACCTGCGGGCAGGAGCGCGCTGTCGCAACACCACGATCACGGGCCTGGCCACCGCGTCATGTCTTTCACGTGATGAAGCGACCCTACCCGAACGTCCGACTGATTACTAGCCGAAAGTATGAATCGGAGCAGGTCTAGGCCGTCCAGAGAAGGGGTTGCGCCCCAGCTCAGCCGCGCTGGGCGGGGGCGTCGACAGCAGCCGAGGCTGTCTGGGCGGACTCCACCGCGAACGGGTGGCGCAGTCGCCGCATGGCCTCCTCGCTGCTGTCGAAGGTCACCGCCGGTCCGTCCAGCACGTCACCGTGCGACGTGGCGAGGAACAGTGCGGGTCGACCGTTGTCGTTCGATGTCATGCAGGGATCCTGTCTCTTTGAAAGGGGTGCGTCTGGGGCCTCGGCAACATCGGCCGTGCGACCTGGTGACGCTTCGGCGCACACGCTGGCGCCCGAATGCTGGTGTCCTGTTGCACGGGCGAGCGCCCGGCGACACCGACACCCCGCACCATACCCGCCGCCGCCGACACATATGCGCCGCCGACGGACCCGCCTCGCTTGTGGCGAACCGACCGCCCGGGAATTCTGTAATCCCACCCGCTGCCGCGAGTCTCCGATCTTGAGGGCGGTCAGCACAACCAGCGTGGGCGCCGCGCGGATGAGCACCAAGGGAGTGAGACCCATGTCGTCAGCCGGTCGAGCACTGCCCGATGTCGGGTTGGTCGTCGCGGCCCGGCAGGGCGACCAGCGCGCGCTCGACGACGTCGTCGCGGCCTCGCTCCCGCTGGTCTACAACATCGTCGGCCGTGCGCTGCGCGGGCACGCCGACGTCGACGACGTCGTCCAGGAGACGTTGGTACGGGTGATCCGGTATCTGCCCGCGCTCAACGACCCGGCGGCATACCGGTCCTGGCTGGTGGCGATCACCATCCGCCAGGTGCGGGACTGGGAGACGCGCCGACGTGTCGCGCTCAACCGGGATGCCGGGCTGGACGCGATCCACAACGTGCCCGACCCCGCCTCCGACTTCGCGGGGATGACCATCCTCCGGCTCGGCCTCACCGACCAACGACGCGAGGTCGCCGAGGCGACCCGCTGGCTCGACCCGGACGACCAGGAACTGCTCTCGCTGTGGTGGCTGGAGGAGACCGGCGAGATCGACCGGAACGAGGTCGCCGACGCGCTCGGGTTGTCGCCCGGGCACGTCGCGGTGCGGATCCACCGGATGAAGGAGCAGATCCAGAGCGCCCGAGGCGTCGTACGAGCGCTTCGCGCCCGCCCCGGCTGCCCGGACCTGGGCGGCGTGACCGCCGAGTGGGACGGCACGCCCAGCTCGCTGTGGCGCAAGCGACTGGCTCGACACGTCCGTGACTGCGCGTTCTGCGGACGGCTGGGAACCACCCTCCTGCCGATCGATCGACTGCTCGCCGGCATGCCGTTGCTGCCGCTGCCGGCGGGTCTCGGCGCCCACCTGCCAAGCGCTGCCGCCCCGGCAGCCGCCGCTCAGGCAGTCCCGCCGCCCGGCCCGACTGCCGCACCCGCCGCCGAACCGACGGCACCCGGCGCGGTGCCCACCGACGCGGGCGGCGGCCCGAGCGTCGTCGACCTCGCGGTGAACCGACCCCGTGGCCTCGTGCCGTCCCTCGCCGCCGGTGTGGCCGCCGCCGTCCTGGCCATCACCATGGCGGTGGTGATCCAGCCGGACGACCCCTCCGCGCCCTCGTGGGCGGCGCCGCCGTCCGCCGTGCCCACCGCCGTCGCCACCCCGAGCGTCGCGCCCTCGCCGAGCGCACGCCCCTCGTCGAAAGCTCCGGTAGCGCCGGCGGTCAGCTCCGACCGCAAGGGTGTCGGGGTGTGGAACTTCGCCGGGGCGAGTCAGGCGTTGGCGAACTCCAAGGCCGGCTGGTACTACACCTGGGGCACCCAGCACCCGGGGATCAGCACGCCGCGCGGTGCGACGTTCGTGCCGATGATCCGCAGCGCGGAGAACGTCACCGCCGCAGAGCTGGCGCGGGCCAGGGCCGCCGGGCCGTACCTGCTCACCTTCAACGAGCCGGACATGCCCGAGCAGGCGAACATGACCGTCGAGCAGGCGTTGGACCTGTGGCCGCAGCTGATGGCGACGGGCAGCAAACTGGGCAGCCCGGCGGTCGCCTGGGGTGGGCCGGACCCGCAGGGTTGGCTGGACAGGTTCATGACCGGCGCCCAGGCCCGCGGCCACCGGGTGGACTTCATCACGCTGCACTGGTTCGGCGCCGACTTCACGACCGCCACCGCGGTGGCCCAACTCCGGCAGTATCTCCAGGCCGTCTACCAGCGGTACCGGAAGCCGATCTGGCTGACCGAGTTCGCGCTGATCCGCTTCGCCGGGGGCGGTTCGCAGTTCCCCAGTCAGCAGCAGCAGGCGGCCTTCCTCACCGCGGCCACCGCCATGCTCGGTCAACTGCCCTACCTACAGCGCTACGCCTGGTTCGGGCTACCCGCCACGGACAAGGATCGGTCCGGACTGTTCAGCGACGGGGCCGAGGCGACAGTGGTCGGCCGCGCGTTCCAAGCCGCCCGTTGAGCACCGGCGAACGGATGGCGGAGCGCCGAGGCTTTCGCGTACGGGCCGGGCGGCTGATCGGCGTCGTCGCGACACTGGTCGCCACGGCGGTGGCCGTCGGGCTCAGCCAGGGCTGGGGCCGCACCAACCCGGCACCAGCAACGTCGACGGTGGCAGCGTCGTCGGCCGCTGCGGCACCGACCGCCCCGGTGGTGCTCAACGGCACCGACGACGCCTTCATCCAACTGCTGATCCCGATGAACGAGGGCGCGCTCGCGCTGATCGACCAGCTCGACACCCGCCCGGCGGATCCGTCGTTGCGGGCCCTCCTCGGCGAGGTCCGGAAGGCTCATCAGGCGGAGTTGCGCGACCTGCGGGGGCTCCTGGCCGCGGGCAACGTGCCGGAGCTGAACATCCACGAGGGGCATCAGATGCCCGGCATGGTCACCCCGGCCAGCCTCGCCGAGCTACGTGCCGCATCCGACACGGAGGTGTCGTCCCGGGCGGCCGGCCTGATCCGGGCGCACCTCGCGCAGACAGTGGTGCTGTGCCGGGGCGAGCAGACCGCCGGGGGAAGCCCGGAGCTGAAGGCGCTCGCCGGCCGGATCCAACAGGCGCGGGCCGCCGAGCTGAACACGCTGGACAACCGACCCGGCGCGCCCACCGCCGCACCGGGCGGCTGAGCATGCGGCCCGGAGGTCCGGCCGATGCGGACGTCTGACCTGCACGTCGACGTCCACCCACAGTCCCGGGCGTCCCGTCCCGCCCACCGTGCCGTCGCGTCGGACGCCGTCCGTCCGGTGCGGCGCGCGACGCACCGGACCCGCAGCGCGTCCCTGCCCGAGGCGGTCGCCCCGATGCCGGTTGCCGGCTGGCGCGGTGGCCACCGGCGCGCCGCCGGCCGGGCCACCATCGTCGCCTCGGTCCTGACGGTCAGCCTCGGGTGGCTGATCGCGATCCTGGTCGCGCCGCACGTCACCCTCTCTCCGGGTGCGCGGATGGTCGCCCTCTTCTGCCACCTGACCTGCCTGGTGGTGGGCTTCGGCGCGGTGCTGACGGTGGACTGGTTCAGCCTTCGCTGGCTGCTGCGCCGGGAACCGCTCGGCACCGTGCTGACCGCCGCCCGTGGCGCGCACCTGCTCATCTGGCTGGGTCTGGTGGGTCTGCTCGCCAGTGGGGCCGCCCTCGGACCGGACACGTCGTCCGGGCTGGTCTGGGTCAAGTTGCTCGCGGTGCTGGTGGTCGGCATCAACGGGCTGTTCCTCGGCCGGGTCCGGGATCGACTCGTGGCGGTGCAGGGCCGCCCACAGTGGTCCGCCCTGCTGCCCGGTGTCGCCGCCGCCACGATCTCGCAGCTCGCCTGGTGGACCGCGACCCTCGTCGGCTTCTGGAACGCCAACGGCTGACGGCCGGTGGTCAGGCCGGCGTCGGGTGCCTCTCCGCGAACCGGGCGCGGGTCAGGAACGCGAGTTGGGCCCGCTTGTCCGGCATGTCGATCTCGGAGTCGAAGGTGAAGCCCTCGATCTCCAGTCGGCGCAGGGCGAGGTGGTTGCGGACGTCCGGTTCCACCACGATGCGCTGCGCGGCCGGGTCGCGGAACAGGAAGCGGGCGATGGCCGGGCCGGCCGCGTTGGTGAGGCTGCGGGCGAGGCGTCGGTCGGGGCTGAGCAGCAGGTGCATCCCCACGTCACCGGGCTGGACGGGGTAGCGCTCGCCGACCGGGTCCGCCTCGGGCTGATAGCTCTGGAAGAGGCCTACCGGCTCCCCGTCGACCGTGATCAGGTACGCGTGGTGCGTTGGCAGACTGTCCACAAAGGCGTAGATCTCGCGTACCTCGTCGAGGGTGTGCGAACCCATGCCCCAGAAGGAGTTGCGGGGCATGGTCACCCAACCGTGCAGGAGAGCGGCGTCCCGGTCCGGGTCGACTGTCACCAACGACAGCTCGCCGAGACCGACGATCTTCTCCTGGTACGTCATCGGGCGCTGTCCTCTGTTCCATCCGGGGCGCAACTTAGGTTAACCTCCCCTAACCAAGGATGACCTTACCTGGAGGGGTGCGTGAAACGGAACTGGGAGGCCCTGGTCCTCAAGGCCATGGGAGGGCGGGACTTTCAGTTGACCGTCCTGGGCACCGAGTCAGTCGACGGGCACTACCAGCGACTCCTCCTGGACGGGGGCGGCCTGCTGGAGGCGTGCGGGGTGCACCCCACCATGTGGATCAGGCTGTGGTTCGACAACGACGGCCGAGCCCACCAACGCGCGTACACGCTGGTCGACCCCGACCCGGCCACCGGCCGATTCACCCTCGAATTCGCCATCCACGACGGCTGCGCCGCCCGCTGGGCCACCACGGCCACCGTCGGCGACACCATCAGCGCGACAGTGCAGGGCAGCGCCTTCGAGCTGCCCGACCCCGCGCCCGAGCACCTCTACCTGGTCGGGGACGCGGCCTCGCTGCCCGCGGTGAACAGCCTGCTCGACGCCGGTGCCGACATCCCGGCGACGGTGTGGCTGGAGTACGCCCACGAGGGCGAGAAGGCACTCGCGCTGCGGGCCCGTGAGCACCACGACATCACCTGGGTGCCGCGGCGCGACGAGGGTCAGCACCTCGTCGACACGGTCTGCGCGGCAGTGCCGACCAGCGGCGCGGGCCACTACTGGGTGGCCTGCGAGGCGGCAACCACCCGGGGCATCACCCGGCACCTCCGCAAGACGTTGGGCGTCGACAAGGACCGGTTGACCTCCCTCGGCTACTGGAAAGCGGCATGAAGGGCCGGCTCGGCACCCTGACCGCGCTGTACGTCACCCAGTACCTCGGCGTCGGCTTCATCACCGTCGGGCTCACCGCCATCCTGCGCGACGGTGGCACCTCGCTGGACACGTTGGCGCTGTTGCAGATCGTCGGTCTGATCTGGCCCATCAAGTTCCTCTGGGCACCGATCCTCGACCGGTACGGCTCACGGCACCGCGGCCACTACCGCTCCTGGTTGCTCGTACTCCAGACCGCTCTGGTGCTCGCCCTGCTGGCGTTGCTGCCCTTCGCCAGTCCGGCCGACGCGCTCGGCCCGATCGTCGCGATCTGCGCCGCGTACGTGTTCTTCTCGGCCACCCAGGACATCGCCGTGGACGCCGTGGCGGTCCGGATGCTGGCCGATTCGGCCCGGGGAACCGGCAACGGCATCCAGGTAGCGGCGAGCTACCTCGGCAACCTGCTCGGCGGCGGCGCCTGCGTCCTGGTCTACGACCAGTTCGGCTGGGCGCCGGCGATCGGCCTGCTGGTCGCGATGACGGCGGTCGGCCTGCTGGTGGTGTGGCGGTTCCAGGAGCCTCCCCGTACCGACCGGGTGGAACGGATCGGCGCCGCCTACCGGGCGCTGCTGTCGGTGTTCGGCCAGCCGGGCTGCCGGTGGTGGACCTTCGGCGTGGTGCCGCTGGTCTACGTCGGTGCGGGCATGGCGTACGCCCTGGTCACCCCGGCGCTGGTCGACGCCGGGTGGTCGTTGGGTCGGATCGGCGTCGTCACCGGTGTGGTGACCAGCGTCCCGGCCATCGTGGCGGGCCTGGTGGCGGGGCTCGGGATCGGGCGGTTCGGGCGCGGTGGCGTGCTCGTGGTCGGCGGCGTCGCGCTCACGGTGTCGACGTTGTTGCTGCTGCCGCTGATGAACGGCCGCGCGCCGCTGGGCGGGACGGTCGCCGCGCTCTGCTGCTTCATGGTGGCCTACACCGTCGCCAACGTCGTGCTCTACACGGTCAACATGGACTACTCCCGGCCCGACACCGGCGGTACCGACTTCACTGTGCTGTCGTCGTTCGGCCTGGTCTGCTCGTTCGTGGCGGCGTCCATCGGTCTCGCGGCGGCCGACCGGGTCGGCTACCCGGCGGTCGCGGTCGCGGCCATCGTGCTGGTGGCCGCCGGCGTCGCCCTCGGCCTCGTCCACCAGCGGCGGTTCCCGCACCGGCCCGGCCCCGCCGTCGGCCCGGCGGTCGAGCAGACCTCCGCCCAGCCGGCGGTGGACGGCGTCAAGGCGGTGGCGTGACCGCGGTCCAGCCGGCCACCGACACCGCGACATCGGCACGACTTCCACAGCGATGGCTCATCCTGGCCGTGCTGTGCGTCGCGCAACTGGTAGTGGTGTTGGACAACACCGTGCTGACCGTGGCGGTGCCGGTGCTCACCACCGAGTTGGGCGCCAGCACCGCCGAGGTGCAATGGATGATCAACGCGTACGCGTTGGTGCTGTCCGGGTTGCTGCTCACCGCCGGTAGCGCCGCCGATCGGTACGGCCGCCGTCGGATGCTGCTCGCCGGGCTGGTCCTGTTCGGGGTCGGCTCGCTGGCCGCCGGTCTGGCCAGCACCAGCGGGCAGTTGATCGCCGCGCGGGCCGGGATGGGCGTCGGTGGGGCGTTGCTGGTCACCGCGACGCTCGCGGTGGCGATGCAGGTCTTCGACGCCGCCGAGCGGTCCCGGGCGATCGGCATCTGGGCGGCCACCAGCGCGTTGGGCTTCGCCGTCGGGCCACCGATCGGCGGCACGATCCTCGCGCATCTGCCGTGGGGCGCGATCTTCCTGATGAACGTGCCGATCGTGCTGGTCTGCCTGCTCGTCGCTCGCGCGCTGGTCCCGGAGTCTCGCGGGCCGGCCGGCGGCCGACTCGACGTGCTGGGCGCCGTGCTCTCCACCGCTGGTCTGACCGCTGTCGTCTGGGCGATCATCTCCGGGCCGGAGCGCGGCTGGGCCTCGACCGAGGTGGTCGGCGCGGCGGTCGTCGGCGTACTCCTGCTCGGGATCTTCGTGCGGTGGGAGCGACGGATCACGCACCCGATGCTGGACATGCGCTTCTTCCGGGACCGGCGCTTCGTCGGTGCGATCTCCGGCGTCGTGCTGATCACGTTCGGCGCAACCGGCGCGCTGTTCCTGCTCACCCAGCACCTCCAGTTCGTCAGGGGTTACCCCGCCTGGGAGGCCGGTCTGCGGATGGCGCCCTTCGCGCTCTCCATCGTGCTGCTCAACGTCAGCGGCGTCGTCGCGAGTGTGATCCGTCGGCTCGGCCTCGCGGTCGCCATCGCCGTTGGCATGACGCTGCTCGCGGCCGGTCTCGCGCTGGTCACAGTCTTTCCGTCCGACGGGTACGGGGTGCTGCTGGTCGGGTTGCTCGTCATGGGTGTCGGCTGCGCATTGGCCAATCCGGCCATCGTCGAGGCGGTGATGAGCGCGATCCCGACGGCGAAGGCCGGCGCGGGCGCGGGTGTCGACGGCACCATGACCGAGGTCGGCAGCAGTCTCGGCATCGCGGTGCTGGGTGCCGTGCTGAACGCCCGGTTCGCGGCGCTGCTGCCGGCGGCCCTGGCCGGCGCCGGGTCGTTTCCCGCGGCCCTCGCCGCAGCCCGTGGAGGAGCTGAGCGGGAGGCGGTGACCGCCGCCTTCGCCTCGGCACTGGAGACGGGGCAGTTGGTGGGCGCGGCTGCGGTGTTGATCGGTGGCCTGGTGGCCGCCGGGTTGCTACACAGGGCAGACCGCATCAAATCCGTTTAATAAGGATAGGCTACCCTAATAGCGACATCGTGGTAGTCGACGGAGGCGGTATGCAGCTGTACCTGACCGCGCTCAACCCCACCGACGCGCTCCTGGACGGGTTACTCCCGGCGGCGGCGTCGCTCGGGCTGTCGGCGACCGTGCTGACCGACCGGCCCGCCGAATGGCCGGCCGACGTGCGGGTGGCGCGCTGCGCCGTCCGCGACCCGGCCGCTGTGGTAGCGGCGGCGGCCCCCGCCCGGCCCCTGGCGCTACTGTCCAACAGCGACCATCTCCAGGAGGCCACCGCGATCGCCGCCCGAAAGCTCGGCCTGCCCGGCAAGGACCCGGACGCCGCCCGTCTCTGCAAGGACAAGGCCGCGGCCCGCCGGGCGATCGCCGCTGCGGGCCTCGATCTGGTACGCACCGTCACCGTCGACCCCGGCGCCACGCCGGACGTGCCGACAGTGATGTACCCGGCGGTGGTCAAACCCCGCGAGGGAGTGGCCAGTGAGGACGCCTACCTGGTGACCGACAACGCCGAGCTGGTCGCCCGGGTCGCCGAGATCCGTGGCCGGCGGCCGGACGTGGCACTGGTGGTCGAGGAGTACCTCGCCGGTGAGCTGCGGACCTTCGAGACCCTCGGTGACGGCACCGAGCTGGCCTCCCTCGGCGGATGGCGCACCGGCCTCGGCCCGCCGCCGACCTTCACCGAGGAGAGCCTCGCCTGGTCGCCCCCGGCGGAGTTGGCACGCACCCGGTTGCGGGAGCGGCTCGACGCCCTCGGGGTCGGCTTCGGCGCCTGCCACGCCGAGTACGTCGTCTCCGACGGCCGGGTCCGGCTCATCGAGGTGAACTACCGTCTCATCGGCGACCGGATGGACCTGATCCTCGCCGACCTGCTCGGTGTGCCGTTGTTCGAGTACGTCATCCGGCTGCACCTCGGCGAACCGCTGGCCGCCCTCGGCCTGCCCCACACCGTCGACCGCTACGCCCGGGTCGAGTACGTCTGCGCGGACCGCTCCGGCCGTCTCGTCGCCGCACCGGGGCCCCTCGACACCGTCGACGGCGACGTCCGGCTGGGCTGCCGTCCGCTGCGCGAGGTGGGCCGCACCGCCGAGCACACCGGCACGAACCGCGACTACCTCGCCGTGCTGCACGGGATCGGCCCCGACGAGGCCACCGTCCGGCAGTCGCTGACCGGCCTCCGCGACAGCCTCCAGTGGACCATCGTCGGGTGAGCGACGACTGTGAGCGGGAGGTCCTCGCCCGGGTGCTCGACGCCCTGCTGCGCGAGGATCACCTCGGTCTGCGCAGCGCCGGCCGAGCGGACGGCCCCGGCTGGTGGCAGGTGCCGCACCCCGACGGACTGCTGCGCATTCCGGTCCGGGCGGACGGGTTCCAGCAGGCCCTGCGCAGCGCCGCGCCGATGGTGCTGCTGGTGACCCGCGCCGGCGAGACGCAGCGCGCGGAGACGCTGGACGGACTGTTGACGCTGCTCGCCCCGTACGACAACGCCGAGGCCGAGGCCGGCTGGCGGGACTTCGGCGTCGAGTGCCGCGCCGACCTGCGGGCCCGACGCCTCGCCGCCCGCAACCGGGCACGGGTGCTCACCGAGGTGGCCGCCGAACGCGCGCACACCCCGACCGGCCTGCCGGCGGCGCTCCTGGACGACGTGCTCGCCGCCCACCACGGCCACCCCGTCTACCCCACCGACCGGTGCCGGCACGGTCTTCGCGACGACGAACTGCTCCGGTACGCCCCGGAGCACGCCCCACGGTTCGCGCTGCGCTGGTACGCCGCCCCGGCCGACGACGTCCGACTCGCTGGCGAGCTGCCAGCGTGGTGGCCGAGCGCGCCGCGACCGGATCAGCTGCTGCTGCCAGCGCATCCGATCACTGTGGCCCGCGACGCGCTCGCGGTGGTCGACCTGCCGGTGACCCCGGTGCGACCCACCCTCTCCATGCGGACGGTGGCGCTCGACCACGACCCGTACCTGCATCTCAAACTGCCGCTGCCGACCGCGAGTCTCGGCGCGCGTAACCGACGCACGCTGCAACCGGGCTCGCTCGCCGACGGCGCGGCCGTCGCCGGGCTGCTCGACCGGATCGCCACCGCCGAACCCCGCTTCGCCGGCCGGATCCGGCACGCCGACGAGAGCACCTGGGCGCACGTCGACGGCGACGAGCGCCGCGGTTTCCTGCTGCGCCGATTTCCGCGCGACCTGGGCGGCGTCCAGGTGGTGCCGGTCGCGGCCCTCGCCGCCGCCGACCCGGCGGCGGGCACGGTCCTCGAACGGATCAGCCCGCAGCGGCCCGTCGCGCTGCTGGAGTCCTACCTGGACCTGCTGCTCGACTGGCACGTCTTCCTCTGGCTGCGCCACGGCATCGCGCTGGAGGCGCACCCGCAGAACATCCACCTGCTGGTCCACCCGGACGGCACTGTCGGCCTGCTCTACAAGGACAACGACGGCGCCCGGCTCGACAGGCGACACGACGGCGTGAACGGGCTCGCCCTGCACGACGACCGGATGTGGGCGCGCGACCCGCACGAGTTGGCCGACGTGTTCATCACCATCACCCTGCACCTGGCCGCCGCCGCGCCACTGGTCGCCCTGGCCGCCCGAGGACTGCCCGTGCCGACACCCGCCGAGGCGCTGGTGCCCCGGCTCGCCGCCGCCCGCGACCGGTGGGGCGACGGACCGGCGGTGCGGACCTTCACCGAGCAGGTCCTGCACGCCGCCCAGTTGCCCATCAAGGCGATGCTCACCGCCGGCACCCTGCTGCCCAAACAGCGGCTCGGCTGCACCGACATCAACAAGTACTACCTGCGTACCGGCCCGAACTACCTCCGGGAGACACGATGACGAGCGCCCAGCTGCGCTCCCGGCCGGCCACCGACACCGGTCAGCGCGCCGACCTGGCCGCCGCCCACGCCCTCTTCGGCTGCCTGCTGCGCGAGCTGGCCCCGCCGGACGGCACCCCGACCGTTGTCGACGGCGCGGTACGGCTGCTACTGCGGCACCTCGACGTCACAGTGCGCTGTGAGGTCGCGCGAACCTCGCCGCTCGGCGCGCACCGCTACAGCGGCCCGGTCCAACGCAGCACGGGCAGTGGACGGTGGAAGGACCTGGACGCGGACGGGTTGGCCGCCCTGGTCACGGCGGAACTCACCACCCGTACCGGCCTGGTCAACGACGAGTTCGCCGAGCAGGTCAGGGCCAGCCGGGACACCGTGGCCCGGCTGCTGGCCGACCGACCGGCCGAGGATCCAACCCCCACCGGTGAGCCCGCCATCGACGCGTACGTCGACTCCGAGCAGTCGTTGGTCTTCGGCCACCCGCACCACCCCACCCCGAAATGGCGCAGCGGCGACCCGGACAGTTGGCGGGCGTACGCGCCGGAGCTGCGCACCGCGTTCCGGCTGCACTGGCTGGCCGTACCGGACGACCTGACCGCCGACGCCGGGCCGTTCGATCCGCTGGTGGCCGCGCTCGACCCGCCACGTCCCCCGCGCGGGTACCGCGTCCTACCGGTGCACCCCTGGCAGCTGTCGCTGATCCCGCCCACCCACCCACGGCTGCGTGACCTGGGGGCGGCCGGTGTGCCGGTACGACCCACGGCGAGCGTCCGTACCCTCTACGCCCCCGAGGCCGACCTGTTCGTGAAGACCAGCCTGCACGTGCGGATCACCAACTGTCTGCGCAAGAACGCCCGCTACGAGCTCACCGGAGCGGTGGCGCTGACCGAGCTGCTGGCCCGGGTGCCGCTGCCGGACGGGGTGGGGCTGCTCGCCGAGCCCGCCTACCGCACTGTCGACGTCCCGGGCCCGGACGAGGCGTACGGGACGATCCTGCGCGGCGGTCTGCGTCCGCACCTGCGTCCCGGCGACACCCCGGTGCTGGCGGCGGCTCTGGCCGCGACGCCGCTGGTGACGTCGGATCCGGTGGCCTGGTGGCGCGCGTACGTCGGCCTGCTGGTGCCGGCGGTGCTGCGCAGCTGGCTCAGCCACGGCGTCGTGCACGAGGCGCACCTGCAGAACGTCGTCGTCGTGCTCGACCGGGATCACCATCCGGTACGCATGCTGCTGCGCGACCTGGAGGGGGTGAAGCTGGACGCCGACCGGTGGGACACCTGGTCGGACGGCGTCCCGGCGCAGGTCCGCTACGGTCCCCGGGCCGCCCACCGCCGGATCGTCTACTGCCTGTTCGTCAACCACCTCGGGGGGATCAGCGGGGCCCTCGCCGACGCGCGCTCGGGAATCGAACGGCAGCTGTGGCAGGAGGTGCGCGCCGTCGTCGAGGCGGTGGCCGCCGACCTCGGTGAGCCGGCGGAGCTGCGCGCGCTGCTGACCGGGGAACCGCTGCTGGCCAAGGCGAACCTGCTGGTCCGGTGGCGGCGTGACGCCGACCGGGCCGCGCCGTTCGTGCCGGTGCCGAACCCGATGGGTGGGCCACTATGACCCGACCGGTCTACGTCCACGACCTCGACGCGCTGGCCGGGCAGGCCAGCGCCATCCGGGCGGCGCTGCCCCGGCCGGTCGAGCTGCTCTACGCGGTCAAGGCCAATCCGGATGCCGGTGTGCTGCGCACCCTCGCGCCGATCGTGGACGGGTTCGAGGCGGCCAGCCGGGGCGAGCTGCGCAGGCTGGCGGAGGTGCTGCCCGGACGGGCGCCCGCCGCGTACGCCGGACCGGGCAAGACCGACGCGGACCTCGCCGCCGCTCTCGCCGCCGGGGTGCGCCGCATCCACGTCGAGTCCCCCACCGAGCTGACGCGACTCGGCGCGCTGGCCACCGCGGCGGGCCGGTCGGCCCAGGTGCTGCTGCGGGTGAACCTGCCTGTCGACGCGCCGGGCGCGAGCCTGGTCATGGGCGGTGGACCCAGCCCGTTCGGCATGGACCCGGCCGACGCGGTGGCGTGCGCCCGCCGCCCGCCCGCCGGCATCGACGTACGCGGAATCCACGCCCACCTGGCCAGCGGACTGGACGCACCGCTCGCCGCGACGGTCGCCGCCGCCGTGGTCGACTGGGCGGCGGCCGAGGTCGACGCCGCCGAGGTCGACGTCGGCGGCGGCATGACCGTCGACTACACCGACCCGGACGCGCGGTTCGACTGGCCGGGCTACGGCCAGGCCCTGGCGGACGTCCTCGACAGGCACCCGGGCGTGCGGCTGCGCATCGAGCCGGGCCGGTCGGTCACCGCCTACTGCGGGGCGTACCTCACCGAGGTCGTCGACGTGAAGCGTTCCTACGGCGAGTGGTTCGTGGTGGTGGCCGGTGGGACGCACCACCTACGGACTCCGGCGGCGAAGGGGCACGCGCAGCCGTTCACAGTGCACCCACGGCCGGGTGCCGGCGGCCCCCGCACCGACGGCGGGCCGGTCACCGTGGTCGGGCAACTCTGCACCCCGAAGGACGTGCTGTCCTTCTCGGCCACCGCGGGGCCGATCGGCGTGGGTGACGTGCTGGCCTTCAGCATGGCCGGGGCGTACGCCTGGAACATCAGCCACCGTGACTTCCTGCTGCACGAGCCCCCGCACTTTCGCGCCGGTGACCTGCACGAAGTGGCTGTCGAGTGGGCGGCCCGGCCGCTCGGGACGTGAGCCCGGGAGGCTCGATCGGCTCGGTGTGTTATCGATAACATGCTATCTTTCACCCGGGAGTGAAGGGCACGCTCCCGGTCACCCGAGCCAGCGGCGAAGACGCGCCGAGGGGCCCGCCCCCTCCCGCCGCCTTCCCGGTCGGTGACCAGTCCGGGCCCCCGTCGATGCCAGGCGACCCCTGTTGGTCGTCGAACGGCAAGGAGCCCCAGCAATGCTGAGACGTAGGTTCTTCCTCCCATCCATCGCGGCCGCGGCGCTTGTTCTCGCGGCCACCACCGGCGGCGTGTTGAGCGGCGGCTTCGGTGCGACGGCGGTGGCCGCCACCAACGGCACCCTCGCGGCGACCGCCGGCTGCGGCAAGGCCCCCACGCTCGCCAGCGGGACGCGGACGATTCAGAGCAGCGGACAGAGTCGTACGTACAACCTGCGGATCCCGGACGGTTACGACCGGAACCGCCCCTACCGGCTGATCTTCGGCTTCCACTGGTTGAACGGCTCGGCCAACAACGTCACCTCGGCCGGTTACTACGGGCTCCAGCCGCTGTCGAACAACAGCGCGATCTTCGTTGCCCCGCAGGGCCTCAACGCCGGCTGGGCCAACACCAACGGTCGGGACCTGACCCTCTTCGACGACATCTCCCGGCAGATCGAGAACGATCTGTGCGTGGACACCACCCAGCGCTTCGCCCTGGGCTGGAGCTACGGCGGAGCGATGAGTTACGCGGTGGCGTGCGCCCGGCCCACGATCATCCGCGCGGTCACCGTCCTGTCCGGCGCGAACCTCAGCGGGTGCAACGGGGGCACGCAGCCGGTCGCCTACTTCGGCATCCACGGCATCTACGACAGCGTGCTGAACATCTCCCAGGGTCGCCAACTGCGCGACACGTTCGTCCGAAACAACGGCTGCACCGCGCAGAGCCCACGGGAGCCGAGCCGAGGCAGCCTCACCCACATCACCACGACGTACGCGGGTTGCCGGGCCGGCTACCCGGTGCAGTGGGCGGCGTTCGACGGGGACCACACCCCGAGCCCGGTGGACGGTTCGGGCAGCCCCAACGACTCGCGGACCTGGACCTCGGGGGAGATCTGGAGGTTCTTCAGCCAGTTCGCGTCGACCACGCCGCCGCCGACCGACCCGCCGACCGACCCGCCGACCGACCCGCCCACTGGTCCGCCGACCAGCCCGCCGCCGACCGGGGGTCCCGGCACCTGCGCTGCCACCTACCGGACGACCAACACCTGGCCCGGCGGTTTCCAGGTCGAGGTGACAGTGGCCAACACCTCCACCGCGCCCTTGAACGGCTGGACGGTGGGCCTGACTCTGGCCAGTGGTCAGGCCATCAGCAGTCTGTGGAGTGGCATCAACACGGGCACCACCGGCAGCGTCACGGTCAGGAACGCCGCCTACAACGGCACAGTTGGCCCGAGCGCGTCGACCACCTTCGGGTTCACCGCCACGGGCAACGGTGCCACCGCGCCCAGCAGCGTCACCTGCACCAGCCCCTGAGTTCGGCAGAGGGAGGGCCCGGAGTCGACCGGCTCCGGGCCCCGCGGCTGAGCCGACGGGCCTTTGCGAACAGTTCACGGTAGGGAAGGGCCCTTCGCTGACGGACCGTGCGCGCGTCGTACCGTTGCGGACATGAACCCGGCCGTCAGGCGAATCGCGACCGATGCCCTCATCGCGGTCGTCGTCGCGGCCGTGGTGGCGGTGGCGATCCGGGTCGCCGACGAGCCCGGCGCCCGGCCGCCGGACGCGCGTGCCTACGCGATCGGCGCGGTGATCGGGCTGCTGCTGGTCTTCCGACGCCGCTGGCCGCTGCTGGTGCTGGTCGGCTCGGTCACCGCGCTGATGATCTACTACGTCCTCGAGTACCCGGGCATCCCGCCCGCCCTCCCGCTGGCCGCCGCCCTCTTCTCCGTCGCGGCCGCAGGCCGGTTCACCTGGGCGCTCGTCGTCGCCGGGTTCTTCGTCGTCCTTGAGCTGATCATGCGGTACACGCTGCTCGGCGAGGGTTTCTTCCCCGCTCTCTCGGCCACCCTCGAAGAGGGCTCGCTGCTCGCGGCAGTGGTGCTGCTCGCCGAGACGATCCGCACCCGCCGGGTCCGGCTGGCCGAGGCACAGCAACGTCTCGCTGTGATGCGCCAGGAGCGTCAACACGAGGTCGCCCAGGAGCGGCTCCGCATCGCCCGCGAGGTCCACGACGTACTCGGTCACACGATCGCCGCGATCAGTGTGCAGGCGAGCCTCGCCGACGACATCTTCGACAGCAAGCCGGCCGAGGCGCGGGCGGCGCTGCGGAGCATCCGGGGTGCGGCACGTGACGCCATGCACGAGGTCCGCTCGGCCATCGGCATGCTCCGCGACGCCGGTGAGGTACCCGATCTGGCGCGTGTCTTCGCGGTCGCCGAACAGGCCGGCGTGAAGGTGCGGTCGGGAATCGCGGGCACCCCGCGCCCGGTCCCGCCGGAGGTGGCGCTCTCGGTCTACCGGATCGTGCAGGAGTCGATCACGAACACCGTCAAGCACGCCGAAGCAACGACGGTCGACGTCACGATCGCCTACGCGGGCGACGCCGTCACAGTGGAGATCGTCGACGACGGGGTCGGGCCCGGGGCTGACCGGCGGGGGCACGGGGTGGCCGGCATGCGGGAACGGGCCATGGCCACCGGCGGATCCCTTGAGGCCGGGCCCCGGCCGGAGGGTGGGGGGTTCCGGGTGGCCGCGCGGCTGCCGGTCGAGGTGGGGGAGACAGCGTGACGATCCGGATGGTGCTGGCGGACGACCAGACACTCGTGCGGGCCGGCTTCCGGGGCCTGCTCGACCACAGCGACGACCTGGAGGTGGTCGGTGAGGCGTCCAACGGCGCCCAGGCTGTCGAGATGGTTGCCGCGACCCGGCCGGACATCGTGCTGATGGACGTGCGAATGCCGGTGCTCGACGGCGTGCGGGCCACGGCCGCGATCGTCGAGCGGTTCCCGGCCGTGCGGGTCATCGTCCTGACCACCTTCGAGCTCGACGAGTACGTCTTCGAGGCGCTGCGGGCCGGCGCGAGTGGCTTCCTGCTCAAGGACATCGAGCCCGACGAGCTGCGCCAGGCGGTGCGGGTGGTGGCCGGCGGCGACATGTTGATCTCGCCGCGGGTGACGAGCCGGCTGGTGGGCGCGTTCGTCAGCCAGGTCGCACCGACGCCCGTCGACGGCGGCCGGCTGGCGGTGTTGACCGACCGCGAGCGCGAGGTGATGAGCCTGGTGGCCATCGGGCTGACGAACGAGGAGATCGGACGCCGGCTGTCGATGAGCCCGGCCACGGCCCGTACCCACGTCCACCGAGCCATGGTCAAGCTCCGCGTCCGCGACCGCGCGCAACTCGTCGTCCTCGCCTACCAGACGGGGCTCGTCGCGCCCGGCAGCTGACTACGGCCCCTGTTTCCCGGGTGGTGCGGGCTACGGCGATTCCCGTACGCACCGGCCGGTCCTCGGCGGATGCCACGCGGTACGCAGCCTTCGTACGTTGGCGTCATGTTCGAGGTTGGAGAGAACGCCGACGGGATCCTGGCCGGGGTCCTGTTCCTGATCTGGCTGTCCGCGGCGATCCTCGCCACGCGGCTGGCCTGGCGGCCGACACCCGAGGCGCTGCGGAAGAGCGCCCGTCGGTTGCTGCGCCTGCTCGTCGCCGCGCTGGTGGTGCTGATCGTCAAGTGCGTCGCGATCGGGTTGATGCTCGCCGTCGACTGGATCTTTGCCGACAACCGCGTGATCGTGCAGATGCCGCTCCTGCTGCTGCCGATGTTGGCCGTCGCACTCTGGACCGTGCCGGGCCTGCGCGCCCTGGCCAGCCGCGACAACGCACCGGTCGACGCCGGGACGCGCTCCGCCGCCGCCGACCCTCGATTCGTCGTGCCGGTCCAGGTGACGGCCGTGGCGACAGTTGTCGGCGTCTACTTCGCGTACGTGTCCCGTCCGGTCCCGTCCTACCTCGACGACATCGCGACCCACTCCGCGCCGATCCTGCTGTCGGCGGTGGTGCTGTGGTTCTGGCAGGGGAGTCGCCTGCGGGTCGTCACCGCCACGGACTTCGCGCGCCGGGGCCGGCGGGCCCGCAATCTGCGCGCCACCGCGCAGGCCACCGTCGTGGTGCTGGTCGTCGCCGCCGCCATCACCTACGTGGCGCAGAGCAGCAGGCTGCCCGACCGGATGAGCATGATGTCGCACGACAACGTCGACTACGGCGGAGGCCCGTCGTTCGGTCACGGCGGTCATCGAGGGGTCTCCGTCGACGACCTGCGTGGGCCGCGGACCGGCAGGCCCGACAGGGCCTTCACCCTGACCGCGAAGAACGCGACGGTACGGCTCTCGTCGGGCGCGGAGATCGAGGCGCTGACGTACAACGGACAGTCGCCCGGGCCGGAGCTGCGGGTCCGCGAGGGAGACCTCGTCGAGGTGACGCTGCACAACGAGATTCCCGACGAGAACGTGACCATCCACTGGCACGGTCTCGACGTCCCCAACGGTGAGGACGGCGTGGCCGGCGCGACGCAGAACGCGGTGGAGCCGGGCGGCAGCTTCACCTACCGGTTCCTCGCCGAGCAGGTCGGCACCTTCTGGTACCACACCCACCAGAACCCACTGGAGGCGATCAGGCGGGGCCTGTTCGGCGCGCTGATCGTCGAGCCGCGCGGCGGACCACCACCCGGCGAACGGGACTTCGTCGTGCAGGCCCACGAGTGGCGTACGCCGACCGACGCCATCGTCTCGTTCGGCACGAGTGACACGCTGCAACGCCAGGAGGTCGCCCCGGGCACTCCGGTGCGGCTGCGTCTGGTCAACACCGACAACAACCCGTCCACCGACAGCCGTCCGCGGTCCCTGACGGTCAACGGCACACCGGTACGGGTGGCGGCGATCGACGGGGTCGACGTCAACGGTCCGACTCCGCTGACCGACCCGCGGTTGGGGCTGGCGACCGGTGGACGCTACGACGTGACGTTCACGATGCCGGCGGTCCCGGTGCGGCTGACGGACCTCGCCAACCGCGACGCCGGGCTGGTCCTGGCGCCACCGGGCGACACGTCGACGCCGAGGATCGTCGACGATGGGGACCGGTTCGACCCCCTGTCGTACGGCTCCGGCGGCTCGCGTCCCTTCGACGCCGGCTCGTCGTACGACCGCTCGTTCACCCAGCTCCTCGACGACCGGCTGTCCTTCTACAACGGGGGTCTCCACCTGGTGCCGATCATCAACGGGCACAGCTTCCCCGACACGCCGACGCTCATGGTCCGGGCGGACGACGTGGTCAAGGTGCGGATCGTCAACCGCAGCCACCAGAACCACCCGATGCATCTGCACGGCCATCACGCGTTGGTCCTGTCCCGCAACGGGGTCGCCGCGACCGGGTCACCGTGGTGGATCGACAGCCTCGACGTGATCCCCGGCGAGATCTACGAGATCGCCTTCACGGCGGACAACCCGGGTCTCTGGATGGACCACTGCCACAACCTCGACCACGCGGCCAACGGCATGGTGATGCACCTCGCCTACGAGGGCGTCACGTCCCCCTATGAGCTGGGTCGCGGCACTCCCAACCAGCCGGAGTAGACGGACCTGTCGCGTCTTCCGACCGAGCAAGTGCGCGGTTGAACCGAACTCCATCGGTTCTCGACACTGGTGGGGGAGGTGCGGACATGACTGGTGACTTCAGCGATTTCAAGGTGGCGGATCTGTCGCTGGCAGCCTTCGGGCGTAAGGAGATCGAGCTGGCCGAGCACGAGATGCCGGGTCTGATGTCGATCCGGAGGGAGTTCGCCTCGCGGCAACCGTTGAAGGGCGCTCGGATCACCGGCTCGCTGCACATGACAATCCAGACGGCCGTGTTGATCGAGACGTTGGTGGCGCTCGGCGCTCGGGTCAGGTGGGCGTCCTGCAACATCTTCTCCACCCAGGACCACGCGGCGGCGGCGATCGTGGTCGGCCCGACCGGCACCCCGGACGCCCCGGCGGGTGTCCCGGTCTACGCCTGGAAGGGCGAATCCCTCGACGAGTACTGGTGGTGCACCCAGCAGGCGCTGCTCTGGCCGGACGGCCAGGGCCCGAACATGATCCTCGACGACGGTGGTGACGCCACGCTGCTGGTGCACAAGGGCGCCGAGTTCGAGGCGATCGGCGCGGTCCCGTCGCCGGAGAGCGCGGACTCCGAGGAGTACGAGGTCATCCTCGGTGTGTTGACGCGGTCGTTGCGCGAGGACGACCGCCGCTGGACGCGGGTCGCGGCCGGGATCAGGGGGGTGACCGAGGAGACCACCACGGGCGTGCACCGGCTGTACGAGATGCAGCATGCAGGAAGCCTGCTCTTCCCGGCGATCAACGTGAACGACTCGGTGACCAAGAGCAAGTTCGACAACAAGTACGGCTGCCGGCACTCGCTGATCGACGGGATCAACCGGGCCACCGATGTGCTGATCGGCGGGAAGGTCGCCGTGGTGTTCGGTTACGGCGACGTCGGCAAGGGCTGCGCCGAGAGTCTGCGTGGTCAGGGTGCGCGGGTCATCGTGACCGAGGTGGATCCGATCTGCGCCCTCCAGGCGGCGATGGACGGCTACCAGGTCGCGACCATCGACGACGTGGTCGAGACCGCTGACATCTTCGTGACCGCGACGGGCTGCCTCAGCGTGATCACCAACGAGCACATGGCGCGGATGAAGCACCAGGCGATCGTGGGAAACATCGGCCACTTCGACAACGAGATCGACATGGCAGGTCTCGCGAAACGCGACGATGTCGAGCGGATCACCGTGAAGCCGCAGGTGGATGAGTGGCGCTTCGCCGACGGCCACTCGATCATCGTGCTGTCCGAGGGCCGGCTGTTGAACCTGGGCAACGCCACCGGTCATCCGAGCTTCGTGATGTCGAACAGCTTCGCCAACCAGACCATCGCGCAGATCGAGCTGTTCGCCAGGACCGACCAGTACCCGATCGGTGTCCACACCCTTCCCAAGCACCTGGACGAGAAGGTGGCCCGACTCCACCTCTCCGCGCTGGGTGTCCGCCTCACCGAACTGACGAAGGAGCAAGCCAGCTACCTCGGCGTCCCGGTCGAAGGGCCCTACAAGCCCGACCACTACCGCTACTGAGAGGGCCCGTCCGCATGATCGCCGTGTCCGGCTCGATCGCGACCGACCATCTGATGCGCTTTCCGGGGCGGTTCGCCGAGCAACTCGTCGCCGGCAGCCTCGACACCGTCTCGCTCTCGTTCCTCGTCGACGACCTCGTCGTCCGGCGCGGCGGGGTCGCCGCCAACATCGCCTTCGGGCTCGCCCAACTCGGGCACCGGCCGGTGCTGCTCGGCGCGGTCGGCGGTGACTTCGGCGACTACCGCAGCTGGCTGGAGCGGCACGGGGTCGACTGCTCGGAGGTGCAGGTCAGCTCCGTCGCCCACACCGCCCGGTTCATCTGCACCACCGACACCGACCTCTGCCAGATCGCCTCGTTCTATCCCGGCGCGATGGGCGAGCCCGACCGGATCAGCCTCGACGGTGTCGCCGAGCGCGCCGGAGGGCTCGGGCTCGTCATCGTCGCCGCGGAGAACCCGGACACGATGCTCGCCCGCGCCGCGGCCTGCCGTCGGCTGGGCCTGCCCTTCGCCGCCGACCCGTCACAGCAGTTGGCCCGGATGCCGTCGGCCGACATCGAGGCGATGATCGACGGCGCTGGCTACCTGTTGACGAACGAGTACGAGGCGGCGCTGCTGGAGTCGAAGACCGGGCTCAGCGAAGACGACATCCTGCGCCGCGTGGGTGTGCGGGTCGTGACGCTGGGCGCCAACGGGGTACGGATCACCGGGCGGGACGGCGACGTCCTGGTGCCGGCGGCCCGGGTGGGCGACATCGTCGACCCGACAGGCGTCGGCGACGGCTTTCGGGCCGGCTTCTTCGCCGCGCTCGCCGCGGACCTGCCCATCGAGCGGGCGGCGCAGGTCGGCTGTGTTCTGGCGGCGCACGTGTTGGAGGTCGAGGGTCCACAGGAATACACGATCGACGCGGACGCTTTCGAGCGCCGCCTCGTCGAGTCCTACGGCCCCGATGTGGCGGTGGATGTGCGCGCGCTCGGGCTGGCCCGGGTCTGACCGGGCCAGCGGGCCGAGCCGGAAGGCATCCGGGGATGATCGGATAGCCTGCACGGGTGCGTACACCGCTTCCGGCCGCGGGTTCAACTCGCCGCGGGCTGATCGCCGCGGCGACGCTGGCCCTGCTCGTTTCGGGGGCGTGCGCCGACGCCAAGCCGACATCCGAGCAGCAGCGAGGGCCCGATCCCGAGGTGCTGATCGATGAGCTGACCGCCGGCCTCTCCCGGGACAACCCCTACCGTGACCCGGACACGGAGGAGCGGGCGACGGCCCGGCGGGCAGCGCGGTCGCTGGTCACCGAGCCGAATGCCGCCAACGACCTGGATCAGGTCTTCGGCGACCTCGGCTTCCGGGCTCATCATGGGACGGACCCGGTCACCGACCGGCCGTTCGACCTCTACCTCGCCGATGGGTCGGACGATCGTTCCTGGGGCGCCGTGCTGGTGGACCGGGGCACCGCGCCGCGCACGGTGATCGAGGTGCCGCACCCCGGCTTCGACATCAACACGGAGAAGCTGGGCCTGGCCGTCCACCGGAAGACGCCGGGAAGCGTGCTGCTCGTCGCCGGGGCACACCGGCAGGCCGCCGACAGCGACGCGGACGTCGCCCACAACGACCGCTCGCTGTTCCACACCCTGGCGACCGAGTTCGCCAGGAACGACCTCGACCAGATCCAACTGCACGGCTTCGCCGACCGGAACCTGCCCACGTCCGACGCGGTGGTGTCGACGGGGTCGGCTCCGGTGACCCCGGTGGCCCGCCGGATCGCGGACGGCCTCTCCGAGGCCGGGCTGAACACCTGTCGGGCGTGGGTGCGGAAGTGCGGCCAGCTTGAGGGTAAGACCAACCAGCAGGGCCGGGCCGCGGCGGAGCTGGAAGCGGTCTTCGTCCACCTGGAGCTGAGCTGGTCGGTCCGGCGGGACGCCGAGGCCCGTGGCCGTGTCGCGGAAGTGCTCGCGGCGCAGCTCGCCGTGGCCTGACCCGTTGCAGGGTCGCCGTCGAGGTCAGATCCGGCGGGCCGTCCGCCAGCGCAGGGCCCAGTAGCCGGTGCCGTCCAGGATGGACTCGCCACCCAGGTCACCCATGGTCGGGCCGTTCGCGGTGGTACGGCTCGAAATGAACCTGTGGTGTCCCCGGTCGTCGACGCCGAGGTACATGCCGGAGTGCTCGATGTTCGCGCCCTGCACCGGCCCGGCGTTGAAGAACAGGAGATCGCCGGGGAGCAGCCGATCCAGCTCCCGGGCCCGCTTACCGGTGTTCGGCATCAGCAGGGCCCCTGGTCCCACCGAGGCCATCGCGGTCGCCCGCCGGGGCAGGCCGGGGCCGGCGTTGTTCGTGCCGAGGAGCGGGTAGCCCATCCGGTAGCCGTAGACCATGCGCAGGAAGCCCGAGCAGTCCAGGCTGCGGATGTGCGACGCCGTCGGCTTCTCCTTCTTGTCGGGGAACTCCCACGACACACCGAGGTAGTCGTAGAAGTCGGAGTTCTCCGCGCGACCGTCCGGGTCGATGTCCGACAGAGGCCCGAAGGCGGCGTCACCGGAGTACTGCCGGCCTTTCGCGTCCTTCTTCGGCACGGCGACGTAGGTGTACTCCCGGGCCACCGCCAGCACGTCGGGCGAGCGGTCGGTACGGGCCTTTCGGAACCAGTCGGTGAACCACTTCTCCTTCTCGGCACCCGCCCGCCACTCCCGTGGTGCCAGTCGTACCCAGAGCTCGGCGGGGACCTTGGCCTTGGTGAACCGCGACTCGGCGAACGTCCGCTTCGGGCCGCTGATGTGCACAGTGCGGGCACCGTCGGTCATGATCGCGACGGTCCTGCCCTTGGCGTCGACCATCTGTGTCCGGTTCGGCGCGGTCAACCGTCGGTAGCTGTAGCCGGAGCCGCTGGTCACGGCCGCCTGCGCGGCCTGCGCGCCGAGGCTCAGCTCGATCGGATCCGCCGCGCTGTGCCGGGCGATGACGTAGGCGAAGGTGCTGCCGCCGCTCAGCAGAGCGAAGGCGGCGACGGTCATCAGCATGGCGCGGCTGCGGGAGTAAGTCCGGTAGTTCATGCCTGTCCCTCGTCGGTGTGGGGCCTCAGGTGACCGGCACGAAGCCGGCCACGACGCCGCTGAACGCCACCCCGTAGGTGATGACGGTGACCATGACGGTGGCCAGCACTGTCGCCTTCGGCGGCTGGCGTACGAGCTGGTAGGCGATCAGCCCCGGTGCCACGAAGCCCAGGGTCTGGTGTGCGAAGAGCAGCGGCAGGTCCCGTTGGACGATCACGAACAGAGTCATCTGGAGGAGGACGCTGAGCAGGACGATCGCGGCGAAGAGGCGCTTGCCGTAGAGGATCACCATGCGCTGCATCAGCCGGGTGAGGGCGTAGGTGACGACGGTCATGACCACGATCACCGCAGCCTGGAGCGGGTCCTCGATCAGCGCGAGCGCGATCCAGCCCGGCGTGATCATCCCGCCTGGCGAGAGGTTCGTGGTCAGATAACAGAGCAGCGCGAAGACCAGGCCGATGCCGAGGCACGCGGTGGCCAGCTGGGCGCTTAGTTCTCCTCCGAATGTCACCGGTAGGTCCTTCCCAGGAACACGGTCTCGCCGTCCACGGCGGAAGCGCGCGCGGTCGGCGGACGGAGCATCGATTCGGCACGACTGTGGTCCTGCGGTTCCCAGCTCGGCAGGGCGGCCAGCTCGTGCAGCAGCACCTCACCCTGCCCGTGGATGTTCCCGACGGCGACGATGGAGGCATCCTCCGCCGTCACCGCCATGACCTCGCTGATCAGCCGTTCCGACGGGAGCTTGCCGCCCAGGTCGACCACCCGGCTCTGCAACTCGGCGGGAACGTTGACCTTGGCGCTGCGGGTCATCTCGCCGATCAGCACGATGCACTGCGGCTGTACCCGGCCGGCGAGCGTACCCATCTGGCCGTTCCGTTCCACCCGGTCCGGTCGACAGTTGATGACCATGGTCAACGGCTTGCTGATGAGCCGTTGCTTCTCCAGTTGCTCGATGTTCATGTACGTCGACTCCGGGTCGTTGGCGGCGAAGATGTTGGCGAAGCGGACGCGCTTGTCGCCGTACAGAACCCGGGCCACGGAGAGCACTCCCGGGTCGGGTGGGGCCGACCACATGCCGGTGAGCGCGCTGTGCCTGTCGACGCCGAGTTGTTCGGCAACGGCGAGTGCGATGGCCACGTTCTCCTTGAAGGTGATCCAGCCGAAGCCGGACATCTCCTGGTCGGTCACCGACTCGGGGTCGACCGCGATCAGTCGGCAGTTCCGTTTGGCTGCCTCCTTCTCCAGGATCGCCAGTCGGTCCTTCTCCGCGGTGATGCAGATGCCGTCCTCGGGCATCGACCGGCTCAGCGACCGGGCCACGTCGTCGAGGGTCGGCCCCATCTCGGCGAGGTGATCCTCGCGGACGTTGCAGAGCACCCCGATGGTGGATCTGATGAGCTTGCTCTGGTTGATCTCCTGCAACGCCGGCATGACAGCCATGCACTCGATGACGAGCGAATCCGGGTGGTAGACGGCGGCCCGCCGGACGATGCCGATCTGCTCGACCACGTTGGCGATCCCGAACTTGCGGTGCACCGGCTCCTCGCTGGCATCCGGGAAGATGAACCTCGCGGCGGTGCCGGTGGTCTTGGCCACCACCACCTTGCCGCCGCCGCGCAACGCGCCCGCGCAGAGTCGTGTGATCGAACTCTTGCCACGGATCCCGTTGACGAGCACCCGGTGCGGGATGGTGTCGAGGTTGCGGTTGTGGTTCCGCTGCTCGATCACGCCGGCCACCAGGAGGGCGAGGCAGCAGAGGCTGTAGACGGTGTAGAGGTAGAACATGCTCAGCCTTTCGTCGCCCGGTTGCGAGTCCCCGCCGCGTGCCGGACGCGGGCGAGGACGCTGGTCCGGTCGGCTCCCGCACCGCGTAGCCGCAGCGCACCACCGAACCGGGCGGACCCGGTGTGTCGGACCTGGCGACAGATCTCCAGGCACATCGCGATCGCACCGATGTCGTCGTGGCGCTGCGGCGGGACGGGCAGATCCACGGTCCCGTCGGCCATCCGCTCGGCGAAGGAGCTCAACCTCCGCAGCGGCCGGACGAAGATGTAGAGCTGCCACAGGTGGGTGAGAAGGGCGATGCCCACCACGGCCCCGGCCACAAGCAGGGTCCACCGCCGCTCCACCATCGTGGGCAGGCGCAACGCGGCGACGTCCTGCTCCAGCACGACCGCCCACTCAAGGTGGGCGACTGTCGTCGGCACGGTCAGACCGGAGGCGGCGACCATCGCCGGGGTACCGTCCTCGGTGGTCGACCGGCCAACAGTGCTGCCTGGCAGCACCTCGACGGCGACGCTTCGGGCCAACGCGCCCTGTAGCGGCTGGAACGCCTGGAAGCCCTCCGAATCCAGGATCGTCCGCAGCTCGGCGTCGACGACCCGGACGCGGCCATCCACCCGACGGACCAGCCCGAGCAGGCGGTCCGGGTCGAACTCACCGACCACAGCGAAGCCGTCGGAGCGCTGGTTGAAGGCGTACACGAGCGGCAACCGCTCGGCTGTGTCGTCGAGATGGATGCCGACCTCGCCTGGCAGCGGCGCGACGGTCCGCAGCGGTTTCCGGCC
This sequence comes from Micromonospora sp. NPDC005205, assembly GCF_040608275.1. Classification (NCBI taxonomy): domain Bacteria; kingdom Bacillati; phylum Actinomycetota; class Actinomycetes; order Micromonosporales; family Micromonosporaceae; genus Micromonospora; species Micromonospora sp. NPDC005205. The sequence continues at coordinate 867,614 of NZ_JBEXHV010000001.1, forward strand.
CGCGCCGGCCACCATCTTTCCGTCGTGGTCGACCAGGTACAAGGCCCGCAGCCGCTGCTCGGCGGCGAGTTCCCGGTCGAGGGTCCGGTCCGCCTGCCCGAGGTCCTTCGAGGTGATCCCCTGCGAGACCCGGGAGACGGTGGTCAGGCCGTCATCCAGCAGGTGCCCGAGGGCGTTGCTGGCCTCCTCTGCCCGGCTCTCCGCATCCCGCACCAACTGCACGGGAATCGTCGGATCGGTAGCCTGCAACGCGACCACCGTGGCCGCCGCCGGCCAGAGCATGGCGACCACCACGGCGACGGTCAGACCCTGGAGGACGGTTGGCCGCCACCGCTGGTCCGGCGGGTACTGGTCGCCGGAGGCCAGGGCCAACGCCCGCGTGATCCGGTGCGCCTCGCGGATGCGCATCGGCGGACGGCGCCGGGTCATCACGCCGCAGGCGTCGGCCTTGGCCTGGTTCAGCAGCGCCCGGACCGGCCGGACCAGCGACATGCGCATGAGTACGAAGCTGAGCAGTGTCACGAGCAGCAGGCTGAGCCCGAGCAGTACCCCCTTGGTGCCCGAGGTTCCCGCGCTCACGTCCGCCGCGAGCAGGGAGACGACCACGAGCCCGGTCTCACCCACCGGCGCGGACGACACCACGAGCCTGCGGTCCGTCCACTCCTTGACCACCACCTCGCGGCTCTGGGGCGAGTCGGACCCGGCCAGGCCGGCGAAGACGGTCGGCAGGTGCACGGCGTCGACCGCACTGGCCCCCTGCATCAGACTGCTCTTGCCGTCCGGCCCGATCATGTGGACGCCATGTCCCGCGTCGGGGTTGAGTCGCAGGTTCCGCATGGTGACCTGCTGGAGTGCGAGTACCGCCCGGGTGTCGTCCAGCGCGACGGCATAGACCAGCACCGGGCCATCAGCCGTGGTGGCGGCGATCGTCCTGTCGACTTCCAGCACCGGCGGCAGGAGGTCGAGCGGTAGCGCCGCGCCCTTGGCGGCGAGAGGTCGCCGGGAGGCGGTTTCCACGATCACCGCGCCGGTGAAGCCGGCGCCCTCCCCGACCAGGCGGGTCAGCAGATCGGCGTCGCTAGTGGTGCCCCGGTCCTGCACGGTCCGGCTGAGGTTGGTCGCCCGGTTGCGGGCCTCGGTCTGCATGCTCGACGCCAGTTTGGACACGACGTCACGCTGGGAGTCGACGACGGCTGGGAGCACCCCACGCTCGGCGCTGACCGCGAACCCGAGGATCGCCATGGCGACCACGAACATCGTGGTCCAGAGATAGACGAGTGAGGGTGCGCTCGTGCCGGCGGGAAAGGACGCGGCCGGCAACTGCTGGTCGAGCGCCCGTCGCCTCCAGGCCAGCAACTGTTCATGATCGTCTGCGGGCCCAGCCGTCGACTGCCATGGCGCGTACTGCGCCGACCTGCCTGACACGAAACGACAACCTTCCCCGTCGAGCTACTTCCTGGACCGCTGCCTGTCCAGCTCGTCAGCCAGGCGACGGCCGCTGGCCGCCGCGAATGCTAGCAAGGTGTGCCACCACGAGATCTGTGACGATTTCGCCTTTGTGTCGGCTCAGTTGCGGCTGTTACTTACGCGGCACTCCGCGTACCACCAGGCCTGCGGTGTCGGCGGCCCTGGTTAAGAGGTTGCCTTCGATCCGCTCGACCGCGGCCTCGTAGATCCGGCGGCGCCCAGGGGAGAGGGCCGGATCCGCCAACGCCCGCTCAAGATCGACCAGACGGATGTCCGGATTCAGATCAACGAAGGTGGGGATCGCCTCGATGGCCACCACCTTCCACCTCTTCGTCTCGCCGGCCGGACCGAACGTCACCCGGGTCATCGCGCCGTCACGGTTGGCGTTCACCGGCTCGGCGTGCCGGGCGATCTGGTTGCCCATCCCGTAGACGATCCAGGTGTCGCCGATCCGCTCCACCGGCTGGACGACGTGTGCGTGATGCCCGAAGACGACGTTCACGTCGTCGATGGCGGCGATCTGACGGGCCCAGGTCTGCTGGTCGACGTCCGGTTCGTGCTCGTACTCGGTGCCCCAGTGCAGGCTGACCACCACGATCTCCGCGCCCGCCTCCCGGGCCGCCGCCGCGTCCCGCCGAATGGCCTTCACGTCGATGAGGTTCGCCACCCACTCCTTGCCGGCGGGCGGGCGCAGACCGTTGAAGCTCTTGGTGAAGCTGATGTGCCCGACCTTCACGCCCTTGGCCCGATAGATCTTGACGGTGCGGGACTCACGCTCGGTCCGGTAGCTGCCGGTGTGCCCCAGATCCGACTTGTCCAACGCGTCGAGGGTCCGCTTGACGCCGTCGTACCCCTGGTCGATCGTGTGGTTCGAGGCGGTGGAGCAACCGTCGTACCCGGTGCTCTTGATGCCCTTGACCACCTCCTGCGGCACGTTGAACTTCGGGAAGCCGATGTAGGGGCCTCCCGGCGGTGCCAGCGGGGTCTCCAGGTGGCACAGGGCCAGATCCGCGCTGGAAACGGTCTCCCGCACCGGCGCCAGCATGGGGGCGAAGTCGAACTCGCCGCCACCGTCGCGCCGGGCCTGGTCCCACAGCTCGGGGTGCAGCAGGATGTCCCCCGCGCCGAGCACGGACACCGTCCGTCCGGCCGCTTTCACCGGGGCCCCCAAGGGGCGGGGTGGGTCGGCCGGCGCGGGAGATTCGACGGACCAGGGTCCGAGGACATAGATCGCCCCGACCCCGACCGCCAGTGCGATCACGCAACTGAGGATCGCCCGTAGCGTGCCGGAGAACCCGCCGCTCACCTGAGAATTGCTCGCCACCGCGACAGGCTAGTACGCCTTGTCCGCCGCCCGCTGACGGGTTGGTCCGCTGTCCCCCTGTCGATCAGCGACCTCGACAGTCGGAGAAGCCGGCGCTCTCGTCTCGCAGACCCTGAGCGAGCATGCCCGCGCGTCTTGGCAGCGGCACGCGCCTCAGCTACCGTGGGAACGCTCCCATGAACTTAGATACATCTATGTGATCTGGAGGCAACACGTCGTGGCTATCCTCTCCTCGCTCCGCCGCAGATCGGCGGCTTTCAGCGTGGCGGCCGTCGCGGGCGCCACCGCCGTCGGCGTCTGCCTCGCCGTCAGCAGCGCCTCCGCCGGCACGCTGTCCGGGTCGCTCTACCGTGACCCGAGTTCGGCCGTCGTCCGCTGGGTCGCCGCCAACCCGGGCGACTCGCGTACGGCCGTCATCCGGGACAAGGTCGCGAGTCAGCCGCAGGCGCGCTGGTTCGCCAACTTCAACCCCTCGACCGTGCAGTCCGAGGTCTCCGGGTTCATCGGTGCCGCCAACGCGGCGCAGCAGATCCCGGTCCTGGCCGTCTACGAGATCACCAACCGGGACTGCGGCGGTGCCAGCGCCGGTGGGGCGCCCGACCTCAACCAGTACCAGACGTGGGTGTCGAACTTCGCCAGGGGACTGGGCAACCAGACCGTCATCATCATCCTGGAAACCGACTCGCTCGCTCTGCTGACGTGCCTGAGCAGCGCCGAGATCAACGCGCGCAACGCGGCGATCTCGACGGCCACCCGGACCATCAAGTCGGGCAACCCCAACGCCAAGGTGTACCTCGACGGCGGCCACTCCACCTGGAACAGCGCTGGTGAGACGGCCAACCGGCTTCGGGCAGCCGGCGTGCAGTACGCCGACGGCTTCTTCACCAACGTCTCGAACTACAACTCCACCTCCAACGAGGCGAACTTCGGTCGGGGGGTCATCTCCGCTCTCAACGGCATGGGGATCTCGGGCAAGCGCCAGGTCATCGACACCAGCCGTAACGGGGGTGCCAGCGGGGACTGGTGCGGCGACGACAACACCGACCGGCGCATCGGGCAGTACCCGACGACCAACACCGGCGACGGCAACATCGACGCGTACCTGTGGGTGAAGCCGCCGGGGGAGGCGGACGGCTGCCGCTTCACGGCCGGCTCGTTCCAGCCCGAACTGGCCTTCAGCCTGGCCAACGGCGCGCCCAACCCGCCCACCACCACCCCGCCGACGACCCCTCCGACGACCCCTCCGACGACGCCGCCGACGACTCCGCCGACCACGCCGCCGGCCGGTGACGGCTGCTACGCGTCGATCGCGGTCAACCAGTGGGCTGGCGGTTTCACCGCGAGCGTGACGGTCACCGCCGGCAAGTCGGACATCAACGGCTGGACCGTGACCGTCGCGCTGCCCAACGGCGCTGTCACCAGCGCCTGGAACGCACAGGTCAGCGGCACCAGCGGATCCGTAGCGTTCACCAACGTGAGCTACAACGGACGTGTCCTCGGCCGGCAGTCGACCAACTTCGGCTTCCAGGGCACCGGCACCGGCCCGGGTGTGTCGGCCGATTGCGTGACCAACTGACATCAGTCGATGCGGCGGCCCGGCGCGGAGGACCACTCTCCGGGCCGGGCCGTTCCTCGCCACCCCGGGTCGCGCTCGCGCCCCCCGTCGCCTTCGGGGACGCCGCGCCAGCTAGGTCCGCACGCTGGTGGCCGGTGGTTTCTCGGCATCCCGACCACGGGTCGGTCGAACCGACCAACTGCTGTGGTTCCTCCCTCTCCTGTGGGACATCTCGTGGCCGGCGAGCAACGCGATCGCCACGGCTGTCAGCAGGCCACCGAACAATGGGATGACGCGCACCCCTGCCGTTGCCAGCAGACCCGCGCCGATCAACGAGCCGGCCGCGAGGCCGAAGTTGAACGCGACGCTGAGGCTGGCCGACGCCATGTCGGTGGTCGACGGGGCCACCTGCATGACGCGGTGCTGGATTCCCGCGATCAGCGAACTGAACGACATCCCCGCCACGGCGAGCAACGGGATCGTCACCACCTTGCTCGCGCCCGCTCCGTAAAGGCCGAGCATCGCCGCGGTGAGAAGCCCGAGTAGAACCAGCACGACGCCGAGCGGAAACCGGTCGAGGACCCGACCGACCGCCCAGGTCCCGGCGACGCCGAACGAGCCCTGGACGAAGAGCAGCAGGCCGAGAGATGCTGCGGCGAACCCGCTGACGTCGAGGAGGAAGACCGTCATGTAGGTGAACGCGCCCATGGCGCCGGTCACCGCGAGGACGGTGGCGAAAAGGAGCACGACGAAGCGTGCTCGGTCCGGCATCGGCCCGATGCCGCCGGCACTCTGTTGCGGTGCGACGCTCGGCAGGAGCAGGGCGACCGCGACGCAGGTGACGAAGCCGAAGACGGCCATCGCGACGAAGGCGGCCCGCCACCCGGCCTGCCCGCCCAGCCAGGTGCTCAGCGGTACGCCGAGGACCGGGCCGAGGGCGTTACCGATCGACAGCCGAGCCACGATGCGGCCGCGGATGTTCGCGGGGAACATCGAGATCGCCACCGGAAACACCACAGCCCAGAAGACACCGTTCGTGGTGGCTGACACCAGTCGCGCGGCGAGCAACACCTCGTAGGAGGTCGCGAAGGCCGACACCGTCGTCGCCGCGGCGAACACACCGAGGGCGCCGGCGAGCAGTGGACGCCGGGGCACCCGCCGAGTGACCCGGGTCAGCGGGAGCGCCACGATCATGACCACCACGGCGTACCCGGTCACCAGCAGGCCGGCCTCGGACCTGGAGCGTCCCAGGTCCGGGGCGATCAGCGTGAGCAACCCGATCGGAAGCACCTCGGTGGTGACGTAACAGAAAGTGGCGGCGGACAACGCGGCGAGGGCATAGACCGCGCGTCGTTGGGGCGCCATTGGCTACCTCCCAGATCCCGAACGCCGATGATGCCGGCTAAATGGATTTTGACGGTAGCATAGACGAGTGGGCATCCCTCGTTGTTCGGCCGTAAGGCGTTGTCCTTGTGTCGGTGTGCGGGGCCAAGCGTGGTGCGCCAGCTCTTGAACTGGACAGGCGTGAACCGCCGTCGACGCTTTTGCTGGTAGCCTCGCTGCTATGCCACTCGACGTGTGCCAGCTACCGATGGTCGGGGGGCACCCCGTGCTGGATCTGGTCAACACACTGGAGCGCGGCGGCACGTCGCCGCACGACTTCCTGTCCGACAGTTCCGCCCTGCTGCGTTGGTCGGTCCAGGTGGGCCTGATCAGCGACGCGGAGGCCGACCAGGTTGGCCGCGCCTGGGGCGACGAGCCGGCGGCGGCACACGCGGGCCTGGCCGCCGTGCGGGACATCCGCGAAGGGCTGTATCTCGTGATGCTCGCGGCGATCACCGGCGCGGACGACGGCGCGGCGGGCGACCCCGTCGCGGCCGGTGCCGCACTGGTCGGGCTTCACCAGCGCTGGTCCGGCGCGGCCGCTCGAGCGAGATTCGTGCTCGACTCGTCGCAGGTACGGCTGGTCTACGGCACGGTGCCGGCCATGTTGGTGCCCGACCGGATCGCCGAGGCAGCCCTGGACCTCATGGTGGCGGCCGACCTGACCCGGGTGCGCCGCTGCCCGGTGCTCGAAGGCGGCTGCGGCTGGCTGTTCCTCGATCGGACCCGCAACGGATCCCGCCGCTGGTGTCGCATGGCCGACTGCGGCAACGCGGTGAAGGCGCGACGGCTCACCGAACGTCGCCGCGCCGCCCGGCCCGCCAGTCCGTAGCCGGTCGACGGTGATGAACGTGGTGAGTCTCCGACGGCAGCGGACGGCTGCCGCCCTCATCTCGGTCCGCCTGGCGTCCCGCCGGGGGTGGCCCTGTGCTGGGACAAGAGGCGTCCGGGCGGCGGGGTGAACGCAGGCCGCTCCCTGCCACCTCCGTTGGACGCCCGGGTCGCTAGACTGAGCGCTCGCGCCCCCGTAGCTCAGGGGATAGAGCATCGGTTTCCTAAACCGTGTGTCGCAGGTTCGAATCCTGCCGGGGGCACCGTACAGATCAGCAAGAACGCCATCTGACCAGCGGGCACGCTCCCGCGTCGATCGGCCGGTCGCCCTCGTCGACATCGATGCCCACGGGTCAGCGGCCGCGCGCTCCAGCACCGCACCATCCGGGCCGGCCGGTCACGACCGGCCGGAGCGGTGGGCGACTCAGGCGGCGTAGATGAGCTTGACGCCGTCCAGCCCCAGGGCGGCTGCCCGGGTTCCGCGGACCCCGCTGTTGAGGTTGCGCCAGCCGTTGTTGCTGGCGGCCTCGTGCACGTACCCGTCGACGACGTTGTAGATGTGCTTCACCCCGTTGACGTTGAGCGCGGCCAGGGCGTCGCCCTGTGCGCCCTGGATGCCGGTCCACAGGTTCGCCCAGCCGGCGTTGCTGGCGGCCTCGTAGATCCGGCCGCCGTTCAGGGCGTAGAGGATCTTCGTGCCGCCCACTGTGATCGCCGCTACCGCCGAGGCGGGGACGCCGGTGTTCAGGTTCCGCCAGGCGTTGGCGCTGTGCGCCTCGTGTATGTAGCCGCCGACGATGCTGTAGATGTACTTGACGCCGTTCAGCGCGATCACCGAGATCGAGGACGAGCTCGCGCCGCCGATGCCGGTGTTGAGGTTGCGCCAGCCGTTGTTGCTGGCGGCCTCGTGCACGTACCCGTCGACGACGTTGTAGATGTGCTTCACTCCGTCGAGGTTCAGCGCGGCCAGCGCGGTGCCCTGCGCCCCGTGGATGCCGGTCCACAGGTTGTTCCAGCCGGCGTTGCTGGCGGCCTCGTGGATCCGGCCGCCGTTGAGGGTGTAGAGGATCTTCGTGGATCCCAGGGTGATCGCGGCTGCCGCAGTGCCGGTCACCGCGCCCGTGCTGCCGGAGACCGGCAGGGCGCGCCAGCCGGCGTTGCTGGCCGCCTCGAACACCTGACGGGGCTGGTCGGCGGGGTTCTGCTGGATGTAGACGAGTGGGCTGATCAGGGCGCCCGACGGGTTGATCATGTGCCAGTGCAGGTGTGGGCCCGTCGAGCTGCCCGAGCCGGGCGCCCCGGCCGCGCCGCCGGAGCGGCCCACTATCGTGCCCGCGCCCACGCTGGCGCCGTCGGCGAGCAGGAACTGCGACAGGTGCAGATACTGGCTGCGGTACCCGTCCGCGTGGTGGATCGTGACGGTGTGCCCGCCCGCGCCGTTGTTCGGGATGTTCTGGATGGTTCCCGCGCCGCAGGCGGGCAGCCGCGTACCCACTCCCATCCCGAAGTCGATGCCGCCGCGCGAGCCGCGGCTGAGGTGGCCCTCCCAGGTGTCGGTGATCGGGTAGGCGCTGAACGGGTTGTAGATCGCCGGTGCGGCCTGTGCGGCCTCGGGGACCAACAGGCCACCGGCGCCGATGGCACCGGCGCCCAGCACCGCCGCGCGCAACATGGTGCGGCGACTCACTGCGGAGGTGGTCGTCTCGTTGCCGCAGCAGCTGCCTTCGTGACCGTCAGTCATTCCCACTCCTTCTGCGCCCGCACCAGGTATCTACGGAGGCTAATGGGTGGGGTGGTCGGGCGGTACCGCGGCCACCGGACGTTGATCAGAGCGTCGGCAGCTGTTCGGCTCGGGTGACCACCTGGTCGATGAGGCCGTACTCCCGGGCCTGCTCGGCGGTGAACCACCGGTCCCGGTCCCAGTCCCGCTGGATCTCGTCGAGGGTCCGTCCACTGTGCTGGGCGATGAGCTCCTGCATCGTCCGCTTCACGTGCAGCATGTTCTCCGCCTGGATGGTGATGTCGGCGGCGGTTCCGCCCATCCCGCCGGACGGCTGGTGCATCATGATCCGCGAGTGCGGCAGCGCGTACCGCTTGCCTGCCGTGCCCGCGCAGAGCAGGAACTGCCCCATCGAGCCGGCGAACCCGAGCGCCAGCGTCGCCACGTCGTTGCGGACGTAGCGCATCGTGTCGTAGACCGCCATCCCCGCGCTCACCGAACCGCCCGGCGAGTTGATGTAGAGGTAGATGTCCCGATCGTCGTCCTCGGCGGCGAGCAGCAGGATCTGCGCGCAGATCTGGTTGGCCGACTCCTCCGTCACCTCGGTGCCGAGGAAGACGATCCGCTCCCGCAGCAGCCGCTCGAACACCTGGTCACCGAAGGTCGGCTGCCCGCCGTTGAGCATCTGTACGCCGTACCCCATCATGTGCCGCCGCCCTTCGCCGTGCCGGCGGGCGGTGGGCCACCCGGTGGACCGGCCCTTCCAGCGTGCCGGCGGTCGCGGCGGCCAGCCCACGGATTCTGCCGCCGGCAGATCCGCCGACGGCAGAACCGGCGCGGCCTACGCGGCGGTCAACCGCCGCGCGCCGACCGGGGCCGACCCCCTGCCAGCCAGGCAAGGGGTACGCGGGCCGGGGCGCGAGCCACCAGCGGAGACCGTCACGCCGACCCGCATGGTCGGCTCGCCGGCCCTGGGCACCCGCTGGAGGGGCAGCCCGCCGCCGAGCGGACCCACCAGAAGGGTGGCATTGCCGATCTCACGTCGGACCGCCTCGACAGGCTCCAGGTGGGTCAGCGCGGCGCGGGGTGCCGCCGGGAGACGGGGCTCGACCCGGCGCATGTCGTCGCGGGCCTCGCCGAGCAGGTCGGCGAGGCTGATGCCGAGCGCTCGGCAGATCGCCGCCAGCACCTCCGACGAGGCCTCCTTCCGGCCCCGCTCGACCTCCGAGAGGTAGGGCACGGAGACATCGGCCGACGCGGCAACCTCGCGCAGCGTGCGGCCCTGACGCTGGCGGTGGCGACGCAGCACTCCACCGATGACTCGTCGCAGCAACGACATGCCGGCCTCACTTTCGCGGTCGTCGTCGGGAACACCCCCATCATGCCCGTCCCCGGCCGTCCGGGCCGACCCGTCCGGGTCCGCGCCGCTCCCACGGCGCGGACCCGGGTCGTTCACCGGCTCAAGTGGGTGTGCCAGGTGGCCGGGTCGGGCACCAACGTGACCGCCGGGAACAAGGCCCGGGTGCCACCGGCCGGGAGCAGGGCACTGTCGTAGATCGACACGTTCGCCCCGTTGACGTCGTAGACGGTCAGCGACTCGTTGCCGTTCTCCCCCCTGAACCGCGCCGGGTGCCCATCCAGGGTGGTGTTCGGGTCGACGTACGCCCGGTCGGCGGGGTCGGTCACGTTGCGGTAGCGGGAGACGCCGATGCTCAACGTCCGGGCCCGCTGCTGGCCGGGGTCGGCGGTGGCCGGTTTCGGAGTCCAGGTCCAATCCGCGTACCAGGTTCTGGGCTCGTCGAGTGACTCGGACACGTTGAGCATGATCATCCGCAGGTTGGCAGGTACGCCCGCCACGGTCGCCGGCATCGGAACGGCGTCGGTGCCGAAGCGCAGCGAACCGGCCACCCGCGCCGCCACGTCCCGCACGTCCGATTCGATCCCGAACACCCGCACCTGTGCCCATCCGTCCGGGGCGTACCGCCAGCGCAGAATCGCCTCCGGCCTCTCGGTACCGGAGTAGCTGACGAAGACGCTGTCCCCGCCGTTGAGTCGAGGGCCGGCGGCGGACTCACCGACCACCGCGGGTTCACCGCTGTCCCGCTGCGGTGCCGATGGCTCCACCCCCCTGGGCAGGAGTGCGACCGTCACGCTCTGACTCCTGTCGTCGTTGCGGCCGTTGGTCGCGCTGAGGTACACACCGGTACCGCTGAGCAGCAGCCCGGCCTGGTAATGGAGATCGCGCATCCCGTCCGGCAGCCAGCCGAACCGGACGTACACCCGCTGTGGGTCGACAGTGGTGAGCGCGGCCGGCAGCCCGGTCTCGCCGTCGACGGCCGCCGGGCCGGCCGGACCGGTGGCGGGTGTGCGGTCCGGGGTCAGCAGGTCGGGGACGGTGAGCCCGCCGACGGTGAGCGCCACCGCCAGCAGCGCGGCGCCGGCACCGTGGGCGAGGCGGCGTTGCCGCCGTGCGGTGGTCATCGCCCGTTCCACGTCCAGCACGACGGAGGGTCGCTCGGCCGACTCGATCTCGGTCAGCATCAGGTCGCCAATCTGGCGTTCGTCAAGCATCGTCGCTCCTCTCAGTTCGCGGTCAGGGTGGGGGTGAGCAGGGTGCGCAGGGTGGCCAGGCCCTTGGCGGTCTGGCTCTTCACCGTCCCCGTCGAGCAGCCCATCGTGCGGGCGGTCTCCTCGACGCTGAGGTCCTGGAAGTACCGCAGCACCAGCACCGCGCGTTGGCGCGGAGGCACCTGCCGCAGCGCGCCCACCAGGGTGATCCGGTCGGTCGGGTCGGCGAAGGCCCTGGACACGTCGGGCAGCGCGGAACCGAGGCGGACCCGCGTCCACCGCAACCGCCGCTCGTCGATCAGTCGCCGCAGCAGCATGGTGCGCACCAGGGCGTCCAGGTGATCGGCCTGCCGCGCCCGCGCCCACGAGCGGTACAGCTCGGTGAGCACCCGTTGGAGGATGTCGTCGCCCCGGTCCCAGTCCCCGCACATCAGGTAGGCGGTGCGTCGCCACTGCGCCATCCGGGACCGGACGTACTCGGTGTATTCGTCGTCGGCCTCGGCTCGCCGTCTGCCGCTCGTCGTCACGAGGGTCGCGCCCCCTCCGTCTGCCGGCCTGCACCGGTTCGTCGTTGTCGTCCGGTAGTCGGGTGCGGGAGCGGCGTCGGTTGCCCGCCGCGACCCGGACGTGCGATCGGCGGCGTACCCGCTATGTTGTGGGCGTGCAGGCGACGGCGGGGCAGCAGGTTCGACGGTGATCCATTTTCCCGCGCAGCGGCGGGGCCCACTGAGCGCGCTGAGCCTTCGGCTCGCCGCTGCCCTGGGCCTGGTCTTCGCCGTGGTCGCCGCGGTCTATCTCGGCCGGGACGGCTACCGCGATGTCAACGAGGACGGTCTCACCCTCCTCGACTGCTTCTACTACGCGGTCGTCTCGCTCTCGACCACCGGTTACGGGGACATCACCCCGGCCGCGCCGTCGGCCCGGCTGGTCAACGTCCTCTTCATCACCCCGGCCCGAGTGATCTTCCTTATCATCCTGGTCGGTACCACCCTGGAAGTTCTGACCGAGCAGTACCGGACCGGCCGTCGCCTGTCGCGGTGGAGGAGAGCCGTGAAGGACCACGTCATCATCTGCGGCTACGGCACCAAGGGGCGTAGCGCTGTCTCCGCCCTGATGGAGAACGGTCTGGACCGTTCGCGGATCGTGGTGGTGGAGCGCAGCGCCGCCGCCCTGCGGCAGGCCACCTCCGCCGGGCTGGTGGCGATCGAGGGCTCGGCGACCCGCTCGTCGGTGCTGAACGAGGCGCACGTCAAGAACGCGAAGGCCGTGATCATCGCGACCGACAGCGACGACGCGTCGGTGCTGGTCGCGCTGACGGTACGGCAGCTCACCGCCGGTCAGGTCCGCATCATCGCGGCGGCGCGGGAGGCGGAGAACGCCCCGCTGCTCAAGCAGAGTGGCGCGCACCATGTGATCGTCTCCTCGGCCACCGCGGGCCGGCTGCTCGGCCTGTCCACCTCGGCGCCGCCGCTGATCGACGTGGTGGAGGACCTGCTCACCCCCGGCCAGGGCATGGCGCTGGCGATGCGTTCCGCCGAGCGGGACGAGGTGGGTCGCTCGCCGCGCGAGCTGGAGTCGTTGGTGATCGCCCTGGTGCGGCGGGGCAAGGTGGTCACCCTGGCCGACCGGGCCGGCGCGGTGATCGAGACCGGCGACATGCTGGTGCACGTACGCGACGACCGTCCCCAGTCGGCGACCACCGCCTGATCGTCCTACCGCTGCCGCGGCGTGCCGGCCCCGCTGTGGCCGATGTGGTGAGGCGGCGTCAGCAGGTGTCGTCGGCGACGCAGATCGCCTCGGTGCAGTTGACCGCCGTGCCGGTGGAGGCCCGGCTGAGCAGCTTGTAGAGCGTCTCCCGCTCGGCGGGATCCAGCGCGCCCAGCACCTCGTCCTCGGCGCTGGCCAGGGCGCATTCGGCCTCGCTGAGGCGTTTCGCCCCATCTTCGGTGAGTTCGACGACGTGTCGCCGACGATCCTCGGGTGAGCGCCGACGCTCGATCAGCTGCTTCGCCTCCAGGTCGTTGAGCAGCCCGACGATGTTGGTGCTGTCCATCTCCAGGATGGTGGCGAGCGCCTGCTGCCCGGTGCCGCCGCCGGCGCGCAGCACGGTGAGCGCGACCAGATGCCGGGGGCGTAGGCCCAGCGGCGCCAGCACCGACTCCGACCGCAGTCGCATCCGCCGGGCCAGATGGTCCAGGAGTGCGCCCGAGCGGTGCTCGGAGGAGTCGAGCGGCTGCGCGGACATGTGACCCAGTCTACCGAGTCTGCGGAACATCGGCCTGCTATAAATAGTTGGTGCTTCACAGACTATTCCTGGAGGAGGAATGATGCATCTGCTGCATATCGACTCGAGCATCCGCGGTGACTGGTCGGTCAGCCGGCGGCTCACCGCCCGCGCCGTCGCGACCTGGCGTGCGGCTCACCCGGACGGCACGGTGGCCTACCGAGATCTGGGCGCGGAGCCGCTGCCGCACCTGGATGCAGACGGTGGGCTGGCTCGCATGACGCCGCCGGACCAGCACAGCCCGGCGCAGCGCGACTCCTGGCAGCTCAGTGAGCGGCTGGTCGACGAGGTGAAGCGGGCCGACGTGGTGCTGCTCGGCCTGCCGCTCTACAACTTCGGCGCGCCCAGCAGCGTCAAGTCCTGGGTCGACCACCTGATCGTTCCCGGGCTGGCGTACGACCCGACGACGCAGGAGGGCCTGCTCGGCGGGCGCGAATTCGTGGTGCTGGCCACCCGGGGCGGCGGCTACGGCGAGGGCACCCCTCGCTCCGGCTGGGACCACGCCGAGCCTTGGCTCCCGCACGGCCTGTCGATGACCGGCATGCAGCCGCGCTTCATCAGTGCCGAGCTGACCCTGGCGCCGTCGGTGCCGGCGATGGCCGAGCTGATCCCGCTGCACGAGGCGAGTCTCGCGGCGGCCGAGAAGGAGATCGACAACCTTTGGATGCCGGCCTCCGCCCAGCGCTGAGGCAGCGCCGGTACTGACGAGAGCGGCCGCTCCCCAACCGGGAACGGCCGCTCTCGTCAATGCGGACGGGTCAGATGATCGTCCAGGTGTCGCCACTGCCCAGCAGGCCGGCGAGCTGCTGCTCGGGGGTCTCGGTGACAGTCGCCTTGGCGGCCGCGAGCTGAGCCTGCACCACGCTGTCGTAGGACGGTCGGTCCACCGAGCGGAACACCCCGATCGGAGTGTTGCGCAGGTCCAGGCCGGGCAGCCGGGACAGCGCGAACGCGTACGCCGGGTCGGTCACCGTCGCGTCGTGCACGACGATCTCCTCGGGGCGGACCGAGCTGGTCTCCCGGACCTCCAGGCCGAAGCCACCCGGCGGGTGCACCACGCAGAAGCGCCCGTCGGCACCGCCGGGCTGGCCGTTCGGCTCGCGAGCAGCGCCGAAGGTGATCGGCTGCCCGTGCTCCAGGCGGATCAGGTAGTCGTCCCGGGTCGACGGGTCCTTGAGCTGTTCGAACGCCCCGTCGTTGAAGATGTTGCAGTTCTGGTAGATCTCCACGAAGGCCGAGCCCTCGTGCTCCGCAGCGGCCCGCAGCACCGACTGGAGGTGCTTGCGGTCCGAGTCGATGGTGCGGCCGACGAAGCTGGCTTCCGCCCCGAGGGCGAGCGAGAGCGGGTTGAACGGGGCGTCCGCCGAGCCGGCCGGGGTCGACTTGGTGACCTTGCCGACCTCGGACGTCGGAGAATACTGGCCCTTGGTCAGACCGTAGATCCGGTTGTTGAACAGCAGGATCTTGAGGTTGACGTTGCGACGCAGCGCGTGGATCAGGTGGTTGCCACCGATGGAGAGCGCGTCGCCGTCGCCGGTGACCACCCAGACCGACAGGTCCGGCCGGGACACCGACAGGCCGGTCGCGATCGCCGGGGCCCGACCGTGGATGGAGTGCATCCCGTACGTGTTCATGTAGTACGGGAAGCGGGACGAGCAGCCGATCCCGGAGACGAAGACGGTGCGCTCCCGGGGGATGTTCAGCTCCGGCATGAACTGCTGGATGGCTGCCAGGATCGCGTAGTCACCGCAGCCGGGGCACCAGCGCACCTCCTGGTCGGACTTGAAGTCCTTGGCGGTGAGCTTGACGGCGACGGGCTCAGACATTCTTCAGCACCTCTTCCAGCGTCGTCTCCAGCTCGGCGGCCGTGAACGGCAGACCGCGGACCTGGTTGTAGCTGATCGCGTCGACCAGGTAGCGGGCCCGGATGACGTGGGCCAGCTGGCCCAGGTTCATCTCCGGGATGACCACCTTGTCGTACGAGCGGAGCACCTCACCGAGGTTGGCCGGCATCGGTGCCAGGTGCCGCAGGTGCGCCTGGGCGATGGAGAGGCCACGCTGGCGGACCCCGCGGCACGCCGCGCCGATCGGCCCGTACGTCGAGCCCCAGCCGAGGACCAGCACCCGGGCGTCGCCGTCCGGGTCCTCCACCTCGATGTCCGGCACCGGGATGGTCTCGATCCGCGCGGCCCGGGTGCGCACCATGAAGTCGTGGTTGGCCGGGTCGTAGGAGATGTCCCCGGTCTTGTCGGCCTTCTCCAGACCGCCGATCCGGTGCTCCAGGCCCGCGGTGCCGGGGATCGCCCATGGCCGGGCCAGGGTCTCCGGGTCACGCAGGTAGGGCAGGAAGGTGGTGCCGTCCTCGCCGTTGGGCTTGGTGGCGAACTCGACCCGCAGGTCGGGCAGCGACTCCACGTCGGGCAGCAGCCACGGCTCGGAACCGTTGGCGACGTAGTTGTCGGACAGCAGGATCACCGGGGTGCGGTAGGTGAGCGCGATCCGGGCCGCCTCCAGCGCCGCGAAGAAGCAGTCCGACGGTGACCGGGGCGCGATCACCGCGACCGGCGCCTCGCCGTGCCGGCCGTAGAGCGCCATGTTGAGGTCGGCCTGCTCGGTCTTGGTCGGCATGCCGGTCGACGGGCCGGCGCGCTGCACGTCCACGATCACCAGCGGCAGCTCCAGCGCCACCGCGAGCGAGATCGTCTCGCTCTTGAGCGCCACGCCGGGGCCGCTGGTGGTGGTCACCCCGAGCGACCCGCCGTAGGAGGCGCCCAGCGCGGCGCCGACGGCGGCGATCTCGTCCTCGGCCTGCACCGTGAGAACGCCGAAGCGCTTGTGCTTGCTCAGCTCGTGCAGGATGTCCGACGCGGGCGTGATCGGGTACGCGCCGAGGAAGACCGGAAGCCCGGAGCGGACCCCGGCGGCGACCAGCCCCAGCGAGAGAGCCGCGTTGCCGGTGATGTTGCGGTAGGTGCCCGGCTTCATCTTGGCGGGCTTGACCTCGTAGCGGACAGCGAAGTCCTCGGTGGTCTCGCCGAAGTTCCAGCCGGCCTTGAAGGCGGCGACGTTCGCGGCGACCAGCTCCGGGCGGGCCGCGAACTTGCGCTCCAGGAAGCGCAGCGTCGACTCGTAGGGCCGGGAGTACATCCAGGAGAGCAGGCCGAGCGCGAACATGTTCTTCGACCGCTCGGCGTCCTTCTTGGACACCTGGTGGGCCGCGAGCGCGCCAACAGTCATCGAGGTCAGCGCCACCGGGTGCACCACGTAACCGGCCAGCGAGTCGTCGTCCAGCGGGCTGCTCTGGTAACCGACCTTGGCCAGGTTGCGCTTGGTGAACTCGTCGGTGTTGACGATGATGTCCGCGCCGCGCGGCAGATCGGCCAGGTTGGCCTTGAGCGCCGCAGGGTTCATCGCCACCAGCACGTTGGGCGCGTCGCCCGGCGTGAGGATGTCGTAGTCGGCGAAGTGCACCTGGAAGCTCGACACGCCGGGCAGGGTGCCGGCGGGAGCCCGGATCTCGGCGGGGAAGTTTGGCAGTGTGGAGATGTCGTTGCCGAGCTGCGCCGTCTCCGAGGTGAACCGGTCGCCGGTCAGCTGCATGCCGTCGCCGGAGTCACCGGCGAACCGGATGACCACCCGGTCGAGTTGACGGATCTGCTTGGTCACTGTGCCACCTTCGTTCGCGACTGCGGGGCTTGCCCGGCCACGGAACCTCCTCGACGCAACGCTTCACCGCACCGCCCCAGGCTGGTCCGGCCGCTGTCGTTCCTCTTCTGAGAGCCTACGTCTAAGGGAGCCCTAACCATCCCCGGAGGTCCGCCGACTGGGAACGGATCTGAGTGCAAAATGCCCGCCTTTGCGGGGTTACGCACCGCCCGCCGTAATTCAGATCACCACCCGGTCGCGCCGACGACCCCGGTCGCGCGGGCCGGGGTCGTCCGTCGATCAGTCGGCGGGGTTGGGCGCGGGCTCGGGCGGTGGGCCGCCGAGCCGGCGCCGCAGCGAGGTCGTGGCCAGCGTGAGGGCCAGCACCACCAGCAGCGTGGAGACCGCGATCAGGATGACAGCGGTCCGCTCAACCGAGGTCAACCCGCCGTCTCCGGTCGTGGCACCGGCGGGCAGTACGCCCTGCGAGCCGGTCGGCGCGGGTGGGGAGACCACCGGCGTGGCCAGTGCGGCTGCCGCGGTGATCCGGAAGCTCATCTGCACCCGCCGGGTCGGGCCGCTGCGTGGATCGAGTTGCCCGATCACGGCACCGGACAGCGGCGCTTCCCGCTGAGCCTGCGGCGTCGCCTCCACCGGCAGCTGCACCTCGGCGGTCGTGCCCGCCAGCACCAGGCCGGCGTCGCAGCGGGTACGCGTCGGGTCGACCGCCACACAGCCGAGCGGTGGGGTCGGCACTGTCACCCCGGCCGGCAGGACGACGTCGACCCGGCCGGCGGCGTCCACCGCGCCGGTGTTGCCCAGCCGGAGTGTGAGGGTGCTGGGGCCGCCGCTGATGTCGAAGGTCACCTCGTCGGCGGCGAGCGCGATCCCGGGCACCGGCGGGCCCGCTGGGAAGAGCACCGCGAAGCCCTGGTCGTCGGTCGCCTCCCCTTCCGCTCCCGGCGCGTCCGCGACGACCTGGACCGAGCCGCTGAGCGGCATCTGCTTCCACGCCGTGCCAGCGACCCGCAGCCGCAGCGCGGTGCTGAACCGGGCGCCCGCTTCGGCGGTCCAGGCACCGCACCGGTACGTCCCACCACCGGCGGCGGCGCAGCCCTTCGTGCCGGCGTCGGTCAGCCCGGCGGGCAGCGTGTACGAGAGTCGGATCTGTTCCGTGGTGGTGCCGGTGTTGTGCACGGTGACCTGGAGGGTGGCGGCCGTGCTCGGCGTGTTCCAGTACGCCTCGGTGAGGATGACGTCGCCGGTGGTGACCTGCACGCCCAGCGGGCTCTGCGGCGGCGGCGCCGAACCCGGGGCGGGCGGGCGGACCGTCGGCCCCGGCGGTGTCGGCGGGGCGGGGGGCGCCGTCGGTGGCACCGGGGGAGCCGGGCTGGGCGGTCGGGTGGTGGCGCCCGGCGCGGGCGCGACGGTGGTCGGTGCCGGCGGGACCTCCGGGGCGGTGGTCACCGGCGCCGGTGGTGTCGTCTCCGGTGGTGGCGCGGAGGTTTCCGGCGCCGGTCCGGTCGGCTCCGGTTCACCGCCCGGGTCCTCGGTCGGGGTGGGCTCCTCCGCCGGTGTGGTCGGGGGCTCCTCGCCTCCCGGCTCGTTGACCGGCTCGGCCGAGGTCGCGACCGGCTCCGCGTCCGGTGCGGCCGCGCTGGCCCAGGCCGGCCCCACGGCGAGCGCCGTGAGCAGGCCGAGCGCGAGCGCGGTCGCCAGCAGGGGCGTGGAACGTCGCCCCTCCGCCCGGTTACCGGGCGATGCCTTCACGCGGGACATCAATCCTCCGGTGACATGGGTGGGTGTCCAGTATTCGGTAACAGTTGCCCCGGGGCACTAGTCTCATGCGAAACAAATTCGTAACGTGTTTGGGACGACCCGTCCGGGCGGACGGTAGGCTGCCGACTGTGAACGGATACCTGGGCTCGTACGCGACGCTCGGGCTCCTGCTGCTCGCCAGCGTTCTCTTCTTCGTTACGGCGTTCTCGGCCAACCGGGTGTTACGCCCGGCGCGTCCGGCCGACCCGCCGGGCAAGCGGGCCAGCTACGAGTGCGGGCTCGACCCGGTCGGCGCCGACTGGGCGCAGATGCAGATCCGCTACTACGTGTACGCCTACCTCTACGTGCTGTTCGCGGTCGAGGCGGTGTTCCTCTTCCCCTGGGCGGTGGTCTTCGACCGGCCCGGCTTCGGTCTGGTGACGGTGGTGGAGATGGCGGTGTTCGTGGCCGTGCTCGCGCTCGGCATCCTCTACGCCTGGCGTAGGAACATCCTCCGCTGGACCTGAGCGCCACTGCTTCCGGCGATCGTGTCGGTCCCTCGGACCGTTCGCTGTCGGTCACGGCGACGACCGGTCAGGCGAGGCCCCGGCGGGTGGCGGTGGGCGGGCGGTCGCCTCGGATCGAGGCCACCATGTCCAGCACCCGGCGGGTCGGGCCGACCTGGTGGGCCCGGAAGACCCGGGCACCCAACCAGGCCGAGACGGCCGTCGCGGAGAGCGTCCCCTCCAGCCGTTCGGCTACCGGCAGTCCCAGCGTCTCCCCGATGAAGTCCTTGTTGGAGAGCGCCACCAGCACCGGCCAGCCGGTAGCGGTCAGCTCGTCCAGCCGGCGGGTGATCTCCAGCGATTGCCGGGTGTTCTTACCGAAGTCGTGCGCCGGGTCGATGAGGATGCCGTCGGGGCGTACCCCCGCCGCCACCGCGCGCTCGGCGAGCCCGGTGACCGTCGCGACCACGTCGGCGACCACGTCGGTGAAGGCGGCGCGGTGCGGCCTGGTCCGCGGCGTCAGCCCGCCGGCGTGCGAACAGACCAGGCCGGCACCGGTCTGCGCGGCGACCCGGACCAACGCCGGGTCGGCACCCGACCAGGTGTCGTTGAGGAGGTCGGCGCCGGCCGCCACGGCCTCCGTCGCCACCTCGGCCCGCCAGGTGTCGATGGAGATCACCACGTCCGGAAACGCGGCTCGGACAGCGGCGATGGTGTCCACCGTGCGCCGGATCTCCTCGGCGACGTCCACGTCCGCGCCGGGGCCGGCCTTGACGCCGCCGATGTCGATGATGGCCGCGCCCTCGTCCACCGCCCGCTCCACCGCGCGCAGAGCGCTGTCGGCGGCGTAGGTGGCCCCGCGGTCGAAGAACGAGTCCGGCGTGCGGTTGATGATCGCCATCACCACCAGCTCGCCGGGGGCGAACGTGTGCCCACCCAGCCGAAGCGCCCCGGCCATGCCCGCCTCCTGCAAGTTCACGCCGCCGCCGCCGCGTCGGCCGGTCCCGACGCTAGCCGGTCGCCCGTCCACCATCCCGGGCGGGCGTCGGCACCGATCGCGATCGAGGCGGGTGGCGGGGTCGCTCCCGGCCGGCTGCCATGCCACGATCAGTACATGGGTCAGCTTCTGCTCCTCCTGGTCGTGGCGTTGACAGTCGCAGCGGTGATATTCGGTGTGACGGTGCTGGTCAGCGGGCGTGATCCCGGCCTGGTGCCGGCCGAGCCGGATTCGCAGGCCGTGGCGTTGCCGGGCACCCGCCCGTTGCGTGAATCCGACGTGGGGGCGGTCCGTTTCGACACCGGGTTGCGCGGGTACCGGATGGACCAGGTCGATAAGGCGTTGCGCCGTGCCGCCTACGACATCGGTTACAAGTCCGAGCTGATCGGCGTACTGGAGTCGGAGGTCATCGCCTTGCGTGAGGGGCGCACCGACGACGCGGACGTGCTGCGGCAGGCCCGCGAGCAGTCCGCCAGCAAGGTGACTCCCGCGGACGCGACCGAGCCGGGCGAGGCAGTCGAGCCGGGCGGAGACGCGCCGCTGACCGGCGAGGCGGGCTCGGCCCCGGTCGGTTCGACGACTCCCGGCCCGTTGCCCGCCGCCAGCTCGTCCCCGACGGATTCCGACGGGGTGGCGCCTGCCGCCGCGCCCGCCGACGACGAGTCGGCCGATCGTGAGCAGACCGCCGGCACCGACCAGCATGACGCGGTGGTTCGGTCGGAGTCGGCGTGACCGAGCCGGAGGGCGCTGACGATCTTCGCGAGGCGGCCCGACCCGGTGCCGGTGAGGTGACCGCCACGGTGATCGTCGAAGCCCCGGCGGAGCGGGTGTTCGCCGCGCTGCTCGCCTGGGAACGTCAGTCCGACTGGATCCCGTTCACCCGCGTCCGGGTGGTCGAGGGCGACGGCCGCGAGGGCAGCCGGATCGAGGCGGTGACAGCGCTCGGCCGGGCGACGCTGCGCGACGAGATGCTGGTGGTCCGGGTCGACGAGCCGTACGAGATCGGCGTCGTGCACCACGGCCAGCTGCTGCGCGGCCCGGGGGTGCTGCGCTGCACCCAGCTGGACCGGGACCGCACCCAGGTCGTCTGGCACGAGTGGTTCCACCTGCCGGGCGGTCGGGCCGGTCGACTGGCGTGGCCGGTGCTCTGGCCCGGCTCCAAGCTCGGCCTCACCCAGGCGCTGAAGAGGTTTGCCCGTCTGGTCGAGCAGGGCCGGCTGCCCTGACCGGGGAGCCCGGTGCCGGCTGCCAGCCCGGTGCGCGGAAGAGATGCCCGACCCGGTGCCGCCAGGTCACCGCGGCCCGCAGGTCCCGGGCGATCGAGGCGTACTCGTGGAAGGCCACCCGGACCGGGTTGTAGCTGCCGACGTTCTTGGTCAGGCCGTACACGCAACGTTCCCCTTCCGGCGCGAACGACCCGAAGAGCCGGTCCCAGACGATCAGGATGCCGCCGAAGTTGCGGTCCAGGTAGCTGCCCTGCGACGCGTGGTGCACCCGGTGGTGCGACGGGGTGTTGAACACCGCCTCGTACCAGCGCGGCATCTTCTCGATCCGCTCGGTGTGGATCCAGAACTGGTAGAGCAGGTTGACCGAGCCGCAGAACGCGACAACGGCCGGATGGACGCCGGCCAGGATCAGCGGGATGTAGAACACCCAACTGGTCAGGCCGGTCCACGGTTGGCGCAGCGCGGTGGAGAGGTTGAACCGCTGCGACGAGTGGTGCACCACGTGCGAGGCCCAGAGGATGCGGATCACGTGGTGGCCGCGGTGCGACCAGTAGTAGCAGAAGTCCTGCGCGAGCAGGATCAGCGGCCAGGTCCACCAGAGCTCGGCGACCCGCAGTGGGGTGAGCGCGTAGAGCAGCGCGTACGCGGCGGCGATCGGCACCTTCCAGAGCAGGTCGGCGAAGATGCTGCCCAGCCCCATCGTCAGGCTGGTCGCGGTGTCGGCGCCGCCGTAGCCGACCTCGTCGTCGTCGCGGTGCAGCAGGTAGGAGATTCGCTCCAACACGATGAGAAGCACGAAGGCCGGGATCGACCAGGCGATGACGTCCGGGAACTCCTTCACCGCGCGGCCTCCGCTCGCCGTCACCGGTCGGGGCGCACCGTCGGGTGACCTCGACCTACCGGTCGGTAACAAGCACCATAGGCAGCCGGGCGGCCGGTGGCAATGGGGTGTCGGACGGATGCCCTAGCGTGTACGGGGTGACTGACCTGGTGATCGGCGCCGACGGGCTGGCCCGCTGCGCCTGGGGGTCGAGCACCCCCGACTACGCCATCTACCACGACACCGAGTGGGGGCGGCCGCTGCGCGGAGACGACGCGCTCTACGAGCGGATGACGCTGGAGGCGTTCCAGTCCGGGTTGTCCTGGCTGACCATCCTGCGCAAGCGTCCGGCGTTCCGACTGGCCTTCGACGAGTTCCACATCCCGACCGTCGTCCGCTACGACGACGCCGACGTCACCCGGCTGCTGGCCGACGCCGGCATCGTCCGCAACCGGGCCAAGATCGAGGCGGCGATCGCCAACGCCCGCGCCGCACTGGAGCTGCCGGAGGGCCTGTCCGCGCTGCTCTGGTCCTTCGCGCCGGAGCCCCGGCCGACTCGCCCCGCCTCGTTCGCCGAGCTGGCGCCGATCACCCCGGAGTCGACGGCGATGGCCAAGGCACTCAAGAAGCGCGGCTTCCGGTTCGTCGGCCCGACCACCGCGTACGCGCTGATGCAAGCAACCGGGATGGTCGACGATCACATCGTCGGCTGTCACGTCACCGTCCCACCGGGGGCGTGATGAGATGGCAGGCATGACGACCGAGACCGCGCACCGGGCCGGTGCGGCCGGCAACGCCGACGGGATGGGCACCTGGGCCGTGCTGCTGCCCGCCGAACGGTACGAGGCCGAGCGGCTCGTGCACCACGACACGCTGGAGCTGACCGGGCTGACCGACGTCGCCCGGCCAGGGCCGGGCGACCAGGTGGCAGTGCTGGTCGACGCGCCGCCCCGGCTGGTGGCCCTCGGCCGGGTCACCGAGCCGGGACGACGACACCGCGAGGACCCGGACGACCCGCAGTCCCCGGTCGAGCCGGGCACGCTCGTCGTCGCGTACACCCGGCGGGCCTTCGACGAGCCGGTGCCGGCCGACCTGTTGACGCTCGACGGGCCGGTGACCGCCGTGGAGCCGGCGGCCTTCCGGGCGCTGGCCGACCAGCTCGGCCCGCCCCCGGCGCGCCGAACCTGGCTGGTCAGCCTCGACCTGCCGATCGAGGCCGACACGCCGGCCGAGGCGGTGCGGCTCTTCTGGTCCTACGTGCAGGAGCTGGGCCCGCGTGAGCTGCCCGCCTTCGTCTCGCCGTCCGGCGACGAGCTGGCCATGCAGGCGTTCGTGCTGGGCGAGCAGGCCAACCAGGACCCGGAAGAAGACGATTAGGGCGTGTGTCGAAGTCCTCGGTCGAGCCGAGGCGGAGTCCAGGCGGCGGTTCGGCAAGGCGGAGGGTGGCCCGGATACCGGTGTTGTATCCGGGCCACCCTCCAACGCGGCCGGACGTCGTCTGGGCCCGCCGCAGGCCGGCCAGGGGCTTCGACACACGCCCTAGAACAGCTTGTCCACCCGTCCCCGCCAGTCGGCGAGGACCGGGCCCGGGTCGGTGTCCAGCACCCGTTCCAGCAGCGTGGCGTAGACGTCCCGGAAGTCCGTGGTGTATTTCAGGTCGCCGTCGTCGAGGTCGGTGAGGCTCGGCGGTGCGCCGTGCCAGCCGCCCCGGACGCCCGCGCCGAGCAGCAGCACATCCGAGGCGGTGCCGTGGTCGGTGCCGTCGGAGGCGTTGGCGCGTACCCGACGGCCGAACTCGGAGTAGACCGCCACCACCACCTTCCGGCCCGCCTCGGTGCGACTCATCCGGTCGGCGAACCCGGTCAACGCCCGGTCCAGCTGACCCAGCAGCACCGTCTGCAACTGCTTCTCGTCGGCGTGCGTGTCGAAGCCGCCCAGCGACACCGAGAAGACCCGGGTGGACACTCCCGCCTCGACGCACTGCGCGACCAGGTCCAGTTGGGCGTCCAGCGGAGTCTTCGCCCCGCCGGTGGCGGTCGCCGGAGCCTGCTCGCCGTCCGGGTCTGCCATGTCCGGGTTGTCGGAGTCGCGTACCTGGCGGATCATCTCGTCCACCGATCGCAGGTCGGCGAAGCAGGCGGCGGCCCGGGCTCGCGCGGCGGACTCACCCGGCTCGGCGGCTTCGAACGCGGTCAGCGTCTGCGCCGACAGCCCCTTGGCGGCCTTCCGGTCGGTCACCGGTACGGCCGCCCCGGCGCTCTGCGCCCCGGCCAGCAGCGGCGGCAGCGCCGGCTCGAAGGAGACCGCCAGCCGGGGATCGCCACCGGCGCCGTCCAGCCACCGCCCGAGCCAGCCGGTGTTGCCGGGCCGGTCCGGTTGCGCCGTGTGCCAGATGTCCATCGAACGGAAGTGGCTGCGGTCCGGCTTCGGGTAGCCGACCCCACGCACGATCGCCAGCCCACCGCCGGACCAGCGCTGGTGCAGACCGGCCAGCGC
Organism: Micromonospora sp. NPDC005205; assembly: GCF_040608275.1. NCBI lineage: Bacteria > Bacillati > Actinomycetota > Actinomycetes > Micromonosporales > Micromonosporaceae > Micromonospora > Micromonospora sp. NPDC005205. Next base: position 892,194 of record NZ_JBEXHV010000001.1, read on the forward strand.
CGGGTTGAGGCCGAAGTCGTCGTCCAACCGCCGCACCTCCCCGTCCGGGTACGCCAGCTCCGGGCGAGCCGCCCGGTAGGCCGGGTCGCCGTACGGGATGACCGTGTTGAGGCCGTCATTGCCGCCGTAGAGGGTCACCAGCACCAGCGTGCGGGACTGCGGGTCCCGGTCTCCGCTGGTGTCCAGCAGGTCCCGCAGGCTGTACGCGCCGGCCCCGGCGGCCAACGCGCCAGCGCCGACCACCCCACTGGTCAGCAGGAACCTGCGTCGGGTCACTGTGTCCATGTCGACTCCTCCGCTCAGCTGACTGTGTATTCGGGGCTGACCAGGCCGGCGGCCAGCAACTTTCGGGGCTCACCGGCCAGCGGGGTGAGAGCGGCGCGGGTGCGCGCGCCCCAGCCGTCGACCACGAGCAGTCGGGCCAGCGCGTCCGGTCGCCCGGCGGTGGGCGCGGCGGTCAGCCGGGCCAGCACCGCTGGAGCCGTGGCGGCGGCGAGCACCCCCGCCGTCCGCAGCCGGGCCTGCAACGACGAGGTGGTCAGCCAGGCGGACCCGGCCGGCCAACCGCCCACGCTGGGTGGACGCAACGGCACCTGGTCGAGCGCGTTCAGACCGGCCAGCAGTTGTCTGCGTTGCTGCTCGGGCAGCGCGGACGGTCGGATACCGAGTTGCCGCAGCGCACCGACCAACCACTCCACCGGCTGCTTCACCAGCGTGCCCCGCGTCTGCGCGAAGGCCGGTGCGGAGAATAGCGCGCGTAGGGTCGCGATGGTGTCCGCGCCGGCCAGGCCGTCCGGGGCCGGGGTCTCGGTGCCGGCATAGCGGAACCAGAGCCGACCGGCCACGAAGGTCGCCGCCGCCGGTTGGGCGGCCAGCAGGCCGGCGTACGTTTCGGCGTCGAACCGGCCGCTCTGCCCCAGGATGCTCTTCTCGCCACTGTCGTGCCGGCGGGCCTCGAAGCGGGCCGCACCGGTACGCCGGTCGACCACCCAGCCGGTGAGGGCCCGCGCGCCGGCCTTCACGTCGGCCTCGCTGTAGGCGCCGATGCCGAGGGTGAACAGCTCCATCAGCTCGCGGGCCAGGTTCTCGTTCGGCGCCTTGCGGGTGTTCTTCTGCCCGTCCAGCCAGACGATCAGGGCGGGGTCGCGCACCATCGCGGCGACCAGCGGGCCCAGCGGCCCACGACCGTGCCGGCGCAGCGTCTCCAACTGGCCCACCATCAGCCGCGCCGACTTGACCTTCTGGGCGCTGGTCGCCCAGTGCCCGTGCCAGAAGAAGACCAACTTTTCGGTCAGCCCGTCCTCGGCGGTCACCATCCGGTCCAGCCACCACTCGGTGACCTGCTGGAGTTGCCTGCGGCGCTCGGCGTTGGCCTGCTGCCGTTGCTCGCGGGTGGAGTCCTTGGTCAGTCCGGCGTACGGGTCCGGGGGCAGCGTCGGAACCGGCGTGGCCGCCGCACCCCGGTCCGTCGCGGGCGGGGTGAGCAGCCGGTCCAGGGTCGCCGCCCTCCCGGCCCGCTCGGCCGCGTCCACCTCGTCGGCGGTCGGCCCGAAGGTGGCCCGGCGCAGCAGGTGCGCCACCACTTCACGATCGCTCATACCGGCCGACGCTAGGTGGCCCGTGTTCGAGGACGGTAAGGGCGGCGTCCGGATCGCGTTCAGCGTCCCTCGAAGACCGGTTTCTGCTTGCCGACGAAGGCGAGGGTGGCCGCCCGGTGGTCGGCGGTGGCGCCGCAGATCGCCTGGGCCTGCGCCTCGGCGGCGAGGGCGTCGGCGAGGGTGCCGGCGTCGGCGATGGAGAGCTGTCGCTTGATCGCCCCGTACGCGACGGTCGGGCCGGCGGCGAGGCGGGCGGCCAGCTCCTGGGCGACGGGCAGGACCTGCTCGTCGTCGTCCGTCAACCGGTTGAGCAGGCCCAACCGGCAGGCCTCCTCGGCGCGGACCGGCTCGGCCAGCATCAGCAGCTCCACCGCCTTGGCGTGCCCGACCAGTCGCGGCAACGTCCAGGAGGCGCCCGTGTCGGCGGCGAGACCGACCTTGGCGAAGGCCATCAGGAAACTGGTGGTCGGACCGCCGATGCGGATGTCGGCCAGGAACGCCAACGACGCGCCCGCCCCGGCGGCCATCCCGCGGACCGCGGCGATCACCGGCTTGGGCAGGTTGGCGAGCCGGGCGGCGATCGGGTTGTAGTGCGCCCGCACGGTGCCCAGCGGATCATTGCCGGAGTTTTCCAGGGTGGCCACGTGCTCGCGCAGGTCCTGCCCGGCGCTGAACGACCCGCCGGCCCCGGCCAGGACCACCGCGCGGCAGGACCGGTCGGTCTCCAGCTCCGCGAGGGCGTCGCGCAGCGCCTCCTTGAGCGCCACGTCGAGCGCGTTCATCGCCTTCGGCCGGTTCAGCGTGAGGGTGACGACGGCATCGGTCCGGTCGACCAGCAGCGGCTCGGTCACGTGTCTAACGACCCTTCTGTCGGACGATGCGGTTGCCGGCGTCGAGGCACTGTTCGACGTACCGGTCGGCGGCCGGACGCAGGCGGGCCGCGTGCCGGTCGAAGAAACTGGCCGCGGCGGTGCCGGGCCACCGCTCGGGCAGCAGCGCCGGGGGCAACTGCGGATCCTGGAAGAGGAACGTACGCCAGGCGTGCACGAGGCGGAACCGCGTCGCGTACGCCTCCTCGTCGCTGCTGCGTACGGTGACCGCGGCGAGCAGCGGGCGCTGGTCCGCGACGAACCGCTCGTAGGCGCGGCCGATCTCGGCCAGGTTCCAGGCGCGTCGGACCACGCCCATCGCGCCGGGGGTGCCGGAGAAGTGCGAGGCGGTGAACCGCTCGAACCGGATGCCGGTCTCGGCGAGGAGCAGGTCGACATCCTCGGCGGGGCGGGTGGCGACCCAGGTCTGCTCGTCGAGCGTCCCGTAGCCGAGGAAGCTCAGGTTGGCGGCGAGCCGCTGGCGGTCCCGCCGGGAGCCCGGGGCCTCCAACACCAGCAGATCGAACCGGCCGTCCCAGGTGACCCGGCCGGTCCGGTAGATCCGGGCAGCTGCCTCGTCGAGTCGGCGGGCAGCTTTCGGTGTGATCGAATATCCGGGTCCGGAGACCAACCGGAGAGGCTCGAGCCAGCCTTGGCGCACCATCCGGGAGACGGCGGTGCGAACTGCTGGCGGTGCGATACCCAGCGGCGCCAGTAGCTTGACCAGGGCAGCAACCGGTGCCCGGCCACCCCTCGGACGGAGGTGGTCGCCGTACAGGTCGAAGAGTGCCGACCGTGCCTGCATGACCGCACATTGTGACAGGCCTTCTCAAGATAAGCTAGATGCTGTTACATCAATGCTGCTCCGGTTTGGGTCCGGCGGTGTTCATCAGGGAAAATCGTTGTTGACACCCCCGCGACCGTTGCGGGTGGTCGTGACGAAGTGGCTGTGGGGCAACCCACCGACCCTGGTGTAGGTCTGAGGGGAGACAACATGGCGGCGATGAAGCCGCGGACGGGCGACGGTCCGCTGGAAGTCACCAAGGAGGGGCGGGGCATCGTCATGCGGGTCCCGCTGGAGGGCGGTGGCCGGCTCGTCGTCGAGATGACTCCCGACGAGGCCAACGCGCTCGGTGACGCACTGAAGGCAGCGGCCGGCTGAGTAAGGAGTGCTCCGGGCGGCTCAGGCCGCCCGGAACGTTCTTCAGGCCCTGAGCCACCGGAACCACCGGTGGCTCAGGGCCTTCAACGCTGCGGGCAGGCGGGTTGGCCGCCGACCCGCGACACTTTCCTGGAGGTGCGGTTCCGCGTGCTCGCCATTCGTCTGATCGCCGAGCCCGACCGGCTCGACGTCCTCGTTCTGCCCGTCCGCTCCGCCGATTCGACGGCGGAAGGTGACACCTCGGCCGAGCCGGCACCGACCGCCGTGGCGGGCCCGGACGGCACGGCTGACGAGGCGACCGCGCTGGTGTCAGCGGCCCGGCTGACCGGCCGAGCCGGCGAGGTCCACACCCAGCTGCGCCCCGGGCGTACCCCCGGCCGGCTGCTACTGCTCGGCATCGGCGACGGCGACGAGGCGGCCTGGCGGGCGGCCGGCGCGGCCCTGGCCCGCTCAGCCTCAGCTGAGACGCATATCACCATCGCGCTGCCGGCCGAGGTGACAGCGGCCGCGGTTCGCGGGTTGACCGAGGGGCTGCTGCTCGCCCCGTACCGCTTCCGGCTCACCGAGGCCGGCGACCGACCGGCGCTCACCGGCGTCGACCTGCTGCTCGACGACCCCACCGGGTACGAGGACACCGTCGCCACGGCCCGAACCACGGCCGCGATGACGCATCTCGCCCGGGACCTGACCAACACCCCCTCCTCGGTGAAGACCCCGCAGTGGTTCGCCGACCAGGTGGCCACCGCCGCAGCCGACCTTCCGGACCTGCGGCTGCGGGTCCGTGGCCCGGCCGAGCTGACCACCGAGGGCTTCGGCGGGATCCTCGCCGTGGGCGGTGGCTCCGCCAGCGGACCGCGGCTGGTCGAGCTGGACTGGCACCCCGCCAACGCGCGCACCCACGTGGTGCTGATCGGCAAGGGCATCACCTTCGACACCGGCGGCATCTCGATCAAGCCGGTGGCGTCGATGAAGCTGATGCGCAAGGACATGGCCGGAGCGGCTGCGGTCGTCGCCGCCACCGTGGGCGCCGCCGCGCTGCGGCTGCCGGTCCGGATCACCACGTTGACCCCGCTGGCCGAGAACATGGTCAGCGGCTCGGCGTTCCGCCCCGGCGACGTGATCCGGCACTACGGCGGTACGACCAGCGAGACGACCAACTCCGACGCCGAGGGTCGTCTGGTCCTCGCCGACGCGCTGGCGTACGCGGTGCAGCAGCTCAAGCCGGACCTGCTGCTCGACCTGGCCACGCTCACCGGCGCGAACTCGGTGGCGCTGGGCAAGCGCACCGCCGCCCTGTACAGCGAGAACGACGAACTGGCCGCCAGCGTGCTGGCGGCGGCCGAGGCGGCCGGCGAGTCGGCGTGGCGGATGCCGCTGCACACCGACTACGTCGAGTACCTCGGCAGCGAGATCGCCGACCTCTACAGCGCGCCCACGCAGGGTGCCGGCTCGGTGCTGGCCGCGCTCTACCTGCGCGAGTTCACCGGTGACCTACGAGACCGCTGGCTGCACCTGGACATGTCCGCCCCGTCCTGGGCCGACGGAGACCAGGCCGAGGTCAGCCGCGGCGCCACCGGTTGGGGCGTCCGCTCGCTGCTGCGCTGGCTCGCCGACGTCAACTAGGGAGTGGGTCAGAGCCTCGGCGGGACCGGGGCTCTGACCCGTCCTGGGCTCGAATCAGCACTTCACCGCGGCGAGCAGCCCGTGCCCGACCGGAAGCAGCGCGGGGATCCAGTGCTCCGACTCCCGGACCGCTTTGATCGTTTCGCGAACCGTCACCGTCTCCGCGTCCCGGGCGGACGGGTCTCCGATGCGGCCGCTGGCCAGCACACCGTTGAGCGCCAGCACGCCCCCCGGGCGCAACAGCCGCAGCGCCGCCTCCACGCAGGCGTGGAAGCCGGTCGCCTCCGCGTCCACGAAGACCAGGTCGTACGCACCGTCGGCGAGCCTGGGCAGCACGTCGAGCGCCCGACCGGTGATGATCCGGGTACGCCCGGCCGCGAAACCCGCCTCGGCGAAGATCCGCCGGGCGATCCGCTGGTGCTCCACCTCCACGTCGATGGTGGTGAGCACGCCGTCGACGCGCATGCCGCGCAGCAACCAGACACCGCTGACCCCGGTGCCGGTGCCGATCTCCACCACCGCACGGGCGTTGCCGGCGGCGGCCAGCAGCCGCAGCGCCGCCCCCGCGCCGGGCGTGACCGCGTCGAGGCCGACCTCCCGGGCCAGGCTGCGGGCGGTACGCAGAACGAGATCCTCGGTGACGTACGACTCGGCGAAATGCTGGGCCTGTGTCGTCGAACTGCCGGAACCGGCGACCGTGGCGATGGGGCACCTCCGGGGGCGGTGCGTGGTGCGGGGGCGGGTTGGCACTGTGAGCGTAGAGGCGACAGTCGTGGGGCGCGCAGCCGCGCCTCCGCCGGGAGCGATCACCGGGGGCAACCGCTGACTGCGCCGCGTCCATCCGTGCAATCCTGGAGGCGGTATCCCGTCAGCCGCGACCAGACCGGCCCGTGGCCGGGCGACGCGGCACGGGATCCGGGGACGGACTGGGAGGCACCGACGTGACCGACGGCTGGGACTGGCGCCGGGGCGGTGAGACTCCGGCTCCGGCGCGACCGCCCGGGGCAGGAGCCCCGTCGGTGGGGCCGCCGACCATGCCGGGGGCTGACCGCCCGCCCCTCGCCCCGCCAGGCAGCGGGCCGGCACCGGGCTGGCCGACGTCTTCCGGCGGGCCGACACCGGCCTGGCCGACGTCGGCTTCGGGCGGGCCAGGCTCTGCCGATGCGTCGGCCTGGTGGTCGGACGCGCTTGCCGACCCCTGGCGCGACCCGGCGGCCCCGACCGCTGTGGTGGTGCCCGGGGTGGTGGCTCCCGGCGCCGAGCCGGAGCCGGTCACCGACCCTGATGCGCCGGGCCGGCCGACACTGCGCCACCTGTTGCTCATTCCCGTGATCACCGCGCTGCTGGCCGGCACCCTCGGCGGTGCGTTGGGCTACGCGTTCGCGGTGCGCGGCGGCGCTGGTGCGGCGGTCCTCGGCGGTGCGCCCGCAGAGGTGCCGGCGTTGGCGCAGCGCAAACCGGAGTCGCTGGCCGGGGTCGCCGAACGGGTCCTGCCCAGCGTGGTCACCGTACGGGTGAGCAGCCTCGGCGGGACCAGTGAGGGCTCGGGTTTCATCGCCACCACCGACGGCCATGTGATCACCAACGACCATGTGGTGGCCGGCGGCACCGGCAAGGCCTCGGTGGTCTTCAACGACGGCAGCACCGCGCCGGCGACCATCGTCGGCCAGGACGCGGAGTCGGACATCGCAGTGATCAAGGTGAGTCGTCCCGGGTTGCGACCCGTGGAGTTCGGCGACTCCGACGCGCTGGCGGTCGGCGATCCCGTGCTCGCCATCGGCTCGCCGTTGTCGCTGGCCAACACGGTCACCGCCGGCATCGTGAGTGCGCTGGACCGGACGATGCAGGCCGGCGAGCCGGGCGGCCCGGTGCGTTACTACGCGGCCATCCAGACCGACGCCGCCGTCAACCACGGCAACTCGGGCGGCCCACTCGTCGACGGCGCGGGCCGGGTGGTCGGAGTGAACTCCACCATCAAGTCACTGGTCGCCGAGGGGCAGGAGGCGGGCAACATCGGGCTCGCCTTCGCCATTCCGATCAACCAGGCCAAGCGGGTGACCCAGGACATCATCGGCACCGGCAAGGCCCGGCGTACGGTGATCGGCGCGCGGGCGGACGGCCCGACCGGGGTCGTCGGGGGCGGCCTGCGGCTGGCCGAGGTGGAGCCGTCCGGCCCTGCGGACGGCGCCGGACTGAAGGTCGGTGACGTGATCCTCAAGATCAACGGGCGGCCGATGACCGAGCCGACGGATCTGACCGCGCTGGTCCGCAAGTTCGCGCCGGGTTCGATCGTGACCGTCGAGTATCGGCGGGGCTCCGCCCGGCAGAACACCTCGGTAACTCTCGCCGCGGACGCGAAGTGACTCGGCGCGGAAGCGAAGTGAACAGCGGCGCACCCCTTGCCCGAAAGCCGTCCGTCGTGCGTAGTCTTGCTGCTGACGCCGAGAGGAGGCCCGCGGGATGCTCGACAACCTGAACTGGTGGGAGATCGGTGCGCTGCTGCTCCTGGCGCTGTTGATCTTCGGTGACCGGCTTCCCGCCGTGATCACCGACGGCCTGCGGTTGGTGCGAAACCTGCGCAACATGGCCCGCAACGCCACCGGTGACCTGAGCCGTGAGCTGGGCACCGACATTCAGTTGGAAGACCTGCACCCGAAGGCGTTCATCCGTAAGCACCTCCTCAGCGAGGAGGACGAGGCGGCGATCCGCAAGCCGTTGCAGGGCGTCTACGACAACCTGCGCGCGGACGTCAGCGGCGTGCACAACGACCTGAAGGACGTGGCCAACGCCGCCGACCTGCGGTCGAACGGCAATTCGCCCGCCAGCACGGCCACCAGCACTTCCTCGGCCCCGGCCCCTCGGGCCAGCTACGACGACGCCACCTGACCGACCCGCCCCCCCGGGGCCCGCGCTTTGCCTTGATCAACTCGATTTTCAGGAAGTCGGCCCGTCAAACGGCGCGGGATGCCCCGACTTCCAGAAACCCGAGTGGACCATGGCGGCCAGCGCTCGGCCAGCACCTGGCTGGATCACCCACCGACGCGAATCAGCCCGCCGGCCGACAGTGGCCGACGGGCTGACGGTGTTCCGGGTGGTCAGCGACCGGCGGGCTTGAGACCGAGCGGCTTGCCGAGCAGTGATTCGCGGCGCAGGGCGAGCCGGTCGGCGACCGTGCCGAGCGCCTGAGCGGCCGGGGACTCCGGCTCGGCCAGCACGATCGGGTTGCCGGCGTCGCCGGCCTCGCGGACCCGGGTGTCCAGTGGGATCTGACCGAGCAGCGGCACCTGCGCGCCGATGGTCCGGCTCAGGGACTGGGCCACCGCCTCACCACCGCCGGCGCCGAAGATCTCCATCCGGGAGCCGTCCGGCAGATCCAGCCAGGACATGTTCTCGATGACGCCGACCACCCGCTGGTGGGTCTGCAGGGCGATCGCCCCGGCCCGCTCCGCGACCTCGGCGGCGGCGGTCTGCGGGGTGGTGACGATCAGGATCTCCGAGTTGGGCAGCAACTGGGCCAGCGAGATGGCCACGTCACCGGTGCCCGGCGGCAGGTCGAGCAGGAGCACGTCCAGGTCGCCCCAGTAGACGTCGGCCAGGAACTGCTGCAACGCCCGGTGCAGCATCGGGCCGCGCCACACGACTGCGGCGTTGCCGGACGTGAACATGCCGATCGAGATCACCTTCACGCCGTGCGACTGCGGCGGCATGATCATGTCTTCGACCCGGGTGGGCCGCGCCTCGGTGCCGAGCATCCGAGGCACCGAGTGGCCGTAGATGTCGGCGTCGACGACCCCGACGGCGAGCCCACGGGCGGCGAGCGCCGCCGCCAGGTTGACGGTGACGCTGGACTTGCCGACGCCACCCTTGCCGCTGGCCACCGCGTACACGCGGGTGCGCGAGCCGGGCTGGGCGAACGGGATGACGGGCTCCTCGGTGGCGCCGCCGCCGCGCAGCTGCGACTGCAACGACTGCCGCTGCTCGGGGGTCATCACCCCGAAGTCGATCTCAACACCGGTGACTCCGGGCACCGAGGCGACGGCGGCGGTGATGTCCGTACGCAGCTTGTCCTTCAGCGGGCAGCCGGCGACGGTGAGCAGCAGCTCGACGCGGACCACACCGCTGGCACCGATCGTGGCGGAGCGGACCATGCCCAGCTCGGTGATGGGCCGGCGGATCTCCGGGTCGTTGACGGTGGCCAGGGCGGCCTGGATCGCGTCCTCGACGGTGCTCACGGGTGCTGACATGCCCGCAATGCTACGTCGCGGGGCATCCGTTGCCGCCGCTGCCCAGGGCGGTGTGAGCCAATCGATGACCCGTCGGTCAGCCCTCGGACCGGCGCGGGCCGGTGCCGTCCGGCCGGGCGTTGCGGGTGAAGTCGCCGTCCAGGTCGTCGCGGGGTTCTTCCAGGCCGACGCCGTCGGTCGGCCGCTGGCCACGTCGCTCCTGCCGGTTGTCCTTCTCCTGCTGGCGGCGCTCCAGCCGCTGCCGGCGTTGCCCCACCTCGTCCAGTTCCTCGGCCAGCCGGGTCAGCTCGGAGCGGAGGAAGTCGCGGGTGGCGACCTCGCCGAGCGCGATCCGCAGGGCCGCGATCTCCCGGGCCAGGTACTCGGTGTCCGCCTTCTGCGCGGTGGCTCGCCGCCGGTCCTCCTCCAGGGCCACCCGGTCCCGGTCGGCCTGCCGGTTCTGGGCCAGCAGGATCAGCGGGGCCGCGTAGCTGGCCTGCAACGACAGCACCAGGGTCAGGAACGTGAAGGTGTACGGGTCGAAGCGCAGGTTCGCCGGGGCAAGGGTGTTCCAGACGAACCAGATCGCGATCACCACAGTCATGACGACGATGAAGTTCGCGGTGCCCATGCCGCGGGCGATGCCCTCGGACCACCTGCCGAACGCCTCCGCGTCGAACCGGGGCAGCTTGATGCCCCGGGGCTCGCGTGGCTGGTCGAGGCGCTCCGTCCGACGCTGGTCAGCCATCCGTGCCGTCCAGCGCGGGGTCGGTGGTGCCCGGGGCGACGAGGGCGTCGCGGTCCCGCCAGTCCCGGGGCAGCGAGTGGTCCAGCACGTCGTCCACAGTCACGGCACCGACCAGCCGGTTGTTGCGGTCGATCACCGGCATGGCGACCAGGTCGTAGGTGGCCATCCGGCGGGTGATCTCCGGCAGCGGCGTGGTGGGGCGCAGCGGGTCGATGTCGTTGACCACCACCTTGCCCAGCAGGTCGGCCGGGGGTTCGCGCAGCAGCGCCTGGAAGTGCACCATGCCCAGGTACCGGCCGGTCGGCGTGTTCTGCGGTGCCCGGGTCACGAAGACCTGCGCGGCCACGGCGGGGGAGAGCTGTGGCTCCCGGATCCGGGCCAGCGCCTCGGCGACTGTGGCGTCCGGCGGCAGGATGACCGGCTCGGAGGTCATCACACTGCCCGCCGTGCCGGGGGTGTACTTGAGCAGTTGGCGTACCGGGTCGGCCTCGTCCGGCTCCATCAGGTCCAGCAGCACGTCCTGCTCGGGTGGGGGCAGTTCGTTGAGCAGGTCCGCGGCGTCGTCCGGGTCCATCTCCTCCAGGACGTCGGCGGCCCGCTCCCGGTCGAGGGCGGCGAGGATCTCCACCTGGTCGTGCTCCGGCAGCTCGCTGAGCACGTCGGCCAGTCGTTCGTCGTCCAGCGCGGCGGCGACCTCGTTGCGTCGCGCGTCGGGCAGATCCTGCAACGCGTTCGCCAGGTCGGCGGGGCGCATGTCCTCCAGAACGGCGAGCAGGTTCGCCGTACCCCGGTTGTCGGCGATGCCGCTGAGCCCGCGCACCCGGTCCCACTCGACCTGGTGCAGGTGGCCGCGGCGGCTGAGCCGGCCGGTCTGCTCGCGGACGGCGACACGGGTCAGCGACCACTCACCACCCCGGGTGCACTCCATCGCGACGTCCACGACGGCGCCGGGCTGGCCGCCGGGGTCGAGTTGCACCCGCCGGTCGAGCAGTTCCTGGAGCACCAGCAGCTCGTTCGGACGTTTCTCGAACCGGCGCAGGTTGAGGGTGCCGGAGCCGAGCACGACGGCGTCCGCGTCGATGGAGGTGATCCGGTTGATGGACAGGAAGATCCGACGACGCATCGGCATCTCGGCGACGAGGCCCACCACCTCCGGCGGACGCTTCGTCGCCCGCAGCCGTGCCACGGCGTCACGAACCCGGCCCACCTGATCGCCGTTCGGGTCGAAGACGGCGACTCCGGCGAGACGGGCGATGTAGACCCGGGTCGGCGTACTCACGGGCACCAGCCTAAGCGCCTAGTGTTTATCAACATGTCGACCTTGGCCTACGAGATCGTGGACGTCTTCACCGATCGCCCCTTCGCCGGTAACCCGCTGGCTGTGGTGTTCGGTGCGGAGGCGCTGGCCACCGAGCAGATGCAGGCGCTCGCGTTGGAGTTCAACCTGTCCGAGACGGTGTTCGTGCTGCCGCCGACCCAGGTCGGCGTCACCTACCGGGCCAGGATCTTCACCCCGGTGGAGGAGTTGCCGTTCGCCGGGCACCCCAGTGTCGGCGCGGCGGTCACCGCCTGCCGGCGGGGCATGTTCGGTGTGGGACAGGTCACCCAGGAGTGCCGGGCCGGTGTGCTGCCGATCGAGGTGACCGCGTCCGGGGCGACGCTCACCGGTGGCGCCCCGACGCTCGGGCCGGAGCTGGACCCGGAGCCGTTGCTGGAGATCGCCGGCCTGGTCGCCGAGGACCACATCGGGCCCGCCCCACGGGTCGCCGGCTGCGGGCTGGAGTTCCCGTTTCTGCCGGTACGGCCGGAGTCGGTGGCCCGCGCGCAGGTGAATGCCGCGGCGGCGCAGCGGTACGGGGTTTCGCACGTCAGCGTCTTCTCCTGGGACGCGGCCGCGCAAACCGCGCACGCCCGGGTCTTCGTGCCGGGAATCGGCGTTCCGGAGGACCCGGCGACCGGTTCGGCGGCCCTCGGCCTCGGTGTCTGGCTGGTCGCGAGCGGTCTGCTGCCCGGTGAGGGTCGGTCCGAGTACGCCGTCAGTCAGGGCGTGGAGATGAACCGTCCGTCCGCGTTGGCCTGCACGGTCACCGCGGCGAACGGGGCGGCGGTCGGCGCGACCGTCGCCGGCCAGGTGGTGCCGGTGGCCCGCGGCGAGATCGCCGTGCCGCCGTTCGTGGGCTGAGCGGAGGCGCCGATGCGGGAGGATGCGGGTGTGACGGACGAGACCGCCCCCGGGGGCACCCCACTGGTCGACGAGGCGATGAAGAAGGCCGCCGTGGCCTGGGTCAGCGTTGCGGGTGGGCCGGCGCTTGCGCTCTGGTGCGCCCCGCTGGAGGGCGCGCTGCTGGTGGTCAGTGGGCCGGGCGAGCAGGCCGCACCGGGTCTGGCCGACGCGACGGAGGCCCAGGTCACCCTGCGCGGCGACCACGGCGGCCGGATCGTCACCTGGCCGGCCCGAGTGAGCCGGTTGCAGCCGGGCACCGAGGCGTGGGACGTCACCGCGCCGCTGGTGGCGGCGAAGCGCCTCAACGCGCCCGGCCCGACCGCTGACCTGGTGGCCCGGTGGGCCGCCGACGGATGCGCGGTGAACCGCCTCGCCCCGGCCGGTACGCCGCTGGCCGGAGCGGAGTTGCCGGCCGACGCGCAGGCCGAGCCGCCCCGGGCGAGTCCGGCGGTCCGGGCCACCCGCAAGCCGTTCCGCCTGCACCGGGTCCGCCGCCGCTGATTGGTCGATCAGCCCGTCCGACCGCCGACGCCCGCCACCGCGGCGTCGGCGTCGACGAGGGCGAGCACCTCGCCCAGGGTGCCGAGGGCGGGGCCGCACCAGTCCCGGTCGGCGTTGAAGACCATGTGCGTGGCCAGATCCGGTGCGGCGAGCCGGACGGCGGTCATCCCGGCCCGCTCGGCGCCGGTCAACTCCTGGCTGCCGCCGTCACCGACGTAGAGGCAGTCGCTTGGCGCGAGCCCGAGCCGCTGGCAGGCCGTCAGGTAGAGCGTCGGATCCGGCTTGCACCGCCCGACCTGCACCGAGAAGACCCGTACGTCGAGCAGGGGGGCGACCGCGAGCTGCGGCAGGAAGGCCGGCAGTTCGTGCGTACAGTCGCTGATCACGCCGGTGCGCAGGCCGCGCTGACGCAGAGCGGCCAGCACCGGCACCGCGTCGGACCGCAGCCAGGTGTCGGCGCGGACCGCCCGGTGCCGGGACGCCACCGCTGCCCGTACCGCATGGTCGCTGGGGTGTACGCCGGCCTGGGCGCACACCCAGCGCAGTGTCGCCTCCGCGTCGCCGAGCCGGCCGCTGGCCCGCTCGTAGTAGGTGCGGTTCAGCACCTCGGTCAGGACCTCGGTGGGACATCCGAGCAGCTCGGCGGTGCCGACGTGCGCGACACCGCGTTGTACCGAACGGGTCAGGGTGCCGAAGAAGTCGAACAGCACCGCCTGGTAGCTGGGCATGGGAGAGCGCCTCCGGGCGGTCGAGGGTCGCCGGCGCGGAACCGCGTGATCGTAACGGAGTGATGACCCTCCGTGCTGACCGTCATACGTGTGAGGATTACGTCCCGTGCCCCCACCTTCACCCCGACCGTCCCTGGATCCGCTGACCACCGGCGCGGTCGGGCTGGCAGTGGTCGCCGTGTCGTCGTCCGCGCCGCTGATCGCGTACGCCGCCGCTCCGGCGCTGGCCATCGCGTTCTGGCGCAACCTGCTCGCGGTGGCCGTCCTGAGCCCCTTCGCGCTGGTCCGACGCCGCGCCGAGTTCCGCAGGCTGACAGTGGGCGCGGGCCGGCGGGAGGGCCTGTTCTGCGTTCTGTCCGGGGTCGCCCTCGCCGGGCACTTCGCGACCTGGGTGCCGAGCGCCCAGCTCACCTCGGTCGCCACGTCCACCGCCCTGGTCGCCACCCAGCCGGTCTGGCAGGGGCTGATCGCCCGCGCCCAGGGGCGTCCGCTGCCCCGGGTGGTGTGGACCGGCATCGCGGTGGCGGTCGGCGGCGCGGCGGTCGCCACCGGGGTGGACGTCGGGGTCTCCGGCCGGGCCGTCCTCGGTGACGTGCTGGCGCTGATCGGCGCCCTGTTCGCCGCCGTCTACACCGCCTTCGGGGAACGGGCCCGGGTCAGCATCAGCACCACCACCTACACCACCATCTGCTACGGGATCTGCTCGCTGATCCTGCTGGCCCTGTGCCTGGTCGGCGGCGTGCGGCTGACCGGCTTCGACGGGCGTACCTGGCTGGCCATCCTGGCCCTGGTGGCCGGCGCCCAACTGCTCGGGCACTCGATGTTCAACTACGCCCTGCAGAAGATCCCGGCGACAACTGTGAGCGTGCTGATCCTGCTGGAGGCACCCGGCGCGGCAGTGCTCGGCTGGGCCTGGCTGGGGCAGGTGCCCCGCCCGTACGCGCTGCTCGGCATGGCGATGCTGCTGGCCGGCGTGGCGGTGGTGGTGCTGGGCGGCGCCCGCGCCGGCCGCCGTGCGGCCGAACCCACAGCCCTGCCCGCCGACCCGACGCCACTGTCCTGACGGAGATTCACAGGTACGCGGCGAAGTGGTCCGCGACCAGGTCGGTCAGTCCCTCGCCGTCCAGGCTGCCGTCGACCCGGATCACGCGGACCTTCAGTCGCTCGGCCTGCACGATCGCATCCGCCGCCACCAACTCGTCGCGTTCCCACCGGTGACGGTTCGCAAGAACCGGGTCGCTCGACCCGGCTACCGCAGCGCTGGCCCGGGGCAGTCGGGTGATCTGGTGGGCGCGGAACCCGGGGGTGGGCACCAGCACCACCATCTGCCGTACCGACTCCACCAGCGGCGCGACCAGTTCCGCTCGCAGTCCCCAACCCTCGGCCACCACCCGCCGTCCGCAGACCAGTGCGCTGAGGTCGTCGAGCACCCATTCGAAGCGACGGGGGAAGCCGGCCAGTGTCTCGGCCGCCATCCGCGCCGGATCGGTGTGCACCCAGGCGGCGTCCGGGTCGGGGTCAGCCGGCGGGTCACCACGTCGGACGCGGTCGGCCACGCGTCGGTCGTCGTGGCCGCGAGCGTCGTGCCGGTCGTAGAGGTACGCGGTCAGCCCGTGCCGCAGCGCCAGGTTGACGGCGACAGTGGACTTACCGGCCCACTGTCCGCCACCGATCCACAGGGCCCGTCGCGCGGTGGCTGTCGCATCGAAATCCATGGACTTACCCTGACCGCCGACCGGGCCAAGATCAAGTCTTGTTATCGCGGGTCGAGGATGATGAAGTGAAGGTGGAAGGCACCTCCCGCACCTCGACGCCCCCTGGTGGTCGGCGCGGAGTCGCCGAGAGCGGCGAGCAGCCTGCCCGGTTCCCCGTCGGCGAGGAACACAACATCAACGCTGGTTCCCTCCGCGGAGGGCCCGCCCGGCGTCTGTCCGGGTGAGGAGGGCGATCCGTTGACGACTGAGGACCGTACCCGGGACGGCTTCGCCGACTTCGTCCGGGCCGAGACCGCCGGGCTGACCCGGCTCGCGTACCTGCTGACCGGTGACCGGCATCATGCCGAGGACCTGGTCCAGGTGGCACTCGCTCGGGTCGCGGTGCGGTGGGAGCGGATCGTCGACCCGCGCGCCTACCTGCGCCGGGTGCTCTGCACGCAGGCGGCCAGTTGGTGGCGCTGGCGGCGGGCCCGCCCACCGGAGCGGCTGGACGGGGCGTTGCCGGAACGACCCGGGCCGGGTGACGACACCGATCTGCGGCTGGTGCTGTCGGCGGCGCTGGCCCGGTTGACCGCGCGGCAGCGCGCGGTCCTCGTGCTGCGCTACTACGAGGACCGCACCGAGACGGAGACGGCGCAACTGCTCGGCTGCCGGGTCGGCACCGTGAAGAGTCAGACCCGCCACGCCCTCAATCGACTCCGTGTCCTCGCCCCCGAGTTGGCCGAACTCGTCGGCCGTGACCCGCAGGAGGTGGCCCGGTGACCACTCGGCTCTCCGAAGCGCTGCGTCGCCTCGCGGACGACGTGCCGCCCGCGCGCGTACCGGAGGGGTTCTTCGACGCGGCGCGGACCCGGCACCGTCGTCGCCGGGCCGTCGTCGCCGGCGCGCTCGCCGTCCTGGTCCTGCTCCTGGGCACTGGGTACGCGCTGCATCCAGTCGCACTGCCGCTGCCCGCCAGCCCTCGGCACGACGCCCCGGGCCTGCCCACCCGGCTCGTCGACCCGCCGCTGCGGACCGCCTCGGTGGGGGCGTCGGCGCCGGGTGCCGCCGCGATGCTCTTCGGCGGTCCCGCCGTGCGCACCAACTGGCTCGAGACCCGGATGGCTGTGGTGGCCGCCGACGACGACCGATACCGCGTGCTGAACGGCGATCCGGCCGTCGCGGGTTTTGAGGCGATGCTCTCCCCGGACGGCCGGTATGTCTGGATGGGCGCGTCGCTGCTCGATCTCACGTCCGGAAGGACCACCACGGACCGCCCGGACGGCTATCCACTCGCCTTCGCGCCCAACGGCAAACGCCTGGTGTACGCCGACGACGACACCACGTTCACGTCCCCGAACACCTACTCCACCCCGTACGTGGGGGTCTACGACCGGGATCGCGGAACCGACGTGCTGCGGGTGCGGGTCGGCACCACCTGGGTTCCGCCAGGGCGCACTGCCGCGCTGTCGCCGGACGGCGGCGACCTCGCCCTTCAGCTCCGCGACGAGGTCTGGTTGGCCCGGGTGGACGACGCGGGCGCGGATCGGGTGGCCGAGCCGTACCGGAAGCTGCCGTTGGCGGGCGGGCGGCTCGCCGGGGCCGGGTCCTGGCTGCCGGACGGCCGTTCGGTTGCTGTCCTCGGCAGGTCCACCTGTACCGACTGCCCGGTTCCGTCCTACCGACGCACCTGGACGCTGGTCCCCCGGTCCACAGTCGACGGCACCCCGCTGGCCGGCGCGGCGTTCCCGCCGCTGCGCTCCCGCTCGTTCGTGCAACTGCTCGGCTGGCGCTCGGCGGACGAGGCGGTCGCGTTGGTCGGCGTACCGGGCCCGGCGGCGGTGGACAGCCCGGAGGAGCACGACGTCGCCTGGGGGCCCTATCACGAGGTCGGCACGGAGGCGGTGGAACTCGTGGTGCTACGTCGGGGGGCGACCGCGCCGGAGGTGCTCTTCCGGACGCCGGAGGGCATCACCGACCTGTCGGTCGCCGCCGACCTCGCGATCGACGGGGCGGTACGCGAATCCGGCCGCCCCCACTACGGGCCACCGCCGTTCTGGGCGCTCGCTGTGGGGTTCATCCTGGCGGTGCTGGTCGCGCTGCCCGTGCTGTCGTGGCTGCGACGCCGGCGCGCTCGACGGTCAGACCGACTCCTCCGCGGCGGCTAACCTCCGTGCACCTCGATGACCCGGGTCGTCGGGGCGGCCTCGCCGAGGGCGGCACGCAGGGCCGCCCGGTCCGGGTCGGCGAGGAACGACTCGTAGCCGGCCCGTCCGGCGAACCGGATCACGTGCACCTCGGTCTGCCCGTCGGTGCCGTGCAGTCGCCGTTCCAACCGGCCGCCGTGCCGTTCCAGCAGGGCCAGCACGGCGTCCTCGTAGCGCTGCCCGGCGGCCTCCGCCCCGACGGCGAACTCGACGATCGCGACGAGTGTCAGCTCATCGGCCCGGTCAGTCATCGAGACCGACCGCCTTGACGCTCGCCGCCCACAGCCGGGCGGCGAGCTGCGGATCGGCTGCCTTCCGGAGCGGTCGACGCGGGCGTCGGTCGACGTAGTACCCCCCGTTGATCAGCCGGGAACGCTCCTGTCCGGCCAACCACACCAGGGTCTCGGCGCCCTTCTCCGGGCTGCGGAACGGCATGAGGCGCATGCCGACCGCGACGATCCTGCTGTCGTTGGCAAACCGGGTACGGACCACCCCGGGGTGGAAGCTGTACGCGGTCGTGTCCGGCCAGCGCCGGGCCGCCTCGGCGGTGAACAGGATGTTCGCCTGTTTGCTGGTGCCGTACGCGCCCAGCGGCCAGTAACTGTTCAGTGGCTTGTTCAGGTCGTCCGGGTCCAGGGCGCCGAAGCGGTGCGCGCCGGAGGCGGTCACCACGACCCGGCCCACCCGGTCGGCCAGCAGGTTGGTCAGCAGAAACGGGGCCAGGTGGTTGGCCTGGATCGACATCTCGAAACCGTCGACGGTTTTCAGTGGTTGCAGCGCGATCGCGCCGGCGTTGTTGGCGAGCACGTCGATCCGGTCGTACGCCGCCCGGAGCTGCTCGGCCAGTCGGCGTACGTCGTCGAGGATCGCGAAGTCGGCCCGGAACAGCTCCGGACGTTCGCCGGAGGTCTCCCGTACCCGTTCGGCCGCGGCCTGCAGGCGGGCCGGGTCCCGCCCGACCAGCACCACCTGGTCGCCCCGGCAGGCCAGGTGCACGGCAGCGGCGAGCCCGATGCCGGAGCTGGCCCCGGTCACCACCACCAGTCGGCGCCCAGTGAGATCTTCCACAGGTCCATTCACCCCGGTCATGGCGCGAGGTTACCGTGGCGTCACAACGCCCTTTGGGATCGTTAAGGTCCCGGATCTGTCGTCAGGTGGCGTCGGCATGCCCGCCGGACGCTGGAAGGAGCGCATCCATGGCCGCAGTCGGTCGCCCCCGCAGGTCCTGCCTCGCCGTGCCGGGTTCCAGCGTGAAGATGCTCGGCAAGGCCCAGGGCCTCCCGGCCGACCAGGTCTTCCTCGACCTGGAGGACGCCGTCGCCCCACTGGCCAAGCCGGACGCGCGCAAGAACATCGTGGCCGTCCTCAACGAGGGCGACTGGGCCGGCAAGACCCGGGTGGTCCGGGTCAACGACCTGACCACCCCGTGGACCTACCGGGACGTCATCGAGGTCGTCGAGGGCGCCGGCGCCAACCTGGACTGCATCATGCTGCCGAAGGTGCAGACCGCCGCCCAGGTGCAGTGGCTGGACCTGACGCTCACCCAGATCGAGAAGACGATCGGCCTGGAGGTCGGCCGCATCGGCATCGAGGCGCAGATCGAGAACGCCGCCGGTCTGGTCAACGTGGACGCGATCGCCGCCGCCTCGCCGCGCGTGGAGACCATCATCTTCGGCCCGGCCGACTTCATGGCGTCGATCAACATGAAGTCGATGGTGGTCGGCGGCCTGATCCCGGACTACCCGGGCGACCCGTACCACTACATCCTCATGCGGATCCTGATGGCCGCGCGGATGCACGACAAACAGGCCATCGACGGCCCGTTCCTGCAGATCCGCGACGTCGACGCGTTCCGCGAGGTGGCCAAGCGCTCGGCCGCGCTGGGCTTCGACGGCAAGTGGGTGCTGCACCCGGGCCAGATCGACGCCGCCAACGAGGTCTACCAGCCGGCGCAGGCCGACTACGACCACGCCGAGTTGATCCTCGACGCGTACGAGCACTACACCTCGGAGGCCGGCGGCCGGCTCGGCGCCGTGATGCTCGGCGACGAGATGATCGACGAAGCGTCCCGCAAGATGGCGCTGGTGGTCGCCGCGAAGGGCCGGGCCGCCGGGATGAGCCGTACCTCGTCGTTCACCCCACCGGAGCAGTGACCGGCCGGGCCGGGACGACCGCCGCCGGCTGTCGAACCGGCCCGACAGTCGCCGGTACGCCGGCCCGACCGCTGGTCAGTAGCTGCTGCTGTCGTTGTTCGTCACGATCGCGTAGACGATCGCGGCAACGTAGAAGAGGATCACCAACACCAGGAACCCGGTGAGGATCCAACCGACGATGATGGCTGCCTTCGCCATCCCCGCACCGCCCTCGCCGCTGAGCCGGATCTGCTTCTGCGCGACGTGCCCGAGGATCGCGCCGATCGGCGCGGTGATGCAGGACGTGAAACCGATCAGGGCCAGCACGAACGCCGCGATGGCCATCCCGTTGGTCTTCGGCGGCTGCGGGTAGCCGTAGCCGGGGTACTGCGGCGGGTAACCGGGCGCGTATCCGGGGATCGGCTGGGTCGCCGGCTGCTTCGCGCCGGCGTACGGGTCGACCGGGGCGTACGGGTCCGGGGCGTACGGGCTGGTCGCGTACGGGCTGGGGGCGTACGGGTCGACCGGGCCAGCTTGCGTGGGCACCGGCTGACCGGCCACCAGGGTCGGATCCGGTGCGGGGCTCGACGGCTGGGCCGACCACGTGGGGTCGCTCCAGTTGCCGGGCGGCGGGGGATTGGTCATACGAACTCTCCGTCAGGTTGGGGTGCGCAGACAGGGTAGCCAGCGCTGCCCAAACCCGACGCCCCCGCTTCCGGGTGCCGCGTTGCTCGGGCCGGTCGTAACGGGCAGGATCCCTGCCATGGCATACGACGCGCGCGCCGCGGACCGCTCCGGCAGTCGACCCCGACGGGACGTCAGCCGCCCGGGTGCGGCCCGGCGCGCCCGGACGGCCCCCCCGGCGAACAACCCCGGCCCCGACGAGCCGGTCGCGCTCACCGACCCGGTCACCATGCGCCTCGACGGGCGGGTCGCCCTGGTCACGGGGGCGGGCAGCCCGGACGGCATCGGGTACGCCACCGCCCGCCGACTCGTCGACCTGGGCGCGCGGGTGGCCATCGTCTCCACCACCCGACGCATCCACGAGCGGGCGACCGAGCTGGGAGTGACCGGTTTCGTCGCCGACCTGACCGACGAGTCCGAGGTCGGCGCGTTGGCCGATGCCGTCGCCGAGCAGTTGGGCGACGTCGAGGTGCTGGTCAACAACGCCGGCCTGGCCAGTCGCGCCAGCCAGGGGGTGCTGCGGCCGGTAGCGCAGCTGACCTACGACGAGTGGCGCGGCGAGATCGACCGCAACCTCTCCACAGCGTTCCTGTGCAGCCGGGCGTTCATCGGGGGGATGGCCGAGCGGGGTTGGGGTCGGATCGTCAACCTGGCGGCCACGGCCGGCCCGGTCAACGCCCTGCCCACCGAGGCCGCGTACGCCGCGGCCAAGGCCGGGGTCGTCGGGCTGACCCGGGCCCTGGCCATGGAGATGATCGCCGACGGGGTGACCGTCAACGCGGTGGCGCCCGGCACCATCTACACCGCGGCGTCCACCATGGCCGAGATCAAGCAGGGGTTGGGCACCCCGGTGGGGCGGCCGGGCACGCCGGACGAGGTCGCCGCGGCGATCAGCTTCCTCTGCTCGCCGGCCGCCTCGTACATCACCGGGCAGATGCTCGTGGTGGACGGCGGCAACAGCGTCCGCGAGGCCCGCTTCCGCTGACCGCGACGGGCCACACCGGCCGTTCGTCAGTCAGTAGCTGCCACTGTCGCCGGAGTTGCTGAAGGCCACCAGCGCCAGCCAGCCACAGCAGGCCAGCACTGTGAGCCCGGTGAAGACGTAGCCCAGGATCAGCCCCCAGGTCGCGAGCTGGTCGCCCTCCTCGCCGCTGGTACGGATCTGCCGCTTGGCCACGTGACCGAGGACGGCGCCGGCCGGCGGAAAGACGAAGGCGAACACCAGCGACAGGATCGCCAGCACGTTCGTGCCCCGACCCGGCCCGGCCGGCGGTGGGCCGTACTGGCCGTAGGGGCCCTGCGGGGGGTACGGCGGTTGCTGACTCCAGTGCGCCGACTGCTGTGGCCCCTGGTGGCCGTACGGCGACGGTTCGCCCTCCGGCGGTCCGTACGGTGAGCGTTCCGCTGGCAGCTCGTACGCCGGCTGGTCCGTTTGCGGCGCGTACGGTGACTGGCCGGCCGGCGGTGGCGCGTACGGCGACTGGTCCTTCGGTGGCTCGTAGGGTGACGGCGGCGGCTCGTCCTCGGGCGGTCCCGACGGCGGTGGGTAGCTCACAGCTGTCCTCCTCCTGCCGGTGCCGGAAAAGTCCCTCTTGCCGGACGCTACCCGCAGCGGTGAACCTTTTCACAGCGGTTGTGTGGACTGGTCACCTTGGCCTCCTCGACCCGAGGGGCCGATACTGACCCAGCGTTCAGTTACCCATGAGTAGTGCGCGGATCCCCGGAGGCTGAGATGGCCCGACTCGCCCAGACGCCCGGCCTGACCGATGTGCAACAGTCGATCCTGGAGACCGTTCGGGACTTCGCCGACAAGGAGATCATCCCGCACGCGCAGCGGCTGGAGCACGCCGACGAGTACCCCACCGACATCCTCGACGGCATGCGCGAGATGGGGCTGTTCGGCCTCACCATCGACGAGGAGCACGGCGGCCTCGGCGAATCACTGCTCACCTACGCGCTGGTGGTGGAGCAGTTGTCCCGCGGCTGGATGTCGATCTCCGGCATCGTCAACACCCACTTCATCGTGGCGTACCTGATCTCCCAGCACGGCTCCGCCGAGCAGAAGGCCCGGCTGCTGCCGAAGATGGCCACCGGCGAGGTGCGGGGAGCGTTCTCCATGTCCGAGCCCGAGACCGGCTCCGACGTCTCGGCGATCAAGTCCCGGGCCGTCCGCGACGGCAACCAGTACGTGCTCAACGGGCAGAAGATGTGGCTCACCAACGGGGCCTACTCCTCGGTGGTGGCCACCCTGGTCAAGACCGACACCGGCGCCGAGTCCGTCTACGGCAACATGAGCACGTTCCTGCTGGAGAAGGAGCCGGGCTTCGGCGAGACCGCCCCCGGCCTCACCATCCCCGGCAAGATCGAAAAGATGGGTTACAAGGGCGTCGAGACCACCGAGATGGTGCTCGACGGCGTCACGGTGCCCGACTCCGCGATCCTCGGCGGCGCCGACCAGGTGGGTCGCGGCTTCTACCAGATGATGGACGGCATCGAGGTGGGCCGGGTCAACGTGGCCGCCCGCGCCTGCGGCATCTCCATCCGCGCCTTCGAGCTGGCGGTGAGCTACGCCCAGCAGCGCAAGACCTTCGGCCAGCCTCTCGCCAAGCACCAGGCGATCGCCTTCAAGCTCGCCGAGATGGGCACGAAGATCGAGGCCGCGCACGCCCTCATGGTCAACGCCGCCCGGCTCAAGGACGCCGGCCAGCGCAACGACGTGGAGGCCGGGATGGCCAAGCTGCTCGCCTCCGAATACTGCGCCGAGGTCGTCCAGGAGGCGTTCCGCATCCACGGCGGCTACGGCTACTCCAAGGAGTACGAGATCGAGCGGCTGATGCGGGAGGCCCCGTTCCTGCTCATCGGCGAGGGCACCTCAGAGATCCAGAAGACCATCATCTCCCGAGGCCTCCTCAAGGAATACAAGCTCTAACCCCGCCCCGCCCTCACCCAACCCAGACCCCCGCGATCTTGCGCTTTCGGTTGCCCGATTGCCCCTTGTGTCACCCTATGTCGGGACAGCAAGTGCAAGATCGCGGAGATGGGGTGGGGTGGGGGGTTCGGGTCAGGGCAGGCGGGTCAGGTTGGCGGCGGCGCGTTCGACGATGAGACAGCGGTCTTCGACGTAGTCCATGCCGGCCTCCTCGGCGATCCTCCGCGCCTCGGCCGAGACGATGCCCAGTTGCAGCCAGACCGCTGGAGCGCCGATCGCCGCCGCGTCCCGCACCACCTGCACGGCGTCGGCAGCCGGTCGGAACACGTCCACCAGGTCGACGGGGTGCGGAATGTCGGCGAGGGTCTTGTAGGCCCGTTCCCCGAACAGTTCGTCGACAGTCGGGTTGACCGGGATGATGCGCCAGCCGTACTGCTGCATCTGCAACGGCACGCCGTGCGCGGCCTTGAACGGGTCGCGGGACGCGCCCACGACGGCGATCACGGCGGAGTCGGCGAGGATCTGCTGAGCGGTACGCACCCGCCGACTGTAGCTCCGACTAGAGCAGCGTCAGCTGCTCGGCCGCCGCCGGTTGCGGCGGCTCGGGCAGGCTGCGGTTGTCGCGCCGCTCTCCGCGGTGCAGCCCGTGTCGGCGGACGGCGATCCGCACCCGTGCGGTCAACTCCCGCTGGTACGCCTGCGGCGCGTACGCGCCGGCCCGGTAGAGCTCGCGGTAGCGGGGCACGAGGTGTGGGTGCTCCCGCGCGAGCCAGTGCGCGTACCACTCCCGGGCGCCGGGACGCAGGTGCAGGGGCAGGGCGGTCACGCTGGTCGCGCCGGCGGCGGCGATCGCCGAGACGGTGGCCTCGATCGACTCGTCGCTGTCGCTGAGGCCGGGCAGGATCGGGGCCATCAGCACGCCGACGGAGAAGCCGGCGTCGGCGAGCGCCCGGACGGCGTCGAGCCGCCGGTGTGGGTGCGGTGTGCCCGGCTCGACGGTGCGCCAGAGATGCTCGTCGACGAACCCCACGGAGAAGGAGATGCCCACCGTGGTCACCTCGGTGGCCTGGCGTAGCAGCGGCAGGTCACGCAGGATCAGCGTGCCCTTGGTGAGGATCGAGAACGGGTTGGCGAAGTCTCGTAGGGCACCGATGATCTGCGGCATCAGCCGGTAACGACCCTCGGCGCGCTGATAGCAGTCCACGTTGGTGCCCATCGCCACGTGCGCGCCCCGCCAGCGCGGTGCGGCCAGCTCCCGCCGGACCAGCTCGCCGGCGTTGACCTTGACGATCACCTTCTGGTCGAAGTCGGCACCGGCATCAAGATCGAGATAGGTGTGAGTATTTCTCGCGTAACAGTAGACGCAGGCATGAGAGCAGCCCCGGTACGGGTTGATCGTCCACTCGAACGGAACGCGGGACTGCCCGGGCACCCGGTTGAGGATGGACTTGGCCTGCACCTCGTAGAAGGTCATCCCGGCGAACTCGGGGGTGTCGAAGGTGCGGACGACGGCGCCGGGCAGCGCCAGCGGCAGGGGTGGCGTCGCTGGCGCTGCCCGCTCGGGGTCTCCCTCGACCGGGGGAGCGGTGAGGTTGTCCCAGCGCATGGGCACTATTCGAACACGTGTACGAGGCAAGCGCAAGTGACCCGCCGTACACCGGTGGGCGTCCGCGTGGTCGGAGAGGGGAGGATGGGAGCCATGGAGACGTCGACCTTCGTCTACGACGGGGACTGCGCGTTCTGCACGAGCTGTGCGGAGTTCATCGAGCGCCGCATCCCCACCGCCGCACGCGTGGTGCCCTGGCAGTTCGCCGACCTGGACGCGCTCGGCCTCACCGTGGCCGAGTGCGAGGAGGCCGTGCAGTGGGTCGGCGCGGACGGCTCACGCGCGGCCGGTCCGGACGCCATCGCGAAGCTGCTCGCCGCGAGTGGTCCGCTCTGGCGGGTCGCCGGCGCCGGCCTGCGGATTCCTCCGGTACGCGTCGCGGCCTGGCCGTTGTACCGCTGGGTGGCGCGCAACCGGCACCGGCTTCCCGGCGGCACGGCGGCCTGCTCCCTGCCGCAGGAGGCCCGGGAGCGGCTTTACGGGCCAGCCGGTCGCCCGACCACCGGCGCCTGATCGTCGCGTGCCGGCCCCGCGCCGGCGGTAACCGGGCCCGGGTCGGTCGGCACCGGGTCGACGTCGGCCGGGCGCGGCGCCGAGGCATCTGTCGTGGCCGCCTCGGGAGAGTCGCGGCCGGCGAGCCGGCGCGCCCAGACCAGCGGACGCACCCGTTCCAGCGGCAGGAAGCTGGTCATCGCGG
Organism: Micromonospora sp. NPDC005205; assembly: GCF_040608275.1. Taxonomy (NCBI): domain Bacteria; kingdom Bacillati; phylum Actinomycetota; class Actinomycetes; order Micromonosporales; family Micromonosporaceae; genus Micromonospora; species Micromonospora sp. NPDC005205. Next base: position 917,819 of record NZ_JBEXHV010000001.1, read on the forward strand.
CCAGGTGCGGCGCGAACGAGATCGTGATGGTCGCGATGGTGACCGCGTGGAACGAGTAGAAGAAGCCGACCATGGCGAGTCGCCAGCGGGGTGGCAGGAAGAAGACCACCGGGCTCAGCAGTTCGAACGCCACGATGCCGAACTGGGCGACGATCAGCAGGTACGGCACCTGGGCGATGAGGTCGGCCAGGTCGGTGCCGCGCCGGATGATCGCGCGGGCCAGGACCGAGCCGGTCAGCCAGTCCAGGCCGCCGAACCGCAGCTTGGCGAAGGCGGCCAGGAAGTACGTGCAGATCACCGCGATCTGGGTGACGCGTAGGGCCCAGCCGCCGGCCTCGGTGCGGGTGGTGTCGCCGTGTCGGGCGCGGCCGGCGGTGGGCAGCACGGCCAGTGCGACGAGCAGCCCGAACCGGTCGTGGTCGACCTTCCCGTAGCTCATCGCGATGATCATCCACTCCAGGTACAGCGCGCACACCGCCCAGCCGAGCAGGCGGGGCGCTCGTCCGGTGGCGGCGAGGAGGGCGAGCAGCAGCAACGCCCAGAAGATCACCGTCACCAGCGTCTCGGTTGGCGTCGGCAGTGGGAGCAGGCGGCCGATCAGGAGTGGTTGGTACAGGTCGCCGGGCACGCTGACCCGGGTGCGTACCCAGGGGGTGAAGATCACCAGGTCGGCGGCGACGAACAGGTAGATCAGGGTGCGGAAGGCGGCCACCCGGCCCCGGGGTACGGCCTCGGTCAGCCAGCGGTTCATCGGGCGGCCTGCCAGCTCACGACGGTCTGGTCGGTGTGCTCGCCGGTCGGTCGGCCGGCGCGGATGCCGTGCCAGCGGATGACGATGCGGACCTCGACCAGCGCGGGGGCGTCCGGGTGGCGTTCGGCGTACGCGTCGGCGACCTCGGTGAGCAGCGTCGGGTCGGCGGCGTATCGGGCCTGCTGGCCCTCGATCTCGGCGCGGCGGATGCCTGTCGCGTTCTGGTCGAGGTCGATCACCGCACCGGAGCTGTTCACCCCCTCGACGCGGGTGTCAGGGGCGGGTGCGTTCGGCGGGTTGGAGGTGGAGTACATCCGGAACGGGCCGAACGGGAAATCGTCGTCGCTGCCCCAGAAGGTGCCGACGACGAGCAGGACGAGGCCGAGTGCGGTCGCGCCCAGCCGGGTCACGCGCCCTCGGGTGGTCAGATTCTCCATCGGGTCGTGACGATACGGGATGTACCGACGGCCTCGGGTCCCTCCGACGGCCAGTTCGGCCCGACCAGCCAGGTGATCATGGGTGGAGTCTGCGGGGTACGACGAAGGCCGGGCCCGCACCGGGCCCGGCCTCGCGTGTCGTCGTGGGGACGACTCAGTGGTTGTGCTCGGCCAGCTGCTTGCGGACGTCGTCCATGTCCAGCGCCTCGACCTGCTCGATCAGGTTCTCCAGCGCGGACTCGGGGAGGGCGCCCGGCTGGGCGAAGACGATGACGCCGTCGCGGATCGCCATGATCGTCGGGATCGAGCGAATGTCGAACTTGGCGCCCAGCTCCTGCTGAGCCTCCGTGTCGACCTTGCCGAAGACGATGTTCTGGTGCTTCTCCGAGGAGCGCTCGTAGACCGGGGCGAACCGCTTGCACGGACCACACCAGTCGGCCCAGAAGTCGACCAGGACGATGCCGTCGTTGCCGGTCACCTCGTCGAAGTTCGTCGAGGTCAGCTCAACGGTTGCCATTGCACTCTCCGATCACCGCGGTTTATCTACGTCCCGTAGAACCAGGGCTGACCGTATCGAATTCCCGGGGGGTGGGTCACGAAACGTGCCCGGGGCTGCCGGGGGGTGCCGACGGTCATCGACAAGCATCTGTTCACACCCGACCTGCGGAACGCAAGTGCATGACGCACTTGCGTGACCTGCGGTGATGGGAGCGTTTCCAGGGAGATCCACGCGATTGAGCACTACGAATCGGTAACTTGGGCCTTGACAAGGAGGTATCCGGCCTGCGGAGATCGCTGATCAACCTCCGCCTCATCACTCACAGTAGTGTTACAAAAAGATAAATGTGACCGCGACCTCTGTTGAAGCTACGCACCCGTAGGGCAGAATTCCTCACATCAGAGCGTGGGCGGCGGGTGCCGGGGAGGGCCCCGCCGCTCATTGCGTCTCCCCCCAGGCGAGTGACCGGTGTGACATTTCCGCCGCCGTCGCGCCCCGCCGGTTGCCTTAACCATCGGTAAGGCATGCTGTGCCGAACTCCATCGCCGCCCGTCGAAGGGACCAGCATGCAGTTCGGTCGCTACTACGAGGAGTTCGAGGTCGGCGCGGTCTACCGGCACTGGCCGGGCAAGACCGTCACCGAGTACGACGACCACCTCTTCTGCCTGCTCACCATGAACCACCACCCGCTGCACATGGACGCGCACTACGCCGCGACGGCCAGCCAGTTCAAGCGCAACGTCGTGGTCGGCAACTACATCTACTCGCTGCTGCTCGGCATGTCGGTGCCCGATGTGAGTGGCAAGGCGATCGCCAACCTGGAGGTCGAGTCGCTGCGGCACGTCGCGCCGACCTTCCACGGCGACACGATCTACGGCGAGACCACGGTGCTGGACAAGCGAGAGTCCGGCTCGAAGCCCGACCGGGGTGTGGTGTCGGTGGAGACCCGCGGCTACAACCAGGACGGCACGATGGTCTGCGTCTTCCGGCGCAAGGTCATGGTCCCCAAGCGGGAGTACGCGGCCGCCGCGGTGCCCGACGGCGTGGATCCGGAGCGGCCCAGCTTCCCCGAGCCGCGCTGACGAGTCACGGCGGGCTCGACCGTCGACGAACACCGGGTTCCTTCCCCAGCGCGGGTCTGCTGGGGAAGGGGTCCGGTGCCCGTCGCGGGGCATATGCTGACGCCGGAGGTTCCGATGAGCCACTCCGTCGCGGGAGAGCCGCCCTCTGCCGGCCGCCGAGCCGCACCCTTGACCACCGCTGTCTACTCCGCCGTCGAGTGGGATCTGCTCACCAGCCTGCCCGGTCGGGTCCTCGTGGCCGCCGCGGCACCGGGGCCTGGCCGGACGGAGCGTGGAGTGATGGCCGGCCTGGCCGGTCTGGATGCCGTGGCCGCAGGCCGAGCCTCCGACAGCGACCTGGTCCGCGCGGTGGTCGCCACGATCTACGCCCGCCACGACGGCACCCCACAACCCGCCGAGCGGCTCACCGACCTGGTGGACCTGCTGGCCGCCTGCCGGGCGGCGAGCCGGGTCCTCCGGCGGCGGGCCGACCCCGCCGACTCGGCCGCGTACCGCCAGTGGGTGCAGTCTGTCGCGGCCCGGGTCTGTCGTGCGGTGCCCGGCACCGGCACGCGCCGGGTGGACCCAGCGGCCAGCCCGGCGGACCGGCGCTTCCTGGACCGGCTCGGTGCCGCCCTCGACCTGGGCTGACCGGCAGGTCGGCGTGGCCGACGCCGACGTGGTCCGTACCCTCTGATGACCGTGACCGACGACCAGCTTGAGGTGGGCGTGGGCCCCTGGCCGGGGGACCCGCCGGACGACAGCCGCTACGACCCGCAGCTGCTCGCGGAGGGGGACCGGCGCAACGTCGTCGACCGCTACCGCTACTGGCGGCACGAGGCGATAGTCGCCGACCTGGACCGGCACCGGCACGGCTTCCACGTCGCGATCGAGAACTGGCAGCACGACTTCAACATCGGCACCGTGGTGCGTAACGCCAACGCGTTCAACGCCGCCGAGGTGCACATCGTCGGACGGCGACGGTGGAACCGGCGCGGCGCGATGGTGACCGACAGGTACCAGCACGTACGGCACCACGAGACGATCGAGGAGTTCGTCGCCTGGGCGGCCGAGCGGGAACTGCCGGTGTTCGGCATCGACAACCTGCCCGGGTCGCGTCCGCTGGAGACCGGCACCCTGCCGCGGGACTGCGTGCTGCTGTTCGGCCAGGAGGGCCCCGGCCTCTCCGCGCCGGCCCGTGCCGCCTGCCACCAGCTCTACTCCATCGCCCAGTACGGCTCGACGAGGTCGATCAACGCGGGCGTGGCCAGCGGAATCGCCATGCACGCCTGGATCCGCGCGCACGCCGGTACGCCGCCGGACTGACCCACGTACGGTGCCGAATCGGACGTTCCGGCTTGACGTGCCGGCGGTACGGGGAGACGGTGGGGATGTGAGTGTCGCGGTGAGTTGTCCGAGATGCGGGGGCCCGGTACGGGCGCCGGATCTGATGAACACCGACTCGAGATGTGCGCGCTGCGGCCCGGTGCCGCCGTTGCACGTGCCCGAGCACATCGGAGCGGACATCGTGGCCAGCGTGGTGGAACGGATCACCGCGACCGGCGATCCACCGGTGACACCGCTGTGGTGCCCGTGGCCGCTGCCGCCCGGTTGGACACTCACCGGCGTGGCGTACGCCGGGGACGACCGCACGGGTGTGCGGGCGACAGTGGTGGCGTGCGCGGGCCCCGCGCCCCTTGGTGGTGGTCCGGCCGATCTGGTCTTCGTGGCCGAGGAACCCGGTGTCGGCCTGGGCACCCGGCTTGCCGGTCTGACCGGGCCGGATCCGGGACCGGAGTTGATGGACGCGTTGACCGACCCGGGGCCGGGTCACCCTGACCACGTCGGACAGGCGAAGATCAAGGTCGGCGGGCACCCCACTCCACTGTGGTTGGTGAATTCTCCAACGGATCGAAGCGCGTACGCCGGCGAAGCTCGGGGAATGTGGCTCCATGCGATAGCCTGGCCGGCGAGTGCGGGTCACCTGCTCGCGGAAGACGTCGTGCTACACGACCTGACCGAGTGGACTCCGCCCGAGCTCGTGTACGGCGCACCGTCCCCGTATCTACCCGGTAGAGCTTGACAACTCTTCCGGATTGACGGAGAACGGACGCAGATATTCACTGTACGACACCACACTGATACTCTGGGTGCCGCTGCGGTAATGGGACCCGGCGCCGCGCGAGAGGATGGCCCGCCATGGTCAAGAAGGTCCTCACCTGGGCCGGAATCGCATTCTTGATCTTCTTCGTCGCCTACCGACCAAACTCGGCGGCGGACGTGTTCAAGTCGCTCGGCGGCGGGATCATGGATATCGCCCAGGGGTTTGGCGACTTCTTCACCAGCCTCGTCGCCTAGCCGCCGATGGGCAGCCCCTCCGGTCCACCCTTCGACCCGGACGACCCCGACCGGGAACGTCGCGAGCGCGACACCGAGCCGATCCCGCGGATCGGGCCTGATGACGGCCCGGGCTACGGGGCCGGTCCCAGCCTGTCCGACGGTCCGTCCCTTTCGGACGACGTCGGCTATGGCGACGGGCCCGGCTACGCCGGCCAGGGTCGTTCCGGTCGGGGGTGGATCCGTGATCCGGAGGCCAGCTACCAGCCGCCGCAGATCTCCGAGGACGAGCTGGCCGGGTTGCGTGCCGACGCGACCGGCTCGACCCCTCGGCGGGTGCTGCCGCTGGAAGACGAGCCCAGTTCGCTGGTGGCTCGCTACCTCTTCCCCACCGAGCGCTACCGGGGCGAGTGGAAGCGACACTGGATCCACCTCAGCAACCCGCTGTTGATCGGCGTCGCGGCGACCTTCGTGCTCGGCTATCTCTCCGGCTTCCTCGCCGGTCAGGACGTCGGCGCGTTGACCACCATTGCCGTGCTGCTGTGGTTCGCGGTGATGGGCTGGGTGGCGTGGAAGGTCGCCGACTGGTGGTATGACCGGTTCATCCTGACCAACAAGCGGGTCATGGTGGTCAACGGGATCGTCACCCGCAAGGTGGCGATGATGCCGCTGGTCCGGGTCACCGACATGAAGTACGAGCAGACCCCGACCGGTCGAGCGCTCAACTACGGCACCTTCGTGCTGGAGTCCGCCGGCCAGGAGCAGGCGCTTCGCGAGGTCAAGAACCTGCCCAACCCGAACGAGCTCTACCTGCGCGTCGTCGAGGAGATGTACGAGCCGCAGGCCGTCGAGGCGCGGCTCGGCAAGGAAGCCGACGAGGCCAAGGCCGACGACGGGGCGTGAAGGTTTTCGACCGAACATCGGAGCAAGTGCGCACCTTTCGTCATGGACCAGACCGCCCCTGACGTGGCACTCTGCCAGGACGGCAGGGGTGTGGAGGTGGGCGGTGGCGAGCAAGGACTCGTTGGAGGAGCAGTTCCGCGAGTTCGTCGCGGCCCGCTCCGCCGCGCTCCTGCGTACCGCTTATCTGCTCACCGGCGACTGGGCCACGGCCGAGGACCTGCTCCAGACGGCGCTGACCAAGACCTACCTGGCGTGGAAGCGGCTCGGCGGGATCGAGGCGGTCGAGCCGTACGCCCGGCGTGTGATGGTCAACACGTCGACCAGTTGGTGGCGGCGGCGCTGGCACGGCGAACGCCCGACCGAGGTGCTGCCCGAGCGGGCCGGTGTCGACGAGATCGAGCAGCAACTTGACCGTGACCTGCTCTGGCGGCATCTCCGGGAGTTGCCCAACCGGCAGCGGGCAGTGCTGGTGCTGCGCTACTACGAGGACATGTCGGAGGCGCAGACCGCCGCGATGCTGGACATTTCACCGGGCACTGTGAAGAGCCAGTCGTCCCGGGCGCTCGCCACGCTGCGTCGGCGACTGGGCGCGGACGCACCGGAGCTGGCAGCCGCCGTCGGCATCGCCGGCCGGACTGGCGCTGCCGACAGTGCCGCGGGCGCTATCGGTGCCGGCGGCCGGACGGCGGGCTCGGGTTCCCGGACCGGGCGGATCCCGGCCACCGGTGCCGCTGCCTCACCCCGTCCCGGACGGGCGGCTGGCCGACCCGTGCCCCGCCCTACCGCTCCGCGCCCCGCAGTGCCGCGTGGGATCGATCCGCAGGTGGTCCTGCCCACCGCCCCGGCGGCCGTGCCCGTCGGCACGGGCTCCGGGGAACAGCAGTGAGTCAGTTCCCCGGCCGACGCGACAACCTGACGGACGGCCCACAGCGTTCATACCAGGTGCGGCCTGACGAGTTGGAAGGTGCGGTGCGGGAGACACTCTCGCACCAGGTCGCCCTTGCCCGCCCGCTGAGCGTCGACCCGGCCGGCCAGGCCATCCGTCGCGCGAACCGGATCCGGCGTCGACGCACCGCCGCCGGCCTCGCCCTCGCGGCGGTCACCACCGTGCTGCTCAGCGCCGGCATGGCCCAGCTCGGTGCCGAGACCAGGCGGGACGGCTCACCCATCGTCGTGATCGGCGACCCCGATCCGACCAGTCGACCGTTCCCGACGGCCAGCATTCCCGGCCCCGACCCCTCGCCCACGGCGTCGACCTCGCTCATCGTCAGCGAGACGCTGGTCAGCGCCGACGGGCGGCGGCTGGTGTTGCCCGACGTCGGGCCGGCCGAACGCGTCCAGCCGCTGCCCAGCGGAGGCGGTTGGCTGGTGGTGGGCGCGCCGAGCACCGCCGGGCGCTCTCTGTCGGTGGTGCAGGACGACGGCCTGGTGCAGGTGCTGCTGGCCGGTGCCGGCGCGATCGTCCTGGCCCCGGACAGCCGCCAGGTCGCCTGGCGCGACGGAGACGATCTCCTGATGGCGGGTGTGGTCGGCACCCAACTCATCGGGTCGGTGCGCACCCCGGTGCCGGCGGCGGCGGAGCCCGTCCGGTTCGTCGGTGACAGCGTGCTGGTCCGACTCGACCCGGCCAGCGCCGGTCACACACTCTGGCGGCCCGGGGCGGGGCCGCTGCCCGACGCCCTCGACCGGTTGAGCCTCAACGTCTACGGGCGGCTGCCCGACGGGCGGCTCGTCGGGCAGGTCAGCACGGCCGATCCGGGCCGGACCTGCCTTGCCATCCTCACCCCGACACGTCACCTGGACCCGGTACGCACGGGCTGCGGTCCGGACCTGAGCCAGGACGGCGTCGGCGGGGTTTCCCCGGACGGGCGGTGGCTGCTGGTCAACGAGGACAGCGGCTCGGCCGGTCGGTCCCTGCTGGTCGACCTGCGGCGGCTCGGGCCGGGTGCGACAGCCGTTGCGGCCGGGCCGCCGATGACCGGGGCGATCGTCTGGAGCGACGAGGCCCAGGCCTCCTACCTCGACGGCGACGGCGAGCTGGTCCGGGTCGACATCGGCCAGGTGCGGGCGGGAAAGCCCGCCGGCCCCGCTGCGGTGCCCGGCGTGCCAGCCGGAGAGCGGCCGATCCTGGTGCAGGGCTTCTGACCCCAGGTGGCCCATGTGAGCCGGGCTCACCGTTTCCTCGGTAACGTCGGGCGGTGACCTCGCGTACCGGCCCCGCCCCCCGGATCGACCTGCACGCCCATTCGACGGCCAGCGACGGCACGCTGACCCCGGCCAAGCTGGTCGGCGCGGCCTCCGCCGCCGGGCTGGACGTGCTGGCGATCACCGACCACGACACCACGGCCGGCTGGGCGCCGGCAGTGGCCGCGCTGCCACCCGGTCTGCGTCTGATCCGGGGTGCGGAGTTGTCGTGTCGCTGGTCCGGCCCGCAGCCCGCGGTGCCGCTGCACCTGCTCGCGTACCTGTTCGACCCGGACCACGCGGAGCTGGTGGCCGAGCTGGCGCGGGTCCGGGCCGCCCGGGAAGAGCGTGGCGAACGGATCGTCGGCCTCCTGCGGGCCGACGGCATCGACGTGAACTGGCCGGACATCCTGGCCGGCGCGGGTGGCGGCACGGTGGGACGTCCGCACATCGCGCAGGCACTCATCCGCGCCGGCCTGGTCGGCAGCGTCCGGGAGGCGTTCGGCCCGGACTGGCTGGGCGAGCGGTACCGGCTGCCCAAGGAGGACATCGACGTGTTCCGGGCCGTTCGGCTGGTCCGGGCGGCCGGAGGCGTGCCGGTCTTCGCCCACCCGCGAGCCACCCGACGCGGCCGGGTGGTGCCCGACGAGCTGATCGCCGAGCTGGCCGCCGCCGGGCTCGCCGGGCTCGAAGCCGACCACGAGGACCACAGCCCGGCCGAGCGGGACCACGTGCGGGCGCTCGCCGCCGAGCTCGGTCTGCTCGTCACCGGCTCCTCGGATTTTCACGGCACCCACAAGACCGTCCAACTCGGCGCGTTCAGCACCAGCGTCGAGGCGTACGAGCGGATCGTCGCCGAGGGGGTGACCGAGGTCGCTTGGGGCTGATCCGGGTATTTCGCCCATCGCGGCGCGGCTAGGTTGATCGCGTGGATCTGAAGCTGTTCGGCGAGGTCTTCGTGACTCTGCTGGTGATCACCGACCCGCCGGGCATGATGCCGATCTTCCTGGCGCTGACCGGCCCCCTGCCCGCCCGCGACCGCAACCGGGCAGCCTGGCAGGCCGTCGCGTTGGCGCTCGGCGTCATCGTGATCTTCGCGGTGGCGGGGCAGACCTTGCTCGACTACCTGCACGTGGACCTGCCGGCGTTGCAGGCAGCCGGTGGGCTGCTGCTCGTGCTCGTCGCCCTTGAGCTGCTGACCGGCAAGGCCGACGACCCGAGCCAGCAGGTCACCTCCAACATCGCCCTGGTGCCGCTGGGCACGCCGTTGCTGGCCGGTCCGGGTGCCATCGTGGCCACCATGCTCTTCGTCCAGCAGGCCGACGGGCTGGGAGAGTTCAGCGCCATCGCCGTGGCGATCCTCGCCGTGATGGTCGCCGTCTGGATCGTCCTGCGCTTCTCCGGCGGCATCGTGAAGATCCTCCGGCCGGGCGGGATCGAGGTGCTGACCCGGATCGCCGGCCTGCTGCTGGCCGCGATCGCCGTGCAGCTCATCGCCGACGCGGTGGCCGCCTTCGTCACGCAGTACGTGAACATGGCCTGACGGCACACGCGCGATGTCGGAGATGGATGGCAGGATCTCAGAGGTGCGACGATCCTCATCAGCGGGCCGGCCGGCCGCCGGCGGCCGGGCCCCGCGGCAGCGCGCCGGCGACGCCGAGCAGCTCGGCTTCGAGGGCATGCCCGAGCGGCTGTTCGTCTGCACCCCGAGCAAGCTCGGCGCGTACGCGGACTGCCCGCGTCGCTACCGCTACTCCTACGTCGACCGGCCCGCCCCACCCAAGGGCCCGCCGTGGGCGCACAACTCGCTCGGCGCCAGCGTGCACACCGCCCTGAAGAACTGGTATGCGCTGCCCGCCGACCGAAGGCGTCCCGAGGCGCTGGCCACACTGCTCAAGGGCACCTGGGTCCGCGAGGGCTACCGCGACGACGAGCAGGAGCGGGCCGCCTACCGGCGGGCGCTGGGGTGGCTGGAGTCGTACGTCGACACGCTGGAGCCGGATTCCGACCCGCTCGGCGTGGAGCGGGTGGTGGCGGTCAAGACCGCGGTGCTGGCGTTCAACGGTCGCACCGACCGGATCGACTCGCGGCCCGGCCCGGACGGGCCGGAGCTGGTCATCGTGGACTACAAGACCGGCCGCACCGGGCTGGACACCGACGACGCCAGGGGCTCGCAGGCGCTCGCGCTCTACGCGTACGCCGCCGAGCGGGTGTTTCGTCGGCCGTGCCGCCGGGTGGAGCTGCACCACCTGCCGACCGGCACTGTCGCCGGCCACGACCACACAGTCGAGTCGCTGGCCCGACAACTGACCCGCGCCGAAGAGACGGCCCGCGACATCATGGCCGCCGAGCGGGCAGTCGCCGACGGTGCCGACGCGGACGAGGCTTTCCCGGTGGCACCCGGCCCGCGCTGTGGCTGGTGCGACTTCCGGCGGCACTGCCCGACGGGCGCACAGGTCCCGGGCAAGGAGCCGTGGGCGGCAGTGGACCGGCCGGCCGACGGCTGATCTCCTGCCGAGGGTGGGGTCAGCCGGCCAGCGGGGCGGCAGCGTGCCGCGCGGCCCGCTCCTTGGCTGCCTGAATCAACGGCCCCTCCAGGTAGCGACGGGGGACGGCGGCGAACGCGAGCCGCAGCGCGCGCAGGGACAGGTCCGCCGACAGCGCGGTGGTCGGTAGACCGGGACCTCCGTACATCCGGCGTGCCCACGTCGGCAGCAGCGCGAACGCGGTGCTGGCGATCCCCAGGTACGCCCAGCGTGGCGGGCCCAGCGTGAGCCCCAACCGGACCGGCAGGCTGAGCTTCCACGGCAGCGGCGGGGCGGTGAGGAACAACGCCGTCTCGGCGGCCTCCCGGGTCATCCGCAACTGTGGCCGTACGGCCTCGTAGTAGTCAGCGACCTCGGCGGCGGTCCCCGGGACGGTGGCCGGGTCCAGGCCGACCAGGGCTGCGGCGCGGCGCTGCTCGGTGTAGTAGCCGTCCACCTCGTCGTCGCTCAGCGGCAGCCCGGCGCGTCGGGCCGTGCTCAGGAACGACTCGACCTCGGTCACGTGCACCCAGCGCAGCAGGTCCGGTTCGTCGATCCGGAACTGTTCACCGGTGAGCGTGTCGGTGGCCCGCAGGCGGTCGTGCAGGCGGCGCAGCCGGGCCCCGGCGGCCTCCGCCTCGGCGGTGGTCCCGTAGACGGTGGTCGCCACGTAGGTGGCGGTGCGGAGCAGTCGACCCCAGGCGTCGGTGCGGTAGTTGCTGTTCTGCGCGACACCGGCCATGGCCCGGGGGTGCAACGCCTGGAGGTAGAGCGAGCGCAGGCCGGCGACGATCAGGATCGGCTCCTCGTGCACCTTCCACGTGACCGAACCCGGACCGAAAAGGCCGAGGTCATCGGAGTCCACCGCACAAGAGTGCCACGATCGGGCCCACCTCGCCGCTCACGTGCCGCCGGTGCCGACGGTCAGACGTCGGCGGAGCGGCGGGCCCGGCAGCCCGGGCAGAGGCCCCAGAAGGTCACTTCGGCCTCGTCGACCTCGAACCCGTGCGCGCTGTTCGGCTCCAGGCACGGTGCGCTGCCCACCGCGCAGTCGATGTCGGCGATCTCGCCGCAGCCTCGGCAGACGACGTGGTGGTGGTTGTCGCCCACCCGCGCCTCATAGCGGGCGGGACTGCCCGCCGGCTCGATCCGGCGGGACAGCCCGGCCCGGGACAGCGCGCCCAGTACGTCGTAGACCGCCTGGGTGGAGACCGAGTCGAGGCGTTCGCGCACCCGCCGGGTGATCTCGTCGACCTCCAGGTGGCCGCCGTCGGCCAGCACGTCCAGCACCGCGAGGCGGGGGCGCGTGACACGCAGACCCCTCGACCGCAGCAGCTCCTCGGCACCGGACATTGGCCAATGACAACACGCTCGACCCGCATCGACAACCGTCGCCCGCTCCGGGTGGCCACCGACACAGCCGGGCAAGATCGAGAGTACGGCCCGAGCGAATGAACCCGATCGACGCGGCGCGCGTGTCATCCGTCGAGAGCCTGGGGACGATCGGCGGACCATAGGCTGAACACCCCTGACCATGATCCACCTGGAGGGTTCGATGTTCGAGGAGATCCTGGGTCTACCGGTGCACGTCCTGGTAATCCACGCGGTCGTCGTGTTCGTACCGCTGCTGGCGGTGCTGGCCATCGCGTACGTGGGGCTACCGCGGTGGCGGCACCGGCTGGACTGGGCCCTGGGCCTTCTCGCCGTGGCCGCGCCGGTGACCGCCTTCGTCGCGGTCGAGTCGGGTGAGGCACTCACCGACGCGCTGGTGGCCCGGGGCTTCCAGGGGCCGATCCTCGATCAGATCTTCGAGCACTCCCGCTACGGGGACATCCTGTTACGCGTCGTGGTGCCGCTCGGGATCGTGGCCATCCTGCTGCTCGTGGCGACGAGTGGGCACCCCCGGGTGCCGCGCCTGCCCGCGCTGGTCATCCCGGTGTTGGCGGTAGCGGCAGTGGGGCTTTCCATCGCCGCCCTGATCTACGTCTACCTGACCGGCCACTCCGGCGCCGAGACGGTGTGGGGCACCACCCTCTGAGCTGCTGGCCGCCGCCCGGGGGTGGACATCAGAAGATGACCCGCGAGCAGAGCAGACAGAGCAGTACCAGCAGCACCACGCCGGCCGCCGCCCCGAAGCCGTAGGTGACCCGCTGCGATCGCTGCTCGGCCGCGTCCAGGTCGGCCATGTCCTGCGGTGGCAGCCGTCGCGGCGGCGCCGGCTGCAGGTGTACGGGTGGACGCCAACCCGCCGGCGGCGGCACGCTCGGTGGCGGACCGGAGTATCCGCTGCCAGGTCCTCCCGTCGGCGCCGGTGCGGTTGGTGCGGGCGTCGGCGGGCCTGCGTTCCCGCTGGTAGTGCCTCCCGCCGACGCCGGTGCGGGCGGCGGCGGGTCTGCGTTCCCGCTGGCAGGGTGGCCCGTCGATGCTGGGCTGGCCTGCTCGTTCTGCTGTGGGTTGGTGGACCCGGCCGGTGGTGTGGTGGCGGGCGCGGCAGGAGGTTGGTCGGCCACCGCGTCGTCACCGGCGTCGGGCCGTCGCCAGTAGTCGTCCGGGTCGCTGCCACCGCTGGGGGTCGTCACGCCGTCCGACGCTACCAACGCCACCGGCGGCCCGGTCGCTTCTGGCCGGCGCGCCCACTGTCGGCGGTCTGGCCGGCGCGCCCACTGTCGGCGGTCTGGCGGCGTGCCCACTGTCGGCGGTCCGGCCGGCTCTGGCCGGCGTGCCCACCGCCGACGGCCCGGTCCACCGCCGTCGGCTGAGCTAGTCTTGCCGCTCGTGAGCACCGAGGACCCTGGCACGCACGGCGCACCGCGAGACGATGACCGCGCCGTCGACCTGAGCGAAGACTTCGTGGTGCTGCCCGAGCAGACCACCGACGACACCGACCGTGGTTGGGGTGAGCGGTCGGGCGGCAACGACGACTGGCTGCTCGCCGAACGCCCCCCGCACTGGGAATGACCCCCGCAGGCTCGGCCAGACCCTGACGATCTCCATCCGCCAGCCGACCTGCTCTGGGCGGTGGTCGGTGCTCGACCGGGGGCGGATGCCTGTCCTGCTGCGCTCGCCCGACCGACCTTGGTCGCCTACCGGGTCGGGTCGTCCGCCACCGATGGCGCGTCGGAGGGCACGGCGGTAGGAGGGCATCCAGTCGGGGTGTGCAGGACCGCGGCGGCCAGGCCGAGCAGCGCGGCGACCAGGCCGGCCCGGAGCAGGGTACGCCCGCCGGGCAGAGTGAGCTGGCGCAGCGGGCGCAACGCCCGCGCGAAATCCGGATCGACCATCGCCTCTGCCGCCTCCCGTCCCCGAGCGCCGCAGTGGCACCCGTGCAGGGAGGCTAGGCAGTTCCCGCCGCCTCGGCCGACCCACGGCCGACGCCTGTGGACAACCGCCCGGCCTGTGGAAAACGCCTATCCGTCGGCGCGATCTGCTAGGAGAGCCGCTGTGATCGACTCGGGATCAGGGAAAGCGGGCGGTCAGAGCGACGGGGACAGGCCGGCTTGCGGGAACCCGAGTGGATCGAGGCCCGACCCGTAATGGGGTCGGGCCTTCGGCGATCAGGACGTGGAGCTGGCCGTCGCCGCCTTGCCGCCGCCCGATGCACCCGAGGACGACCCCGAGGAGGACGACGACCCCGAGGACCCCGACCCCGAGGACGAGGACGACCCGGACGAGGACGAGGACCCCGAAGAGGACGACGAGCTGTCAGCGGAGGACGACTCGGACTTCGCCGGCTTGGTGGTCGTGCCGCCGGCGGTCGTCTCGGAACCGGACGCCCGGGAGTCGGTGCGGTAGAAGCCCGAACCCTTGAAGACGATGCCGACCGAGTTGAAGACCTTGCGCAGCCGCCCCTGACACGCCGGGCACTCGGTCAGCGGCTCGTCAGAGAAGGACTGCACCGCCTCGAGCTGCTCACCGCACGTGGTGCAGGCGTACTGGTACGTGGGCACGTTCTCCTCCGGATCTGGGCTCAGCCAGTTGGCACTCGACGTATTCGAGTGCCAATGGTGCGTCATTCGCCCCGGGTTCGTCCAGCAGACGTGTGGGGCGCGACACCGTGCGCCGCACCCGGGCCGCCGTCAAGCGTACGCACCCCGTCGGCGGGAGTGACGACCGCGCGCACCCGACGGTCGTGGGGCTCCGCCGGCAGCGCCTCGACCAGCTCACCGTCGTGCAGCGGCACCACCGTCAGGGCCGCCGCGGGTACCCGGGCGAGGGCGCGGTCGTACGACCCGCCACCGCGTCCGAGCCGCCGACCGTGGTGGTCCACCGCGAGAGCCGGAACGACCACGAGTTCCGCGTGCGCCACGGCGGCCACCCCGAGACGGGCACCGACCGGTTCTCGGATACCCCGTCCCGCCGCGATCACGGCATCGGGCCCGTTATACGCCGCCCAGTCCAAATCCAGGTCACCGAGGAGCACCGGCAGTAGCAACTCGGCGTCCGCCGGCAGCGCCGCCCGCAGCACCTCGGGCAGGTCGGGCCCGCCCGGTTCGGAGCCGACCGGCACGTACGCCGTCATCCGGTGTGGGCGCAGTCGGCGTACCAGGGCGACCAGCTCGGCCTGCACGCGCCCGGCGGCGGCTGCCCGGGTCGTGGCGGGCAGCGACCGGCGGCGGGCGAGCAGCTCGACGCGGGTGTTCCGCTTCGCCACGCGGGTCACTTCCGCTTCATCAGAAAATTCCGGCACGCAACACTCCTGACGCAACGCCTCTCCCACGGTTGCACTGTGTCAGCATCGCAAGCAACGGAGGCGGAACTTCCGGGGGGACGAGTGACGCTACGCGGGCGGTTGACGGCAGCCTTCCTCGTGGTGGTGCTCGGGCCCGTCCTGCTCGGCGCGCTTTTCGTCGCCTCCACCGTCGCGGCGGTGGACCGCAGCCGCTCCACCGAGCGCCTGGCGGTGGCTGCCTCCACGGTTCGCACCTCGGTCGACGCGCTCTGCCAGCAGCTACGCGCCACCGCCGACGCGGTGGCGCTCACCGCCGAGCCGGCCGTCGCCGCCGCGCAACTGGTCGGCCGGGGTCTGGCCGCCGCGGTGCTGGTCAGCGACGTGGCCGGCCAGGTCACCTACCTGTCGCCCGGTGCTCCGTCGACCCCGTGGCAGGACTGCGCCGGCTCGGCCGAGGGCACGAACGGGGGCTCGAACCCCGGCTCGGCCGGCCCGGTCCGTGCGTTGGCCGCCCAGGTCGACCTGCACGATCGCGCCGGCACCCGGCTGGGCACTGTGACCGCCGCGCAACTGGTCGACCCGGCCTTCGTGGCCCGACTGGCGGCGGTGACCGGGGTGGCGGTCACCCTCCTCGACAGTGGGGCGAGCGCCGCGCGGGTCACCCACACGACCGAGTCCCGTGACGTCCGCGACGCGGTGCTGGCCGCCGCCGTCGGCGTACGGGGCGAGCAGGTCACCGAGACCAAGGAGGGCCGGTACGTGCGCAGGCTCGGGCCCTCCGATGCGCAGCCGCTGCCACTGGTGCTCTCCGTGCCCAGTGAACGGCCACCGGGGTTGCACGCCACGCTGCTCGGGGTGGTCGTGCTGGCCGGGCTGCTCGCGGTGCTGGCCGCCTGGCGGCTGGCCCGGGTGACCACCCGGCCGCTGGCGGAGCTGGCCGGTGCCGTCGACCGGGTGGCCCAGGGCGACCTGACCGCCCGGGTGCCGGTGCGCAGTCGTGACGAGTTGGGTCGGCTGGCCGCCGCGTTCAACCGGATGACCCGGGAGACCGGCTCCTACGTCGCGGCGTTGACCAGCAACCGGGACCAGTTGCGCGGGCACCTCGCGGTGCTCGGCGACACACTGGCCAGCACCCACGACCTGCAGCGCATCCTGCGGGTGATCCTGCGCAGTGCCATCGGGGCCACCGGCGCGCGTGCCGGTGCCGTGCTGCTGGTGGAGACCGGCGGGGTGCTTGTCGCCCAGTGCACGGAGGGGTTGGACGGGCGCTGGCCGGCGGAGGAGGCGGACGGGACGCAGACGCTCCGGGTGCCGGTGGGCGTCGGCGTGGTCGGTGAGGTCGCCGCCACCGGGGAACCGCAACGGGGCAGGGCGGAGCAGACCGAGACGCCAACGGGTGAGCCGCGCTGTCGCACCTACGTCGCGGTTCCGTTCGCCGCCCCGCCCGGCGGTGCCACGGCCACCCTCGGCGGATTCTCGGGGCCGGTAGACGAGGCGGGCGCGGCGGCCGCCCTCGGCGTGCTGGCCCTCTACGACCGGCTGGGCGCCGACGAGTTCGACGACGACGACCTGGCCACCCTGCGCACCTTCGCCGGCCACGCGGCCGTGGCGGTGGACAACGTCCGGGTGCACGAGGAGGCGCAGCGGCTCTCCCTCACCGACCCGCTCACCGGGTTGTGGAACTACCGCTACCTGCGCGAGTCGATCCGGCGGGAGGTGGAACGGGCCAGCCGCTTCGGGCGGATGCTCAGCGTCCTCGCGTTGGACCTGGACCGGTTCAAGGACGTCAACGACACCTACGGGCACGCCGCGGGGGACACCGTCCTGGCCGAGTTCGCCCGCCGGGTGCGCGGGGAGATCCGGGAGGTCGACCTGGCCTTCCGCCAGGGTGGTGAGGAGTTCGTGCTGCTGCTGCCGGAGACCGACGCGCGGGGCGCGGCGATCGTGGCCGAGCGGCTCGGCGCGGCGGTGCGCGACACGCCCATCGCTGTCGAGGCGTACGCCGGGCCGGTCCTGGTGACCGTGTCGGTGGGCATCGCCGTCTTCCCGGACCACGGCAGCACCGGGCGGGAGGTGCTGGAGGCCGCCGACGACGCCCTCTATGCGGCCAAGGCGGCGGGCCGTGACACGTACCGGGTCGCCGAGGTTCGCTCGGATCTGCCGACCCGGGAAATTCCCGTGCTCGCGTGCGCGGTGAGCCCAACCGACGGGCTGCCGCGCGCCGGCCAGCCGGTGCAGGCCAGCCGGGAGCCGGGCGGGCCCGCCCGGTCCGACCCGGCGGTGGGCGTACCGGAATCATCGCTGGCGGGCCCGGCGCACGCCCGACCGGATTCGGTCGACGACACGCCGGACGTCGCGACGGACGCGGCGCGGGCCGGCCCGGACGCGGCGCGGCCGGGGCCGGGTGGCGGCGCGTCTTCTGGGCCACACCCGCCGCGGCAGAGCCGTGGCCGATAGTCTCGCGGCATGTCGGAGCACTCAGCGAACCCCTCATCGACGGTCGCCGCAAACGGCCGTCCCCTGGCGGTCAAGGCCGTCATCCCGGCCGCCGGACTGGCCACCCGGTTCCTGCCGGCCACCAAGGCGGTGCCCAAGGAACTGCTGCCGGTGGTGGATCGGCCGGTGTTGCAGTACATCGTCGAGGAGGCCACGCAGGCTGGCATCGGTGACGTGTTGCTGATCACCGGTCGGGGTAAGACGTCGATGGTGGACCACTTCGACCGTCGCCCGGACCTGGAGACCAGGTTGGAGGAGAAGGGCGACTCCGAGCGGCTGGCCGCCGTACGTCGGCCCAGCGAACTGGCCGAGATCTACACAGTGCGGCAGCCCGAGCAGCTCGGGCTCGGCCACGCCATCGGGTACGCCGAGTCGCACGTCGGCGACGACGCCTTCGCGGTGCTGCTCGGCGACGAGTTCGTCAAGCCGTCGGAGCCGCTGCTGCCGGCGATGCTGGAGTTGCAGGCCCGCACCGGCGGTGTGGTGCTCGCCTTCTTCGAGGTCGACCCGTCCGAGACCAAGCGGTACGGGATCGCCTCCGTCGAACCGGCCGAGTCGGAGCTGACCGACATCGGCGAGGTCGTCAAGGTGACCGGGATGGTGGAGAAGCCGCAGCCGGAGGACGCCCCGAGCAACCTGGCGGTGCTCGGCCGCTACGTGTTGCCGGGCAAGATCTTCGACGCGATCCGGCGGACCAAGCCGGGCAGCGGCGGCGAGATCCAGCTGACCGACGCGATGGAGCTGCTGCGTACCGAGGGCACCCCGGTGCACGCGATCGTCTACCGGGGCACCCGCTACGACACCGGCATGCCGCTGGGATACCTCCAGACGGTGGTGCAGATCGCCGCCGAGCGCGAGGACCTGGGCGCCGAGTTCCGGTCCTGGCTGGCCGACTTCGTCAAGGCCGACGCGGCAGGCGGATCTGGTACATGACAGCGACGGCCGACGCCGAGGCGGCCGCGAACGAGTTGACGCCGCTCGCCGACTACCTGGGCAGCGTGCTGCGCAGGTTGCGCGCGCTGCCGCCACTCGACCTCGACCTCACCCAGGCGCACGGCAACGTCCTCGCCGAGGATGTCGTCGCGCCGCACGCCTTTCCGGCCTTCGACCAGGCGGCCGTGGACGGCTACGCCGCGCGCTGGGAGGACATCTCCGGAGGGGGGAGGGGGCCGAGCTACGTCCCGGCCCCCTCCGGCACGCCCGGCGGTCGCACCATCCGGCTCAACGTGGTCGGCGATCTCGGCGCCGCGAGCTGGCGGCCGGTCCGGCTCACCCCCGGTTCGTGCTTCTCGGTGGCCGCCGGGGCTCCGCTGCCGGTCGCCGCTGACGTCGTGGTCCCGGTGGAGTGGACCGACCAGGGCATGGCCGCAGTGGAGATCTTCCGCACCCCCAAACGGGGGTACGGGGTACGCCGAGCGGGTGAGGAACTGCCCGCCGGCACCCTGCTCGCTCGGGCCGGCACCTACGTGTCCCCGGCCCTGGTCGCCGTCTTCGCGGCGACCGGCATCGGGCACGTGGTGGTCCGGCCCAGTCCACGGGTGGTCATCGTTGCCACCGGTGACGAACTCGTCGACGTCGGCCGGGGCAGTCAGCCCGGTCAGGTGGTGGACGCGAACTCGCACGCGCTGACCGCAGCGGCGGCCGAGGTGGGCGCGCTGGCGTACCGGGTGGGCATCTGCGACGACGACCCGGAGGGGCTGCGCGGGCTGCTGGAGGACCAGACGCTGCGTGCCGACCTGATCATCACCACCGGGGGCACCGGCACCGGCCCTGGAGACATGGTGCGTCGGATCCTCTCCCGCCGTGAGGGCGGTCGCGCCGGGCCGGTCACCTTCACCGACGTGGCGCTCTACCCCGGCACCGCGCTCGGGTTCGGCACTGTCGGCGCCGAGGAGGTGCCGGTGGTCTGCCTGCCCGGCGACCCGGGTGCCGCGTTGATCGGCTTCGAGGTGCTGGCCCGCCCCGCCATCCAACTGCTCGCCGGTGCCGAACCGGTGTTCCGACCCAGTGTGCGGGCACACCTGCTGGAGACCGTGTCGTCGCCGACCGGGCTTCGCGAGTTCCGGCCGGCGCACGTCGCCGAGCGACGCGGCGGCGGGTACACGGTCCAGCCGCTCAGCGGCGGGCCGTTCACCCTCTCCGGGTTGGCCGAGGCCAACGGGCTGCTGGTGCTCGGCGAGCGGGTCACCACTGCCGCGGCCGGCTCCACCGTGGACGTCCTGCTGCTGGATCGCCGCCGGTGACGCGTCCCGGCCGGCCCGCTCGCGGCCCGCGTCGGGTGATCGTCGGATCTGTGCGGTGAACGCGGTGAGGCCACTTGTGCGCGACACGGTCCCGCGCGGGAGACTGTCCAGGTGAGTCTCTTCGGTCCCGCGCGGGCACCGGGCTGGCCGGTGGAACTGGCCGACGGCCCAGTGCTGCTGCGGCCGTACCGGCGCTCCGACGCGGCGGCGTGGTCGGAGGTGCGGCGGGCCAACCGGGCCTGGCTGGCACCCTGGGAGTCGTCACTGCCCGGCGGCTGGGACGAGATGAACTCGCCGGCCGCGTTCCGCTGGGTGCACCGTGACCAGCGGCGCTCGGCCCGCGAGGGTGAGGGCATGCCGTTCGCGGTCTGCCTGCGTGAGGCCGACCGGGACCGGCTGGTCGGGCACATCAACGTGGGCAGCATCGTGCGGCGGGCGCTCTGCTCCGGCTACGTCGGCTACTGGGTGGACGCCCGGGCCGCCGGCCAGGGTGTGATCCCGACTGCGCTGGCGCTCGCCGTGGACCACGCGTTCGGCCCGGGCGGGCTGCACCGGGTGGAGGTGAACATCCGTCCGGAGAACCGGCCGTCCCGGCGGGTGGTGGAGAAGTTGGGCTTCCGCGAGGAGTCGTACCACGTGCGCTACATGCACATCGACGGCGCCTGGCGGGACCACATCGGGTACGCGATGACGAGTGAGGAGATCGCCGCCGAGGGTGGCCTGCTGGCCCGCTGGCACCGGATTCGCGCCAACGCGCGGTAGGAGGATTTCCCGACATCCGCCCACTCGTCCCACGGACGGGATCGGCGCGGCGCGGTGGCAACCCGGTCGGTGCGCCGTAACCTCAAGTAACTGCAAGCTGCGGCAAGCGCTCCCCGGCCGGACGATCCACGCCCCCAGGCGTGATCGATGGAAGATCCTGCGGTCGGGTGGCGGTTGCTTCGAATTCGGTGACGGGAGGGGTGAGGGTGCCGACCTCGGTGCTCCTCGCCGTCCTCGCCGCCGCCGGCCTGCTCGCCCTGGCCCCGGCGTTG
This sequence comes from Micromonospora sp. NPDC005205, assembly GCF_040608275.1. Taxonomy (NCBI): domain Bacteria; kingdom Bacillati; phylum Actinomycetota; class Actinomycetes; order Micromonosporales; family Micromonosporaceae; genus Micromonospora; species Micromonospora sp. NPDC005205. The sequence continues at coordinate 938,958 of NZ_JBEXHV010000001.1, forward strand.
GTTCGCCGGTACGACGCCACCGAGCGGCTGGTGGCGGAGCGGGCGCAGTCGACGGCGCGGGTGCTCCAGCGCCGCCGACGGCGCCGCACTGTGCCGGGACGGCGACCCGTCCATCCTCCGCGCTCACTGGTCGTCACCCTCAGTGAAGACGCGACTACCGGTGTGTTGGGAGCGCCGGTCTCCGCGCCGCCGGCCGTCCGCCGCTCCGGTCGACTGCGCGCCGTGCCCGCCGCGCCGAAGCGGTCCCGTCGCCGCCCGCCGCCGCACCGGCAGCACACCCCCGCCGTCTATCGGCGTCGCCGTGTGCTCGCCGCCCTGCTGCTCCTCAACGTCGTCGAGTTGATCGGTGTGCTGTTCGTCAGCCCCGGCTTCTGGGTCGGCTTCGGCGTCACCTTCCTGCTCCTGGCCCTCTACGTCGTGCACCTGCGGGGTCAGGCCCTGGCCGGGCGTCGCCGCCGCCGCGCCCGAGCCCGGGAGGCCGCCTGGTTGGCTGCCCGGCAGGCCGAGGTGCGCCGGGAGCAGGCCCGCCGGGCCGCGGCCCGCCGGGAGGCGCAGCGCCGCCTCGCCGCCCAGCGCGAAGGGGTACGCCGAGCCGCCATGGGCCTGGACCGGCCGGGAGACCTGCCGGCGGCGGTCAACGGTGGATCGGTCTCGTACCGGCGGTCGGGCGGCCTGCGCGGCCGCCCCTACGAGGCTGGCCGAGGCGCCTGACGCGGTCCCGGCGGTGCCCCGGTCCCGGCGGTGCCCCGGTCCCGGCGGTGCCCCGGTCCCGGCGGTGCCCCGGTCCCGGCGGTGCCCCGGTCCCGGCGGTGCCTGGCCGCGCCTCGGTCCCGGCCGCGCCCGGCTGGCTTGATCGACTCGGACTCCTGGAAGTCGGGTGGTTGGGGCGTCCGGGATGCCCCGATTTCACGGAACCCGAGTCGATCTTTGGACGGGCCGGAGCGCCGGGCCGGGGGCGGATTCGCGGTGGAGGCCGACGACCTGTTAGCCTTGCTGCCGGCCCGCCCGGTGTAAGCCGGGTGGGACCGAAGCCGGTTCGCCGGCGGGGGGCTGTGGCGCAGACTGGTAGCGCACCTCGTTCGCATCGAGGGGGTCAGGGGTTCAAATCCCCTCAGCTCCACCCCAGGTCAAAGGCCGTTTCCGCAAGTCGGAGACGGCCTTTTGCGATCTTCGGGGTGCGTGACCGACCCACGGCCAGGTCGTGACGACCCGGCGTTGATCCACCTAGGCGAAGCGTTCGGTCGTCACCGGTATCAGGCCGTGCTGGCGCAGGACGTTCGTCAGCTCGGACAGGGTCGAGCCGAGCGCCGCTGTGGCGTCGGTCCTCAGCAGCGCGGTCACGTCGAGAGACCAGGCGAGGGAGTGGCCGACGCGGCGCAGCTCCCAGGTGAACTGGTCGCCGTGCTGGTCGAGACGACCGCTCGCGACTGACGCGACAGTGCCACCCGCCGGTGACCGCCAGGCCGTCCGGAGGCTCGCCACCTGCTCGGCGCGGAGATGCTTGGCGAAGAGGACCCGGTACACCCGTCGCTCGTGGAAGCCGGCCGGTGGCTGCGCCGGGCCGAGCCGCAGCGGCGGGGCAGTGGCGATCGGTTGATGGTCGAGGAAGTGCGTACGAAGCACCAAATCGTCAGGCAGTTGCCCACCACCGAGCGCGCGGTAGACCTGCTCGGCATCCCGGCGGGAGGTGGGGAGCACCCGCGTCAGCACCTCGGGGTCGGTGCGCATGGCGCGGCTCAGCGCGGCGGAACTCCACCAGCCGGCCTCCGGTGTCCAGCCAGCGCTGTCCAGCCCCGTCGTGGTGAAGTCGTGGTGGCGGGTGAACTCCTCGACGACGATCCCGTCCACAGTGGTGGACGCGCCGCTGTCGTCGGGTCGAGGTAGGACCAGGTAGTAGTCCAGGGGCGGTCCCGCGTCGGGCACCAGCACGGGCACGGCCCGCAACGGCTCGGTGTTCATCAGCGCAACCGTAGCGAAGTGGAACGGTTAGCATCCGGACCTCTACGTGAGGAGCCCAGATGACTTCGGTGGCCCAGACCCGGTTCGGCATTATCGGCAGCGGCTGGCGAGGTGAGTTCTTCCTACGCCTGGCCCGGCTGCTCCCCGACAGTTTCCGGGTGACCGGGGTGGTGACGCGTACCGAATCACGGGGCGCCGCCGTGACGGCCGACTGGGGCGTGTCGACCTTCCGCACGACAGCGGAGATGCTCGCCCACGAGCGGCCGGACTTCGTCATCGTGTCGGTGCCGTGGCCGGTGACGCCCGAGGCGACCCGGGAACTGGTCGCGGCCGGCGTACCGGTGCTCGCCGAGACGCCGCCCGCCCCCGACCTGGCGGGTCTGCGCTCGCTCTGGGCCGACGTCGGCGGCAGCGGCCTGGTGCAGGTCGCCGAGCAGTACCTGCTGATGCCCGGGCACGCGGCGCGGCTGGCGGTGGTCCGCGCCGGGGTGCTCGGTGAGCCGACCTCGGTCCAGATCTCCTCGACCCACCTGTACCACGCGGTCTCACTGATCCGGGGTCTGCTCGGCGTCGGTGACGAGAGTGCCGAGGTGAGCGCGCGCGCCTTCGTCGCGCCGCTGGCCAACCCGCTCTCGCCGGCCGGCTGGAGCGGCGACGACACCCCGCAGCAGCTCTCCACCACCCTCGCGACCATCGACTTCGGCGGGCGGATGGGGTTGTACGACTTCACCGACAACCAGTGGTGGAACCCGCTGCGCACCCGCCGGTTGGTGGTCCGGGGCTCGCGCGGCGAGTTGGTGGACGATCGGGTGGTCCGCCTGATCGACCCGAGCACGCCGGTGGAGTCGTTACTGACCAGGCGGCAGACCGGTCTCGATCTCAACCTGGAAGGGCTCGACCTCAAGCACATCAGCTTCGACGGCGACGTTGTCTACCGCAATCCGTTCGTCGGCAGTGGGATGTCCGACGACGACATCGCGGTGGCCGACATCCTCGCTCGCGCCGGGGCGTGGGCGCGGGAGGAGGGCCCGGCTCCCTATCCGCTTGCGGAAGCCTGCCAGGACCACCTGATCAGCCTCGCCATCGAGGAGTCGGTACGCACCGGCCGCCCGGTCGTCACCGCCACCGAGGCATGGGGGCGGTAGCTCCGGCGGATCCTTCTGTCCCTTGGCTGACAGTACGCAACCGTACAGCCAGCTCACCTGTGGAGCCGGTATCAACCGAAAGCCCGGGAGTACCCGGGCCCCACACGGGGAGCAAGGATGAACCGAAGCACTCGACGCCGGATGCTCGCAGCCACCGCGACCGGTCTGCTGGCCACCTCTCTCGGGGTCGCCGTCTCCGGTACGGCGACCGCCGCGCCCAGCGGGGCGACCCCCCGCACCTGCAAGATCAGCACACTGCCGTACCCGACCGACACCTATCGCGCCGACGCGAACGCGGTCGACCCGACGGGGCGCTACGTCGCGGGGACAGCGCTGCGGGTCGGTGAGACCGACAACCAGTACCTGCTGCTGTTCTGGGACGGGCGGCGGGTCACCGAACTGGAGTCGAAGAGCACGGACACCCCCGTAGACATCAACGCCGACGGCGTCGTGATCGGCAACGGATCGGCGGAGAACGGCTACGGGCAGCCGTGGAGGTACCGCGACGGCAAGCTCGAGCAGTTGCCGGTGCTGCCTTCCACCGCCACGTATGTCAGTGCCATCAACGATGCCGGTGACATCGTCGGCCACGGCTCCGACATCGACTCCGGGGAAGTGGTCGCGCTGCGCTGGCCGGCCGCTCATCCGGGCACTGTGGAGGTGCTCGACGCCCCGTTCGACGCCCAGGCAGGTGGGATCACCGACAACGGGACCATCGTCGGTAGCGCCGGACCCTTCGGAGACTGGAACAGCTGGGTCCGCCGGCCGAACGGGAGGATCGACGCGCTCACATTCCCCGGCGCCGAGTGGAGCACTGCCGGCGCGGCGGCGGGTCGCTGGGCGATCGGCCAGGTATCGCTGAGCGGCAGCACCACGTCGACCAGGGTTCGGTGGGATCTTCGCAACGGCTCGCACACGTTGCTCGACCGGGACATGCCTGCTCTGACCGGCGTCAACGCCAAGGGCGTCGTTGTCGGTGGTGACCGCGTTGCCAGGGGTTCCACCTCCCGGGTCCTGCCGGGCGGCGGCACCGGGGTGGTCGTCGGTGCGCGGTCCATCTCCGACTCGGGCACCATCGTCGGGTTCCGCAACGTCCTCGCCGACCGGCTGACTCCGGTGCGCTGGACGGGCTGCTGACCCACCGACTCTCCCACCTCGTGGGGCCGGCCCGGACGGGTCGGCCCCACGTCGCGTCAGCGCGTCACGGCTTCCAGGAACCGGCGGTCTGGAACTGGTCGTGGTACTCCAGCGCGCCGGAGGTGTCGTGCACGTCGAACACCACGCTGCCGGTGCTTCTGGTGCCGGCGGTCAGGTCGTCGACGGCCGGCATCGGTTTGCCACAGCCGGAGAAGGCTCCACCGATCGCTGTGGTCTTGGTGCCGTCGGCGGCGACCCACTGGAAGTAGAGCGGGTTCGTCGACGCGGTGCCCTTGGTGACAGCCACCGTCACGTCGGCGATCACGTACAGGCCCTCGCCGGGCTTCAGTCCGTGGGACTTGCAGGGTTTGGTGGCGCTGCTGAACTTCGTCACGGTGATTTCGACGGTGCCGGCCTCGCGGTTGACGACCAGGGTGTCGCCCGGCGACATCCTGCGGGTGTCGCCGTTCGTCGGCGGGGTCGGCGGGGTGGCTTGTGCCTCGCTCACTGTGGTCGAAGTGCCCTTGGTGCCGATGACGACCGCCACGATGCCGCCGGCGCAGGTGAGCAGGGTGAGTACGGCCGCGGTGACCGCGACGACCACGACGGACTTCTTGGCGCGGTCCGTCAGCGCCGGTGGTGGTGCGATGATCGGGTAGCCGGAGCCGCCGGGTGCCCGATATCCGCCGCCATCGCCCGTGTTCCCGCCCGCCGCCGGGTACGCAGCCCCCGAGAACGGCGGCTGCGGTGTCGCCGCGAACGAGCGGGTCGGCGGCTGCGGGTTCGGCTGTCGGGGGTCGTGCGGCGTAACGCGAGGCTGGGGGTGGGTCACCGTACTCCTTGACGCTTCGGTACGTGCGGTGCGGGAACTCTTCGACGTTACCGTGGGTGGTGGAGCGTCCGATCGCCACGCCGGTGGGCTTCCCACCGCGAGGACGCAAAACCCATCTGGCCTGCGTGGACGGTGTTCAGCTGGTCACCGACGGCCAATGTGGATCGGTATTCCATTCATCGCTATGAGTAACCGGGCGAGGTCAACGTGCGGGAAGCGCGGCAGCGGTGCGGACCAGCCCGTCGGCGATCACGAATCGGCCGCTGATCGATGTCGGTGGGTCGTCGACCCCCGCCGCGTCCACCCGGGCCGACGCGATCCGGGCAGTGAACGTGCCGGCATCCGGATCGATGTCGAGTCGGGCGTCGTGGAAGTCCAGCCAGCCGCGGACGACCGGATGCCACACCTTGTAGACGGTCTCCTTCGCGCTGAACAGCACGATCGGCCAGTAGGTGCCGCTGGGCAGCCGGTCGCAGAGGACCTCCTCCTCGGGCAGCAGCACGAGTCGGCGTACTCCCGGATTGACCTCGCGGTGCTGCTCGGCATCCATCCCGACGGACCGGATGTCGGTGGTGTGCGCCGCCGCTGCGGCGCAGTAGCCGGCGGTGTGGGTGATGCTGCCGACGATCCCGGCCGGCCAGACCGGCGCGCGGTCGGCGGCGGCCGGAACGGCGGTCGACGGCAGGCCGAGGTCGCGCAGTGCCCTGCGGGCGCAAATCCTGCCCGCGGCAAAGTCCCGCCGACGGGTCTGCACCGCCCGCTCGCCGAGGCATGCCTGCTCAGCGGGGAACAACTCGCCCGTCCAGTCCTCCGGCCCGGCGACGGCGACGGCGACCGTCGATGGCAGCAGGTCACGCATTCCGGTGACCTACTGGTCGGTAGGAATGACGCATCAAATTAACCGTCAAATTTCCGACTCCCACGACGGACGAAGGTACCGCAAAGATGTAACACCGGAGGGACGCGCAGCGCTCTCCCTGATGGCTCCGGGGGGACCACCATCAATGCTGGCCGGCACGGCAGCCGCCAGTCCCGTGGACATCTGGAAGGACGTGCGATGACCGATGGTCTGGAACGACCGGGGGTGCGGGCCGACGAACACGCCCCGCAGACGCCCTGCTGGAGCTGCGGCTCCTGCGGTGACGAGTGGCCGTGCGCGACGAAGCGTACCCGGCTGCTGGCGGAGTACGGGGGTGACCGCGCCATGCTCAGCGTCTATTTGGGCTCCTGTCTCGCCGCCGCCACCGAGGATCTGCGCGCGGCTCCGGTGATGTCGCTCCAGGACAGGTTCATCGGCTGGTTGCCGCGCGGCTCCCGGCGGCGCTGAGCCTCTGGTGGCCCCGCCGCTGGGCGGGGCCACCAGAGGGGGCGTTTCAGCGACGTCGAGGGCGTCGGGTCAGCGCGAATCCGAACACGCCGGCCACCGCGGCGAGCGCGCCGCCGATGCCGGTCCAGACCCAGCGCGAGCCGAGATCCGGCAACCAGTCCGTCAGCGAGCCGCTCTCGTCGTCGGCCTCCGCGTCCACCGGGGGTACGGCGTTGAGCACCGTGCCGGCCTTGGTGTTCGGCACCAGCGGGGCGGCCAATTCGCCGTCGTCAGCCGAGGCGCCCCGATCGGCGATGGTGCCCACCAGCAGGTCGACGTCGATCGGCGCGCCCAGATCCGGCTCCGGCAGCTCGATCACCGAGAGTCGGACGACGTACGTGCCGGGCAGTGGGTCGGCCGACCAGGGCTCCGCCCACGGCCGCACCTCGCGCAGCGTGCAACCCAGCACCACGTTCGACGCCTTCGCGTCCACTGTCGGGGTCTGGGCCCCCGCCGTGCACGCCTGGCGTCGGCGCAGCCCGTCGAAGACGTCCACCGTCCAGGTGGAGGCGCCGCTGCGTCCCTTCGGGAAGGTGACGGTGGCGCTGATCTCGTGCACCTGGCCGGCCGTCGCCGGGAACGACCAGTAGAGGTGATCGCCGATCGAGGCATCCACCCGTACCGGTTGTCCGGCGGTGATCGGGGTGGCGGTGAGGAACGACGTGCCGGCACGGTTCACCGGCGTGGCACCCGGGGAGGGGGTTGGTGCGGCGGCGGCCGCAGTGGGGAGCAGAGCGGCCGTGCCGGCGGCGAGCAGCGCCGCCATCGACCGGAACAGTGCGGTACGCATCAGTTCTCCCTCCAGGTGGCGACCCACCAGCGGGTGAGCAGACCGGCGAGCAGACCGGTGAGCAGACCGGCGATGGTGAGCAGTGCGAGCAGCACCCAGCCCCGGCCGAGGTCCGGTCCGTCCGGTGCGGGTGCGGCGGCGACCACGTCGATGGTCAACTCCACCGGCATGCCCGGGGTGGCCGCGGTGCCGGGGCGCGGGGCGAACGAATTGCTGACCACCAGGCAGACGGTGGTGGGTTCGATGACCGGCGCGGCGCTCTGCTCGGTCTCGGCGGCGTCCTCGTCGTCGGCGGTGGCCGACCAGCGCAGCCCGGCGGAGAGCACGTCGGCCCGCCCGCTACCGGCGTCCGCGCCACGGACGAGTTCCCGGCCGTCGGCCGCGGTGGCCCGCAGCAGCACCCCGTAGTCCCGGTTGACGGCCCGGTCCAGCGCCATGCTCACCGAAGCTCGCAGCTCCTGCCCGGGGCGGATCGGCACCCGGTAGTAGCGATGCTCGGAGAATGCCTCCCGGTCGGCGTAGACGCCGGGGGCGAGCAGTGGCGCCGAGTCGCACGCGCTCGTGCCGCCGACAACTGTCGGGGCCCGGGTGTGCGTGTCTCCGGCCCGCTCGACGAGCTGTTTGATCCGGTCGGTCAGCTCCTCGGCGCTCTGCGCGGCGGTGTAGGTCCCGCCGGTGGCGCTGGCGATGCAGAGCAGTTGCCGGCGAACCTTGTCGTCGGGGGCCAGGCCGAGGGTGTCGACGACCAGGCTGGTGCCCTGGGCGGCCAGTTCCCGGGCCACCTCGCACGGGTCCGGCGGAGCGCAGGTGTCCTCGCCGTCGGTGATCAGCACGATCCGCCGGGTGGTGGCCCCGGCGCCCAGGTCCTGTGCGGCGGAGCGCAGCGCAAGCCCGACCGGAGTGAACCCGGTCGGCCGAAGTGTCGCCACCGCCGCCTTCGCGGCGGACCGGTTCACCGGCCCGACCGGCACGATCTGCTGGGTGTCCTGGCAACCGACCTTCTTGTCCTTGCCGCGGTAGGTCGCGCCGAGCACCCGGATGCCGAGCTGTGTCTCCTCGGGCAGCGCGTCAACCACCTCGTTGAATGCCTGCTGGGCGACCGAGATCCGGGTGCGTCCGTCGATGTCGGCGGCGCGCATCGACCCGCTGACGTCGAGCACCAGCTCGACCCGGGGCGGCTCGGGCGCCGGCTCCTCGTCGGCCTGTGCCGGGCCGGTCAGCGCGGTGGTCGCCAACAGTCCGATAAGGACCGCCGCCGATCGTCTGAAGTTGATCACGACCCGCAGTGTAGTGAGATCCACTTTGGATGATCGTTTGGGTGCGGGCGCGCGAGACGGCGGCGGGGCCGCCCACGTCGGGGTTCGCCTCTGATCGGCAGCACCCGCGCTCAGGGTCCATGCCGGGTCACCCTCGGTCAACTGTGAGAGGGAAGGGGTCGGCTCGGCCAGCCTCCGTCGGAAATCTGACCCAAGTCGACCCGTTGTGCCGGTGGTGCGCGGTGGTTAAGCTCTTCATGCGCGCCCCAATCGCCCGCTTCCCCCGTGGCAGGCGATCGGGGCGCGCGTCTTTGTCAAGAAGGGCCCGCACGCTTCGGCGTGCGGGCCCTTCTTCCGTCGCGCTGTGCGGCGCGTCGCCTGTCGATGCTTATATCCACCGACCGTCGAGCCACATCCGGGACAGCCAGTCCGAGTACGGAATCACCCGACCGACAAAAATCGGATAGAAGTACGCGAAGCAGAGCGCCACCAGCAGCACGTACGCCCCCGCCGCGATGCTGCCCACCAGTCGGCGCTCATAAGCCGGGTCACCGGGCACCAGCGGCGTCACCGTACCCACGTCACCCCCGGCGGGCGCGATCAGCGCGCCCAGCACGTACACCACGGCCAGCACCAGGAACGGCACCGCCGGCGCGGCGTAGAACGAGAACATCGTCCGGCCGTCGAGAGCGAACCAGAACCACGGCAGCAGCCCGGCGGCAACGGTGAGCAGGATCGCGCCGGCCCGCCAGTCCCGACGGGCCACACCCAGCCAGGCCAGCGCCACCAGAGCCGGCAGGAACGACCACCAGAGCAGCGGGGTGCCGAGCAGCAGAATCTCCGAGGCGCAGCTCGCCGCGCCGCAGACGCCGTCGCCGGCGTAGTGGAACGCCACCGGCCGGCCCAACAGCAGCCACTGCCACGGCCACGACTGGTACTTGTGCGCGTCGTCAAGCTGGGCGTGGAAGCCGTACGCCGCGCGGTGGTATTCGAAGAGGTTGATCAGCGGGCCGATGAACGGGCGGTCGCTGAGCGGTGCGCTCGGGTAGGCCGACGCGAGCCGGTAGTAACCGTCGTCGGTGAGCAGCCAGCCCGACCAGGTGGCGAGGTAGGTGCCCACCATCAGCACGCCGGCGAGCACCAGCCAGGGCAGCTCGTCGACGAGCGTGTCCCGCCAGGGGCGGCGGACCCCCGCCGAGCGGCGGACGCCGACCTCCCAGAAGAGCACCAGCAGCGCGAAGGCCGGCACGAAGTACAGGGCGCTCCACTTCACCGCGCAGGCGCAGCCGATCAGCACCCCGGCCGCCAGCCGCCACCACGGCCAGGTGCGCCAACCGGTCGGCGGGCGCCCGGCCCGGCCCGGCTGGCTCGGATCGAGCCCGTCGTCCAGGGCCCGTGCCCAGCGTCGACGGCGGGCGTCCCGATCGAGGACCAGTGCGCCGAACGCGGCCAGCACGAAGAACAGCAGGAAGATGTCGAGCAGGGCCGCCCGGGACAGCACCAGGTGGAAGCCGTCCAGGGCGAGCAGCAGGCCGGCCGCGCAGCCGAGCACCGTCGAGCGGAACATCCGCCGACCGATGCGGACCAGCAGCAGCACCGACAGCGTGCCGATCACCGCCGCCGAGAATCGCCAGCCGAACTCCGGTGCGGTGGTCATCAGGTGACCGGGAACGGAGACCTTCGAATCCGCGTCCTGGTAGCCGAAGGCCCACTCGCCGACGCCGATCAACCACTTGCCCAGCGGGGGGTGCACCACGTACGACGGGACGTTGTCCTTGTAGTTCCACTCCACGCCACGGGAGATCAGGCCGTAGGCGTCCTTGGCGTAGTACGTCTCGTCGAAGATCTTGCCCTTCGGGCTGGACAGCCCGACGAAGCGCACGATCGCCGCGATGGCCACCACCACTGCTGTGGCCAGCCAGGAGAACCTGTCCGCCTGGGTGTCGACGGTGGCGAACCGTCGCCGGACCACGGCGACCACCCCGCCGCCCTCGGCGCTCGGTGCCGTCGGCTCCTGGGTGGCACTGGGCTCGCCCGTCACCTGGATCATCTTGTCCGGATCTGCGCTCGGGCTCTGCGCTGTCGACGCACTCGTCACCCGGCGATCGTAGGCTGCCAAGGTGTCCGGTGGCGTCCGTCGTCCCTGATACCGGTATTCCCTGCAATGAAGGAGACGAATTCGTGGGTGAAATGTCCGAAGTTGGGCGCCTGATTCTGCTCGGTGCCCCGCTCGGCAACCCCGCCGACGCCTCGGCCCGACTCCGGGAGGTGCTGATCAGCGCCGACGTGGTCGCCGCCGAGGACACCCGACGGCTCACCCGGCTGGCCCGCGATCTCGACCTCACCGTCGGCGGTCGAATCGTCTCCTACTTCGAGGGCAACGAGGAGCGGCGCACCCCCGAACTGGTCGAGGTCATCCTCGGCGGGTACGTGGTGGCGCTGGTCACCGACGGCGGGATGCCCAGCGTCTCCGACCCCGGCTACCGGCTGGTCCGTGCCACGTTGGACGTCGGTGCGCCGGTCACCGTCGCCCCCGGGCCCAGCGCGGTCACCACAGCGCTGGCCGTCTCCGGGCTGCCCTGCGACAGGTTCTGCTTCGAGGGCTTCCTGCCGCGCACCCCCGGTGGCCGTCGGTCCCGGTTGCGCGCCCTCGCCGCCGAGGAGCGCACCCTGGTCTTCTTCGAGGCCCCGCACCGGATCGGGGCGACGCTCACCGACCTGGCCGACACGTTCGGGGCGGACCGGCCGGCCGCGCTCTGCCGCGAACTCACCAAGACCTACGAGGAGGTGCTCCGTCGCCCCCTCGGCGAGCTGGCCCGGTGGGCCACCGAGGGGGACCCGCGTGGAGAGATCACCCTGGTGGTGGCCGGAGCCCCGGTGACCGCTGCCGAACGCCCCGACGACGAGACCCTTCGCGCCGCCGTCGCCGAGCGGGAGGCCGCCGGCCGGTCCCGCCGGGATGCCATCAGCGACGTCGCCACCGAGTACGCGCTGCGCCGCCGGGACGTCTACACGATCGTGCACAGCTGATCGAGGTGGTCCGGCTCGCCGGACGACCGGGTCACCACCCGGCGATCAGGAAGCCGACGGTGATCAGTGTGGGGCCGGCGACGGCGGCGGCCACGGCCCAGCGGCGCTGCCGGCGACCGGGCAGCCGGGCCGAACCGGTCAACCGGACGATGCCGGCGGCGCAGGCCAGCACCACCAGCAGACCGGGCAGCCAGCGCAGGTGCCGGCCCACGCCGACGTCCGCGTACGCGGTACCGCTGTCCGGGCCGGTCATCCGTGCCGGCAGCGCGGTGCCGGCCGTGCTCCCCTCGGCGGGCACGCCACTGACCCGGACGCCATGGGTGATGAACCGCCCGTCCTCGGCCGTGAAGATCCCCCGGCAGCGCAGGGTGAGACCGTCGCCGGAGCAGCCGTCGATCACCACGGTGCCGGTCCGGGCGTGCCCGACCGCGAGCCAGAACGGGCCGGCGCTGACCCAGGCGAAGAAGGCCGCGACCAGGCTCAGCACCACCAGCGCGGCGAGCCCGGGCAGCGGGTCCGGCGGCAGTGGCGTGCGGTGAGGTGCCCGGCGCCGCGCCACCCGGAAGCCGCGGAACCGCGCCGGTGCCGCGTCCTTACGAATCGGGGTGCCGTCCCAGTGCACCTGCTCGATCGGCGCCCAGAAAGCGCCACCGTCGTCCTCCGGCGGGCCGCCGTCGGGACCATGGCCGCGCTGCCGGCGGCCCTGCTGCCGGACCGGCACCCGACGAGGCACCGCGTCCACCGGCGCGCCGGTGGTGGGCTCCACCTCGACGGGCTCCGCGCCGGCCGGCGCCGAGTCGGCCGGCGGGCCCGACGAGCCGGGCCGGGCCGGGCTGGGTACGGGTGCCCCCGGGGTCGGACGAGTCGGTGTGGGTGACGGCGCCGCCGGCGCGGGGCGGGCCGCTGCGGTGGACCTCCCCGCCGGGGTGGGCCGCAGCGCACCCGGGTCGGCGCTGGACACGAGCCGGGGCTGCGGCGCGACCCCGGCGACCCGCGACGCGGCGGGCCCGGGCCCCGGGTCGTTGCCGACCGCCGACCCGGTGGGAGGGTCCTCGTGGTCCCGCGCCGCTCCTCTGCCCGTCACGACGTTCATTGCACACCGCACCAGGAGGTGAAACGGGCAGGTGAGCCGCGTGTCGACGACAAATCGGACCAACGGGCGAGGTGGTCGGCCCGGTCCGCCGGTCGGGCACCCCCTATTGGTTCGCGAACGCCCCGGACGGGTCACTAGGCTCACTGCTCATGAGTCACGTTCTCGCGGCAGTGGCCTGGCCGTACGCCAACGGCCCCCGCCACATCGGCCACGTCTCCGGTTTCGGCGTTCCCTCCGACGTCTTCGCCCGGTACATGCGGATGGCCGGCCACGACGTGCTCATGGTCTCCGGCACCGACGAGCACGGCACCCCGATCCAGGTGCAGGCCGACGCCGACGGGGTGACCCCGCGCGAGCTGGCCGACCGGTACAACAGGGTGATCGTCGAGGACCTGCACGGCCTCGGTCTCTCGTACGACCTGTTCACCCGCACCACCACCCGCAACCACTACGCGGTGGTGCAGGAGTTGTTCGAGGGGATGTACCGCAACGGCTACATCGTGCCGAAGACCACGATGGGCGCGATCTCGCCGTCCACCGGGCGCACCCTGCCCGACCGTTACATCGAGGGCACCTGCCCGATCTGCGGGTACGACAGCGCCCGCGGTGACCAGTGCGACAACTGCGGCAACCAACTCGACCCGATCGACCTGATCAACCCGAAGTCGCGGATCAACGGAGAGACTCCGAAGTTCGTCGAGACCGAGCACTTCTTCCTGGACCTGCCGGCCCTGGCCGAGGTGCTGCGGCAGTGGCTGGACACCCGCGAGGGGTGGCGGCCGAACGTGCTGCGGTTCTCCCGCAACCTGCTCGACGACCTCCAGCCCCGGGCGATCACCCGTGACCTGGAGTGGGGCGTACCGATCCCGCTCGACGGCTGGCGCGATCGGTCGGACAAGCGGATCTACGTGTGGTTCGACGCGGTGATCGGCTACCTGTCCGCCTCGATCGAATGGGCCCGTCGCTCCGGCGACCCGGACGCGTGGCGGAAGTACTGGTCCGCCGACGGCGCGGGCAAGGACGCCCGGTCCTACTACTTCATGGGCAAGGACAACATCGTCTTCCACTCGGTGATCTGGCCGGCGCTGCTCTCCGGCTACTCCGGTGAGGGCTCCCGCGACGGTGAGCCGGGCGAGCTGGGTCGGCTCAACCTGCCCACCGAGGTGGTTTCGAGCGAGTACCTGACCATGGAGGGGCGCAAGTTCTCCTCGTCCCGCAAGGTGGTCATCTACGTTCGCGACTTCCTGGAGCGCTACGACGCCGACGCGCTGCGCTACTTCATCGCCGCCGCCGGCCCGGAGAGCAACGACACCGACTTCACCTGGGCCGAGTTCCTTCGCCGCAACAACGACGAGTTGGTCGCCGGTTGGGGCAACCTGGTCAACCGGTGCGTCTCGATGGCCGCGAAGAACTTCGGGACGATCCCGCCGGTCGACCCGGCCGGGCTCACCGAGGCCGACGAGGCGCTGCTCGCCGTCGCCCGGACCGGGTTCACCACCGTCGGCGACCTGATCGGCCGGCACCGGCAGAAGCAGGCGATCGGTGAGGCCATGAAGGTGGTCGCCGAGGCCAACAGGTACCTCTCCGAGCAGGCGCCCTGGAAGCTCAAGGACGAGGCGGACAAGCCCCGGATGGGCACCATCCTGCACGTCGCCCTTCAGGTGATCAGCGATGCCAACACGCTGCTCACCCCGTTCCTGCCGCACTCCGCGCAGCAGGTGCACGAGCTGCTCGGGGGCACCGGCGTGCACGCGCCGATGCCGGTGATCGAGCAGGTCGACGACCTGGACGGCGGCCCGGCGTACCCGGTGTTGACCGGGGACTACACCGTCGGCGCGCGCTGGGAGTCGGTGTCGATCGAGGCGGGCCGCCCGCTGGCCGCGCCGAAGCCGGTGTTCCGCAAGCTCGACCCGTCGATCGTCGACGAGGAACTGGCCCGGCTCGCCGACTGACCGCACGACGCGCGGCGGCGGGTGCGCCCGCCGCCGCGCGCCGTCACATCGCGTAGCGAGTGTCCATCACCTGGTCGTCGGTCACCTCGGCGCCCGGCGCCCAGGCCTCGTAGACGCCGCGTTCCTGGCACTGCGCGCCGGTCGTGACCAGGGTGTCCGGGTTCGGGTAGCGCAGGCGCACCCGCAGCCAGCCGGCCTCCTCCCGCAGCACAAGGCACGGCACCCCCCGCCACTGGGCGAACCGGAGCCGGCGGGCCACCGCGTCGACCGGGTAACGGGCCGCCCGGGTCATCGCCAGCACCCGGAACCCACCGGGCAGGTCGGCGACCGCCTCGTACTCGCTGTCGCCGTACATGCCGACCAGCTGGGTGGAGCGGGGGGCGTCGGCGTTCGGCACGTACTCCTGGTCCGGGGAGAGCCCCGGCACCGCGGCCAGCAGGTGCCGCCACTGCGGGCCCACCATCCGCAGCCACCCGCGCTGCTCGGCCTGGTAGGTGTACAGCACCACCTCCATCCCCTCCGCCGGGTACGCGATGAGGGCGGCGTTCGCCGGCATCGGCAGGTCGGCGAAGTCGCGGGTGATGAACTCCGGGATGAGCTGACCGTTGCTGGGCACGAAGCCGGTGCCGAGCACCGGGGCGCCGAGCCGGTCCCGGGCGGCCAGCGCGGTCAGGCCGCGGTGTGCCGGGCCCACCGGCACCTCGTAGTCGCCCGGGTCGGACGCGCGCCAGCGCAGCGCGTACGTCACGTCCGTGCCGTCCCGGCCAGCGTCACCGTCCGTACGCAGCACCGTCGTCGTCGCCGGCGTACGCAGGTGCGCCACATCGTGCTCGCGGTAGCAGAAGCCGTGCGGCAGCCAGCCCCGTAGATAGCCGGCGAGCTGCTGGGCCGAGAGCACCTTGATCATCCGGGTGCCCCGCCGGACCACCGCCGACGCGCGCGCGGCCACCAGCATCGGGTCGCCCGCCGCCGC
The DNA here is from genome assembly GCF_040608275.1 of Micromonospora sp. NPDC005205. NCBI lineage: Bacteria > Bacillati > Actinomycetota > Actinomycetes > Micromonosporales > Micromonosporaceae > Micromonospora > Micromonospora sp. NPDC005205. The sequence goes on from NZ_JBEXHV010000001.1 coordinate 954,491, forward strand.
CGGCTGCTGGCTGAGCTGGTGCAGGTACGCCCAACCCCGCTCGCGGTGAGCGGGTATCAGCAGCGGCGTCTCCGGCTCGTCGACCGGCTCCGTCAGCCCGTGCACAGCTGTCACCTCGGTGACGTGTACGAACCGGTGCCACGGCAGGGCGCTACCCGGGCGGGGTGCCCACTCGAAGCCGGCCACCTCGTCGGCGCTGAACAACTCGTACGCGGCGCCCCGGGCGATTTCCTCCGCCGGGTACACGCCGCCACCGAACGCCACGTTCAGTCCGGTCCGTTCGCCGGCGCTGCCACCGGCCTGGGGAGTGACGCTCATGCCGTCGCCTCGCTGCTCGGTGGGATGAGGTCCGCACGCTGTCGCGTCCGCTCGTGAGCGACCGTAGAGTCGCGCGGCGTAGTCGGGGTGAACGTCGGGTGGCGGGCAGATGGACAGGCCCGGTGTGTGATGCTGTCGCTGATGAGCGAGCCCACTGAATCCCGCCGCGAGCGTGCCGCCCGGCGGGCCGGAGAGTTTCCGCCTGCCCCCGAGTCGTTGCCCCGGGCGGTGCTGGACAGCCACACCCACCTGGACATCACGGTCAGCGAGGCCGGTGTGCCCGGCGGCGGGCCGGCCGACGACCCGGTCGCCGTGGCCATCGCGTTGGCCACCAAGGTCGGCGTGGACCGGCTGGTCCAGGTGGGCGTGGACGTCGCCTCGTCCCGGTGGGGCGCGGACATCGCCGACGAGTACCCCGCGGTGCTGGCCACCGTGGCGCTGCACCCCAACGAGGCACCCCGGCTCGGCGACCTCGACGAGGCGTTGCGGGAGATCGAGTCCCTCGCCGCCCGCGACCGGGTCCGGGGGATCGGCGAGACCGGAATGGACTTCTTCCGGACCGGCGACGAGGGGCGTGCCGCGCAGGAGCACAGTTTCCGGGCGCACATCGCCATCGCCAAGCGGTACGACAAGACGCTTGTCATCCACGACCGTGACGCGCACGCCGACGTGCTGCGCATCCTCGACGACGAGGGCGCTCCCGACCGTGTGGTGCTGCACTGCTTCTCCGGCGACGCCGACTTCGCCAGCGAGTGCGTCCGCCGCGGCTACCTGCTGAGCTTCGCCGGCACCGTCACCTTCGGCAGCGCGACGGCGCTACGCGAGGCCGCCGCGCTCACCCCGCTGGATCAGATGCTGGTGGAGACCGACGCCCCGTACCTCACCCCGATGCCGTACCGAGGCCGGCCGAACGCGTCGTACCTGATTCCGCTCACCGTCCGCGCGCTCGCCGCGACCACCGGCAGCGACCTGGACGAGCTGTGCGGGGCCATCTCCGCCACCGGCGAGCGGGCCTTCGGCCCGTGGTGAGCCTGCTCGGCCCGGCGGAGATCCGGGAACTCGCCGCCCGGTTGGGCGTCGCGCCCACCAAGAAGCTGGGCCAGAACTTCGTGCACGACCCGAACACTGTGCGCCGGATCGTGACCGCCGCCGGCCTCACCCCCGACGACGTGGCCCTGGAGGTGGGGCCTGGGCTCGGCTCGCTGACCCTGGGGCTGCTGCCGGTCGCCGGGCACGTGCACGCCGTGGAGATCGACCCGGTGCTCGCCGGGGCGCTGCCGGAGACCGTCGCCCGGCACGCCGAGGGCGATGCCGCCCGGCTCACCGTGCACCGCGCGGACGCGTTGCGCATCGCCGCCGCCGAGCTGGGCGACCCGGCACCGACGGCGCTCGTGGCGAACCTGCCCTACAACGTCGCCGTGCCCGTTGTGCTGCACCTGCTCGCCGTGCTGCCCACCCTGCGCCACGGTTTGGTGATGGTGCAGAAGGAGGTCGCCGACCGGCTCGTCGCCGGTCCCGGCTCCAAGGTGTACGGCATCCCGTCGGTGAAACTCGCCTGGTACGCCCAGGCCCGGAGCGCCGGCAAGGTGCCGCCGAACGTGTTCTGGCCGGTGCCCAACGTCGACTCCGGCCTGGTCGCCTTCACCTGCCACGAGCCGCCCCGCATCGACGTACCGCGGGAGCGGGTCTTCGCCGTGGTGGACGCGGCGTTCGCGCAGCGGCGCAAGACGCTGCGCGCCGCGTTGGCCGGCTGGGCCGGTGGCGCGGACCGGGCCGCCGCGGCGCTCACCGCCGCCGGCGTCGACCCCGGCGCCCGTGGGGAGTCACTGACCGTCGAGCAGTTCGCCGCCATCGCCGCGTCGGCCCCGGCCGGTACGCCGGCCGGGAAGTAGGCTGACGCCGTGCCCGCCGAGGAGGTGTACGAGTGACCGCGCAGCCGATCGAGCCCGCCCACAGCATGTGGAGTCCGGATCCCGTCCGGCAGCGGCTGGCCAACCACACCATCGAGGACGTGCTGGCCCTGCCCGACGACGCCCCCCGCGTCGAGCTACGTGACGGAGTCCTCGTCGTGGTCCCTTCCCCGACCATTGGTCATCAGAACATCAGCAACCGGCTCTGGATGTGGCTGTTTCAGCACGCGCCCGCGGAGTATGAGCCCGTCACCGCTGTCGGTGTCGCGCTCACCCACCGCAACACACTTGAGCCCGACGTGCTGCTACTGAGTCGGCCAGTCGTCGTTGAGAACCATTACGTCGACGCCGAGCAGGTCGTGCTGGCCGTCGAAGTCGTGTCGCCCGGCACCCGTCGTCGGGACCGGCTGGAGAAGCCGGCCGACTACGCCGACGCCGGTATCCGGCACTACTGGCGGATCGAGCAGAATCCGGTGCATGTGTACGCGTACGACCTGGTCGGCGGCAGGTATGAACTGGCCGCCGACTCCTCCGAGGAGCTGATCGTGGCCAAGCCGTTCGACATCCGCCTGCGCGTGCGGGACATCACCCCGTGACCGAGGCCTGGCGACCGGACGACGACGAGCCACGCGGGGCCATCGGCCCGGTGCGGGTACGGGTGCCCGCGAAGATCAACCTGCACCTCGGGGTGGGCCCGCTGCGCCGGGACGGCTACCACGAGCTGAACACCGTCTACCACGCCATCTCGATCTACGACGAGCTGACGGCCCGCCGGGGCGACACCCTCGCCCTGACCATGGAGGGTGAGGGCACCGGCGAGCTGGCCCTGGACGACACCAACCTGGTGATCCGTGCCGCGCACGCCCTCGCCGGGTACGCGGGGGTGCTGCCGCACGCCCGACTGCACCTGCGCAAGCAGATCCCGCTCGCCGGTGGGTTGGCCGGCGGCAGCGCCGACGCGGCCGCCGCGCTGGTGGCCTGCGACGCGCTCTGGGGCACCGGGCTGTCCCGCGACGAGCTGGCCGGCATCGCCGCCGACCTCGGCTCGGACGTGCCGTTCCTGATCTACGGTGGCACCGCGCTGGGCACCGGCCGGGGCGAGGCGGTCAGCCCCGTGCTGGCCCGCGCCACCTCCTGGCACTGGGTGGTGGCGATCGCCGACGTCGGCCTCTCCACGCCGGCCGCCTACCGGGAGCTGGATCGGCTCCGCGACTCCGGTGCCGCCGGTACCCCGCTGGGCAGCACCGACGCGCTGCTGGGCGCGCTGCGCCAGCGTGACCCCCGGGTGCTCGCCCGTACGCTCGGCAACGACCTCCAGGACGCCGCGCTGGCCATGCGCCCGGCGCTGGCCGACACTCTGAAGGCCGGCGAGGCGGCCGGCGCGCTCACCGGCATCGTCTCCGGCTCCGGCCCGACCTGCGTGTTTCTCGCCGCCACCGCGGCCGACGCGGAGCGGATCGCCGCCGAGCTGACCGCCGCGGGTGTCTGCCGGGAGGCGCGGGTCGCGCACGGTCCGGTAGCCGGCGCTCGCGTCGGCTGACGACCCGTTCCACCGGAGCTGCCGGCGCGCGGCGCGGGCGTTCGGGGCTTCCGCGTACCCTTGGGACAGGCGTCCAGGTGCCCGCCGGCACCGGGACGCCTTGATCATGAAGGGTGGAACGTGGCGAACATCGTCAATCTGGACCGGGTGTCCAAGGGGTACGGCGCCGCCGGGCGGCTGCTCACGGACGTCTCGCTCGGCCTGGACGACGCCGACCGGATCGGCGTGGTCGGCCTCAACGGCGCCGGCAAGTCCACCCTGCTGCGGCTGCTCACCAAGCAGGAGGACCCCGACGACGGCCGGGTGACCCACCGCCGTGACCTGCGTGTGCTCTGGCTTCCGCAGCAGCTCACCCTCGCTCCCGAGGCGACCGTCCGGGACGTGGTGCTCGGCACCGCCTGGCTCGCCGAGGGCATGGGCGCCGAGCACGAGTGGGCCGGCGACTCCGGGGTGCGGGCCATCCTCGACGGCCTCGGCATGCCGCACCTCGGCCTCGACCAGCCGGTCGGCCCGATGTCCGGTGGCGAACGCCGCCGCGTGGCGCTCGCCGCGCTGCTCGTGCGCGACTCCGACCTGCTCATCCTCGACGAGCCCACCAACCACCTGGACGTCGGCGGGGTCGACTGGCTGGCCCGGCACCTGGTCGGCCGCAAGGGCGCCCTCGTCGTGGTCACCCACGACCGGTGGTTCCTGGACGCGGTCTGCACCAACACCTGGGAGGTCGCCGACCAGACCGTCCGCGCCTACGAGGGTGGCTTCGCCGCCTGGACCCTCGCCCGCGTGGAGCGCGAGCGGGTCGCCGCCGCCACCGAGGCCCGCCGGCAGAATCTGCTCCGCAAGGAGATCGCCTGGCTGCGCCGTGGCCCGCCCGCGCGGACCTCCAAGCCGCAGTTCCGCATCGACGCCGCGAACGCGTTGATCGCCGACGTGCCGCCGGCGCGCGACACCATGTCGTTGCAGCGGATGGCGGTTTCCCGCCTGGGCAAGCAGGTGTACGAGCTGGAGAACGTCGAGCTGCACGCCGGCCCGAAGGAGATCCTGCGCGACACCTCCTGGCTCGTCGGCCCCGGCGACCGGATCGCCATCCTCGGTGCCAACGGCGCCGGCAAGACCACGCTGCTGCGGATGCTCGCCGGCATCACCCGCCCCGATGGCGGTCGCCTCGGCACCGGCTCCACGGTGCGGCCCGCTTTCCTCTCCCAGGAGCTCACCGAGCTGCCCGGGCACCTGCGGGTGCTGGAGGCGGTGGAGGAGGTCGCCCGCCGGGTTCAGCTCGGCGACCGGGAGGTCTCCGCTTCGCAGCTCGCCGAGGTGTTCGGCTTCGACGACCGCAGGCTCTGGACGCCGGTCAGTGATCTCTCCGGTGGGGAGCGCCGGCGGTTGCAGATGCTGCGGCTGCTGGCCGGCGAGCCCAACGTGCTGCTCTTCGACGAGCCCACCAACGACCTGGACACGGACACCCTCGCCTCGCTGGAGGACCTGCTCGACTCGTGGCCCGGCACGATCATCGTGGCCAGCCACGACCGTTACCTCATCGAGCGGGTCACCGACACTGCGTACGGGATGTTCGGCGACGGTCGACTTGTGCACCTGCCGGGCGGTGTGGACGAATACCTCGCGCGGACCGCCGAGCGGGCCGGCTCTCCCCGGGCGGGCGTGACCTCGACCTTCGCACCCGGTGCGCCCTCGGCAGGCGGCATGACCGCCGCCGAGGTCCGTCAGGCCCGCAAGGAACTGACCCGGCTGGAGCGGCAGCTCAGCAAGCTCGACCAGCGCGAGACCACGCTGCTCGGTCAGCTCGCGGCGGACGCCACCGACTACGCCCGGGTCGCCGAGTTGGACACCCAGCTGAAGGATCTGCGCGCCGAACGGGAGCGGATCGAGGAGAGCTGGATGACCCTCGCCGAGGACCTGCCCGAGAGCTGACCGGCCGGGCGCGCCGGCCCGGCCCCCGTGTGCGGCGTCACACCACCACATGCGAGACAATCGTCGGCGACACCTACCCCACGGCGTTGGAGACACAGACATGGCACACACCCCCGTCAACCACCCCGCGCGGCCGATCTACCGGGCGATCGGCGGGCTGACCGGTCTGTACCTGGTCGTCTTCGGTGTGCTCGGCATCATCGCCAGCACCGGCAACGAGATCCTCGCCCAGGACGACACCCGGGTCCTCGGTCAGGGCACCAACCTCGGCTTCTCGCTGTTCAGCGTGCTGGTCGGGGTCGTCGTGCTGGTCGGCACCGCGCTCGGCCGCAACATCGACGTGGCGATCAACCAGTGGCTGGCGTACGGCCTCATGGTGGTCAGCCTGGCCGGTCTCGCGTTCATCCGGACCGACGCCAACATCTTCAACTTCAGCATCACCACTGTGGTCGTGGTGATGACGGCAGCCCTGGTGCTGCTCATGGTCGGCATGTACGGCAAGGTCGGCACGGATGATGAGGCGGAGGCGTTCCAGAAGGCTCGTCTCGTTCTCTGATCTTCTTGGGTTTCGGTCCAGGGTTTTCCGCCGGAGCCCGAGCTGCGCAGGGATCAAGCCTGACCGCCCGGAGCAGCTCGGG